>JBGCGF010000032.1:0-98812 GCA_045110575.1 Saprospiraceae bacterium
CACAGATCTATGGCACCCAATTCTTCCAAATGATTGGTGAACCTTGGATACAACGAGACATCGATACTACACAGGTTACCGATGCCGAGCGCCTTGAATATGGTGTAAAGACCTTGGCAGAGCAACGGGAGCAGTTGAGGAGGATGAATGAGGGGGGCATGTGAGACGCTATTAGTCAGACGTGTTAGGCTGAATACGTGAGAATATGCGATTGGCCGATAGGTACCTCTATTTACGAGCAGGTATATTCATTACCCCGAGAAGACACGAGCTCATACAAATATTATCGCCGGGTTGAAAACCCGCGCTCATACAGGGGAGGTACCTACTGGCACGACGAAAACACAATAATGTAAATCGCATCGCAGCCCACCAAAACAAAGTCACTCTTCATCTACTCTCCAAAGTGCAGTATGAAGTTCCTCCTCTATCTCGCTATAATTTGCACAACATGTGCATGTACGCATGGAGAAGAGATATTTGAAATTGACTGCGATCTCACGTTCGATAGCATTACACCGACCTTCAACATTGAGTCCTACGCACAGCTTAGACTCCAAACGATAGATACGCTCCAAGTACTCGAGAAGTACACCAACATACCAGGCGCAGCAACCGGAATTCCTGGAACACCCTCTACCCATTACGAAACGACAAGGTGGTTTCAAAAGCATATCAATCAAGAAGAAGCTAACGTCCTAAGGCTACACCCAAATACATTCATTCAAGCATTAGCGATTAAGCGGCTTTACTACTCGAAAGACTCCCATTTTTTTGATCACCTGATTGAAGCATTTCATAATCCTACCGAAGTTGAGGTAAGCTCGGGTTGTATAACATCAAGAATACCCATGTTTCAGCATTACCTCAGTACTATTCACTACCCTCGCCTGCTCGAAACGAATCATCTCGAATGGACTCACGATCAACTATCCTTACTTGACAGTCTAGCGATGACGACAGGTGACAGTACATTTTATAGGATTAACAAGGACTAACGTGTACATAGGCACTTGTAGGATCCGTATCCGCCTTTCATCCGCGACTTGTTTGCGTAGGCGAAAATTTGGTTGGATACGGCGACCACTACCGGCCTGCCGACAGGCGTCATCGTTGCGGATGGTGACATGACCTACATCTATGTGAATGAGAATACTTCTGCGATCGATGAGGTTAAGTTTACTGCGATCCCTGTGAAGACTAAAGAGGAGCGAGATGGGATGCGGAGCGTGGAGTTGTTGGCGCCGCTACCTGCTAACGCCCAGATCGTTGCTGCGAATGCGTACTATGTGTATGCGCAGGGGATTGTTGGGGAGTTGGAGCATGTGCATTAGGAGGATTGTCATAAACCAGCACTTCTTTCGGTGAAAGAAGTATGAAATGCAGATGCTAGACGCTATATTTAGGTTCAAATGGTGATTAATCAAAAAACCTAGTCAACTTTAACACTTAAAATAATAGCACAAATGGAAGATTTTTTCACAACCGATAATTGGACTTTAAAACTAGTTACACTACTCGTTTCATGCGCCATTTTATTAGTTGGCATAATTGCCCTTGTCAAAAAATCAAGACCGAACGAAGAAACAGTTGAGAAATCAAAGACCGCGGTCGTCACAGAAAGCGAAGACGTCAATATCCGACAGACCCCTGGAAGCAGTGCGAAAGTCGATGGAAGTAAAAATGTTGACATACAACAATAACAATATAAATGAATAAATTTTTCTCAAAACTAAAAAGAGTACTCTGGAATGAATCTGTTGTCGTTTCGAATTCGCAAAATGTATCAATTGACCAGAGAACATTCAATCATCCTGAATTCATAACAAGAGGAGTATTAGACTGGAAACTACAAGACGAAACATTTGGCGAAAAGTACTTCCAGAACAACAAAATACGAGAAATAATTAAATCGGTATCAGATTCGATCTTAAAACAAGAGCCCTCTATAATTCAAATCCTTGGACTAGCAGGACTAGGTAAGACTAGACTGATATACGAATGCGTTAGTAGCCTCACTAATTTCAAAAAGGAAATATACTACTGCAATGCTGCATCTCAAGAAGATGGTATTCTGCGACATTTACTCCGATTAGTAAATGAACAAAATGATGGCGTTCTCATAGTAGACAACTGCGACTCCACTACATTCAACATATTAGTAAGTGAAATACCAAGGACTACAAGCCTACTTAATTTAGTCGTAATCAGTAAAGATGTAAGTTCGAGACATGCGGAACTAAAGAAAATCGAACAACACGAGCTTAGGCCTGAGCATTTCCAACAAGATATTATACCAGAAATGATAAGGCACTATTACCCACAACTTCCGCCGGCAGACGTTGAGAAAATATCTTTATTCTCGCAAGGGTTCCCGATGATCGCACGCCTCCTTGCCGATGCTCGAGGTCGAGGCTCCGATAATATTGGAGAATTGACCGATGACGAATTGCTTAAAAAGCTAGTAGGTATAGAAGAATCTGATGATGAAGATGCATATCATGTTCTTAGGGCCTGCTCACTCTTTGAAAAACTAGGTAATAGTCATGACATGGAAACCCACAAGGATTTCGTAGCAAATAATAGCAGAATATCAAGACTAACAGGTCCAAATAGTATTATCCAATTTGAAAATAAGTGCTCAATATTTTTAAAGAGAGGCATCCTAGAACAGCAAGGAAGATATTTAACTGTTCGCCCCAAACCTCTTGCGATTAGACTAGCTGCCGATTGGTGGCGAGATTGCATAGCAAGAGGTCATGAATTCAAAATAATAGAAGAAATAACTAAACAAGGTCTTGGGGAAGAACTATGCAATCAAATAGCCATGTTAGACTTTTTGCCAGAGGCGCAAAAATTAACAGAAGACCTTTGTGGACCACAGGCACCTTTTGGTAGAGCGGAAGTTTTAAATTCTAAAGAGGGTTCACGCCTCTTTCGCTCGTTAGCAGAAGTGAACCCTCAAGTAGCATCAGACACGCTTTTTTTTCACTATGGAGATGCTGATATCGATACTCTTAAAAACGTTAGAGAAGGTCGAAGACAATTCGTATGGACACTCGAAAAACTATGCTTCAGAGAAGATACATTCGAAAAATCGGCAAAAGTCCTACTAAATTTTGCGGCTGCTGAAAATGAAAATATATCTAATAATGCTACCGGTCAATTTATTGGATTGTACCAATTAATACTACCAGGCACTAGTGTTAACCTAGCAACACGGTTTAAGACTATTCAATATGCTATGTCCAAGAACAATCCAGAATATGGTAAAATCGCACTATTTTCCATTCAAAGAAGCTTAGGATCTGCAAAAGGCTCTTCACGAATGATGGGAGCGGAGAATTCTGGGAGTAGTCCAAAATTACCAGACCATCACCCCACAAAAGAGGAAGTTAAAACCTATTACCTCAGTATACTATCAATCATTGAGGAACAAATATGTAAGAACCTTGACCTCCACCAAGAGGCAAAAAAAATACTTGGTGTTTCAATCAACACAATTTTCGACAATGGATTCGAAGACCTAGCCATCGAGTACACTAACAAAATACTAGATTTTGACGACATTTTTTGGAGAGAAGCATTCATATCAACAATACACTTATACAATTTCACAAAAGGAAACTACTCCGACAAAATGCGTGAAAAAATATTAAACCTAGCTATACGTCTTAGACCTACAAAATTCGTAGACCAATACCAAACTATTGTTAAATCTCCTTTACGATGGAATTTAAGTTCATTTAAAAATTCTCAAGAATTACTATCCGAAGGACAAAATTATTCTGATATTCTAGAAAGTAATGTAAGCATGCTTTTGGCTCAGCATTCCAGTCAAGTATTAGATTGGAATATCGCAATACTGTTTGAAGATCGACAGCAAAACGGAACGTATTTTGGGAGCGAACTAGGCAAAAAACTGTTGACTAAAACCGACGACACCTACTCAACATTCCTTGACAAATTGCTGAATTTCATACGTGAACATGAGGAAGATGTCAAAGATGCATCAGTTTTAGCAGGCTACATTGCAATCGCAACCGAAACAAGACACGCCACTTTAGATAATCTCGTCAAAAGCAAATTACCCCTAACCCATCTTATCGCTATTGCAAGATATTGTGAACCAACGACAGTTCAACTTTCAAACTGGATAGAAACATACTCAAGCTCTGATCAGTCCTTATCCCCTTTCAATGCACTATCATATAGTAAATCACTAGACCATTTAGATTTAAACGAAATAATCCTCCTTTGCATAAAAATATCTACACACACCCTAGAAGGTGCCTACGTTGCCTTCAACATACTTTCCTCTAACATTAAAATTGGAGATCCCATATGGAATCAAGCAAAAGGACCTATCAAACAAATTATAATGACAGATGGCTTTATATCTAACATTGATAACCTCGGAAGAGGCATAGATCTAAATTTCAGATCATACATCACTGAATTACTGCAAGAATATGACGAATCTCTTCTTATTCATATAAAAAACGAAGTAATTCATAACATCTCAGAATCGGGAACACTTGCGCACTATTCTGAAACAGAAAGACTTCTAAATACATTAATAACAGATCACTTTGAAATTATCTGGGAAGACCTAGGAAAACTAATTTTAGAAGACCCAAATATTCGGATCATCGCTAAATTCCACTTAGGTGTGCGAGAAGGCTCAATGTATACCAAAGGATCTCTATTTTCAAATGAAAATAATTTACAAACTCTATTTACATGGTGCAAAAACAATTCACCTCTAGCCGCTCAAATTATTTGCGGGATTATGCCTACTTCAACATTGAATGACTCCGGAGAGAAAGCTTGGCATCCATTCGCATTAAAAATGATCAACGAATTCGGATCAGATAAAAAATTACTTGCCCAACTCCATGCAAATCTCAACAGTTACAGCACGATAGGGTCCTTAGTGCCATACCTAGAATCTAAAATAAATCTAGTACGAGAGCTAAAATCTCACAAAACCAAAGAAGTTAGGATATGGGCTTCAATATTTGAATCTGAGCTATCTCAAGATATAGAAAACGAGACACTAAGAGATGAGGAATGGGGGATGAATTGAACAATCACCTAGGTCAAATTAACAATAAGGTGCTTGTCTCCCACACGAATGTCAAATACCGAATTCCGCCCTAAAATTGAGATTCAGTAAAACGAAATGGTCTTTAGCAGCTTAGAAAACTGGTAAGCTTCCCTTTTTTAAGACAGGTTGTAAATATAGAATGTTTGAGTTAATCCTTAAACAGCGACTTGTTGTAGTCAAGATGCTGTCAAGGCCGAAGGAGGAACGACTGAGTTCATTTTAGCCTTTACTGCTTCTTGGTCACGACTATCTTCGTGAAAGGATTTGCGATACGCTAAGGGGCTCTTGTAGCCTAGCGATCCATGTGGATGGTAGTTGTTGTAGTCATCGCGCCACTCATCAGTCAATTGCTGAGCATGCCTGAGACTCATTAGCCAATTTGCATCCAACACATCTTCCCTGAATGTGCGATTGAAGCGCTCAACGTATGCGTTTTGCTGAGGCTTCCCAGGTTCAATGAAGTCGAGTTCAATTTCTCTCTTTTTGCAGTAAGCAGCAAGGTCTTTGCTGATATACTCTGGGCCATTATCAACGCGAATGCGTTGTGGTAATCCGCGTTCTAGGTTTACGATTTCTAAGGCTCGAATTACGAGCGCTGCAGGGTAGCTGAACTGCACATCTTGCCAAATTGATTCACGGTTAAAGTCATCGATGATATTGAGTACTCTGACTTTACGCCCATTTTGGAGAGCATCTGCCATAAAGTCCATCGACCAGGCTACCATGGGCTCAGCCGGTTGTACTAATGGTTTAGGTTCTCGTGTTGGAAAGCGCTTTTTCAAAGGTTTACGGATTTGCATTCTAAGTTTGGTATAGACACGGTGCACACGTTTTCGGTTCCAGATATGACCAGCTGTGCGGAGCCTTTGATAAAATGCGTCGAACCCTCGACGAGGATGTCGATCACGTAATGTTATCAGCTCTCGCTCGACCACGCTATCGTCACGCGTTGGTTTGTAGTAAAACGTTGAGGTACTGAGTGAGGATAGGTAGCATGCCTTCGAGATGCTGAGTTTATGAGTGGCTACGAGATAATTAACTACTCTTCGCCGCGCCGAAGGCGCTACCACTTTTTTGAGACAACGTCTTTGAGGGCTACGTTATCTAGTGCGAGCTCAGCGTACATTTTCTTAAGTTTCGCATTTTCGGCCTCAAGTTCCTTGAGGCGTTTTAGATGCGTAGCATCCATGCCTGTAAACTTTTTACGCCACGCGTAGAACGTTGCAGGTGTAATGCCTAGCTCGCGGGCAAGATCTGCGACGGACTGGCCATTTTCATGACGCTTAAGTGCATCTATGATTTGGGTTTCGGTAAAACGGGACTTCTTCATTTGGACAGAAAGTTAGTGAAGTTTTAACCTGTCCAGTTTTTGGGGAAGCTTACCAACTGAAGGGAGCTAGTAAACTTCTAAGGTTAGCATGTAAACGAGTCATGCTTCATTTAGGAGCAATCCCCACATAAATAAATAGGATCATGGAAGCTACTAGGATGAATCACAATAACATCAGAAAACACTGACTCTCGAGCCAAAACAGTAGCTGCAGGGATATCGCTAAGCCGAACAAATTGACATATGTGGTTAACAAGTACTAAACACACTCTTGAATATTCAGAGAGCAATGGCTTGCAAAGCTCAGTTTTACTATCAATAGAAAATTGAACACCCCTCGCAAATAAATTTGGCTCTACTGATCTAACACCACTATACAACCCATAAGTTGCAAATAAATTATGATAATTTTGCCTTGTAGATATTAGAGAAAGTGTAAGGCCACCGAATTGTTCGCTAGGAATTGAAGGTTCAAGCCCAGAAATCAAACTTTCAGAGTTATTTTTAAACCAATCCTTCAGTCTTAAGATCTCCTTTTTAGTTAACCTAATTTTATAGTTTCCTTTTACCTGCACGACATAAGTTAGTCCTTCATACGAATGATCTTCGTATTTATCTACAAGTCGATGCACTAATCGACTCACTTCAAGAGATGCATTTAGAGGTATGACCCTATCGTCTATTATAGCGGTCTCTTGCAATCTCGTCACTTCATATGCAGTTTCACCGAGAACAAAATCTGGCGCTGCATTTGGAATAGGTTCGAAAACGGGTGTTCCTTCCCCTTTCCAGACAAGCCAATTTTCGGCTTTTTTTTCATCCCAATTCATTTTACTCTTCATACAATTTTAAAATTCCTTAAATCTACGATTTGCTTCTAGACTAGGCTTCAACTGTTAGCACTTAGCATCGAGACTGCCCACTTTTTCACCAACAACGAAGTGCTTGTTCCATTCTTAAAAAGTCAACTCAGCCGTGAAGTCTCTGAGGAAGATGCAAAGGTGGTTGCACTTGGCAAGATCGAAGGCTTCAAGAAACGGTATGCGCGGAAGAGCGAGAGTGAGTTGCGTGCGATGACAGAAAACAAGGGCTTGTTGTCTGAGGCGAGGAAGGCGGCTGAGGAGTTGTTGGAGGAGAGCGATGAAAAGTGAGCATTGCTGCATTGTAGCGTGGGGTCGCGACTTCCTACCAATAGCAAACATTCACCAAAAGCTTAAGCCAGGAGCCATTTCCTTGCCTTTCCGCGTTCGACCCCACGCTATTGTTGTTTGACTGCGTTGCAGTCTCGGGTGGTGCACCGACCGCGAAGTGGTCGAACAGGATTAGCACTGAGTCAAACGCGATGAAGCTTAGAGAGAAGAGCCGCCTTAAGATTTCAGGAAAGCTTTTGCTTTGCATTCAATTTTCTGACTCGGTGCGGCATAAGGAAAACCCAACATTTGACTTAAAAATACTAAACGGATGCCTTACAGGAAGCTCCAGGAGCTGAAGGAGTATTGCAAGTAGGATTGCGAGTGCGCCGCTAGTGGATATGCTTCATGTCGATTTGCAAACTAGAATCAGTGTGCGGCAAAGCAATAGAGGCACTGCACGTACATTGAGCCCAAATCAAGCTGATGCTTCCCTACCGGACAGACATGAACAGTGAAATAATTGATGACTTTTCAACTAGGCAAAAAGGCAATGCAAACATCGTTCGTCGAATTGCGGCCTTAACGGCAGGAACCATACTCGCTTATTTCATGGGAGATGCACTTAGAGCATTTACTCCTAAGTACTTGATTGACTGGAATGGAGCCAAGCTAGAAACAATAGGCCTAGTCAATTTTATTTCGATCTTATTCTTCGCCTCATTGATTACGATTCAATTCAGCAGGCTTAACCCTTCCATAAATCGCTTCAAAATTGCCGCTTATGTAGGCATGATTCTCTATGTTGCTGCATTTACTCATAAAGTTATTGGGTACAACATCGCAATTAGATTTGGAATAACTACCGATTATTTCAACTTCGCTACCTCTTCAATAATATTTGGAGTAATTGAACTATTGGTATCAAAAATTGTAATTCACAAGTTGAGGGGCAAGAAACTTCTATGGCCAATTTTAATTGCTATAGGCGTATGGATGGTGTGCGGCATAGCCCTTTCGAACTAGTCGACTTCGAACGAAATTTTGTCTTCCTACCGCTCAAATAACAGGTCACAAGCAGCCAGAATGAAATTAGTCTTTCTCAATATCGTGGTATTCCTCCTCCTAACCAGCTGCCAAACAAGCACCCCTGAGTCAGCCCGCACTACCCCAACACTCAAAGGCGCAATCAACGAAACTGCTAAACTTAAAGAGCAACCAAACTCCCCCTGCATTGACACCTCCCTCCTAAACCAGATGAACGTCCAGCACCGCACAATCCTCGAAGTCGACAAGGAAACATGGGTGCTAAAATTCACCAAACCAGTCGAAGCGAGTAACATCACCACCCTATCCTACTTCTATAGCTGTAACATCAAACCAAAGGATTGCAACGACACTAACAAGTGGTTTCAAGTGGACAGCATTCAGGTCCAGCAGTCAGGAGGCGAAATCCAAACACTAAACATTCAAGCGAACACTGCAGGCACTAACCTTGAAGGATTAAACACGCCAAACAGCAAACTTATCGATGTCAATTTCGATTGATACACAGACGTTGACATGGGTTTAAATGAAGTCAGCGGTAACTCCAATGAAATGAGAAGTTATTTCATCTACAACCCTGAGAAGGGAGCTTTTGAACACGGAATGGACCTCGTCAACCTTCGGTTAGATATAAAAGCCAAGCTCGTTTACAATAGTAGTAACGGCGGACATGCAGGTCGGATTTCTGGACGAACATGGTCTTCCTTTGTGGGCTATGACAGCATTCGCTTGGAAAAAGCAATCAATAGTGACTTCAATAGAGAATTGGAGGCGTATGTGGTTGAGACCATTGAGCTCAGTTCGGAGGGGATTTATGAGACGACAGTTGACACGGTGACGCATGAGGATTGGGAGTGATCCTAAAATGGTGGCTTCCGCACTTGTATGTTGCAACCAGGTTAGTGAAAAGTAGGTTTAGCGATTTACTATTTCCTAATTTACTCCTAACTACGAGTACTTCACTTCTGCACAAGTCGCCAACCTTGGCAGACACTCACAGAGAAAGAAGCTCGTAGCTAGGAGGCTTTTAGAGTCACAATAGCACTTAAGTCGAGTTGTAATTTTAGTATCGACTCAGACACCATAACGCTACAAGAATAGACGACGGGAGTTTCCGATAATTTTCTTCATCTCATTACTCTTTCACTCATGAAAAAGCTACTAAAATTATGCGCTGGTGCAGACATCAGTATGGACGACTTTCATGTTAAGTTACTTGGACTTACTCTAGCTGATCACGCGGAAAAATCGTGCGGTAAACACAAGTTCATGAATACTCCTAAAGGTCATGAAGAGTTCGCCGATTGGCTAGACACCAAGAACCCTGATGGCCTTAAACTTACTGTCGTCATGGAAGCAACAGGGGTGTATTACGAAGCTCTAGCTTATGCACTACATGAACGCGGCTTTGCTGTGTCAGTGCAGCTCCCGAATAAGATCAAGCACTTTGTGCGCAGCTATAACGAGAACTCAAAAACAGATGAAATCGATGCTGTTGCAATTGCTCGATTTGGTCTCCAGCGCAGTAAGCTGCGCATATGGGAACCGTTCAGTAAGATGAGTCGAATGCTCAAGTTGCTAAGCCGTGAGTATCAGCAAGTTGATATCAAAAAATCAAGAGCTGGGAGCCAACTCCACTCGGCTTCAAAAAGTAAAGGCGGTTCAGCAAAAACACAAGTACGACTCACAGAGCTAATTACTTTGCTAGACCGTCAAAAGCAGAGTATCCTAGAAGAGATGGAGGAGCTTTTGAGTGAAGACAAAGAACTCGCAAGAGGCATTGAAATACTAACCTCTATCTATGGAGTTGCGAACAAGACTGCCTTTGCAATTATGGGTGAAACGGATGGTTTTAGGCTGTTTAAGAACCGAGGACAGCTCATCAAATACGCTGGATATGATGTCGTTTACAAGCAATCAGGAACTTCGGTGAATCGAAAAACACGCATCTCAAAGCGTGGAAATGGTCTTATTCGAAAGGCACTATTTTTTCCTTCCATGGAGGCTAGAAAAACGGGAATCTTCAAAGAAGTATATGATCGTCAATACGAGCGAAGCCTCTGTAAAATGAGTGCCTTGGTAGCGGTACAACGAAAACTGCTAATTATCATGTATTCGTTGATCAAAAAGGACGAACTCTATTTGGAGGATTATCACAAACATGATAGAATCCACCAAGTGTACAAAGAGGCAGACCAGCTCGAAAGCTGGCCTGCGGTGGCTGCATCCTAGTGATAGGCGCGCCTTAGTTTTTCCAAATGTACAATTCTGCGAAAAAAGATGGAGAAATCCTTGGTTTTTACCATAGCACCTCCGTGCAGGCCATTTTAAGCGAGAGTCTTCAAACGTGACCTGCACGGAGTGCGGAAGCCGTCACGTTCTCAGGCCCCGCACAGAGTACACAAGCCGTCATGGGTACGCGACAAGCAAGAACCTATTGCCGCATTCTCCGACCACTTTGCAAATCCAACTACCTAATGTAAATTACTAGCGGAAAGCGCTTTATAAAGAGCTTGTATTCGTTACAGGCTCCTACTTTACTCCAAGTCAACCTGCCTCTTCGTACGACACGATTTCATGATAAAGTTCTTTAGAAAAATTCGACAACAGATGCTAAGTGAAAATAAATTCAGCAAGTACTTGCTCTATGCAATTGGCGAAATTGTACTTGTAGTCATTGGGATTCTAATTGCGCTTTCCATCAACAATAGCAATGAGAAGCATAAACTTCATGACCAAGTAACGACCCAATTGAAGCTACTCTCCATTGAGCTTTCAGACGACATTGCCATCTACGAACAAAAAATCGATATCTATCCATATTCCATCCGCTACCTGAAAGACCTTTCAATAGGAAACTATGAAGAGCTAGACTTATCAGAATTTGAGAGCATCGTTGCCGGAAACGATATCGAAATTCTTTTCGGAGATTCTTATCGTGTACTTAAGAACAGTGGAGGCATCAATGAGATAAAGAATGAATCCCTTAAAAAGAACTTGGGGGCGTACAATAATCTTGGACGCATGAAACTTAACGTCTTACTAGCCTACGGATTATCCTCTTCACTTGCCTTTTTAGACGAAAGTGTTCTGTCTTACATGGAATACGACACCAGTAACACACTGGTCAGAGATAATACGATAAACGTAATTAAAGAAAAAAGCCTAAACAATATAATTAACCTACAGCTCCAGCGTAATATCCAAATACTAGAGAGCTATAAGGAAACGAACGAGTACGCAAAAAAACTAAAAGAACAACTCGACGGTTACATCGAAACGCGGGAATAGATAAAATATTTAATTTGATTATAGATTCCATAAAATGGTGGTTTCTGCACGCTGTGCGAGCCATTTTAGTACAACGAGCACTCAGTACACCGCGTGGATTATGGAAGCCGTCATGAGTAAATGAGCCCGCGTAGAGCCATGGATGAATGCGAGAGTCATGACAACACGAAAGCCGACACATATTAGACGCCGCCCTCGGTTTTGGCGAATCTTTAGATCAGCGCAGCTAAAGCTAAAAACCTATAATCAACTCATTCCTCTTCGTTCTTGGCTGCTTCCAAGCCTTCTGCTACATACCACTCTGGAAAAAAATCACGCACATCAAATGGGGGCATATCCATCAAATACTTAATGGTAAGCACAGGCATCGGTAATTTAATAAATGGTGACTTAGCCAAAAGTATTTGCAATTGACCGCGTGAAGTAGATAAGCCTATCGATAGCATCGAAATAATGGCATCACCGTCGATAGTTCCTCCGCCCTCTGGGTTATCGGTAACGATATCATCAAAATTTTCTACAACAAATAAGCATCGGAAGCAAGCCGTGAACTTTGCAACTGTCCTCTTCTTTTTATCTAAAGCGGAAGCCTCGAACTTTATCCAGACGAAAAGTGACTGACTACGTCGATTCGGCAACATGCATTGAAATACATCCCAACTCGAATTGACTGCAGCATCGTGGTCTCGCACCATAGGATGCGTCTCAAAGTCAAATTTTACAGCTTCACAATCAACAAACGCTAACTTATTTGGATCAAATTTTCCCATTATGCGGCAATTGCGTAAGAAGTGTTCCCTGGATTTTTAATCCCTGGCTTTAAGCTCCAAGAGGCGTTCATTTTTTCTACATCGCTCATAATATTGTCGATAGAAAAAGTCACTTGAAGACGGCCTGCTGGCGGACGTGAAGGAAAGCCGCGTTTTTCAAATGTCAGGCTCGGCTCTCGATTCACTTCTAATATTGGCGTTTGCAATGCTGTCTCAATTTTTGCAATTGTATCCAAACGCAGATTTGCCATGCCGCTCAAGGCACGACTCATCTGAGAGCGATGTACACCCACCTCATCGGCAAGGCGACTTATCGACCAACCACGTTCTTCGCATAGGTGCACCACGTGCTGCATGAACAGGTAGCTAAGCTCTGAACGACGATCATCTTCCAACGCAATCGGCTGCTTGAAAAAATCTCCTATCAAATCCTTGTCTGTCATGTCCTTTCAGTTTTCACCTCAAATCTTCCGAGGTGGTTCAGGTCTAATCGACCTGTTTGGGCTGTATTGCGAAGTTTACCACTTTTCGATAGCTCTTCGAGTATAAGCGTCAGGCGAGTTGCCTGATTAAATTCGGCCTGTACGTTGCTGCCTTCTTCTGCGACAGTGTTTTTACACTTGACATTACCATCGAAGAGAATAAGGTTACCGCTGCAAATGCAACAGTAAAGACGAAGTGCATCCAAGCCGCTAAGCGATTCTGCACTTCCTTGCAGATCACTCGGCAGGTCATCCACCCATTCGCCTTTTCGTTGCAACGGTAAAGCGAAGGCCTTACCTTCTGATCGAAATGCAAATTCTTTAGTCCCAAGTGAATGCGCCCGATCAAGAAGTAGAAGAATTTCTCTGAGCTGAGGGGCACAACGCTTATGCTTCCATGCGTTTGCTTTTCGCAAGAAGGAGGCAAATAAATTGTGCTGTTTCTCAGAGTCTTCATCATGCAGAATCACCGTGTACACGCTACCACGACTTCGCTTGCGCGAGTCTTGTTCAGGCAAAAGTAACACCAATTCAGCTTGCATGTTGCGATATAAGTCAACAAAAGGCAATAAAATGAGATAACCTGGACCTTTTGAGACTACAATGTAAACATTTCGTGTTAAATAGGCTTACCGTTTCAGATTGAGTTCTAGAACAGCTCTAGGGTACCAGATGGCTATTATATAAAGTCCCACTCACTCCTAGCCCGCGTAGGAATGCAGAAGCCACCACGTATTCGTGATCTGTATCAAAGTGCGAAAACCACCACGTATTCGTGACACCGCGCGGAGCACGGAAGCCGTCACGAGTGCAGGTTCTGGCGAAAGCCGAACGCTGACCTTTCCTAAAATAACTTTACATCAACATTGATTCAGAAGTCATAAAAAGCAAAGGATTACCCACTAAACTCCCGTCGCCAAACCACGCTTTGCCGTTCCGACACCACCACAGACTCGCCTGCCGGAAGGGACAACATGTATCGTCCCCGGCTGAGGCTGCCAACTTTAGCAACGGTATCTAATCTGATGGCTTCCGAACGGTTGGCCATAAAGAAGTTTTGACCTGCTAAGCGCTTCATGAATTCTTTCAAAGACTGGTGGAGCATGTTGCTGCCTGCACTGTGATAAACGCGGACATAATGATCATACGCCCTGACGAGGAAAATGTCTTTAAGGTTAACAAACTTGCCGCCATCCTTAGTCGTGATGAAAATACGATTGCGCTGTTCCGTTGGTAGTCGCTCACGGATTAAGGCCACGGTCTTCTCGAGGCGATCAAGCCGGACGGGCTTCAATAAGTAGTCGAGCGCGTTAACCTCAAAGGCTCTAATCGCAAATTGATCGTAGGCAGTTACAAAGACGACGAGCGGACAATCGTCGAGCCGGGTGAGTAAGTCGAAACCGTTAGCGCCAGGCATATTGATGTCGAGAAAAACCACGTCGGGCTGGTGTATGCCAATTAGCTCAACCCCCTGATCAGCGTTTCCCGCTTCCGCTAAAACAGAACAACCACCGACCTCTTCCAGTAGTGCGGCTAATTCAACGCGGGCAAGTCTTTCATCATCAACGATCAGGCAGCGGAGAATCATTGTTTCGGGATTTTTAAAATTGCAATTACCTGGGGAATGGAACCAACAGATTGAGCGCTGATATTGAATGCTGCGGTACCTGGATATTGAAGCTCTAAGCGGCGACGTAGGTTGGCCAGTCCAGAGCCCGTGGGCGCGGCAGAGACAAACGTACCATCGTTGGTGACGCTGAACTGCCAATGACTTTTCGTTTCATCTAGTCGGATGATGACAGAGCCGCCCTCGGGAAGTGAATTGATGCCGTGCTTGATTGCATTTTCCACTAGGGTATGCAGGCTCAACGGTGGGAGCTCACAGTCGGATGTATCTATTCCGATATCCCACTTTACTTGTAAGCGCTCTTCTAGGCGCATTTGCTCTAACGCGACATACTCTTTGATGATGTGAATTTCTTCGGAGAGCAGGACAAGACTGTGCGCACTTTGTCGAAGGGAATACCGGAGGAGCTCGGCGAGCCTATCAATCGCCAGCCGGGCCCGAGCGGGATCTTCCCGAGTGAGGGCTTTGATTCCGTTGAGTGCGTTGAAGAAGAAGTGGGGATTAAGTTCATTGCTGAGCTTAGCCAGTTGGGCTTCGGTGGCCAGTTGGGAATTGCGCGCAGCGGCGGCGGCTTGGTCAGCGGACTGGCGTGCAAAATGGTAGAGATGGAAACCAAGTAGCCAGATCGCGTGGTAGCGGGTACCTCCGGCCAAGGCTCCTAAGAGCGTACTGTTGTCGAGGAAGCTGTAGTCGTAACGAAGGGTAAAAAGCAGGAAGACCATCAACAGGTACTGCGCAATCAACAAGAGCCACGCCGTAAAAATGATGGGCAATTGTTTTGCCAACGGTAGGGCTAGCCATCCTTTGCGATGAACCACTCGGCGGTAGGCATCGGTCATCAAGATTTGGAGTGCCACTTGAATCAGGACTACGACCAAAGCTTCGCCAAGCGGCTGATTATTCAACTCGTAGTAAAGCCAAAAGGGAGCGACCACCCCCCAGCCAAGAAGTTGGCACCACCAGTAGGCCGATAGTTGGAGTCGCTGCGTCTTCATTAAAAGCAAAAGTAGACTACCTATGCTCTCTACCCTGCTCTTTGCCCCCGCGTCCACGCCCTGAGCACCCGCATTCACGTAAAATAGGAATAGCAAGGCTTAAATATCTCCCACATTTGCCTCTCCAAACCTCCTAAAGCCATCTACAATGAATCGATTTCTGGCAATACTGATTACCGTGTTTTCCGTTTTTACGCTGTCTGCCCAAAAAGGAGTGAACCTGGACTTTGAAACCGCCTCCACCAAGAACAGCCTGAGCCCTGCTGGTTGGAAAACAGGTCGGCTTGTAAACACCGACATTTGGACGGAAGGCGAAGAAGGCAAGGGGAAGGCATTGCTATTGCAGCCTCCCTTTACAGAATCTGGAAGCGGTTACGCCTACCAGATGATCGCCACCAACGGAAAGCCGTTGACCCGTTATAAAATAACTGCTCGCATTCGGACGGAGGATATTGAGGGGAAGAACGCTTATGTGTATGCGTATGGCAAAGGCACCGAAACTTACCTCAGCTACGTAAACACCGGAGCATTGACCGGAGATGGGAATTGGGAGAGCGTCAGCATGACGTTCACTGCCGATGACAGAATGGACTCCATCCGGTTGGGTTGCTACCTGGGAGGAGAAGGCAAAGCCTGGTTCGATGACCTAAGCTTCGAAGTACAGGAACCCGCAAAAGGGAAGATGAGCAAGGAGGCAAAAGCTTACTACAAAGAGTTTTTCGCCAAAATCAGCTCCGACGCGATTGACCGAGAAAAGATCGATTGGAAATCCTTGAAACGGGTTGCTAGACAAATGGCCGCTGGAGCCCAAGCGCCGTCTGGTTTACACGAGGCGATGCAGTATACCCTGCAACGCATGAATAAGCATTCTTTCATGTTTACCCCCGAAGCTGCCTTTAGCTTTATGGGAGAAGGAGAAGAGAACGACGAGATCAAACCGGACCTGGTGTACACTTCCGGCCGTCGGATCAATGACCAGGTGGCCTACCTCTCGATGCCAGGAATGGGGAGCGGTCATGTTCCGACCATGAACGTTTTTGCAGACAGTATCCATGCACTAATCGCTGGTTTAGACAATGAGCAAACAAGCGGTTGGATCCTCGATCTTCGGGAAAATGGTGGAGGGAATTGCTGGCCGATGTTGGCTGGTATCGGTCCGCTACTAGGCGAAGGTGTATGCGGATATTTCATGGACCGTGACGGTGGCAATGCTCAAAGCTGGGCTTACCGCAACGGAACCAGTTACGAGAGTGACTTGGCCCGAACCAGTGTTAAGCAGGCTTACGAGCTGAAAGGGAAGAACGTACGAATTGCAGTGTTGACTGGCTCAGGAACTGCCAGCTCGGGCGAAGTCACCGCCGTAGCCTTTCTAGGAAAACCCAATACCAGACATTTTGGCCAACCTTCGGCCGGCTATGCGACCACGAATTCCTCGATTCGTATGTCTGACGGCGCCATGGTCTTGCTGACCACATCTGTGTACGGAGACCGGAACAAAGTATCCGCAAATGAACAGGTCATTCCTGATGTGATAATAGAGGCTGTAGATGGAAAAGACATGGCCCTTGCAGCAGCATTAAGATGGCTAGAGGAGGAGTGAAACTCCTTCAAAAGTCTGGGGTCAAATTAAATGTCAGCGGATAAAACCGCAGAGTGAAGGGAGCTGTAACTACCAAGCCCTCACACACCCCGCTCATCTCGCATTTCCCCCCTTCCGTCCGTTTGAAGTAGCCCAAGGCCTCCTCCTTGTCTATTTTCAATCCACCATGCATCTCCTTAGAATTTTTGTATTTCTCACTCTACTTCAAGCCTGCGGGGCGCACAAAGCGCAATTTGAAGGAACACCCACACCGCGAGCGACAACGCTGTCCAGCTCTAGTTTTACCCAAGGGAAACTAGACAGCTTAACTGAATTCATCGAAAACAACCTGGTGACGACAGGCATGACCATCATTGAGCATGGGCAAGTAGCCTATTCGTATGGAGACGTAGAAGAAGTGAGTTACATCGCCTCTTGCCGCAAAAGCGTGCTGAGCATGCTGTATGGCAAACACGTTGAAAACGGTACCATTGATCTCGACCAGACCATCGGAGACATAGGGGTTGATGAAGACAAAGGCCTATTGGACATTGAAAAAACAGCCACCGTCAACCATATCATCAACAGTAGATCGGGTGTCTTTTACAAACCTGCCAATGCAGGATATGATGAAAAGAACATCTTAAAACGTGGCTCTGTAGTTCCTGGAGAATACTTCGTTTACAACAACTGGGACTTCAACGTCGCAGGATTTATCCTAGAGGGAAAAACCGGAAAAAGCGTCTATCAAGAAATTGAAGAACAGCTTGCCATTCCGCTTGGATTTCAGGATTGGAACATTAAGAACCAAAAGAAGAAGGTCAAAAAAAGCGCGTCGAGATATCCCGCCTATCACATTTACATCTCAACCCGAGACATGGCTAAAATCGGGCAGCTCATGCTCAACAAAGGAGCATGGAACGGCAAGCAGCTCATCTCAAAAGAATGGATCGAAAAGATCACTACGCCCGTTACACCAACGGCTGTTGTCAATGAACGTAGAGGACAAGACGAGTCAAGTCCCTTTCAGTTTTCATACGGCTACATGTGGTGGCTCGTTGATAATTTCAAACATCATCCCGATTTTGAAGGGGCGTATACAGCGACTGGTTGGGGCGGACAGTACATCACGGTAATCCCTAAAAGAGACATTGTAATCGCGCACAAGTACGATGTACCACGATTGGTCATTTTGGGCATTCAGTATGGAGAAGTGTCTGAATATGCCTATTGGAATCTGCTGTACGATGTCATTGCTGACAAAACCCCACTCACGGAATTATTCTCAAAACGTAAAAGTCTTAGTGAAGCAATCAATATGATAAGAATGGATAGTCTATCCAATTCAACATATGATCTTTCTGAAAGCAGTATCAACAACTTAGGCTACACATTCATGACTAAACAGGACTTCGAAAGTGCTGCTCAAGTCTTCAAACTAAATATCGATCGCTACCCTATTAGCTTCAATACCTATGACAGCTATGGAGAGGCGCTCCTAAAGCTAAACCTGACGGAGGAGGCCATCGCGGCGTATTCACGATCTGTTGAATTGAATCCTAATAATGCAGGTGCGATAGAGGTTCTCAAGGGCTTGACGAAAGAGTAATGAAATTATAGCCTCCATTTACATCCTGTAATGACGTATCCCGTACGCAGTGCGGTCCGCTTTAGACGGCCAATACATCTACTCATGCCCCGTACAAGGTGCGGAATCGGTCAGGAACGCGCTAGTCTAGAAAACACCTACATCCATCTAAAAGGGCAGGTTCCTTGCCCTGCGCGGTTTATTTTAGAGGAATGCGAGAAAACATGACCCCTGCTAAGCACGAAAGCAATCATGTCTTCACACCAAATCAGATCTCACATCATGAACCGTTTCCTGCACGCCACAACCCTAGCTATTGCCGTCCTTCTACTGGGCATCAATGCAGCCCAAGCGCAGCACGGACTCAAGGCAGAGTTTTACAACGGGGTCAATTTCGACAAATTGGTAGCCGCTAAGTTTGTCGACAACATTGATAATTACTGGGATAACATCCCTCCTGTACCTGGCATCAATCCGCATGTATGCTCCATTCGCTGGCGAGGCAAACTCATCCCTGGCAAGTCGGGGATCTATCTGTTTTCAGCTCGGGTGGACGATGGAATTCGCGTTTGGATAGACGACCGACTCATCATTAATCAATGGGAACTAAACGATGTAGGCATCTTTGAAAGCTCATTGGATTTGATCGCAGGACAGACCTACAAGCTGAAAGTTGAATACTTCAATGCGTTGCTCGAAGGTGAAGTCCGTTTGCTTTGGAAAATCCCCGGCGTAGAAAAAGAGAAGAGTTGGTATGAGTTCTTCTTCGGCGTCTCCGACCCGTACAGCGTCATTCCTTCTACCAACCTGTTCTATCCTGATGAGGATCAAGAGATTGCTGTCACTGAGCCATCGGCAAGTCCGGAAGAGAATACTACACCTACGGCGCCCGCTAGAACGGAACGAAGAAGAGCGATAACACCGACACCAGTATCGGAACCCAAAACAAACAGTACTCCTATTACATCGGTAGAAGCGGAAAAATTCATTCCGAAGAACATCGCTTTCGAAAGGGCAAAAACTACAATTCTTGAATCGTCGATTAATGAGCTAAATATATTCGCTCAGTTCATGCTCAATCATCCAAACTTAACGGTCAAGATTGAAGGACATACCGACCCTGTTGGTGACGAAAAATTGAACCTTACACTTTCCAAACAGCGGGCGTATAAAATTGCCAATCACCTTGCAAGTAAAGGGATCGGCCGTAAGCGAATTGAGGCCGAAGGTTTTGGCGGAAGCAGACCACTCGTCGTACCAGAGGAAGGGGCCTACCACCCCGCAAACAGAAGAGTTGTATTCATTTTAGATGGCTTTAATTAAAGAAGCCTTAGCATTCCAGAAGCACCAATAGTAAGTGCCAAGCTCCTGAATTCGATCTAGCTCAACCGATGTACTTTGCGTATGCTACACCCTGCGCAACCAAGCACACCAGACATGACCGACAAAGAGATCACCCGCCAAGGAGAAGGAGAGAACTACAATTACTCGCAAGATCATTGCTTCATCAAGCTTTCTTCTAAGAAGACGAATGGTGAACTATGCTTCGTAGAGGATACCATTAAACCTGGTTTCTTCCTCCCGCGTCATCACCATAAGATCATGACAGAAGTATTCTACATCCTCGAAGGGGAAGTCGAATTAATCTTTGATGATGAAACCGTTATTTGCAAACCTGGCGATACGATCACTGTTCCAGCAAACGTGTGGCACGCAGCTAAATGTGAGAAGGGCGGTAAGATGCTCAGCATCTTTAAGAACGGCCAGTTCGACCAATACCTAGAACGATTGTCTACGATGTCTGACGCAGACTTTGCCGATGCAGCATTGATGAAAGCCACATCGGCGGAGTTCGATATTTATGAGGAGTAAGTAAAAACAGGTGCGTTGAATACCTTATCCTTTAGTGCTCAACCAAGCCAAAATCGTCGGGTCCTGAATCTTCTCGTCACGCGACAACAAGAGTACTTTACTCACCACCTCGGCACTCTTCGGATCATCGTCCACAAAGGGAAGGAACACGCGACCGCGCTGCTGACTCTGGACTGCGATGATCGGAAGTTGAACCTTACGACGTGACACCATGCCCGATCCTAAATGAATCGCATACTCGTCAATACTACCTTTGACGATGACGTGTCGCTCCTTGACCTCCACGTTGTCAAGTTTGAAAAGTCGAGCAGATTCTCGAACAAGAGCCGCACGCATTTCCATTGTAGAATGCGACGCCTGTGGGTCTACCCCACCAGAATGTGCGACGCTCACAACGAGATCAACATCTCGCATCACCTCACTGAACAAGATCGGATCAACTTCTTCTAACGGCACTTGTTGGTGCGTCTTCAAATCATGAAAGCTCACTTGTTCTAGGATTGGCGCTTCCACTTCTGCCGGACTAAACCAGTCTGCTTGCGCAAAGAGCGTTGCGAGCACATTACGCTTCCGATCTACCCGCTGCAAGCCTTCCTCATGACTAACCGTCCAGCCCTTCGTACGCAATAATGCTACTGCCTTTTGAGGCTGCACCTGATGTCCTTGATAGCGCTCTGAGTGCAGGCGAGTTTCACGCTCATCCTCCGTGAGGAGATACAACTCCCTAAAGATTTGCTTGAACGGTTGACGCCACTCCTGCGCAAATGCGACTCGTTGCCATTGATCCCAACTCACCGATCTATACAGATGTGATGGGTGAGCAATTTGCAAGTTTTGTTTTGGCGAAAGCTGTAATGATTCACCTTCTGCTTGAATCAATGAACCTGCAACCAAGCGGCCGCAGACATTTAGCTCTGGGACGAAGAAGAGCAATTGCTCGAGTAAGATTGCCACAATCGGGTGCTGCTCCATACGCACAACATCATCTGCTGTGAACATCGTTCCTGCCACCATCGCACGCTCTAAGGAGGTGCGCGTACGCTTAAGTTGATCACGGAGTTTTCGGCGGCGAGTCGTGAGACGCTCTATCAATTTATGCTTGCGCAATTTGACAGGGATACTCTTCAAAGACTTCTCACCTCGTTGTATTTCAAACTCAGCTTTACCTAGTGCATTGATATAAATCCCGATGCGGAGGTCTTCTAATTCAACGGCTGAATCGGCAAGCATCGCAGCTACGGCCTGGCCTTCCATGCGCCACTCAAATTGCGTAACATCTGCATAACCTGCAGTCCGAGCAAGGTTAGCAATTCCTGTATCGACAGCTTCACGCTCACTTGTTTGGCGTTGATTTCCAAATTGCTTACTCTCTTTGACAAAGGCTTGAAACCGCTCATATCGCTTCAACAAATCCCCCTCTGGATTGCGCTTACTTAACGGAACAATACCGAGTGCTCGCACATATACCTGATCACGCTTTTCGTTAACCTTTGCGTACGTTTCTTTAATTTTAATTTCTCCGAGTAAGACAGAAGAATAAAGCTTCACCTGCCGGTGTCCATTACCGTCACTGATATACTTTGCTGCTTCCTGGAGGATTTTCCAATCCTTACGACCAATTTCCGCATACGCTTCCGCGAACCAATCGACATCTACCCCGCCACGCTTAAGCTCTTGCAAAGGTGTTTCGGTATAACGGGCAACAACTGTCTCTTTTGCGGAGCTATTGTAATCTGTCGCGTGGGCATGAAACCACCACACGCCGCTACGCAGTTCAGGAATGTTCAAGAACACTCCAATAAAGTCTGCCCATTGCGGCGCGTAGACTGCCAATTCGATCCAGCGCTTTTGAGGCAGGTTTGCAGCTTTCGCCAAAACCGCAAACGACGCCACGGTATCTGTATCTGCTGGGACTGAGTGCTGTACAACATGACTGAGCGTGTCCTTCATTGAAGTTTGCGCATAGTAAGAATACCCACGCTTTAGCCCAACACTGCGAAGTCGCTCACCAGCCTTAACGAGAAGGTCCGCGCCAACATAATTCTTGATTTTCCCAACCAAAGGGCTCACGTCTGTGGGCAAATCACCACGAGCAAGCTCAATTTCCACGATCGGTGCGGCGAGTCGTTGCAGCAGAGCCTTTGGTTTTTCAAGGTCTATATGTAGCTTACTCTGCTGCTTGAGATGCTGAGGTGCAATTTCTAGTTGCTGGACATGAGCCGTGTCCACAATCAAACAAAAAAGCACATCACTCTCTGTTAAATATCCATGCGTAAACAGATAGTAAGTTAACAATGGTGCTGGCGCACTAACTATTTTATCTACCCGAATTTCTACTTCTAACGTAGACGATATTTGCCTACGGGTAACTTGAATATCTTTTCGCCACATACGGAGCAGATGCACATCAACGTTCTCAATGCCCAGCTGAAAAATGCTATTTAAACTAAGCTGAGGTAGGTAATGCGCCAAATTTTGATACGGCATCCCCATCGACCCGCCAAAGCTACGTCCTTGTTGACGCACCTCGAAAGCTTTCCAAGTTGCTGGGGTTGTACAACTGTAGGCATCCTCGTAAATATCAAGTGAGTATGGTACTATTATTTCAAAGTCAGCTTGATCATTAAATGCAATAGCAAGAATCGCTTGATAGGGATACAATGACCGACCGTACTTGTCTCTATCCAATTTAGCCGCTTCAAGATTTGGCGTATAACGTTTAGACAACGCAACGAGCGGCTTTACCTCACTAAAGTGAATATGGTTAGCTGGTGAAAAACAGAGGTGAAAAAGTTCGTAATCGTTGAACTTAAACGTATCAAGCCAGTTGATCCAGACTTCAGCTAGCGGAAGTCCTTCCATGCGACTTTTAGTATTGGATGCTCCTATATAGTCGGCATGATTGATCACTTGTACATTTTTCTCAATTAGCGTCGTGTGCGTGTGGCCGTTGGCGAAGTGGACAGTGTACTCATGCTTTCCATGCTTGACGAATAGCTCATGAAGGGCACGTAGCCCTTTTACAAGTTTATCTTTATCTACAAGGTTATTAAGCAAAAAGCCTGCATCGCCAGTTCCTTTATTTCCGCTAAATGTTTGTTTGAGTTTAGATAGAAGCCCAGACTTTGCAACAGGTTCATAATGTTCGAATTTCCGGCTTGGGACTAGTGCTGGCGTCAATTCTGAAAAGTCGATTATGCCTAATCCACTAGCAAGGGTTAACTCTTCCGTTTCCGCCTGTTCGAGAATACTTGCAGAATCAGGTGATGGCAATCGTTTCAGCAATAATTCCTCATCGCTATTGAGCTTACTACGGTCTCTATATCCTTCAGCTTTCGCCAAAACATATTCCTCTAAGCGTCCAGCCTCGTGAACCTCTGCCATAAGCTCTAGGGCCGCTAGTTGCTGGGGTTTGGTTTTAGCGGAAGCGAGCTGATCGATAGCATACTTTAATACTGCATCATCCTTCAATTCACACAGGGTAATAATCAAGTTTTGACGCAAGCCCTTACTCTTCCGTTTTAGCAAGTCCACGAATCGGTCTACATTCTCCGGTGTCATTTCCAAGCTCTGAACAAGCCCAAGAGCGGTTGCACTAACCGATTGGCTGCGATCTCCCAATACTGAAATCGCAAATTCGCGTAACCAAGGGCGCTTTTTCAATTGCTTAGCAAAATACTGATTATCCTCTTTAGATTTTTTATGTAAGCGAAACTATGCGCTTGTGCATTTGGCAGGAGCGCACTCATAACACGATCGCGAATAGAAAGTGGTAAGCTTTCAAATTTCGCAACTAACCTTTTCAGCGCCCCTTCATCGCCATGATGCAAGAGCAAGTGATAAAGACGATCAGGAATTAAATGGGGCGTCAGCCAGCTAAACACAGTTCCCTCAAAACGCTGCCCGTCTTTCGGTAGACTTTGTGCAACCAGTTCCAGGCGCTGGGCAAAATCTGAATCTATTTTTTCAGGGAAAGGCCAAGCCAATGTGATGTATGCATCTGTTTCTCGGTCTTCGCCAAAACATGCCTGCGTAAAAGGCCAAGCCAGTACACGACGTTCTCCAATCTGAGAAAAGAAATAAAGCGCTGCGAACTGGTGCTGCTTGACATCGCGATTCAGCAATTCAACAGCCTTGGTTGCGGCTTCATCGACATCAGAAACACCTATCGCCCAAAGCCCGATAAACACTTCAAGGCTATTGTCAGATGTAAGCATCTCCGTTGCGTGAAGCTTACTCGTTAGTGCTGTGCGAGCAAACTCTAATACACGCGTTACCGTAGCAGCCTTCGTTACGTCCCACCCGAAGCCAAACCACGTATCAACCGCACGGACTACGCTTGCAAAACGCACGAGCTTGTGCTCAAGAATAAGGTCAATGAAATATCGAAACGCGCCTGTGTGCGTGCTATCTATAGCTTCAAGAATAATCTGTCGCAAACCTTCCTGACGTTGCGCTGCAAGCAACAATTTGCCGACTGCCTCCCACCCTTCAGGATCGTCGCTGATTAACAAAGCCCTTATCACACAGTAGGAGACCTTGACTGCGTCTTCTTCGCCTAGTACCGTATCGGTCAACAATTGTCGCGTCGGACTGCCTTTCCCCTCGCGGTTCATCTGCGCCGCGAGCAATAGTTCGATAGGATCATAGCCACAATGCACACCCAATAGCATCAGGTCGTTGAGCGGCCGGTTGAGTCTTCCACTTCGAGCTGCACCAGCCCAATTCTCAAGGTGCTTGGTAAAGCTCTGATCATAGTCAGAACTCTTCGAACTTCTGTAAGGGCTTCGAGCAAAATTTATATCAATCGGGAGGGTCAACGAGAGTTGATATGCATCGGCTAAAAGCGGAGTGACATGGACTCCCAATAGCTTTTCAAAGCCGCGTGCATACTTTTTGTCAGACCAATCGAATTTACTAAAAGTAAGTATCCTACTACCGTATTGCTCATATTGTTCCGAACGCGTCATGTCATCGGGAACATATGCTCCAGAATTTACCGCGAGGAGATCAAGTCCACCTGGTAATTTTTTGAATTCTGCTTTGGTCAGTTTGGCGAGTGAATCGTTTTTGAATAAGGTCTTTGCTTGTTCGTGGGTGAGCATAAATTTGATAGTTCCTGTTCGCACAAATTAACACAACGGGCGACTGTTGTTAGCCTTTGCACGCAAAGGTTCGACAAAGACCGTTGCAGGTGATTCATTGCTAGCAATTAGGCCTTACCTATGCATCATGGTCTTGTTATCCATCGCCACCGATCTCCGAGCGGCAACAGCATTACAGCTACCTCATCACCGCCCGTCTAGCACCGACGAGGAACGTAATGCCGTAGTTGGTTATCTCGCACAAGAATACCGCCGCGAGGCTAAGACTTGGATTACCACTGCCCCACTTTTCGATGACTCGGCAGCCTGGTACGCATTCGAACTGTTAATCGACGCACTCTATTACTATCACGGACCAACGGCTGAAGTTCCTGCTGACGGTGAAGCGTTGCCCGAGAATCCTTTGCAGCCCTATTCAGGTCAACAAACCGCTGGAGCTGTTCTTTCAGCGGATCTAAATTTGCGATTTCTTGCCGCTTTTCGTTCGCGTATCCGTCAGATAGATGCAGACGCGATCGAGGGTTCGCACATTGACGAGGTACTCGAAAAATGGAGTTACAGCGCCTTACTCGATAATGACCTGAAGCTCTTTCAACTCGACAACTGGGTTGAAGATCGCTGCGTTTCTCAATGCTTTGTAGATCGTGTCATAGAACGACGACACCTTACAGCTGCAAAGCACCCACTACTTAACCCTCTCATCCAAGAAGCTCTTGGAGCACATGCTTCCTACTTGTGGCCAAGCTTTACCTTAGAGGCTCTATAATCATCCCTTATGAAAGCTATCCTTACGCTTGCATCTTTACTCGACGCTATCAAAAAACGGTTTGTCGGCAAAGATGAAATCATTGATGTCCTTGGGCTTGCACTCGTTGCGCGTGAAAATGCGTTCTTGTACGGTCCTCCAGGTACAGCCAAAAGCGCCATTGTACGCTCACTTGCAAGTGGCATTACTGGAGGCGCAGGTGCCTTTGAATATCTACTTACACGCTTTACTGAACCGAGCGAACTTTTTGGCCCTTTCGACATCCGTCGCTTGCGAGAAGGTGATTTGGTCACCAACACCTCGGGCATGCTCCCAGAAGCGACGACGGTATTTCTGGATGAGGTTTTCAATGCCAATTCAGCGATTCTCAACTCACTTTTACTGGCACTCAATGAGCGTCGGTTTCGACGTGGACAAGAGACGAGAGAATTGCCTGCCGTCTTGTTTGCTGGAGCAAGTAATCAACTCCCAACCGACGAAGCACTAGAAGCTTTGTACGATCGATTCTTGTTGCGTGTACGATGTGATGCCGTGTCTCCTCCGCAATTGATGGAAGTACTCAATGCAGGTCGACGGTTGGAAAACAACGATCAGGATGAGCTGCCGACCGTCTCTGCTGAGGAGCTACGAACGCTACAAAAAGCTTGTCGAAGCGTAGATCTTTCAGCAACGACGGAAGCATATTTGACACTCATCGCGAGCGTACGAAATCTGGGCATCAGCCTATCGGATCGACGTGCGGTAAAAATTCAAAACCTAATTGCTGCCAGCGCACTTCTAGCAGGCCGAGAGATAGCTAACACCAGCGACCTCTGGGTAATGAAGTATGTATGGGACAGTGACGAGCAGATAGCTCCGCTTGCTGCCTTGATAGATGCAGCCTTAGTCGATGACGCTTCTCCGCAACCGCATCCACGAGCACATAAAACGGCAGTGGACGCAGAAGAGCTAGCAGCTGAACTAGCCCGTATTCGCGAGCAATGGGATGATGCCGATGCCCGTCAAAAGACAAGCCTCAAAGATGAAATGCGTCACCTCAATGATCGCATTGCTTGGCTACCGAACAATACAGGACGTGACCAATTGACTACCGACACAGAGACGATGTGGCAACAAATACTAGCGTCTTCTTAATGTCTACCAAGATGGACATACAATGGTATTGGATACCTTCTAAGAGTACGCCTGCGCTACTACAATTACGCGCCTTGACCGGACTAGAGATAGCTCCTAGCGAGGACGGTCATTGGGTAAGAGAAGCTGCGGGAACGTTTGACTTATCACTTGCCGAAAGGCTACGGACGCTGCCTGGCGCGCTAGTTTACACCCTCCGTGATGAGCAGCTCTACCTACTGAACCATCTTCTACCTGCTTGCAGAGCTCCACACCTCTTGTGGTCGCCGATTAGCAGAATGCTTTCTGTACGCCTGCCGCTTGCAGTACAAACAGAGCTGCTTGAACCTGTCGCCCTGACGATCAAGCTTGTTGCCGATCAGTCTGAACGGAATGCAGCTGCACAGCTTGTTGACAGAGAGCTTCTTTCAGCTTACGCCAAAACCGCTCCGCTGGTTAGACTTGAGCCGCTCGTCTTTTGTTTTGTAGAAACAGATAGAGCAATAGTAAAGGGAACCCCTTTGTTATCGCTTCCAGGACAAGGTTTTTGGCAGATAAAAAACGAACTTCTTCCTCTAGGCTATACTTTTGAATATCCAAAAGTAATTGAATTACTCCCTGCTGAGCAATTGCGAGTGTGGCAAATGAATGGAGAATACTTTACGGTAGCAGATCGATATTGGACACCGTTAAGACGAGACAATTGTGTACGTAGAACAATCGCCAAGTAATGGGTGAACTCTATTCATATATCGCACCATCCAAAGATGGCTTTTGGGAGGTTGACTTACAAGAAGGGATCATAACTACTATTCCCGACAAAGAAGGCAACCGTACAACGCTCTTCTATTTAGACCATTTTGCATGGCTGAGCCAATTGCTAAACCCACAAATACTCCCATTATTTTCAACGGTAGTTCTAGCATATATAGCTACTCACAAAAGAGCAATAGAACTGCTAGGCACTATAAATGAATCATATAAAGAAGAAGACGGTTCGCGCATTCTTAGCGGTGCAATAGGTGATTTTATAAGCACGCATTCATCGCAACTCCCTGTTAGTTACCAAAGCGGTGAAGCACGATCGCGCATACTTCGTGTGCTCTTAGAAAACCCACACAATGGTTTAAAGCTAAAGCAAAGCAAGCGCCTCATTGATCAATTACAAACTTGGCAAGCAAATACACCTTTCCAAATCTCAACGGGAAGCCTAAGTGCAAGGCGCGGTATCTATAGTTTCGCAGTACACTGTGGTAAAATAAGTAACAAAGAAAATTTAATTGCGCGAGCTGACCGCCTACCCAGTATTCCAGAGTTTCACCTACTTGAAGCACCAAGCGGAAGAGATGTTGTCGCGGAAGTTGAGGACGCTACGGAAGACTTGCTTTCGCAGCTTTCTGTCGACCCACGCACCCAAAAGATTGCCTGGTTGATGCCGCTCGTCCAGGCGGGCTTACGCATCCCACTAGCTACACTTGCCGAGGCTGCGCAGCGCGCGGGGGGAGTCTCTGACGTAAGTAATCGCGGGCCGTTATCAACGCTCTTACTAACGGAACATGCGAACGATCCAGATATTTTCGCCTTGCGTGTAGGTTCGGGACAGGCCTTGTACATCGAGCGTGAACCACCACCGCAGCCGGATGAGGAGCCGCCCATTATGGCGATCGATACTACACTTACCACTTGGGGAACCCCGAGACTCATCGCGTATGCAGCCGCGTTTGCAATGCAGCAAAAATCGAAAAACAACCTACGCGCGGTTCTACTCAAAGAAGAACTGACGGAAGCTCAACTTAGCACCAAGGCTGACTGGCTTGCAGCTCTGGGCCATCGCTCTTCCAAGCTCAACCCTACACACGCTCTCAAACAAATACTTACCGAAGCCGCCGATTCTGCTGTTCCAATAGCTATTGCTACGACACCCGAAGTAGTTGAGTCAGTGTCTACGCGCGAGGCGCTACGAAATCATCCAACCGTAAGCGTACTACTTATCGCCATACAAGCGAGCGGTGAAGTACAACTGATATTGGCCAACGGAACACAACGCCGAACAGTTGGGCGATTCTCGATTGACGTTCAAGGAGAGATCGAAAAGCAAAAAGCAAAGGCTCCCAATAGAAGTACGCATAAAGAAGAACCTACGAATAAAGGTTATGGAGAGGCCATTTGTCCGCTTAGACCACCAGCAAAAAGAAAACAGTATTTCAGCATATTAGCCAGCGAGAGCGAGGAAAATAAAAATGAGATAAGAGAGTCTCTCAAATACCAACGACAGGAATACAAACTAAATAGTGAGAACAGAGTCAAGTTAAAAATGGCTTCAACCTTTGATATCATGTGCGAGAGAATGGTACGCCTAAGTTGTGTGCCAATTTATATTGTAAGAGATACTAGAGGAAAACTAGCAACATTGGGAGTTTCTTCTGAAAAAGAGTTCATCTGGCTTACGATTGACAGTAGAGAACCAGTACGCATCCCTCTCGCTACAAGTTGGGATGCCGAGTCTGCTTTAAATTTAATCGAACAGGATGAAGACAACACCATTAACTTTTACAAATCTCCGCCGGACTTATCGGACATCACGCCTGAAATAGGCGAAAACTTATGGATACCTTCAATTCGTTTTCATAAAGAAAAAAAAGATATCAAACTAGAGCACAAGTCTGTCAATTCGCTTCTCTCTAGCAACCAAGCACCTGATGGAATAAAAAGTATAAAGCACATAGACCTCAACGATGACGGCCAGACAGCCCCATTAGCGATCAACGGTCATTTCATTAACTGGAGTAACGACTCCAATGACGGATCCTATTTACGTTTAGATAGAAGCATACTCTCTAAAAAGTACCTAAAACGGGTTTACATCCCTTCATCATTCAAACGGAAATCATTCGAATTTAGAGATACCTATACGAATAGTATTTATAAATACGAGTATGTGAGCCAAGGTCTTATTGCCTTCCGATGCCTTAAGGATGATGGGATGACGGTTTTTATGAGACTTCAATTTAACGATGGAATCTGTATGGCAACACGCGACCATTGGACGGGATACGATCGACTCCTACCAGATATCAATCCGAGATATATTGAACCTCATGCATTTCTGCTACGCTATATAAACCCGCTTATTGAGGCACTAAAGAAAACGGTATGAGCAGGATTGTAAACCTTAAATATCAGTCGAGCGAAAATACAGAGGCGCTTTGTGAAGGCCTCTTACTTCGTCGCGCTGAAATGCGCGACTGGCTAGTGATTGCGAGAGCACTTAACTGCGCACCAAAAGAACTGGATGTGTATGCTTTTGATCTGCAAGGCCAGCCCTATTCATTGATTGTTTTTCCGCAGAAGATCTCTCCGCTAGACGTGCAAGCGCTTCCGCTTGGGCAGACGATGATTCGACTTGGAAAGCAATGCTTCGTTCCTAGCCATGCGGAATTGACCGTACCGTTGACTTCCGATGAACTTGAAACTGTTTTTGGCGAAAACGGAAGAGAACAGCAACCTACGCTATGGCATCCAACACTCGGCCTACTGCAGTTGCCCAGCCCTATCCGATTAGACAAAATGATCAATCCGCCAGTCCTTTCGCAACAAACGCTAACCGCACCAGATGCAACTAGGCGCATCCCGATGAGACTTGCTAGTATTCAGGTTGAGCTAGACCAACAGGCACTTGAAGACCGCTTAAAAGCAACTGAACCGAACGAAAAGCTAAAACAACTTACTGTAGGCGAGAACCTTCTAATGCGAGCACTAAAGCAAGCTTTAAACACGGGCGGAGCGCTAGGGCGTATAGCTGCCCAACGACTGGCAGGCGATCGTGATCCTCAAGAATTACTGCAAGAACTGGAGCAACGAAGTGGCGACGAAATTGAACGTTTGCGAAAGCTATATGAAACCGATCCACTAGAAGCATTAAAGCATTCGGTGCCGCTAGATAATTCCATGAATCCCAACATGAACGGCACATTTGGCAACTTTTCAATGTCCAAATTCTGGGATCGAATTGGCTTGCGTGCAGCCTCGTCAGGAAGTGGCCGAGGTATTGGAGAGATGGACGGATCACAATTTGATAAGCTTCAAGCGATGTACAACGAGGCCTTTCAAAATCTCGATAAAAAAGGACAACATCAGGAAGCAGCATTTGTACTTTTAAAACTGCTCAACCAGCCTGAGCAGGCAGCAGATTACCTGCGCAAACACCACCACTACTTAGACGCTGCAGACATATACGAACGAAAGGCAAGCAACCATATGGCGGCCGCTAAATGTTATGAATTAGGGCGAGATTACGCCAATGCACAAAGGCTATATGAGTCCTCATTCCAGCTAGAAAAAGCAGGCGATTGTGCAAATGCAATGGGCGACCAACGCGGAGCTTTCACCTTATGGCAACGCCAAGTGAGTCTATATCAAAAAGATCGAAAGCCAATTTTAGCATCAAAGCTTTTACGCAGTAAATTAAAAGATACAACCGAGGCGAATGCCACACTAGAGGAAGGCTTCCGCCTAAATAATCAAGCGGTAGATTGCCTTGTTGCCTTCCTCTCCGAACTACCTGAAGCAAGTGACCGATTGGCCTATATCGAAAAGCTGAGAAAGCAACTCCCAAAGCGCTGTTTAGATTTGCTAAAAGGGCTTACGCAAACCGTAAAGCGCGGAGGCATTGACAATGATGAAGACAACGTTAAACCGTTAGCCTATTCACTGGCTGCGTACTCAGGTAAGCAAAAGCCTGCAGCATTGAGATTACTTATTGATCTAGTAAAAGATGATCCTGAATTCGGAGTTGATGTCCAAGCATATTTGGCGCGTAGATAATTAGAGCCCATCGAGACATTGAAGGCGCCAGTAATTCTGAGACAATCTCACAGAAATAAAGTCAACACATCCTACCCGCCAAAAACGTAAGCCGAATAATCGCAATCGTAGTGTCCTCTCGGAGCTCTACTGCATCGTCAAGGTGCTGTATTTCCCCTTCATCAATAAAGACCGCATACAAACCGTCTGTATGCGCAAGCAAAGCAGCGTCAATCGCTTCTTCTAGGTTGACAACCGATCGTTTCGCTTGATCGCCAAAGCCAATCTTACCGCTTTCTCCCTGCACCTGAATTTCAGCCGGCAGCAAATAAGCAATGTGCGTAGGATTATCAACTTCACTGTTGTAACGAGCGACCTCACGGGTAACGAAAGCCGTGACGAGGTCACGCAATACATGAATGCTCAGCCCATCAAGTGACCAAGCTTGTTCAATCATCTTGCGCTTGCCTAGTCGTTTAAGTTGAATATTGGGCATGGGTGGCAAGATAGAATTGTAAAGCTTGTAGAAAAAGCCTCCATCCTGGTAAAAACGCTCCACTTTACGCTTCCAATAGACCTCGACTTCCCCACACCAGCCTCACACAAACGTTAAATGACGCCTTCCTAAAGAATAGGAGCCCATCAAATCCCGTAACGGATGGTCAGTCACGTTTACACCAGCCAAAATCTATGAAACCACTCCTTGCTCTCGCACTCGCAGTACTCTGCACTTGCGGCTTCTCTCAGACGACCTTTACAGATCAAATCGACTCTATTCTTACAGCGCAACTTGATGCTGCAAGAGGCCCCGGTCTCACCGTAGGTGTTGTCAAAGACGGTAAGATGATCTACCATGATAGTCGTGGACTCATGAACCTGGAATACGATCTTCCGTTCAACGATTCTACTACAATTGGTATCGCCTCGATTACGAAGCAGTTCACATCTGCATGCGTCGCGATTCTAGAGAGACAAGGCAAATTATCAGTGGAAGATGACGTGAGAAAGTATATCCCTGAACTCACCTTTCACGGCGATACGATACGTATCAAACATCTTTTAAGTCACACCAGCGGAATTCGGAATCACAATGTGCTGCTAGATCTATCAGGCTTTGACCTGGAGCATCGAGGCTATACAAACAAGATGATTCAAGAACTTATGTTCAGCCAAAAAGGAGTGAATAATAAGCCTGGCGACAAAATGCTGTATTCCAATACAAATTATGTGATGGCCGCTTTGCTTGTTGAACGCGTATCAGGAAGACCGATTCACCAATTTGCGCAAGAAGAACTCTTTGCTCCACTCGGAATGACGGGCACTTTCTATCGAAAAGACCTCAGCAAAATCATCAAAAACAGCGCTCACTCCTACTATCCTGAAAGAGGAATGTATAAGGAGCAAAAGTCCTTAACCCTTTGCGTTGGGGCAGGTGGAGTCGGTTCTACGATAGCAGATCTTACCATTTGGTCAAATGTGATGTTAGACCCTGACCACAAGTTTTCTTTCGTGAAGAATTTCGTGACACAGCTAGAACCACTCAATAGCGGAGAGCCAATGCAACACGCGCGCGGCATGTTTGTCACACCCTATAAATCACAATTAACGTTTAACCACAGCGGTCGCGGCTTAGGTATGCGTTCACAGCTGATCTGCGTCCCAGACCTCAATATCGCAGTAATTGTATTTTCTAATTCTGAAATAATAAATGCCGTAAATGTCTCTTATTCAATTTTAGATTTATGGATTGACGAACTAGAAGAGACAAAAGAATCCATGGTAAAAATTCAGCATAGTGAGAAAGAGCTGAATTCCTTTACCGGCCAATTCCAAGAGCTCAACAGTGACTTGAAAATGCGCCTCTTTCTAGATAACGACACGTTGAAAGCGAAGAGCAGTTTTGGCAGAAATGCCATACCACTTTCAGTAGTTGGGAAAAACATGTTCTCTAGACATGACAATGCTTCCGTGACATATGAATTCAAGCCTGAAGGAGAATCCGAAGCAGATCTTTTAGTAAATTTTGGTGGTGCTATATTTTACTTAGAGAGAGTTGAGCTTTCGCCAAAACCCAATAAGAATCTCACAGAATTTGCTGGCCACTACTTCTCAGAAGAACTTGGAGTCGAGTATCACTTATCATCGAGCAATGGTAACTTATTCTTGAGCTACCCCAACAATCAAGACCTCATGATAAAGGAAGGGGTAAAGGATGTATTCGGTGCGAACAGAAGAACGAAGTACACCTTCGCTCGAAATGCAAGCAACGAAGTGGTTTCTTTCCAGGTAGCCTCTGAAGGCACTGTGAAGGGCATTTTGTTTGAAAAAGTGGACTAATCGCTAGGCCTCTCCCTAAACGCAGATCACCATGCACGAAATCAAAATACTCTTCTTCGTACTCGGCTCTTTCTTCGCTGTAGAAGACAGCCGCATCTTTGCAGAGAAAACGACGGTCACTATTTATCCTAAAGAACAACGAATACAGATTCTTCAAGAGACCTTATTCACGTTCATAAAAACCGAAGAGGACGAAGAGCTTTCACTAAGCCAATGGAGCAACCTTAAGAACGAAGATGGACTGGCTGAACACTGGGCTGAAGAGCTTGACGAGTGCACCTCAAAGCAATTAGAAATCAAGGAAACTTCAGCAGGAGGTCGCACAACCATCCAGTCTGTCATAACAGTCACCTACTCCGAAGAGAAAGAACTGGAAGCAATGGGCATCTGGTATGATACAGAGAAAAATCAGTTTTCGCTTAACCATAACCCCGATAACAACATTAAGACAAGCTCAGGCAAGCTCGACGGAAACTACTGGTATTTCGATGTAGACAGTGTCGTAACGTTTTCGGTCGAGCCGTTTCTTAATCTACCGGATGACTACATGGAGTCCCTAGTAACGCTTGAAAAATTGCTAAGGCGTTGAACTAAGAAAAAGGTAATTTCCGTTCGTGAACATTGAACAGTACATCGAACGGATAGGCTACCAAGGCCCGCTTACTGCAGACCTTAACTGCTTAACGCAACTCCACACGCGACACACCATGTCAATTCCATTTGAGGCGCTAGACGTCCAGTGGGGTCGGAAAATCGACTTAAGTCTCTCGGCGATCTTCAATAAGGTAGTCCTTCATAAACGAGGCGGCTATTGCTATGAACTCAACCATCTCTTCCATGCCCTACTGAATGAGATTGGATTCACGAATCACCTGATCTCTGCTCGCGTGTTTGATGATGAGCAGTTCGGCCCAGCGCATGATCATATGGCCATTGTCGTCCAGCTGGATGAACCATGGCTAGTAGACGTCGGTTATGGTGACCTCTTTCTAAAGCCCATCAAAATTCAACCTGGCATTCAACAGGAAGATTCGTTCAAGTTTTATAAAATTGAAGAAACGAACGATCATCAGTTCGTATTGACGGAATCTTTGAAAACAACTATTGAGTACAAGCCCAGCTACTCGTTCAGCACAAAGGCGTGTCAAATATCTGATTTCGAAGAGCAGAATATGTTCAAATATTCATCAGCAGCGTCGCACTTCAAGAAGAATCTGCTTTGCACTATTGCCACCAAAGATGGTCGAAAGACTATTCGGAATAACATCTACAAGAATAGAATTGGCGACACCGTTGAACGGAAGGAAATTAACGGAAAGGAAGAGCTTAATCAACTTCTGGCTAGTGAATTTGGAATTACTCCTTGACAAAACTCTCTGGACCTCCGGCAGGGAAAAAACGCCGGATAGATATCAAAAGTGCCTAGACGTAGCAAGGAGTCAGCGGCAGTAGTTAATCCTCTCGCGTGTTAGAGATTAACTACCTTTCATCGCGTCAGAACACTGTTACACGTATGAGGAAAATGAAACACTATCTCGCCCCATTCTACTGCACCATAGCGTTGCTTGCATTGGGTTCGATCAAGGGTCTCAGTCAGACGATATCATCGCAAGAAGTTGACTTAGACTTCATCGACTATCTTTTCAAAGACTATGATGGACAACGGCCGAGTGCGAGTGTCATGGTTATTAAAGACGGCGAAATAGCCTTTGCCAAAAGCTATGGTTATGCAGATCTAGCTAACAAAGTACTCGCAACTCCAAAGACGAATTACCGGATAGCTTCAGTATCCAAGCAGTTTACAGCAATGGCGATTATGCTCTTGGTTGATCAAGGATTGGTTTCGTACGAGACCCCCATTTCCGATATATTTCCTTCCTTCCCTGCCTACGGTAAAGATATTACGCTTCAACATCTATTGACACATCGCTCAGGACTAGTGAGTTACAACAGGTTTATCGAAGAAGGCCAGACCGAGCAACTTCTAGACAAGGATGTACTCGCTGGTCTACTCAAAACGGATTCAACCTATTTCGAACCTGGCAGCACGTACAAATACAGCAACACCGGATATGCGGTTTTGGCGCAAGCTGTAGAACGACTTTCAGGACTTTCTTTTGCAGACTTTATGGCAAAAGAGATATTCTCACCCTTAGGAATGAGCGCTTCAAGAATTCTTGAAATCGGCGAACCGATTGCCCATCGAGCCTATGGATATATCGTAAAAGACACTTCGGTTACTGCGAAGGATCAAAGCCTCTCCAGCGCTATTCAAGGTGATGGCGGGGTATACACTTCTCTGTTCGATTATTACAAATGGGACCAAGCACTGGACACTGACTCCCTACTCCCCCACTCCTCCTTAAACGAGGCATTTTTTAGCTATGATGAAAATGGAAAGTCAGCTGATAAAGGCTATGGCTACGGCTGGAAAGTCAGCTACGACAAAGGTGTCAAACTGCTCCAACATGGTGGATCCTCTACGGGATTTGGAAGCTATGTGATCAGGATACCTAGCGAGAAACTCTCGATTGTCCTCTTCACGAATAGAAACAAGCGGGGAAGTGATCTGCAACACAGAGCCATGGCGCTAGCAAGTCACTTTTCAAAAGGCAAGTTTCAAACACCCTTCGAACTTGTACTGGCAAAAGAGATTGATCAAAACGGAATTGACAGTGGAATAAGCTTATATGAAAGGATCAAATCCGACACGGCAAGCTATAGCGTTACTAAAGAATCCATGTTCTATTTTGGATTAAACTATATAAACGATATTCAAAACATGGAAGCCTTGGGCATACTCTCATGCCTAGCTCAGGATCACCCCAAGTACTTTGGCGGATACTATGGACGAGGAATCGTCTATGCACGAATGAAAGACAAGGAGAACGCAATTAGCAATTTCCAAAAAACAATTGAGTTTGCTAAGGAAAATCAGTCATGGGCAGTAGACCGTGCACGGGAAATGATCGACAATTTAAGTAAGTGAGCACCAGTCTTGATTTAAACAAAAATACCCTATGAAAAACTCAATCCCCCTAATCTTCCTTCTCACCCTTATAACCTCAATCGCCTGCGCCCAGAGTCCAGCCTACCAAAAAGCGAAAGCGGAAAAAATTGAGAAAGGTTCCGTCTTCACCAAGATCATTGAAAGAGAACTTGAAGGCACCATCGTATACGAGGATGACGACATCATTGCTTTTGTGCCACTGCGGCTCCAAGCGCCTACTCACCTGCTGATCGTACCGAAGAAGGAGATTCACACGATCAACGATGTTTCCGAAGAGGATACGATGATGCTTGGTAGACTCTTCTTGGTGGCAAAAAAGCTTGCCAAGGAAAACGGCATATCGGAAACAGGTTACCGCCTCACCATGAACATCAATGAAGATGCTGGGCAATCGGTATTTCACTTACACATGCATTTGCTAGGCGGAAAGGACCTGGGACCGATGGTCGTGCAGGAAGACTAGATACTCTATAAACGGCAACGTTCGGCTTTCGCTTATGAACTTTGACTGAGCCCAAATTAGAAGCAAGCGAACTTGCGCTCCTACTCAGAAATCGCAGCTCCAATAGCAAAGCACCCGCTTAAGACACGCGCACAATCTGCTGGTTAACAACAACTTAAATACATCACTTTAGTATCACGCTTTAGCTACCCTAGAAAGCTCAAGCGAGCGAAAGGGGCACGTTGCGAAGTATCAAAACCTAAGTCTGACCAATTACGTAAATTACAATCAAAGCAAGGTCTGATGAAAATAAAGGAACTCCTAGTCGTCCTTCTTGTGATGCTAGCGAACCATTGTTTCTCTCAGTTGCAATTTCAGCACATCACCGCAGAAGATGGCATTTCTCAGAGTGAAGTTTACTGCTTTTTAGAAGACTCCCACGGATTCATGTGGTTTGGAACTGTTGATGGCCTCAACAAGTACGACGGGTACACCGTTTCCACCTTTAATATTGATAAGGATAGCCCTAACTCTATTGTAAATAATACAATCAAATGCCTGGCTGAGGATGAACTAGGTAGAATTTGGATAGGAACAGATGATGGACTATGTGTCTACGATTCTAAACTCGAAAAAATCAGTCAGTTAGGATTAGGTGACCTAGGTGAAAGCCGGTTGATGATCAACACCGCGCTGATAAATGAAGGAAACTTATACTTAGGCACTTCAAATGGCCTGCTCACAATAGATGTGCAATCTTCCGATATAGGAGAGATCGGAAAAGCTCCGCAGCAAGTGAGCGTAGAAAAGAGTGCAGACCCTCTTACTATCGTTGCTAGTAGATCGGATCATGAGGGAAACACCTGGGTGATTACAACGGACAAGCTTTACCTACTTTCTGCAGCCAAAGGACAAACGACTCCCAAACTAAAGATAGCCGTAGACCTGTCGGAGACGATGCCCGACCTTCGGAATCTTGAAGCGGATAATTACGGAAACCTTTGGATTGTATCACATGACAACGGGTTCATGCGGTACAACCCGACTACCAACCGATCGACTCATTTCAAAAAGGGAGAAGAAAATCCGAGTATAATTTCAAATAAATTTTCAAGTGTAACTACGGATCAAAAAGGAAATTTATGGATTGGCACGCACGACAAAGGCTTACTATTCCTACAGAATAAGTACCTCCAACACAATACGCCCGCGTTTCAAACGATCACACACGATCCGTTCAACGATCGCAGCCTAAATTCCAACCTGGTCTATTCGCTTTATAGTTCGAACGCGAATCTTCTCTGGGTCGGAACCATTGGATCGGGCATCAACCTATACAACCCCGATCGAAAGCCTTTTCAATACTACAACCTTAACCAGGCAGAAAAAGAGGCTTCACGTACTAATTTTATTCGAGCAGTTTATGCGGACGAGGAAGACTTTGTCTGGATTGGAACCCACAACAACGGGTTGTTCTTACTGGAGAGATCGAGCGAAAATCGAATGACAAAGGCCGGGTTTGACTCAGAGCCTATTTTCCATATCAATGCCGCAGAAGAGGGAAGAACACTCGTTTGTTCTGGGCTCGGTGTCAGTTTAGTACAAAAGGATAAAAACAAAATAGAAGTACTGAGTAGCTTATTACTCGGACCCTCCTTTTACGTGTCAGCTACTGATAACGGCACCTTCTGGGTGGCTACGCTATCGGGTGTAAAAAGATGTAAGCTTACTGGTGATCGCATTTCACTAGAGCAATCATATGATGTATCAACAACACCTGCCCTTTCGCTTGATAACTGCCGCGTACTTAACTTCAACAAAGAAACCAGCGAACTCTTCATTGGAACAGAAGGAGGAGGTCTCAACATCCTAAAACTGGATGACAAGATGGTTGCTACCCAGATTAAGGTTTATAAAAAGGAAGCAATTGAAAACTCCTTGAGCAACAACTACATACGTACAATCATACAAGACAAAAATTCCGACATCTGGATAGGTACGTACGAAGGGCTAAACAAGCTACACAGAGAACCAAGCGGGGACATAAGCTTTACATCCTATACGCAAAAGGACGGGCTTCCCAACAATACGATCCAATCTATTGTAGAGGATGAAGAAGGTTTTCTCTGGATAGGAACGAATAATGGCCTTTGCAAATTCGACCCAAAAACCAAGCATTTTGTCAATTTCACGATGAACGATGGCATTCAGAGCAACGAATTTTCTGAGCATACAATTTTCAAAAATTCAGACAATGAAATTTTCGTTGGCGGCATCAATGGGATAAACACTTTTTACCCTGAAGAAATCACCTCCAGTGAGGTTGACCCTAACTTAACGATCACAGACTTCTACCTCTTCAACAAGCGTATAGAAATTGGAGCGGATAGTACTGGCCAGGCAGACAACCCGTTAAACAAGAGTATTTCTTTAACCGACTCAATCGTCCTCAAACCTTATCAAAATAGCATTGGCTTTGATTTTTCAGCCATTGATTTCAATGCACCAGAGAAGATCCAATACGCATATATGCTAGCGGGATTCGATGAGAATTGGAACTTCACCGATGCCAGTATTAGAAGAGCAAACTATACGAACCTCGGCTACGGGAAATATACCTTCAAGGTCAAATCGACGAATAATGACGGCGTCTGGCTCGAAGAACCGAAGCAGATATACATATCCATAAAGACGCCTTTCTACTTTACGGCGCTAGCGTTCTTACTCTATGGAGTACTTGCGATTCTAGGGATATACTTTCTCGCGAACTATTCTATTTTACGATACACTACCAAGAACAAAATCCTACTTGAGAATCAACACAATAAGAAAGTAAGAGAGCTGGAAGACCTCCGGACTAGGTTCTTCATTAATATCTCTCACGACCTCCGTACGCCGCTCACTTTAATTAGTAGTCCTTTGGGCGTCCTCCTTAAGAACAGCCCTGAAAATTCACAAGAGAAGTCCTTACTAGGCCTAATGCAACGTAATGTCAGTAAGCTAAAAGACATGACAGAGCAACTGCTAGACATCAGTAAAGTCGAGGCAGGCAACCTTTCTCCTAGCTATCAAAATGTAGACATTGTTGCTTTTTCTAAAAGTGAAGCACAGTATTTTAAAGGTGCGTTTCAAGAAAAAGGCATCGAGCTAGAGCTCAGCAGTACTGCTACTGACAAGTTTTTGAGCTTCGACCCTGACATGATCTCTAAAGTCATGTTTAACCTTTTGTCTAACGCACTAAAGCACACCCCTTCAGGAAAGGTGAGTGTTTCTATAACCGAAGTGTCGAGTAGGGATCTCCAATTAGAAACCGACTCGAAACACGAAAATTACGTTGAACTAAAAATCACTGACACAGGCGAGGGAATCGACGAAGATGACTTGCCTGTGCTTTTTGACCGCTTCTATCAAGGCCAGTCCATAAGTAAAAAGGGATACGGAATAGGTCTCTCTCACACCAAGGATTTGATGGATGCGCATGACGGGTACATCGTCGTTGAGAGCAAAAAGGGTTTTGGCGCAAGCTTTAAAATATACCTCCCTGATATCCAGGGAACTGAAACCGTTACATCGGATGTCCCCACTGTTTCGAGTAAGCGTATTATCGATTCTAACTCGCCGAAGCTCTCTCCTACCTCCACAATCGAAGAGGTGCCCAATAACGATGGCAAGCTGATTCTCCTGGTTGAAGACAACGACGATTTGCGCAACTTCATGGCTACAGAGCTGCGAAAAACGTACAAGGTCCTAGAGGCTTCTGACGGTGCCGAAGGTCTCAAAATTGCCAAACAGGAGTTCCCGGATCTCATTCTAAGCGACGTGATGATGCCCAATATGGACGGCATCGAGTTCTGTAAAGAGATAAAATCAGCCCTCAACACGAGTCACATTCCGGTGGTGCTTCTCACCGCCAAAATCGACAAAGAGACGAAGTACAAAGGCCTCGAAATCGGAGCAGACGACTACATCGCAAAACCTTTTGAGGTAGACTTCCTGTTGCTGCGAATTCAAAACCTGCTAGAAAATCGCGATCGTATGCGAGAGCTGTTCCGCGTTGACACGACTTTCGAACCTAAGAAGGTGACGGTTACCTTGATCGACCAGGAGTTTCTAACCAAGCTAATGTCTGAAATGGAGAAAGGAATCTCAGATTCAGACTTCTCGATTTCCAATTTAGAGCAAGAAATGGGCATGAGCCACGCCAGTTTCTACAAAAAAATCAAGGGCCTGACAGGGCAATCTGCCAAAGAGTTGGTCTTGAGTATGCGCATGAAAAGGGCCAAGCAGGTCATCGAAGACACCGATAATATTCGCATTTCGGAAGTAGCATACATGGTTGGCTTCACCGATCCCAAATATTTCAGCAAGAGTTTCAAAGGGCATTTCGGGCATTCCCCATCCCACTTCAGCAAGAAGTAAGGCATCGTCAGGATGTTCCAAGTCCAAGTTTAGCGGCGCTGCCCTTTAGCTTTCGCCAAAACCTATTTAGCCGCATCTCAGGTACTTTTTTGGGCGTTATCAGAATGGGAGCTCTACTACCATAATAGTAGTACACACGCAGCAAGAGCAAAAGACGGCTGACTCAATCGGCGACTACCGGGCTGTCGCTATCTATCCAATAGCTCCACAGCGTGCGATGACTATTCCTACCCTACCGATGGACTAAAACCCCACTATCTACTGGGGTTCGCGACAAATCTTACCCCCTTTCGGAGCTAAAGTTGCCTCCATCGAGAGCGAACGAGCACCTACGTTTGGACTATTCAAGCACCGCTGAATTGGGGAGCAGCTTAATTGATGTTACACCATGCGAAATCACTTGATCAGATGCATTTGCATCATGTCGAGCTCTTGCGTTTGAATGCCCTGAAATTGGTACACCAGTACTACTTCGCTAACCAAAATAAACCTCCATCATGAGACTACTCTTAACCACCCTTCTTCTCCTTATAGGGTTTACAGTCACTGCTCAAAATTGGGAAACGCTAGACGTTAATCTAGACAAGGAAAACTTGGAGCTCAATCCGCTGAAAGGCATCGCTGCCAATTTTGGCTCTGACAATGGATTCCCTCATACGATTTCGAACCTGACACTAAGCTTCGGTGAAATCTCGACGGCAGCTGCTGGCGTCTATGACTTTAGTGAAATCGATGCGTTTCTTGAAGAACAGGCCACTGAAGGACGCTACGGCATCATTCAGGTAAATGTGGATGACAGCAAGCTCATTCATCCCAACCTAGCGGACTATTTTGATCCTGAAGATTTGGATGAAAATGGTAACCCAACTCGAACATTGGAAGCCTACAAAGGGGCCCAACACAATTTACCCGCCTACTTGAGCGCGGTACCGAGAGCTTACTATCTCGGCGACAGGTGTCCGACCTGCGCAGCCGACACAGATGCGAATGGCAATAGTATTGAGCCATACGTAGGCACGGCCGTTGACCCTCAGGGCAACCCTTCGATGGTCGTGGACTACAACGATCCGGCCTTGATGGCAGCAATGCTCGACTTCATTGACAAACTCGGCGATCGATATGACGAAGACCAGCGCATGTTTATCGTGCACTTCGGTTTGTACGGAATTTTCGGTGAGTGGAAGCTTGGATTTGGAAAACGATTTGTGCCAGCAGGAAGCGACTGGGCAATGTCAAGCGCTAATCAAGATCTTATCACAAGAGCCTACGGAACTTCTTTTCCGAACACTAATCTGATCGCACGCTTTCCATCAACTGCTTATGAGCCACAATCTGTAGGATACAGCGACGGTCTCTACTTCGGAGCGTCCTTTAACGACCTCGATCCTAATCAGACAGGGTTTTTCCTCCGTGAGCTAACACTCTTCAACAGTCAGGAAAATTGGAGAAACAAGCCGATTGGAGGAGAAATGGATCCATACCTACAAGGATCAATTTGGGGGAACGATCCTAACGAAGACATTATTCAAAAAGTAGTGGCTAACGGCGACCCACAGTTGGTGCAGCCAGCTCCTCAGAAAATCGAAGATGTTCTTCTACGGACACACCCAACCTTCATTTTCCAGAACTACATACTGAAAGAGGAATTCGTTGGGCTCGAAGGAGCCACCCACGTTGTACCCGCTTCAGCAGCCAACCCTACAGATTCCACCCGTCAAGCTGCACAATTTCCATTCGCTGGAGAGTCTAACCAAGTGTTTTGGGACAATGCGCTCTTGGCAACGAAAAGAATTGGATACACCTTTTTCTTAGACCAATTTCGTGTCACTGCTGAAAACAGTACCCCAGCCGTTGAAGTCAATTTGACAAACAAAGGTGTAGCTCCAATGTATGCCAACTGGGATGTGGAGTTCGGATACTTAGATGGCACCAATGTGGTATCTCTTGGAAAATCAAGTTCTTGGAACCTAAGCACTATCCTGCCTGATGTAATCAGTAATGGACAAGTAATTGAGAACAATTCAGATAACAAACGTGCATTTGTTTCTGACGAGTTACTACCTGATCCAAATGGATCTTATACCTTCTTGGTTAGAATTATCAATCCGCTAAAAGAAGGTTTCAATCTTCCTGATGGCACCTTCAAGCAATATGCGAATGCAAGCGCAGTAAGGTTTGCCAATACTACCCAAGATGAAGATGTTGATGGCTGGTTGACGCTAGGAGAAGCAACACTCATTAATGGCAACTTGGGTACTGTACCTGAAGTTGCACTGAGCATCACTGCTGGGCCATTCAACAATACCATGAACTTAGGTTCTCAGCAGCAACTAACGGCTATTACTGATCCAGTAAACACCGACGTTGTCTGGGAAACGAACAGACCGCTCACCGCCACCGTCGACCAAAATGGAATGGTAACGACCGCAAATGACAGAGGTCTTGTGACGATCACAGCGACCACTTCAAACGGCCTACAAGCATCGTTCGAAATCTTGGTATCCGCTAAGTACGAACTTCCTGCCTTCATAGAAGCTGAAAGCTATAGTGGTATTTCTACCGACATAGATGACGGGAACCCTTTCAATGATATCGACATCCTTGTCATACCTGAAGGCGATGATGAAGGTGAAATTGTTATTCAACGTTTTAAGAGTAATTCATATCTCGACTTTGATGTAATCGTCAATCAAGCAGAAGGCTATATTTTCGATTTCAAAGCCGCTAATTCTGGAGGAGCTGGTGATGCCAAAATGGACATCATCCTCTTGACCGATGGCAGTACGTTAGGATCTGTTGAATTTAATCGACCTGCAGGAGGCGGTACTAATTTCGACGTTTACGATTCCGAATCAATCACACTCCCACAAGGAGAGTACACACTCAGGTTTGCGGTCGCAGAAGGAAAAACAGCCTTCAATCTTGATTGGATTCGCGTTCGCAGAGATGATCCATGCGAGTTCCCAGGCTTCATTGCCGGTGGCGCATGCGACGACAGAAACGGAAACACCATTGATGATACGTTCGAAGATGTACCAAACTGCAATTGTACTGGTATCCCAGGTAGCGCCAGAGTATTCTCTGTACCAGGTACCATTCAAGCTGAGCATTGGGCAAGCGTAAGCTCTAACACCTTTGATGCAACAGGCGCAGTCGTTACGACGAGTACAGATCCTAGCCAAGTCATAACCTTACCTAAATACGCTCCTGGTGTAGAAAATGGCGAAGGGTATTTTGTCGGTGGTTTAGACTTTCTTGACCGACTCGATTACAATATTGACGCGACTGTAACTGACGACTATACGTTAGGCTTTAGAGTAGCCGCTCCTCAACAACAAGGAACGAATACTGCATCTGGAGAGCTTACCATTAAAATAGATGGAGTTACCAGAAAGGCAAATTTCCAGCTTATGGATACGGACGGGCCGAACCCTGACCCGACAGATTTTGGAGATTTCAGCATTTATAACCTCCAGCTCACTGAGCCAATCGAGATTACTGCAGGACCACATACGCTTCAGCTAGAAATTACGATTGGAAGTTTCGATTTGAACTTTATCGATATTCAGCCAGCTAACCCTTGCACAAATTTTGACCTGAGTTTGATCGGTACAGCGTGTGATGACGGAGATCCTACTACAGTTAATGATGTTTACACTTCAACATGTGAATGTGTAGGAACGACAAGCGGTATAGTATTCAATCCGATTCCAGCACTCATTGAGGCAGAAGACTTTTCTGCAGTGTTCAATGCTCAAGTAAATCCTGTTCCTGCAGGAGAAACAGGCGGAAGCGTCCTTGGATTCATCGCTGATGATACTTGGATGGAGTATGCTGTTACTGTTGCCGAAGCAGACGACTTTGTACTTGACCTGAGAGCTTCAAGTCCATTTGGAATTGGAGTGGTTGATATCCTCAACGACGCTGGACAGGTTCTTACAACTGTCCCATTAGGTCCTATTGTCGAAGCAAATAACTTCGATGCCTACGGCACCTTTACTTCAAATTCGTTCACACTACCAGCGGGTAGTTATGTCATCAGAATTGATGTAGCCGTTAGTGCATTCAACCTCAACTGGATTGAATTCAAATTGGCTAACCCTGCTTGCCCGAATCCTGTTGGATCGGCTTGCGATGACGCAGACCCAACTACTGTCAATGACGTTTACACTTCAACATGTGAATGTGCAGGAACCCCAAGCGGTATTGTTTTCAATCCAATTCCAAGCCTCATTGAAGCAGAAGACTTTTCTGCAGTTTTCAATGCTCAAGTAAATCCTGTTCCTGCAGGAGAAACAGGCGGAAGCGTCCTCGGATTCATCGCTGATGACACGTGGATGGAGTATGCTGTTACCGTTACTGAAGCAGACGACTTCGTACTCGACCTGAGAGCTTCAAGTCCATTTGGAATCGGGGTAGTTGATATCCTCGACGACGATGGACAGGTTCTTACTACTGTTCCTTTTGGTCCTATTGTCGAAGCAAATAACTTCGATGCATACGGCACATTTATTTCAGATGCCTTCGCACTACCAGCAGGTAGCTACGTGCTAAGAGTTGATGTTGTCGTTAGCGCGTTCAACCTCAACTGGATTGAATTCAGATTGGCAAACTCGTGCCCAAATCCAATAGGAACGGCTTGCGATGACGGCGACGCTTGTACGACCAATGATGTGGTTACAGTCGACTGTGGTTGCGAAGGAACTTTTGCAGATGCAGACGCTGACGGCGTGTGTGATGCAGACGATGTATGTCCAACACTTGATGACAACCTCATTGGAACAGCTTGTGACGACGGTAATGCATGTACGACAGAAGATGTCTACACCACCGACTGTGGTTGCGAAGGAACCTTTGCAGATGCTGACGCTGACGGCGTGTGTGATGCAGACGATGTATGTCCAACACTTGATGACAACCTCATTGGAACAGCTTGTGACGATGGTAATGCATGTACGACAGAAGATGTCTACACCAACGATTGTGGTTGCGAAGGAACTTTTGCAGATGCAGACGCTGACGGCGTGTGTGATGCAGACGATGTATGTCCTGCTTTCGATGACAACTTGATCGGAACGCCATGTGATGACGGACTGGCTTGTACAATTGACGACGTGTATACAACGAATTGCGATTGTGCAGGAACCGCTGTTAACCCAGAGTTGATACAAGAGCACTTCGACAATTCCCTCGGACAATTTGTAGTGAGCTCAGGAGCATTCTCTTCTAGTAAGCCTACGTATGAAAGCTTCACGCAACAACCGAACAGTGTTTTACTAGAAGTTGGAGGAGTAGACAACTCTACTCAAGGCAATATGTCTTTCGGAATAAGTACTTCATTTAACACTTACGGTACGGATGCGATCGTAACCATTGACTACGAATTACTCGCAGATGAAGGCTATGACCAGGATGAGTGGACAGAAGCAATCCTCGAAATTGACGGGCAAAGAGTCATTTACAATGGCAACGACTACCTAAGCAGGTTGGTCGCAGGAGCACCAAGCACGACGGGCAACCAAAGTGCTGCCATTCGACTTACAGGACTCGCTCCAGGCGCGCACACAATGGTACTAGGCTTGTTGAACAACAAGAAGACGTACAACACGGAAAGCAGTGCCATGAGAATTGACTTCATAAATGTCACGGAAGACTGTTCAACCAACACTTGTGTAGTAGGTGCACCATGTAATGATGGCAACCCAAGTACGACCAACGATGCGTACACCATTAATTGCCTCTGCGAAGGATCTGTTGAAGTAGTGCTTGATGCAATACACGACGCTTACCTTCAAGGAAGCGCGAGATTTGACAACGATATCTTGCGAGTTGAAAATAACAACCGCAAGTCTTATTTGAAATTTGACCTTAGCAGTGTCAGTGGTTCAGTCGAAGCGATTGAGCTTGTGATGAACGTTGACAATGATCCCGGAAACGGTCGTATCGAAGTGTCGAAAGGCAGCCACGTAAATTGGACGGAGACGAACTTGTCAACTTCAAACATGCCTACACAAGGAACCCTGTTGGGAGCTTTGAATGGCAGCTTCGACCAAGGTCAGTCGTACGCATGGAACCTTACTCCTGGTGAGTTCAATGGTTCTGAAATCTCTTTAGTAGTTGAGCACGTCAACGGCAATGATGTTTCCTTCAAGTCTAGCGAAAACTCAGATGTCAGCAACAGGCCAAGACTAATAATTCATTACACTCCTACCACTACATGCACATCTGCCGGTCAGAGTTGTGATGACGGTGAGTCTTGTACTGAGAACGACGTGTATGACGCTGCATGCAATTGTAGCGGTACGTATATCGGAGACGTTTTAATCGACGAAAACTTCTCGAACACCACAGGAGCATTCACAGTAACCTCAGGAGCATTCTCGAACTCTAACACGACGTACGAGAACTTCACACAGGAAGCTACAAGCGCGGTGCTGGGTGCAGGCGGAGTTGACAATAGCACGAAGACAAACATGTCTCTAGGCTTGAGTACTACGTTTGACGCAAATGGCACAGATGACATTGCGATCCAAATCGACTACGAACTTATCGTGGACGAAGGCTATGATAGCGACGAGTGGACAAAGGCAATTGTAACAGTAGACGGACAACCGATCACTTACAATGGCAACAACTTCCTCAGTCAATTAATTGCAGGTTCACCGACCACAACTGGCGAGCAAAGTGTCACGCTTATCCTCCCAGGACTTACTGCTGGTAACCACACCTTGACGATAGGACTTCTGAATAACAAGAAGACCTATAATACAGAGTACAGCGAGATGATCATCGACAAGGTCAAAGTGACCCAAGGCTGTCCACAAGCCATCAACGCACTAGTTACTAGTACTTCTGGAACAGCAAACAATGCCGATCACACTAGCCTGCTTGAAGATAGAAGTAGCTTTATCAACCAGGATGACGTTGAATTTGAATTGAACGTATATCCTAATCCAACGAGCGATTTCTTTTGGGTTAAGTTTTATGCTGAAGCTTCAAATAACGTGACCGTCAAGGTTCTTGACGTTAACGGTCGCGAGGTGTTTGTAAAGCAGCAGACCGAAGTACTTGGCGCAGTTTCTCAGGAGATAAATACTTCAGAGTGGGCTGCAGGCACATACACTGTTGTTGTTCAGGCGGAGACTTTCGTCAAAACTGAACGCGTCTTTATCTTGAAGTAATTGAGTCTATAGTAATTGGAAGGTGTTCGATTAATTTCGGGCACCTTCCTACTTTACAACTGCCTAACATGGTCCACTTCAGTCATCCTACCCTACCCTGGCATCAATAGCCACTAAAAACAAACACTACTTAAACAGATACCATGAAAACACAAATACTCTTACTTTTTTCAGTATTCATATGTACGTTCAACCTCTTTGCTCAAACCAGTGACTATCGATCTACGTTTGAAACCGAACGAATCGAGATCAATGCGAATGAAAAGTGGTATGGTGGTGCCGTAAATGAAGGAGTAAGTATGCCCTTCGAAAAGGGATTTACGAGCAACCTATTTGCCGACTTAAAAGGAAATCAAGCCCAACCGCTCTTAATCTCAACACAAGGAAGAGTAATCTGGTCGGAAGATCCATTCAAATTCACGATTACTAAAGATGAAATCGTCATTGAACCTAGAGGTAAAATGATGGTCACAGCAGGTAATATCAATCTTAAAGGCGCCTTTCAATACGCCTCAAAAACATACTTCCCTGCTGACGGCAAAATGCCCGATGCCTTGTTGTTTTCACAACCCCAATACAATACTTGGATCGAACTCACGTACGATCAAAATCAAAAAGACATACTCAAATATGCCCACGCAATTGTCGATAACGGATTCCCTCCAGGAGTCTTGATGATCGATGACAATTGGCAGGAAGCCTACGGCAAGTGGAAATTCCACCCCGGAAAATTCCCTGATCCAAAGGGAATGATGAAGGAGCTTCACGACTTAGGATTTAAGGTCATGCTCTGGGTATGCCCATACGTGAGCCCTGATACAGATGTCTTTAGAAGCGGAGCAAAAGAAGATCACTTTCTCAAATACCCGAAAAACCAAGCGATTGCAGGCAATCCAAGCGGCTACTTTAGAGATGTTGCCATGATCGGATGGTGGAACGGATACAGCGCTGTGCTCGATTTTTCAAACCCTAAGGCTAAAGAGTGGTTCAAAGCTGAACTACAATTCCTCGTTGATGAGTATGGCGTTGATGGATTCAAACTGGATGCTGGAGATGCAGACCTTTATCCTGAATGGCTACTGAGCCATGAGAAAGGTATCACACCAAACAGACACACAGAGTTATTCGCGCAAATAGGTCTAGACTTCCCACTTAACGAGTACAGAGCTACTTGGAAAATGGCAGGAAAACCACTTGCTCAACGCCTCCGCGACAAGAGCCATAACTGGGAAGATCTTCAAACCTTGATCCCAAACATTACCGTGCAAGGATTAATGGGCTATGCCTTCACTTGTCCCGACATGATTGGCGGTGGCGAATTCAACTCGTTTCTAAACGGCGCCATTATTGATCAGGATTTGATCGTTCGTTCAGCACAAGTACATGCGCTTATGCCGATGATGCAATTCTCCGTAGCTCCCTGGAGAATCCTAGACAAAGCTCATCTTGAAGCAATAAGTAACGCCATAGAAGTTCGAAGGAAGTTCACACCTACAATCGAAGTTTTAGCGAAAGCTGCAGCCAAGACTGGAGAACCGATTGTACGCCACATGGAATACGTCTTCCCTGACGCAGGCTACAGTAACATAAAGGACCAATTCATGCTCGGAGACGATATTCTTGTCGCTCCTGTTTTGAGCAAAAATTCGGCAACACGAGAGGTTATTTTGCCCGCCGGTGAGTGGAAAGGATTTGATGACAACGTCTACCAAGGCAATGCGACAATTCAAATTCCAGTCACACTTAATACTATTCCATATTTCGAACGCATTGAAATAAATTAAACGACCTGACACTCAACACGAAGTATGACCTCTTTAAAGTGATTTTTACGTTTAACGATTTTAGCACACGTTACATTTAAAATACATACTGACTAAATTGAGCAGAAACATACAAAGTGGTGTTTTCTTGATTCGCTTTCGCCAAAACAACTTAATCCACTCCTCTGACCTAGCATAACCGATTACCTTTAGTGAGTACAGCAAACGTTTTCAATTCCCCGCATGAAAATCATATTCAGCCTACTACTCCTGATCGCCTGTCAGCCGATCTTCGCTCAAGGCAGTTCAAAAGCATCTGTTTTCCATCGGCTTCTGATTTACAATGCAGACAATGACTTCATGCTCGTTAAAATCAAGGATACCGATACGTGGGTAACGCCTGGATTTTACCAAGACAGCACGCAGTTCGTCAAAAAAGGGCTTCACGACATTGCCGCGACCTATGGATTAACCGTAACCGATCCTGAAGTTAAGGGCATGTTTTCCATGCGCCGAGAACGCGATGGGAAGCAAGAAATGCTCGTCCGGAATATCTATCACGCAAACTATGTAAGCGGTGAAGAACACTTCCCTGAGAACCAATCCTTCGAGATTGGTGAGATTAAATGGCTCCCCATGGAGGAAGCGAGAAAGGTCATCTCCTTCGAATCAATGACCATGTTCATTCAACGTACAGACGACTACCCCAACGAAGTCTCTGGCGGATCCATTCATGCATCACGACAAGACGGCGCATGGAAATACGAGACGATAGAAGAGTTCTACCCCATCTTTAAGGCTAAGAACTAAAGACACTTCTAAAAGCACCTCCACATGAACGTAGAGAAAACCGGATTCATCCTGTACACCATCGCATACGAAGCATGTGTAGCGTTTTATGAAGAAACCCTTGGCCTTACCGTTCTGTACCGCAAGGAAAACCTGACCTGTTTTGACTTTCACGGAAGCTACTTCATGGTAGAGTTCGATGATGAAACGACGGAGACAGAAACATCCATTCCCACTCGAGACAGGACCTGCATTAGGCTAAACGTGAAAGACGTGAAGAAGGCCTGTGAAGTCCTGGACGCAAGTGCTACACCCTACACGTATGGCGAGCACGACTGGGGAACGATTGCAAAATTTCGTGATCCTGATGGAAACCTGATCGGGTTCCGATCGGCCAAAGAGCACGTCACAGATATCGACAACTCTTAGGAGCAATCTTGATGATCTACCCCTAGCAATCGAACGGAGAAGGCATGACTTGAGACCTGCTTCACATCTTTACGCAAGGAGCATTTCGAACGTAGTACCTTTGTACCGCTCACGCAGAAGGATCTAAGACGAACCTTTACGATTTGCGGTTTGCTTCTTTACGAAGCATAGCCAAAGCTCTAGCCAGCGGAGTTAAACGAACTCAACAATGACTCAAGACACTTTCACCCTGCGACCGACCGACGAATACATCGAACTCGTGCAGCTACTTAAAGTAAAGGACATCGCCCAAAGTGGCGGCCACGCGAAGATTATCGTTGAGGAAGGGGCTGTTAAAGTCAACGGCGAGCAGGAGTTCAGAAAGCGGAAGAAGCTTAGACCCGGCGATGTTGTAGAACTGGAGCAGGTGAGCATCTCAATTGCTGCACCACCAGAATCTAACTAACCAGTAACGACCAGTACTGTGACACGCCTTGAGCATGTTACTCATCTGCACGAGAGCGCACACGGTTATTCAACCATGTGCGCTCTCTTCAATTTAACGCATGACCTCACCAACCCTATCTACCGAACGGCTGCGCTTGCGACTTATCAAATTGTCTGACCTCAACTCGATCCACGCACTGCATTCCATTACAGCAATCGATGAGTTCAATACCCTTGGCATTCCTAACTCCATTCAGGAGACAACCGCAATCGTAGAGAACTGGATTGCAGAGAGCATTGACACCGAGCCTACTAGTTTCACTTTCGCTATTGAACAGTCTACGCCCAACGCATTCGTTGGTCTCATTGCGCTCAAAATTGGCAGTTCAAAATTCAAAAACGGCGAAGTCTGGTACAAACTGCACCCCAACTATTGGGGCAAAGGCTACGCAACTGAATCGCTTTCGTCCGTTTTGGACTTCGGGTTCAATAACCGAAGCCTCCACCGGATAGAAGCTGGATGCGCAGTCGATAACATCGGCTCCATCAAGGTTCTTGAAAAGGTAGGCATGACAAGAGAAGGTAGAAAGAGATTGGTTCTGCCCTTAAAGACGGGATGGTCTGACAACTTTGAATACGCAATTCTGGAAACTGATGAGCGGATTAAATCCTAACTTTTTTTAATGCAGATTACGTTCTGAAAAATATCGCCAAGTATGAAATCACGCTACTACCTCATTTTATTATCGGCCCTCTGCACATCACTAAACATGAGTGCGCAAAAAAATAAAACTGAAATATCTTTCACAGGTGGCTATGCACTACAACTTGTACCAGCTGGATCGGGATGGCACGGAGGCATAAACGTATACAGCAAAACAGAGAAACGTCTGAAGCTAGATTTACAATTCTCTGCAAATTTAACGCGCGAAAAGAACTCGTATCGGTCACATTTTGCGGCCAACTTAATAGGCGGAACCAGATACTACATCCTAGACCCTACAAAGACAGCTACCATCTTTACTAATGTATTGGTAGGCCCCGCCTTTGTCATAGAAAATGGAGATGACTACATTGAATCGCTTCTCAACATCGGGTATTCAGTAGGCATCTTCGTGGACAACAACCGATTCCTTACAGGCCTCTCCATTGAAAGCTACCAGAGTCTGCTCTTTAAGGTCGGCTACGCTTTTTGAAAATACACCCAATGGCAGAAGACAAACCCAGACTCGTTCGCCTCACCGCTATCCTAACACAGTTGCAGTCAAAACAACTTGTGACTGCGCGTGAGATTGCTAAAAAACACAACGTTAGCATCCGGACAGTCTATCGAGACATCCGCACACTCGAGCAATCTGGAATCCCAATTGTTACCGAAGAAGGCAAAGGATACTCCATCGGTGAAGGCTACAAACTGCCGCCAGTCATGTTCACCGAACAAGAGGCAAATGCATTAATCACCGCAGAACAAATAATTCTTCAAAATACGGATCAATCACTTGCTGATCATTACAAAAGTGCAATAGAGAAAATCAAATCTACCTTAAAGCATAAGCAAAAAGGTAGCGCCGAACTGTTAAGTAAACGGATTCAAATACGTACAAATAATGAAGCTGTAAAGTCAAGCAATCACTTGACGACGCTACAGTCTGCAATCACCGCCTACCAACTCGTTGAAATCGCATACAGGTCAGGAGAAGATAAAACAAGCACAAGAAGAATTGAACCGTTCGCCCTCATCCACACACAGGAGAACTGGATCTTAGTTGCTTTCTGCAGATTGAGAAGCGATTTCAGGTACTTCAGACTAGACCGCATCGAGGAGTTTACGTTACTGAATGAACACTTCGATCCGCATAAGCTCACACTCCAATCGTATTTCGACGAAAAAAGAAAGATCTGGATAACGCCCCCTGACACACCCTTGTCATAAGCCGCCCCCACCTTTGCATCGAACAACAAAACGACAGCAATGGAAAAGGTATCAATTGAAGCATTCAAAGTCATCGGAATCTCTGTCCGAACCTCCAACGAGAACGGCCAGGCAGGTCAAGACATCCCTCAACTCTGGAGTAGGTTCATGTCCGAAGGAATAGCAGCGCAAATCCCAAACAAAGTGGACGATAGAATCTTCTCGATTTACACCAACTACTTAGGAGACCACACCGGCCCGTACGACACCATTTTGGGTTGTGAAGTAAGTTCCTTAGATGAGATTCCAGAAGGAATGATCGGCCAGTCTTTCGAAGGCGGACTGCATGCTAAATTCATCTCCAAAGGTGATTTGACACAAGGAGCAGTCTATGGCACCTGGGCCGAAATCTGGCAGACAGAACTTAATCGTACGTATACCGCTGACTTTGAAGTGTATGGTGAGAAAGCCGCAGATCCAACGAATGGAGAGGTAGATATCTTTGTTGCGATCAGGTAGGATACATATACGGAGATAGGTGTCTCGAACTTTGAGTGAAGCTGAATTTTAGTTAGCTTTCGCCAAAACCTATAAAACGTATTCAATCGAAATGGAAAACTGCACCATCTATAGCCATAAGCTCGAATTTGATAAAGTCGCCCAGCTGGTAAAAGAAAAGCTACCGAAAGCGAAAGTTGACATCAATGCTGTAGGCAATCAAAAATCCATTATCGCTACGATAAAAGGTGGATTCTTTAGCAAGACGAAAACGCTAAGACTAAACTGGAGAGAACGAGAAACACCTTCCTACAAGCTCGATGAGGTCAATTGCGGTCTTACGCAAAACCTCTCGGGCATGGTAAACTTCATTAGCAATCTGCCCGCTCAGAATAAAGACGTTCAAGGAAAATTCCTGCACAAAGTAATGTCCATGAATTGTGAAATCCCTTTCATTGCAGAACCAGCCATCAGTAAAGAATTTGAAGCAGTTCTAAAACAGATCGTTTTTGAGCTTGACGGCTTTGTGTTTGCCCAACCGAATAGTGTTTTCAAAAAGTCCACTGGAGATCACTTTCTGGACAAAAACTTAAACCTAATCCAAGACACTGCAGGAAACTGTGAGGTGAACGATATCGAAATCAATGCAGATGCAAAATATCTAGACGGTTCAGATATATACAATGAAGATCAGCTCACTCGGAAGGCACGATCGGAAAGTAAGTTGGCAGAAAAAGATATTAAGGTAAATATCAATCTACCTTGTTTGCCATCGTCAGTTGAAACAACACTTAGAGCGAAGAACGAAATCATTGACAGAATCTACGCCTTACTAATCATTGCTGCAAAAGGTGAAGGAATTTCAAGTGAGCAGTTAGCCAAACCGATTGAAGACAAAGGCATAAAATCGTTCTCTCCTAAAGAGCACGATGTGTTGCATAACACGGAGCTGACAGATGAAACCAAAGCTTATGCAACTTGGCGCTACGAAAGCCTCTACACGTTGATGTGGGCGGTGGGCAAATATCCATCGCTCAAAGAACCGACTGAGCTCTGTGACGTGCAGGATATTGTATCCAAAATACTGCACCCAGACCGATCCGATTTCGAAGCAGACTGCATCGTCAGGACTCCAGATGAAATTCTCGACGAACTAGACGCGATATACAGAACGAACTGGGCCTGTGTGGATGCAAGAATCAAAGGGCAACACGTAGGAGGAGAAATGAATCCAAGTATTATTTACGAACGCCATTTTGCACTCAATTGGCTAACGTGTTATCACAATCAAGACTGGGACAACGTTCAGACAAATACCTAGCAAGAAGGCATCGTCAATAATCGATTCCTTATGGAGATGACTAGCGAAAAGATCCAAGCGCGCTAATTAAAACGCGTCGTACATATTAACGTGCAACTTGGCACAAAAACGCAACAGTTCGCAACACACATATGCCACACTCCTTGCATTAGGAGTGTTGTCACAACCTCTTATTGGCTGCATTCGTATCTTACTAAAGCACCCTCCCAGTTCTTGTTTTGGCGAAAGCGCTAAGGCCCTCGTGATACAGGGCTAGAGGTAAAAAGCACAGTATTATGAAAACTCGGTCACTACAATTCGCCCTCTTCTTTTTCATTAGCTCTTTGTGTTCCATCTCCACTTCTGCTTGGGCACAAGATCCTAATTGCACCGCCACTACGCTCGAAGATTTCTACGATTGCTATGGTGGCCAAAGCACCTTCAGCCAGCATTCACAAGATGCCATCACCGCTTACATTCAAGCGGAAGATGCCATCGCCGCCGGTGATTACGCCCAAGCGAAGGGACTGATTGACCAAGTTTTCAGCTTATATCCGAAGGGAGCCACTATCTGGGGAACCCTCTTCAGAGACGTAAACGGCGCCAACATCGGCACACCGCATGGCTACTATGGCTTACTCATGATGGAGGAGATTGCAGATCACCACCTCAATAATACTACACCTGCAGAAGTGCGCACCGTCAACATGAAGGTCGTCCTCGCCGGATGCACCGAAGGCATCCAACCGACCAATAACGCAGAGTTAGCTGCCGGTACAGGACCGTTTGTAACGAACTCACTCGATCCAGAAATCAAAGCAAATGACTACCGAGTAATCAAGCAGTCATTGGATATGCTGACTAAATACACTACTGCCCTCTCAAAAGGAGGACTAGTTCTGGAGGTGGAAATCATGGAGCTCCCGAATCTTTGTATACCAATGACGGTCTCCACTAGCGCACCTTTTTTCGCGAGAGCAGCGATTGGACCATTTTGGGATCAGCTTAGCGATGAGGTAAAAGACAACACCGATTGGTGGTGGTTGATCTCGCCTTCTCACGTGCCTGAATTCCCCGACTTTGACGACAAATCATTCATCACTGGAGGCATGGGAGGTGATGCGAAAGGAGGTCCTGTTTTTATAGCAAACGATACGTGGATTACCCGCAAACCCGCTCACCTCGGAAGCGGTGCCTACAGCGACATTGAGCGCAGAATCTATCTCCCTCAATGGATGATGCACGAGTTCTATCACCACCTTTTTAGACTCTACCCTGCGCTTGAGTTGGAGGTTACCGGACACGATTGGTTTGACCGAAACAGTTGGCCATCGGACTTCGAAGGTCGTTTTGAACCAGACTACTATACCGAGGCCCTCCACAAACGTCTACAACTTCAGGATTGTGATCCACTAAATAATCGGTTGATTACACGAATTGACACTTCCAGGCGACAGGAATTCACACAGATTACTATTGACGAATTACTTGGTGAATATTCACTAGATGTTATTGGAAACGATTGGCATGAAGGTCAAATAATCCAGTCTGGAAGCCGATACTTCTGGCTCAATACGGCAGGTAGACAATGGGAAGTCTTTCCTCAACTTCAAGATGGGAAATTTACCACAGGATCCGACTCACCTTACCCTGGAGAAGATTTTTTCTTGGAGCTCGCTGAAGATGCAGATGGTGAATTCATCCCTGGCGTATTCGCGCTAAGATACCAAGGCTCACTCTACAACAAACGCTTCAACATGCTGCGTACTTCTACCGTAGTTGAAGTCGCAATGGGTAGCTACACCAGAAGTCCGACAGAAACATCACTTCACACTGGCAGTATACTTAAAGAGGCCGGCGAATTCTCATGGTCAAATGACGCAGGCGATCTATGGTCGCTTACGCCGAATGCTGAGGAGGAAAACTTCGAGTTGAATACAGACAGCCCTACCCCTGACGAAACGTTCGAATTGATTCTGATCGAAGATCAATGTGGTGAGTTACGAACACTCGGTTTCAAGTACCAAGAAGACTACTACTGGCGGGAGAAACAAGATGCGCTTAATGCTTCGCCGACAGAGGTGAACCCGCTGGCAGATTTGCTGCTGGATGAAAATTTCGCTCCCTTGGCGATTGACATCTCGACGGTGTTTACCGACCCAGAAGGTGAAGCCTTATTCCTTTTTGCTTCAAGTGGCGATGCTTCACTTATTACCACGCAGGTAACGAATCAGACGCTAACCCTAACGGGCGGTCAGCCAGGAATAATCAATATTCTACTCACTGCCGTTGATACCAATGGAGGTGTAGCGACGAGTGATTTTGAGGTACAGGTTGGCAGCGTCAACTCAACAAAGGAAGAGAATGCACTAGCCCAGTCTATCTCCTTCTTCCCAAATCCAACTAGCGGCATGCTCTCGATACGTGGAGACCTCTCTAATTGCGACGTATCTCTTACCAACTTTGACGGGGCCATTCAGCAGGTTCAGCTTTCGCCAAAACAGGAAATAAACCTAAGTGGCTTACCGTCCGGCGTTTACTTCCTACAAGTTGTAAATCGAGCAACAGGCGCAAAAGCCATTGAGCGAGTTGTTAGGTTGTAAGGCGTAGAGAAAGCACAAGACAGATAAAATAACAAAAGCGGCTCTTGCGAGCCGCTTTTGTTATTTTATCTCGGCGCGTCATTCATCCAGAATTGTCGACAGAAGTTCCTCCCCCTAAAAATTTAGTTAAATCTTAGAGGCCAGGCAGCATTCTTGGGACATCGAAGGTTAAGAGAGTAACAATAAATTTTTATTACACTTCTCCAGCCCTACCCCACAGATGAAATACAGCTTACTCCTTTCTCTTAGCACACTTCTTTTTATACTTAATGCTACTTCGCAAAACTTGGTAGAAAACCATAGTTTTGAAGACCAACGTTTCGCCCCATGCGGAATAGCAAGCCAATTCGAAGCCATACTCCCTGGCTGGGACTCTCCTTCAAGACTAGGCGGAAGCGTATACTCAACCTCCATTGATCAAGATTGCTACAACTTCCAACCGAATAGCAGTTACAGCGGCCCTGTCGGAATGAAAGGAACTGAATCCCCAAGTGACGGGGACGCTTTTGCTGGCATATGGATATACACAATAGAAGGCCAAGAAATCCGACAATACATGAGAGGACAGCTTAGTAAACCACTCATAGAAGGCAAATCATATAAAGTCAAGTTAAAAGTATCCCTTGCCGATTTCATGGAGAGCTCTGTAGGCGAACTAGGAATTGCGTTCATGAAGGATACTGAAATCCAGCGAGATGGCGATCTTATTATAGCTGAACCTCAATTAAGAATCACAACTAACCTTAACATAACTAACGGATGGGCAAAGTTTGATGAAACGTTCGTAAGCGATGGCGATCACAACTACTTCATCATTGGAAATTTTAAATCTGATATTGAGACTGACATCTTTCAAAACCCATCAGCTTCAGGTGCAAATAGCACCTACGGAGCTTACTACTACTTTGATGAAGTGAGTGTCGAAGAAGTCACGGTCAATTCTACGAGTAGTCAGCCGCTTGAGAGCCTTAGCGTATACCCTACCCTCGTTACAAGCCAGTTGACCTACGAATTAAAAGGCAGCACCTTCAAAGAATTCAAAATCGTCAATACTTTTGGCCGAACGATTAAAAAAGTGAATACAAATGGACAAATGCACGGGCAGATTGAATGCTCTTCTCTAGCTCCTGGTTCTTATTTCTTGATTGGTGAAAATCAGGATGGAAAACGAGTATCGACGAAGTTCTTCAGGGCTGACTAGGAACAGCCATCTACAGGTTCACATACGCCCCACATTGCGAAAGCGATGTGGGGTGTTCTATTTTCATGTAGTTTGTCTGGCACAAGTACTATTCCTCCTTTACAACCCCATCAAGACACCTCATGGATACTGAGAACACTAGAGCAATACTGAAACCGCATGGCTACCGAGCAGAGCGACCACTAAGTATGAAAGACAATCTCTTCTCCTACGAGCACTCACCAGTAATTGCTTATGGCGTAGATAAAGGTTCTCACATTGAGTATAGTGAATCTACCGAACAGACTGACTTCGATGGAAAACTTAGTAAGATAAGAGAGCTTGCCTTAGCTAACAATGCAAAGATCCAAGTGTCTCATTCTGTACAAGATATTGAAGGAGACAAACTCTTCATCGTTGAACCTCATGAGTATGCAGCTGAAAAAATTCTAGACAAAGCCTTCCTCAGTGTTGTTGCTCAAGAACTAGGAACAACGTCTTTCCTTGTTGGAATACCACACCAGGGGGTCTTTGCGGCAATGAGCAGCACCAGTGGGTTCAAGCTGAAATTTGCGGGATTCATAAAGCAGAAGTTTGAGAACCCAGAAGCGAATACGATAACACCACACATCTTCGAGATCTTCGAAGGCGAAATCATAAGCGTTGGAGGTGAGGCGATTGGTAGCGTGACAAATACAATAGGCGAAAATGCGAATGGCGACCTTACGGTTGAGATAAAATCAGATAGCCTTGAAGAGTTCCGAGAACAAGTATCCGCGGGGTATCAGCAGGCGATGCTCTTAGCGATGAAGAACAAACAATTCTCTGGCAATATCATCTTCAATGAAAACAATCCCAATTTCAAATTTGACACAGCGGTTCTTGCAAAATGCAAGTCTTTCAAGGATCAAATAGTGGACAATGAAATGGCCCAAACCATAAGTATAGCAATGTCTGGAAATGGCATCACTCCCTCGTTTACGCATGAGGGTAAAATGATCGCTCTCCCAGCAACTCAGCAAGCAGAAGCCCAGCCAACTCAGCCAACTCAGCCAACTCAAAATAAAAAGTGGTGGCAATTCTGGAAGTAGTCGATTCTTACAAAAAGAAAGTAAAATACTTAACCACTGATACGATTACGCTAGCCTCAGCTATGCCTATAAGATGAAACAACTCACTACTCTACTGTTTCTCTTTATGATGGCCTGCTGCGAAAATCAAAACGAATAACACATGGGATTTTTCGACAAGCTTTTCGGTAAAAAAGAAAGCACAAGTACCTCAACACCTCAGACACCTGTCGAAGACTCACAAGAGTTGATGGACGATGACCAGTTTTGGGAAATCATCGCGCTTTCTAAATCGAGAAGCAAAGGGGATTACGATGCTCAACAAGAAGAACTTCGTAAGGAGCTCTTGAAACTTGAAGCTCTGGACATTTTGAAATTTGGCAATCGCTTCCGTACCTATGTAGGACTTGCCTACACCTGGGAGATGTGGGGTGCGGCGTACATCATGCATGGTGGATGCTCTGACGATTGCTTCTCAGACTTTAGAGGCTGGCTAATCGGCAAAGGCGAAGAGACTTTCTTGAACGCCTTACAAGATCCTGAAACGCTTACGACACTTGAGTACGACGAGGAAGACGAATGGGAAGGATTAAGCTATGTTCACTTCACTACCTATGAAGAAAAGACTGGGCAGCGAATTCCTCAAGGAATTATCCAGAATCTTGAAGTTACGGGGCAAGACTGGGAGGAAGTCGGAGATGATTTGAAAAACATGTTTCCGAAGCTATGGGCAAAGTGGGGCTTCTAGTTGTACGGAATTTAATTTCATATTTTACGCGTAACCCTACGCATTGCTTCTCCTAAAAATAGTCTATCAAACCAACTGACAACATTTTCAATCACTTTGAAAAGTTCATCCCTCTTTCGGCAAATTTAAAGGCTGAACTCTCAAAACGCTTGAAATATATCACCTTCAAGAAAGGAGATTCTGTATTAAATGCGAACAATATTTGCACGAATAGCTACTTTATTACTAAGGGCCTCCTAAGAGGCTACTTCTTTAAAGGAGAGAAGGAAATCAGCGAATATTTCTGCAGTGTAAATGAGTGGGCAAACTCGCCCAAAAGCTTTACTCAGCAGACCAAAGACATCTATTCCATTGATGCAATTGAAGATACTAGCGCGTATCAGCTAAACGTGAAAGACCTCGTCTACCTCTTCGATAACTTCCCCGAAATGGAGCGATACGCTCGACTATCAATGGGCAGTACTTTCGGACACCTCATGGAGCGCATATCTTCCATTCGATTTACAACTGCCAAGGAAAAACATACGCACTTCAAAGACGTTTACGCTGAAATTCATCACCGCATCCCCTTAGGAATGATTGCCTCTTACCTAGGAATCACCCAAGAGACACTAAGCAGAATACGAGCGAAGGAGTGATTATTTGATCTAGATCAAAACGAGTGATAGCCTGTACCTATAGTTTTGCAGTTCAGCCCACATCACTATGAAAACGAAGATCGCTCTAGCATTTATGCTCCTACTTTCGATAGGGTTAGTCTACCTATTCACTTACGTTCCTCCCCTTTCTGTAAAACATGGAATTATCGAGACTCAACTATATCTCGGAGATCAGAAGACACAACCCTTGGTTGTAGCCTTTGGCGGTGGTGGTGGCGGAAACGATTGGTCGCGCGCCTACATGAAAGGCAAACGTGACACCTTGAACCAAAAAGGCTACGCCGTATTGGCCGTTGGCTATTTCAACGCTACGGGCACCCCAACGAGTCTAGATCGAATTTCGCTAGACGCGATTTCAGATTCAATTCTGCAAGTCGCTAACCACCCCAACATCGACGCTTCGAATATCGTGCTCATAGGAGGATCAAAAGGCGGCGAACTCATCTTAAATTTAGCTAGCCGCTTTACGCAGTACAAAGCAGTCATTGCGATGTCTACTTCAAATGTCACCTTCCCTGCACTCACCTGGGCCGCGAATACTTCATGTTGGACTTATCAGAATGAGGCAGTCCCCTATGTCCCTGCAGGCTTAAACACGATATCACCTGCACTAAAAGGAGACCTATATTCAGCTCATGCACTTATGCTTGAAGATGAAGTAGCCGTAAAAAATGCTGAGATTCCAGTAGAGCACATCAATGGGCCTGTCCTCCTAATTTCTGGAGAAAAGGACAACCAATGGCCAGCCTCAGAAATGTCAGACCGAATCATTGAACGACTAGAAAGCAACTCCTTCAAGCACTACTACACGCATGTTATACTGAATGGCGGACATGTGGCTCCACTAGAACAATTCCATCTTGTCTACGACTTTTTAGAGGAGCACGTACCCGTGCAGTAAAAGAGCTCGAATACGACTGGGAGTCAATGGGAAGTCTTTCCTCAAACTCAAAATAGGAAATTGACAACAGGAATCGATGTTCCTTATCCTGGAGAAGATTTCTTCTTGGTGCTTTATGAAGACACCGATAGCACATTCAGCTTTCGCCAAAACAGGCCTTAAGCATGAACACCTATGCCACTGATACTTATGTCTTGAAAGTAACAAACCAATCGACTGCAGAGATGGCAGTAAAGAGTGTCATAAAATTTTAATCAATAAGTTATAATTCATTTAATTCTTTGCTTTATAAGTGCTTGAATCAGATGTATGTAGTATTTTTCACGCCGATCAACTGCAGTCTCACTATAATTCTGATGAAGCGAATTCTTCTACTCCTAACTGTATTGGGAGCACTCAACCTTGGCGCACAGCACGCCTACGATTCAAGTATACTCACCGACGGATCGAAGTCCATATCACTTCTTTCCGGCTTCCCGAACATCTTGGAAAGTGACTTGATTTTCTACGGCTTCATCCACGGCGCAGAAACACCGCAGCACGTTGAAGCTCAACTCCTTATTGAGTTACTGAAAAAAGGAGTCAAGTACTATGCCCCTGAAGTATCTCCTTCTGGCGCATACTTCCTGAACAAGTTCTTGGCCACTGGGAATGAAGACTATCTGCACTATGTGCTACAAACTTATGCTGCTCCTCAGGATGCCAGTAAGCAGTGGATCGAGAAGTACAATAAGGTCTACACCTTCAACAACACACTACCTGATAGCGACCGACTAAGCATTATCGGTACAGACCGAGAGGATAGTGACAAACTGAAGATCAGTCACTTGGCGCATTTGCTTCCAGATGAGGAAACCGGAATATCGATTATCGACTCTCTCAAACTATACCTGGCTCCTGAAGAAACCCTTCACTTCACCAACGGCAAACATTTATTCAAGCTCGCTTTCAAGCACGGTTGCTCTTACAAGGACATTCTTTACGATCAAAAATCACAGCACTATTTCGCAAAGAGGTTTACAGCTTACTATGACGAGCATACTGAGAAGGTCCTAGGCTACTTCAAGCACAATCGCGAAGAGGTGATGGGGCTAATGACGAGCAGCAAAACAGATCGGGAAACCACTATTACTGATCGATTCACACAAAAGATCATCCCGCTATTGGAAGAAGGCCAAAAGGTCTACAGCAATTATGGATACGCTCATGTCCTTCAAGAATCCTTTAACGGAAAAACCTACCTAGCAGGAAGGCTTAAGCGAGCCTACCCAAACCTCAGCATATACTCCATCCTATCCCAGCTTGCGGACTGCTCTGTACTCGAAAGTGCAAAAGTCTGCGAAGACAGAAAGATCAAGAGGTACGGAAAGACGATCACGCTTGCAAAGGTCTGCGGCGTTTCGAATTCTACAGAATGGGACGGCGACACCACGAAAGAGAGAATCCGGGGATTGGATGAAATTCAACAGGTGACTCCGGCTAGCGGAATCAGCCTCATCCCCGTAGCGAATCTCTCCCAAGAGCAGTCTGCAAGCCGTTACTTCATTGATTATGAGGACGGTAAAAATACGGATGACATCAAGTTGGATCTAACCAAAACCACTTCAGACTACTTCCAAGGGCTCATCTTTATCCAAGGCTCGAAGGCAAACACCCCTTACGACCTACCAAGCGAGTAGCACTAATCACTATTTCGCTATCGATTATCAGTAAAAACCAAGTAGGCATTAAGTGGTTGTGTGCACACTATCACCCATCATATATATTTTAATATACATAAGAACACACAGCTCAGATCAAAAACACTACAGTTCAGATCAATTACAGGGCGTAGTATTACCAACTATAGTTTTAATCTTACTATTACACTGGCCTATCAATACTATAGTTACATGAGATTTTTAGATAGACTCCTTGGGAGAACTAGATCAGCTAACACGGCGACTAAAGTCCCTGCAATAGACTCTAAGGAGATCATGTGTGAGCACACGTTCTGGGAAATCATTGCTCAATCGAAGAAAAACAGCAACGGTAACTACGAGAAGCAACAAGAAGAACTCAAGCATTCGCTTACTGCTCTTCAACCAATCGAGATTCAAAAGTTCGACAACAAATTTAGAACTCTTCGTGGTGATGCCTACAGATGGGAGCTATGGGCCGCCGCCTACATCATGAACGGAGGTTGCTCAGAAGACAGTTTTTCGGACTTCAGAGGGTGGCTAATCGGTCATGGCAAAGAAACCTTCTTCAATGCCCTTTCAAATCCTGATTCCATCGCTGAGCTAGACCACGAAATGGACACCGATGAATGGGAAGGACTGAGCTATGTAGCATTGACTGCATTTGAGCAGAAAACAGGAAACAGCCTCCCGAACGGCATTCAAGAAAACACGCTTATCACTGGGCAAACCTGGGTCGAAGATGACGATGAACTAAAAAGCATGCTTCCTCTGGTCTGGGCAAAATGGGGTTTCGAATAAAAAAGTAAATCAATAACTAGCCTCAATTTGTAGGTTCGTATTGTTCAGTCTCAAACGCGCTGCCAACTCAAGGACAGCACGTACTATGAAGCACTACAAAGTGAAAGGTAAGCGACTAGCCCCTCAGGGGCTGTGTCGTTTACCTTTTCACCTCTTGATCAGATCTTTGTGTGCGGTTGTAGGTTGATTTACCGTGAACGCTATACTCAACATCAGCCCACTTGGCTTCCCTTGGAAGACTCAAGATCCTTTTCTCTTCTGCGCATACCACAGGGACGAGTACCCTAAAGGCGATGCGGCAATGGGTATTGAACCAGCGCTTAAAGCCGGACGAAACATCGGACAGGATTTCGTAATCAAGGACGGCTGGAGAATGTATCACGGTTCCAACATGCCGGGTTTCCCCTATCATCCGCATAGAGGATTCGAGACAATTACGATCAATAAAGAAGGTGTTGTCGATCATACGGACTCGCTAGGAGCGGCAGGTCGATTCATGGGAGGAGACACCCAATGGATGACTGCAGGTAGCGGCATTCAGCACTCTGAAATGTTCCCGATGGTTAACGCGGACAAAGGCAATCCCTTGGAGATCTTCCAGATCTGGCTTAATCTACCTAAGGCTAGTAAAATGGTCGATCCCCATTTCAAAATGCTCTGGAGAGAAGACACTCCTGTCGTTCACAACCAAGACGAGCATCAACGATTGACGACCATTGATGTCATCGCTGGACAGATTGGAAACACCACTTCCTTAGATCCTACTCCAAATTCATGGGCGGCTGATTCAAAGAATGCAGTGGGGGTATTCACAGTGAAGTTGGATGCGCAGGCAAAATGGACATTGCCTAAAACAAACGCAAAGGCCAATCGATCACTCTTCTTTTACAAGGGAGCATCAATGTCTATTGAAGGCCAGAACATACACGTTGATCGCATCATCAGCGCAAAGGCAGGTGAAGATATTTTGATCGAAAACGGTCCGACCGATTCGTACCTACTCATACTTGAAGGAGTTCCAATTCAGGAGCCTGTGGTTCAGCACGGTCCATTTGTGATGAACACGGAGGAAGAGATCAGACAAACGATGCAGGAATACGGCAAGACGCAATTTGGAGGCTGGCCTTGGTCAGAGAGAGAAGTTGCTCACCCGCGTGACAAAGGCCGATTTGCGCTGCATAGTGATGGTAGGGAGGAGATTAAGTAGGATGCAAGAATCCTGTTGAAACCCTACATCAACACCCCGTTCTTCGACTCAATACCTGGAGGCAAGTCTGTTTCACCCAGCATTTCTCGGAGGTCGATTTCGATGACCCGACAAAGCGAGAGCATCGGAATATCATTGGCCATTCCTTGGAAAGGATTCTCGGTGTAGTCACCGACAATCTCCATCATCACATAAACCCAACCGATCAAAACAGCGATCGGCACCGCTAACCAGATGCCCGAGGATCCTGTTTGCAGCAATGCAGGGATCATACTGAATGGAAACAACATGATGAAGATCGCAACGAAATAGCGACTGATGTTGGCGTACTGTCTCGGCAAAGGGAACTTCTTGATCCGCTCATTCTTGCCTTGCAACGTGTAAAAGCTGCGCAAGACATCCATCATTTGAGTAAGCCTGAAGTCTTCAAGCTTATCGTTTTCGCGCAAGCTTTTCAGGTCTCGCGACTGCTCATTGATTATCTGCGAAGCTGTGTTGACATTACCTACAAGACGGTCGTACTCATTCGTCGGTAGGAATTGACTCAGTTCAGAACGTGTCACCTCATCATCGACCAAGCCGACGCCAAACTTCTTTTGGTAGTACCGAGCTGTGCGACCGGTATGTCCGCTTTGACTAGCGTGCTCCCAAGGAGCAGGTACGAGTAACTGACTGCGGTGTGCATACAACCAACCAATGTGACGATAAATGAGGCGTTGCTTGATGGCCTGCAACTCTTCACTACTAGATTTTTCTTCTGAAAAGTGGTTGCTGATGTACCCATCGACCATCATGCCCCAGCTACGGCTATCGTTGATGATTCCACCCCAAATCTTGCGGGCTTCCCACATCCGGTCATACGCCTGATTGTTCTTAAAACCTACATAAAACGCTACTGCTGTGCCAATTACAGAAACGGGCAGCCATGGAATTACGAAAGAGATAACCTCTGCGTAGTACAACCACGTGATTGCACCCATCATCGCAGACAACCAAAGGATATGCGGACCTGTCCACTTGAGTAGGTTGCCAATGTTGATTCCTTTCGTTACGACCATGATTGAGGAGCTTTAGCTTCAAAGGAAAGGAAACTTGGGCGTCGGAAATAGAGTGGTTGCAAATAAATATATGCGCGCTCATGTCGGAAATTATCAAGCACCACCCCACGCTGCCCCCTTCCTTTTTAGAATCCGAACTGGGAAATCACAACTAAATTCCTCAAAGTCTTTACACATCGCCTTAATCGTTGTCTAACCTGTGAAATCATCACACCAGACAACTTTTGATCATGACCAAGTTAAGCATAGCAGCAATTGTTACCTCCGCAGCCTATCTAGGGTTCGTATTGAATATTGGACTTTCATACGGGGTTTACTGGCCTCAAATGGACCCGGTCTTGTTCATGCAGGATTTTGCTCAAAAATTCCCCTTGTTTTTACCAGGAGCTTTCATGACGCTCGTGCCAGCGTTCGTTCTCAGTATCATACTCTTTGTAAAAACCAAAGAAGACAAGCAAGCTAAAAGCGCTTGGAAAATCGTGTTCATCGCTTTGTTGTTAGTCAACCTCATCACTTCCGTTTACCATATCCCAGTAAATTTTGGTTTCATGGACCAGAGTTATTCCGCCGCAGAAGTCACAGGAAAATTGCAGATCTGGATTGTACTCCATTGGGTGAGAGTGATTCTTGCCTTAGTAGCTTCTATTTACGCAGTTCTTGGTTTTCAGAAATCACTGGAATTTAAAAGTTAAGCTACAACCTCGCCCAGCAACAAATAGACCTAATGGCAACTATGGCCTTTTAAAAATAAATAATGAACCGACTAATACCGATTCTACTACTAGCACTCGCTTTCACATCTTGCAGTGCTTCAAAAGCAAGCAGAAAGAGTGGGCAGACCGAAATTTCTAGTTCTGAATCATTAAATAAGGATAAAAAAGAAATCGTTGACTACGAAAAGGTCTATCCTGATTCGTTTGAAAATGCCATAATGGATGTGCCAAATGAACCCAATGTAGAATTTTCGTTCGTCGTCAAAGCGCCAAAATCCTTTGTTATGGATGCATGGAATCTACCACGAGTAGAAGGAGGAAAAGTTGAAGTCTGTACAGCAGGAAACCAAAAAGCCGTGAAAAAATGGCCGGGGATAACGGATGACATGGAGCGCGTTCTGTATCTCAATGGGATTGCTGTTACACAGATCGTTGGGAATGTTCAAACTCCCGAAACTGGTGATTGGCACTTTGAGTGGAAAGCAGGTAAGCCCTATTATAAGATGCCATTCCCATTCGGGCTAATCATGAAATCAGTACATGGACAAGCAACCCTAAGTGAAGGTCCAAACGAAAATGAAACAACTGTAACAATCACTAACAGGCATACTCCAGGTATCTCGTTAGGTTTCACCAAATTTGGAATTAAGGCAGCGATGCCGGGCTTGTCTAAAAAAGCACCAAAACGATTCAAAAAAGGTGTGTTTCTTGGGCCAGGATGATTGAATTCAAGTAATAGCATCTTTCCAAATGGAATTGTGCCCTTTCTATTGCCCAAGTGCATTTACAATTACCTTTGCAATACAGGAGAGATAGCGCTTAAAGCTTGTCTAAGAAAGTCCAATTAATCTATCGAAATCATGAATCCATTCTCAGCATCTGAAAAAACGGATAAATCAGACAAGGCACTCATTAGGGCAACGTTAGAAGGAGATCAACAGGCATTAGCGAACTTGATCGAACGCCATCAACCGTATATTTATAACATCGCCTGGAAGATGGTCAGCAATCCTCAAGATGCGGAAGATTTAACGCAAGAGACTCTCGTTAAAATCGTTACCAACCTCGGAAAGTTCAACTTTGAGAGTGCCTTCCAGACATGGGCTTATCGCATCTTGAGAAATCACTTTCTGAATGATCAAAAAACGAGTTCAAAAACGCCTACTCACAACTTTAAGGAGTACGGAGATGCATTATATTCCATACCAAATACAGACCTTTCCAATAATGATAAACTATTAAAAGAAGATGTAATAAAAGAGACTAGATTAACGTGCATGTCTGGCATGTTGCTTTGTTTAACCAAAGAGCAACGACTGATCTATATAATTGGTGAGATGTTTAGAGCAGACCATACGATCGGTTCAGAAATAATGGAAATAAGTAAGGCAAATTACAGGATGAAATTAAGCAAGGCGAGAAAAGACCTGATTAATTTTATGCAGCAAAAGTGCGGCTTAGTAGACAAAAGCAACCCCTGCAGGTGCCATAAAAAGGTAACCGTCAACCTTGAAGCAGGTGTTATAGATGCCAAAAACTTACTGCACAATCGAAAAGAATACTCCACCTTTCGAGATCATCTCGTAGAAGATGCTGATTATTTGGCGGACGATTCCGAGATAAAATACCTTGAATTACATCGCGAGCACAGCTTTAAAACCCGTTTCAAAAAGAAGAATTTCTTGATACAAATCCTCAACGATGTAAATTGGAAAACCCGCCTGAATCTGAATTGATTCTCTTCGCCTTAACTGTGCATTAATTCCTACCTAGCCTCGCGGCGAGAAACGTTCCTCTACACTACCATGCTACATGGAGTAGCTACTCCTATCATCAAATTCATCCACGTCATCATTAGGCTGCCGGGTCCTCGATCTCGATTTTAAATCTTCTATAACACTATTCACTCTAGAATTACGAGAACAGCTACATACATTGGTGACTATGAATTACGCCTTTTCCTTATCAAAGAACCTCCAAACGCTTATTCTATCAGCCACTTGTTGCTTGCTTGCATTTTCGGCCCATGCCCAACTTGGCGTAGCTTTCTACCAAAGTGACCTTCAATTTATTGGCATCAATTACGAATATAAGGATCGCTATAGAGCTGAATTAAGCATAGGCGTAGATCAAAATATTGAGAATGTTCCGTTTATGCTAGATGTCACCTATGACATCCTTAACAAGGATCATTACGAAATCTACGCAGGAGCAGGTATTATCCTCTTCAATAACGAAACCGAGGGAAAACTTACTATCGCGTTAGGTATTAATATTTTTCCTTTCGAAAACAGGCAATTTGGTTTCCATATTGAAGCCTTGCCAGTATTCATAAATGAAGACTCCCTACTCTTAGGCTCATGGGGTATTCGTTACAAATTCGGCAAGGATGAGTAGACTGCGTACAACGGGTCCCTCTTCACCTTCTTAAACCGCGGCAACAGACAGAAGAAAAAATTGAATGATTAAGACAGAATTGAATGATAACCATTTTGTCACCTTTCAGTTCCCATAACACATAAACTCCAACAGCAATAAAAGCCATGCTATATTCGCTAACATGATTCATATCCTTATACAATCCAAAGTCCTTCGAGCACTTACCCTAGCAATCACATATTGCTTTATCGCAGGTTCAGCCCAGGCACAACTAGGCGTTGCCTTTTATCAAAGCACCATTCCTTTCATAGGGGTCAGCTATGAGATTAATGACCGCATCAGACCTGAACTTAGCATTGGAGCAGATCAGAATTTCCGATTCATTTCCACGATGCTCGATGTTAATTATGACTTCGTAGAGAAAGAGAACCATGAAGTCTATGCAGGATTAGGCTATTTGCTTTTCGACCAAGATGATGGAGGTCTTACCATTCCGATTGGAGTCAATGTCTATCCTTTTGGAAACAGGCAGTTTGGCTTTCACATAGAGGCAATGCCAACGTTCCTTCCAAACAGGAATTTACTGCTTGGCTCATGGGGAATTCGCTACAAATTTGGTAAGGATGAATAGGTAGCACATGACGCTTCCCTCTTTACCTTCACCTCATGCTGCACCTCCCCCTCACCGGAATCACCGTCGTTGAATTCACCCACGTCGTTATGGGTCCGCTCGTCGGGAAAGTGCTGCAAGACCTAGGCGCAGAAGTACTTCACGTCGAACCGCCAGGCGGAGATCCAACCCGCCGCATGCAAGGGTTCGGCAAAGGATTCTTCACCTTCTACAACCACGGCAAAAAGACCGAAGAAGTAGACCTTAAATCAGCTGCCGGACAAACCCGTATTCAGGAGGTTTTGGCGAAAGCTGATGTCGTCGTAGAAAACTACGGACCGGGCGTTATGGACAAACTCGGCCTAGGCGCAGAAGCCCTGCGCAACCGCTACCCTAGCCTCATCTATTGCTCACTAAAAGGCTTCATGCCCGGCCCCTACGAAAACCGCATCGCCGTTGATGAAGTCGTGCAAATGATGGGCGGACTCGCCTACATGACCGGCAACCCAGGCAAGCCAATGCGCGCAGGCACCAGCGCCCTCGATATCACGGGCGGACTGTTTGGTGTGATCGGAATTCTCAGCGCACTATTTGAGCGGAAGACCAGCGGCATCGGCAAAACCGTCCGTGCTTCCCTCTTCGAATCAAGCGCCTTTCTCATGGGGCAATTCATGGCAGGCGTCAATCCTGAAGAACCAGAAACGATCCCTCCCATGCCCGCGCGTGAGCAAATCTGGGCCATCTATCAACTCTTCGACACCTCCGACAATAAGCAAGTTTTCATTGGCGTCATCAGCGACAAGCATTGGGTAAGTCTTTGCCTTGCTTTCGCGTGGCACGACCTGCTCAAAGACGAACGTTGGCTCCATGGCGCCAAGCGCCTAGCTGGTCAAACCGAATTGGTCGCGGAAGTAAAACGTAGAATCAACGTACTCCCTTACGATACCATCATCGAGGCCTGCTTACGCGAAAACGTCCCTTTCGGAGAAGTCAATACCCCAGTTGATTTATTATCGAACGAACATTTAAATAGTGGCTACTTGGAAGAAGTAAGTACCGTAAATGGTCAAAGAGTGAAGATTCCGAAGTTGCCGATTTTGTTTGGGTAAAAGGATGTCGGATGTCGGATGTCGGATGTCGGATGTCGGATGTCGGATGTCGGATGTCGGATGTCGGATGTCGGATGTCGGAAATAAAATGAGCCGAAGGCGAGCAGGACATCTTGGCATTCAAAATTATCAACTCAAAATTCAAAATTGGGGCACCGCCCCGAGAGCCGAAGGCGAGCTAAACATCTCGGCATTCAAAATTCAAAATTTCGAAGAAGCGTAGCTTCAAGTATCAATTCAAAATTAGGATGCGGCTACTACCGCTTCCGCAAAACAACAACACTTCCGCCGCATCCGCCTCCCGTAACGCGTGCACCATAGTATCCGCGCTTCGCGCCTTTGGCAATCACGTCATGGACAAGATCATCGGTTGCTTCATGGCCTAGACCAAGCGCTGAATACGAAGCATGCGAAGAGAGCATCAATAAGCCAAGTCTCGCAAAAACCTGGTGTCGAGGCAAGTCAACTTGATCGATTTGCGCAAGCAAACTCGCGAACTGTCGAATGCAGGCGTGCTCATACACAGGATGCGATGCAGCTGCGCGCACGGAGTACACTCGCCTCGGATCGATAACTGTCGCTAAGTCAATATTGACGTTTCCAGCAGCGAGAAAATCGGCGCCCAACATGGTCTCGGGCAACGTTTCTTCAAGGTTTTGCTCGAAGTGCTTAGCATCAAAATTTGCGAGATAGCCCTCAGCAGGAAGAGACGACCAGTCGCCAGATTCCTTGGCCAAGTTCAACTGCTCAGGGGTCGCACCCATCTGTTTGGCGAGAATTGCATAGCCCATAAATGCTGCGGTTCTAGCAGCTGAGAAAGCATCTTGCGACAACGGTTTTGAGACGCCTGATGAGACGCGTTCAAACATCAAATCTCCCGGAATAGAAATAGAAGAATGCAATTTTGCAGGTTGCCCATACAGGGGCAACAATGCATCAGTGACGCCGTGGTGGGATCCGAATTGTCCCATCAATCCATGAGATGAACCGACGATTTCTTGCTGCACGCGTTGGGCAAGTTTGGGCAATTCAAGCGTTCCAAAGTTCAAGTCATAAGCTTTCGCCAAAACCCGCAACGTGGCGACTTCTAGGGCCGCGGAAGAAGACAGACCTTCTCTAATAGGGACATCGCTCTTGATGTAGATTCTCGCTCCGGTTAGCGGAAAACCAAACTGCTCAGCACCGAGTAGGAAACAACCGAGCACATAGCGGGTCCAGAAGTTTTCAGGCTCAGGATCTCCGTCTGCAATAGGTTGAGTTAGACGCCAAAAAAACACATCCTCCAAAGAAACCACGGCACTTCTTTGAGCGCCCGCGAAATCACCGACTACGGTAAAGAAGTCTTCTTCTGTCAACTGAACTTGGACACTTGTTCGCTGGTCTGTAGACATCTGTAACAACAGACTTCCACTATACTCAGCCACTCCACCCATCACGTCTATCCGACCTGGGGCAGAAGCTTCAAACACCGTGCGATCTACTTGGAAAAAGTCCTTCATTATGCGTATGATTCTAGAGCGCGTCTTTGAGCCTGTCTAAGAGCGTGTTTAGGAAATCCAATTCGACTAAAAATTGGCTGATTTTGAGCTGCTCTGCGTTGAAAATGCTCGAATTAACCGGTTAATCCTTGCGCTTCAGCTTAAGAACAGGGCCCCTTCACCCCATTCTTGCGCGAATCAGCAATAAATCATCTCAATTTCGCCAGAATCCGAATTCCTAGACACGCTCTAAGTGTTCGAGTTCCGACATGATTGCGAGAATTTCGAACGTAGAAAGGCGAAAGTACACTCGAAAAAACCCAATTATTACGCGACTTTAAATTTCCTTCTTACCCTCCTATAATCCATGCGCCTTCATGGCCGCAAGTAGCACAGGTTGAATCGATTCTCGTAACGTTGTATTTGCGTATCCAATCCAATCGACATCGCTTGTCGTGTCCAAAGGACAATCCAAGGTTTGGCCGTCTGTATCGGTAATCACTACCCCAGCCTCTTCGGCGATGAGACTCGCTGCAAGATCATACGGATGGCAGCAATGCCCGCGGGTTTTGCCGACGAAGGAAGGACTATCAAAGAGACGAGTGCGAATGTCCGCCACCCAGCGATCATGCCCTACCAAGAGTTCATATTGTTGTCCGCCACTTGAGATGTATTGATCCTCAAAGCTCATGGCCTTTCCTGCGGGGGCATCGGGCAAAAGCGTTTGCACGACCTCGTCATCAATCGCAGCCAGTATCGCTCGCCCAGGAGGAAAAAAGCGAACCACTTGACCAAATCCTTGATAGATCGTCTTCGCTTTCGAAGGCGTCAAGGCCGCAGGTTTGAGCTCACCTGTGAGAATATTGAGCGTCTCACGCGTGGCTCCTTGTCCGCGAATTGCCCAAAGCGTATCCGAGAGATACGCCCGCGAGGTCGGCAATTCGATCATCACGGCAACTTCAATGTCACGTAGTGTAGCTCCAACGCGATAGGGGGCAAACCCTGCCAAAAAGAAGGCCGACCGCTTGTCGTACATGATGCCACGCGTGCCGTCAATCGGATCACAAAGCAGACTCAACGCAGGTTCTTCTCCTTCGGCAACGCCCAAAGTTTCAGCGGCCAATCCTTCCGCAATTATCGCAATGCCTCCGAGGGCTGCGGCCTCCTGCTTGAGGATCGGCAAAAGCACTTGTTCAACATCACGATCAATCTGAAAAATCGTATCGTCAACACCTTCCTGATAAATAGCAGCACGTTGATCTGCAGACTGGTCGCGCAACGAGGCTGCCACCTGCAGACGCACCGCCTCACCGAGACGTTTTAAGAGCTGAAGGACGGCATCGTGATTCATGGCAGCAAGGTAGTGCACAGTCCAACCGCTAATACGACGGTTCAGCCAGATTAACTTTCGATTCAGGCTCACAGAGGTGATGTTTGAACCATCATGAATCAGCAACCTTTCCGACAGCCCCTTCTCATCTGTCTCCTTATTCTCGGTTTTGCCTTGAGCTCAGCCATCGTATTTGCCCAATCAACCCAGACACTGAAAGGTGTCATCCTTGATGCACAGAGCGAGATCCCATTGATCGGAGCGACCGTTCGCGTACTGAACTTGGAAGACGTGAACGGAACCACAACCGACCTTGACGGCAGGTTCCAATTGACCTTACCCGTAGGCATTCATACGGTCCAGGTGAGCTACATCGGTTATGCTCCCGTTACTGTTCCCAACGTTCGATTAGTTGCTGGAAAGCAAGCAGTACTCGATCTAAACCTGACGGAAGAAATCAACTCACTTGATGAGGTGGTGGTCCTTGCCAAAACCTCGCGCGCTGGCGAACCTGCCAACGAACTCGCCGCAGTGAGTGCCCGAGCGATAGACGTCGAGCAGGTAAACCGATTCGCCGGCGGCCGTTCAGACATCAGTAGACTCGCGAGCAACTTTGCTGGCGTAGCAACGGCCGATGATTCACGTAACGACATCGTGGTTCGTGGTAACTCTCCGACGGGACTACTCTGGCAATTAGAAGGTATTCCAATTCCAAACCCGAATCACTTTTCGACCTTGGGTACAACTGGCGGGCCGGTAAGCGCACTCAACCCTAACCTACTTGCAACGAGTGATTTCTTGACGAGTGCCTTTCCTGCTGAATACGGAAATGCAACCTCGGGTGTATTCGATCTCAAGCTGCGTCGTGGCAACCGCGATCGCTTTGAGTTCATGGCACAAGTTGGAAGTTTTAGTGGTTTAGAAGTGATGGCAGAAGGCCCCGTGGGCAACAACGGAGGCAGCTTCGTTGTCGGTTTCCGAAACAGCTTTGTCCAGTTTGCCGAGACGGTTGGCATTCCAATCGGAACGAACGCAACACCAGATTATCGCGACCTTACCTTGAAAATCGACCTACCGACAAAGAAGGCCGGAACCTTTAGCATCTTCGGAATCGGAGGTACATCAAGCATTGACTTCATCGGTAGCGAACTTGATTCGACCGACCTGTTTGCAGACAATGACGAAGACTCTTACCCGCGATCACGGTTCGGCGTTTTGGGCCTTCGTCACAACCTGATCGTTGGAAAGAATGCGTATGTGCGTACCACTCTTGCAGGAACACATTCAGGTGGTGAGTACACGCAGTTCAACTACATCGAAGGATTCGGTCGTCAGAAATTTGTAGACATCGATGACGATACAAATGTCCTCTCCATCAAGAGTTATTTTAACCAAAAATTCAATGCCAAAACAACGCTTCGCACCGGCATTCAATTCGACGAAACATCAATCAAATCTTCCGTCACAAACCGAGAAGACAATCCTGATTTAGACGAAGATGGCTTGCCTGATTTACGAGTGAATCGTGACTTCGACGACTCGTTTGTAGTAAGCCAAGTCTTTGGCCAAGTCAAGCACCGTTTTAGCGAAAGCATCACAGGAAGCGTCGGAATTCACTTCCTCCATTTCGGACTTAACGATGCCATGAGTCTCGAGCCGAGAGCTTCTTTTGAGTACCGACCATCAAAAGCGCTGACCTTCAGTTTGGGCTACGGACTTCACAGCCAACAAGCTCCACTTCCAATTCTGCTCGTTGAAGAAACACTGCCAGGACAAGCAACCATCGACAATCGTGAACTTGGCCTAGCACGCTCACACCAAGGCGTATTTGGAGTTGAGTTCGTTCCTGCTCCACGTTGGAGAATCAAGACGGAAGCATACGGACAATACCTGTTCGACGTACCTGTTGACGGTTTCTCAAGCAGCTTTTCAACCCTGAATGTGGGCGCCGATTTTGTGTTCCCTACACGTGTCGGATTGGTCAATGAAGGCACAGGAACAAACGTTGGACTTGAACTCACGGTAGAGCGTCAACTTAGTGAAGGCTTTTATACCCTAGCGACCGGATCAGTCTTCCAAAGTCGCTACAAAGGTTCGGATGATATTGAACGACCGACTGCATTTGACAATGGCTGGGTAACCAACCTCCTCGTCGGAAAAGAGTGGGCTTTCGGCAAGGCTGCTGACGGAGAATCCAAGCGAATGTCCTTCACTGTTGATGCTAAAGTGACCGCAGCAGGTGGCCGCCCTATCACTCCTTTCGACCTGGTCGCAAGCCGTGCTGCCGGAACTGGAATACGTGATGATACCCGAGCGTATAGTGACAACATCGACAACTATTTCCGCGCTGACCTACGGTTTGGCGTGCGCATGAACGGAAAGAAAAAGAAGATCTCACAGACGTGGTTCATTGACTTGCAGAACCTCACCAACAAGCAGAACGTCTTCTCCCAACGATACAATACGACCACTGGAAACGTAGGCACGGTCTATCAATCAGGCTTCTTCCCGGACATCTTGTATCGCATCCAATTCTAGTCAATCGCCACTCTCAATCCAGGTCATGTATCTCTTGTTTCTCTCTGCAAAAAGAAAGCGCTCGGCGTCCCTCCAACAACGAGGGGTGCAAAGCGCTCCAGTCCTTTTATCTTGGCTTTCGCTAAAACTCTTAGCAGCCACCTCTGCCGACCTTTTAATCACCAAGAAGGAAAAATTGTATGTCAAACACATCAATTAAAGTTTTCGATGATCGTTGGTTGAAGGCCATTGGGATCCCAGTGATCGGTTTTCTGGTCCCAATTTTATTTTTTGGAGAATCTCCTGCCCAAGTTGGCTGGGATGTCTTTCTACCTTCTTGCTTCGTGTCGATGCTATACACGGGTACTTATTGGTTTTTAGCTAGTGCAATCTTAGATTATTGGAGACAACACTTTCCTGACTCAACCAGTAATGCAAAGCGCATTGGTTATACGATTGCTTCACAAATAATCGCGGTAGCAATTGTAGAGATTTTATGCAATTTTGCCTTTGGCTGGCATGACCTGTTAGGTAACTTCATAGCAGAACCTCGAGATCATGACATCTGGCAAACAATGCCAATCAGTCTGCTCTTGGTATTTTCTATGACAGGAATCTATGAGGCCATCTACTTTTTCACTCTCTTTCGACAGGCCGAATTGGACAAGGAGCGTCTCCTACGATCTCAAGTTGAAAACCAACTCGACGCACTGCGAAAGCAGGTTGATCCGCATTTCTTGTTCAACAGCCTCAATACCTTGGTGAGTATTATTCCAGAGAATCCAACAGCGGCTCAGGAATTTACGGTTCGCCTTTCTGCTACGTATCGCCGCTTATTAGAAATGCGCCACGTATCTCGGGTTTCTTTAGCACAAGAGCTCGAAGCACTTGACGACTACCTTCACTTACTGGAAGTACGTTACGAAGGACGTCTTCGCATTGACCTTCGTATCGATCCCGCCCTATCGGAGTACCACATCGCTCCACTCGCTTTACAGCTACTCGTAGAAAATGCAGTGAAGCATAATGAAGCTAGCTTGAGCAATCCGCTCGTGGTCGAAGTTTACTCAGAAGCACAATCCATTACCGTCTCCAACCTCAAGCGACTTAAAGCCAAATCAGAAGTAGACTCTACGGGATTTGGATTAGAAAATTTGCGCGACCGCGTTAGGTTTCTTAATGCACAAGATGTCAACATAACGGAGACCGACGATAGGTTTTCAGTATCGGTTCCCTTACTCGAAATGGCTCCTGCGCCTCAGCTCGTTCACTCAAAAAAAGCTAGCTAATGCGAGTACTTATTGTTGAAGATGAGGCTCCTGCAGTCCGTCGGCTCACAGCTATGCTTTTGGCTATTCGTCCACAAGCGACGATTGTCGGATCATGCGATACCTCCAGCTCTGCGATCGCAATGTTGCAACGTGAAAAGCCCGACATATTGCTCTGCGACATCGAGCTTGCCGATGGATTGAGCTTTCGTATCTGGGATAAAATCGACGTGACATGTCCCGTCATTTTCGTGACCGCTTACGATCAATATGCGGTCCGAGCGTTTCGCGTTCATAGCCTAGACTATTTGCTCAAGCCTATCAAAGAGGCCGACTTAGAAGCCGCGATTTTACGGTTTGAAGAGCAGAATCGATCGCCGATCGAGCCCGACATGATGCGCGAGTTGCTCTCTGCGGTTCATCGAAAAGAACCACAGTATCGCACACGCATTTTGACGACGCAGGGAAGAGAGTTTGTCCCCATGTCGATTACAGGCATCCTTCACTTCTACTCTGAGGATAGGCTCTGTTTTGGCGTAAGCGCAGAAGGAAAATCACTCCTTGTCAGTGAATCTATTTCGAGACTTGCCGAAGAGCTCAACCCCAACGATTGGTTCCAAATTAATCGCGGTCAGCTCGTCCATATTGACAGCGTAGTCAAGGCAAGTCAATACTTAAACCACCGACTTAAGCTTTCGCTAAAACCTGCCAATACTACCCTCAGCAATGTTGTTGCTCGCGAGCGTGTAACCGCTTTTAAGACGTGGATGGGTGGGTAAGAGTAATTGTCAGTTGCTAATTGTCAATGCCTTTGGGACGCACCATTGAGACTGGCTTTAAGTACGCCAACCAATTGCACTACCTATCCTGTCGAACCACTGGTTCGCAGGAAATAACAAAAGAGCACGTTCATCCCTAAGGATAAACGTGCTCTTCAATTGACAATTATGTATAGTCCTGCGAAATGACAATTCGCAGGACTAGTTTATGGCCTATTAAAAACGCTCCACCCGTCGTGTCGTGTGAAGGTCGCCTTTGCGAATCACCACGAAGTACACACCTTTTGTCAAAGACTGGACATCTAGGCGAATGGTAGAGGAGCTACGATCGACTACAGATACAGCTTGTGCACGACCCAGTACATCAACAACTTGGATGTCTACATCTTGCGTATTCTCCAAAGAGATTGTTGCGAAATCACTCGTTGGATTCGGATATACTTGAATACTAGACAAGAAGGCTAATTCTTCAGCAGACAACGCGAAGTTTGTCGAGAAGCTGTATTCGAAACCGCCACCAAAATCTGGCTCAAATCCTTTGATCACATTGCCGAAGCCATCTATCAACCTCGCCGAACCTGCACCTTGGCCAGCATTCGCCCACCACTCAAGTCCATCGCCGCCCGTGTCCCTAAACACAATTCGGTAGCAATCTTCACCTAATGTTAGTTCCTCTGTATAGGTCGTGTTCGAACTTGTAAGAGGGTTGGTAGCGACAACATCACCCGCAGAATTGTATATCGCGTACACATTCTCATTGGGCGCATTGTTGGTACGAACACGGAACTCCATCTCGCGTGGCAAGATCTCAGGAAAGTCGAATGGAGACGATACCAGGTTGTTGTTACTGTATTCGTCAGCGCCATCGTTTGGCTGATCTACTTCCGCCCAGAAGACATTGTTACTGCCTCTGATGTCGTACCACAACGAGCGCGGTGCAGGTATCGAAACAACTTCTTCTTCCATGAACTCTAGGTCGCCCGTCCACTCAAACGTTTGAGGTGAACTTGAGTCGTTGATCCAATAGGTAATGGTTGCACTCTCAAGAACCGTTGCACCAGAATTTCGAATCACGACTTGAGGATCGGCGCAAATCGTTCCTGTACGCGTGTACTCTGCAGTGTTGTTCGGAGCAACCACTTTCACCAGCGAAACATCCTGCTGGAAGTTCGGCGCGCCGTAGCTGACCACTTGATGCGCAACGTGGTAGCGATAGTCTCCATTTGGATTGAGCGGTGCTGATGTCGAGTAATCAAACGTGACTGTTGATCCCGGTGAAACATCGTCTGTAAAGTCAACTTCCTTCGCAAGGGAACGCTCACCTGGACACCAACCTTGACGATCAATTACCCATGTTCCTCCTTGCGGGAAAATCGGATTCATGTCACACTCTTGGGTGATCTGCCAGCTTGACAACGTCCCTGCATTGAGAGCAAGGTTATGCGTAATGATTCCTCCATTCTGACCGAACTCTCCCTCAGATCCGTGACCCGTAATCGATGATCGGATCTTGAACGACTCGGCATCGGCATCCAAATCATATGCCATGCGTGCAAACTTCTGGTTCGTCGCGATCTGGCTGATATTAGCATGCCCTGCACGGTTTGTTCCTTGCCACAGCTGATCATATTTCACAACATCTCTTGCAGGCGTTCCAACCGTGTAAACGAACTCGAGGTCCATCTCTTCTTGATATTGGCCTCCCAACGTCATGAGTAAACGCTTATCTCCTTTAAGGATACTTGCGTAATCAGTCATGTCAAAATACCAAGACTTTCCTTCTTGACCGAAGTCGACACCAATACCATAAGGTGTCACGAAAGATACCAGCTCATTGTAGAAAGGAAAGCGACGGACATACACCAACTCATCAATTTCTATTTCGCCATCAGGATTCAATTCCTCTTCTGAAATAAGATCGCCAGTCAACTCATCGTAGATACTATAGTAGATACCGTGAAGCTCAACTGGATCGGTAGTTACAACCACATCGTCAAGTAGTTGACCTACTGGCGCAGGAGTAATGGTACGTGTAGTGAGAAAGTGACGCGGGTACCGAACGATAGGTCGATTCACAACTTGCGTAGTGGTATTAACCGCATAGACTCCTTGATAAAAAGAGAAATTTGGCTGGCTGTTCAACCGCTCAAAATCTTTAAAGAGCTCCGCTCCATTATTGAACGAAACGTCATACTTACTTCCTATCACCGCACCGTCTCTTCCATTCCCTGACATGTCAGCTACAGTGTTTCCAGCGTCCTCAAAAGGGAAGTATAATTGAAGATTCGTGTAGTTCGGATGCGTATTGTCAAGACGGATATTCTTCCATGTATTAATGGTCCCTGCGGCGAGGTTAGTGTCCCAAACGCGGACATCATCGATCTCCGCATTTAAGTATCGGTTATTCACTCCCCTACTGATACGGAAGTTGAATCCATCGGCGCCAACTTCTGTGTCAATTGGTGTGGTGCCGACGGCACTATTTCCGTCAAGTTGACCGTCGATGTAGAACGAAATATCCGTGAGGTTGTCACCATTCAAAACCGCAGCGACGTGGTGCCATTCACCATCATTGATAGCCGTAGCAGATACGGTGCCGCCATTGCCATTTTCGACACGAAGAAGTCCATTTGCAAATCGGAAGACCCACTTACGGTTCGCCGAGTTGATGCCCCAACTTGCAATCTCTCCGCTTGTTCCTGTACTTGTTTTGACCCAAGCTTCAACCGTTCGGTTTTGACTTCCGCCAACTCCTTTGTAGTTGCCAACTTCGATGTACGCATTGTTTGTCAGGTATAGCTGCTGCTCGTTTGTCGATGCGAGACCTTTGACCTCAGTTGTCGCGCTGCCTGTAACCGTGGTTTGCGAGGATAGCATTCCAAGGTTTGAAAAGTTCATTTCCACGAGCACATTTGAAGTTCCATTCCAGGTAAAAGGCGTATGGAAATGCAGCTTATTGTCAGTGCTTGCGCTAAAACCTACGTTGTTTCGATACACTTCTTGAAACCCATCAAAGTCAACGGCACCTTCAAGATTAGCTTCAGTAGTCATCTTGAATTTAACCCTCAAGTGACGGGCATTTCCTGCTGCAGATGATATCGGCAAACTGATAGCATTGATATTTCCTGGAACGAGCCCCGCCGCCTGAAGGTCTGAGGCTGTGTAGAGGTAGTACGATTTACCGGCAGTCTTGTCTGTAGGCACAACAGTACCTAAAGAGACTGAACCCATCCCAACTGTAGATTCTGTTTCGCTAGTCGTACTGACTACCTGTACATCGATCAAATTCGTTTGCAAGAAGTCCGTAACGGGATCATTGCGATAGTCGAAGAAATCGTCGGTGATGTTCGTGATGTGGTTGTCTGCAATTGTTATCTCAGCCTCCTCAAACTTCGTCGAATCGACCAAGTAGGTATTACAAGAGTAGTCCCACTCGCCACAACCCTTGTTTCGTTCACCAGATGTCGAAACCAGTGCGTCCTTGCAACGCATGGTGTACTTCAACATTATTTTCTCATAGGTCACTCCCTGCAGGTCAGGAAACTGAATCATGGTATCGCGCGAAGTGCTCTGAAAGTCAAACGCTTTGACAGAAATGAGGTCTCCAACATTTTGAGCTTGGGTGGCGGTATTCGCGAAGAATAGCCCTACAAGTGCGAGAAGTGAACACAGGAGATGTGTTCGGGGAGTAGAATGGGACATAGACTGTATTTAGTGGTGACCTAAACTTAAGGAATAGTGAGCAGTCGATCGTGCAAATTGAAAGGCGGAGCACTACTTCATTTCCCACTTCTCGTAATTACCTTGCCCCCATGCGTATTTTCTCAGCTGTCGCCAAAACGTCCTTTATACTTCTTCTTGCCGCTTGTACCCCCAAGCAAACGCAAGTAATAACCCAAACAGAAGCCATCAATGGTGTTGCTTCTACCATTATCGAAAAGCCGGTGATGGGATCCAATGCAGACTTCGGTGGGTCTAGTTTTAGCGAAAGCGGACCAGTAAACATTGGTGCATTTAAGACCACTGTAGCGCAAGAGGCGAAAATCGATTCCCTTATCAGCGTCATGACCGTCGAAGAGAAGGCGGGTCAAATGAACCAATACACGAGCTTCTACGACATTACTGGACCAGCTCCAACAGGTGGATCCTCAGAGCAACGCTTCAACCAAGTGAAAGCTGGACTCGTCGGTTCAATGCTGAACGTTACGGGTGTTGAGCAAACACGCAAGATTCAAGAACTAGCGATGCAGAGTCGCTTGAAGATTCCGATGATTTTCGGTTTCGACGTCATTCATGGTTTCAAGACGCAGTTCCCTGTTCCACTCGCAGAAGCAGCAACATTTGATATTGACATGATTCAGCAAGCTGCTCGTTGGGCAGCAATTGAAGCAAGTGCTTACGGTATTCACTGGACGTTCGCTCCGATGGTGGATGTGAGTCCGGATGCACGCTGGGGTCGCATCGTCGAAGGCGCCGGAGAAGATCCATACTACGGTAGCATGGTTGCTGCTGCACGCGTTCGCGGTTTCCAAGGAGCACGCTTAAGTGATGAGACTTCAATAGCCGCATGTGCCAAGCACTTTGCAGGTTACGGCTATGCGGCAGGCGGTAGAGATTACAACTCTTCTGAAGTAAGCGACTACGTGCTTAACAACGAGATCCTGCCTCCTTTCAAGGCAGCGGCTGAGGCAGGTAGTGCAACATTCATGAATGGCTTCCACTCGATCAACGGGCAGCCGGTAACAGGAAGTAAGACACTACAACGTGACTGGTTGAAGGACGGCATGAAGTGGCCAGGATTCATCGTAAGTGACTGGGGATCGATTGGCGAGATGATCGCACACGGCTCGGTTGCAGACAATGCAGGCGCGGCAAAAAAAGCGGTTGAAGCAGGAAGTGACATGGACATGGAAACACGTGCCTATATCGAAGAGCTACCGAAGTTGGTCAAAGCAAACGAGGTGGATGTCAAGTTGCTTGATGATGCAGTTCGACGCATTCTTCGCGTGAAGATGGCGCTCGGCTTGTTCGAGAATCCATACAAGAATTGTGATCCAGTGCGAGAAGCAGCTGCGATGGGCAATGCAGAAATGAAAGCAGATGCCATTGAGATGGCTGCAGCTAGTGCTGTGCTTCTTAAGAATGAGGGCAATTTGCTTCCGCTAAAACCTACGGGCACGCAGAAGATCGTCGTCATTGGTGATTTGGCAAGTGCGAAGGACTCGCCACAAGGAACGTGGAGCCTTGGCGCGAATCGCGGTTCGGCAGTAACACTTGTTGATGCGATTGAAGCTCAGCTCAACGACGTATCACGCATGAACGTGGTGACTGGTCCATCGACACTTACGAAAGATTCTAAGCAGGACTTCCTTTGGGAGGTCTTCCCAAACACCACTGACCGCACCGGCATGAACGAGGCGGTTGCCGCGGCACGTGCAGCAGACGTTGTGATTATGGCACTCGGTGAGCCTGGCTTCATGAGTGGTGAGGCACGTAGCCGAACAGACATTGGCCTCCCGGGCTTGCAGCAAGACATGTTTGACGCTGTACACGCGGTCAACAAGAACATTGCAGTGATTCTTTATAGCGGTCGCCCGCTTGCGATTGAGTCACTTTCTGAAAATGCACAGAGTATCCTTCTTGCATGGCAGCCAGGTACCTATGGCAACCAAGGCATCGCGGAGCTGATCTTCGGAAAGGCTAATCCACGAGGTAAGCTTCCTGTCAGTTTCCCATACGTAGTTGGACAAGAGCCTCTCACGTACCGTGAGTACTCTACGGGTCGCCCGGGCTACCGTGGCCGTCCAGACGGAACCAAGATGGTCTTCTCTTCTCACTACATGGATGCACCTGTAGGCGCATTGTTCCCATTTGGTCATGGCTTGAGCTACACGACGTTCAAGTACAAGAAGCCAACCGGTGGACGTTTTGATTCTGATGCAACGCGCACAAAGCAGACGTACAAGATCACAACAACGGTAACCAACACGGGCAAGGTTGCAGGTACAGAAGTGGTTCAGCTTTACATCAATGATCCAGTGGCTAGCCGCGTCCGTCCAATCAAAGAATTGAAGGGTGTGCGTACGGTATTCCTAGAGCCTGGTGCTTCTAAGATCGTCACGTTCTTACTTGGTGAAGACGAGCTTCTGTTCTGGAGTGCTGATCAAGGCTGGCACGTTGAGGCTGGAACGATTAAGGTTTGGATTGGTGGAAGTAGTGCTGATTTGGGTGAAGGGATGGAGATTGAGGTGGTGGCGAAGTGATTTTAGGGTTACGTTCGAAACGTAATAATAAAGTGTGAAATGAAATACTCGATTCGTAAGCTAGGACCTTTACCAATTTTTCTGAAATTAAAAGAGCTCTTGACGAGTAATTTTTTCACATCAATATCAGCAAATAAAAAAATACCTAAATTATATCACATTCTTGTTTTAATAGATCGGATTATTGAGGATGATTCTTTCACAAAAAAAGAGATCCAAATCCCAAATAATATCTACCGCTTGTATGAGGATTTACAAACACATAGAGTTACTGCAAGATTTGACGGCGCAAAAAATCTATTTAATCAAAAAGCAATATATTCCTTGCTTGAAGATCTTGAAAAAGAACTAGATTATTTTACTCACTCCATACTGCCGACCTCATTTAATCAAGTTTACAATTCCGATACTTACTATGTGCAACAAATAGATGAGCTATTAGAGCAAAAAAAAGAGTATGAAAACGCCATTAAAAGACAGGAAACACTACAAGGAGCCACAGAAGATGAGATAGCTGTACATAAGCATAATCTTAAAGAAAAAGAGGCCTCTCTAGCTAAAGCTTCTGACCAAATTAATGCATACCGTAAAGAACTAGAAGAGAAAAAAAAAGAAAGAAAACATTATAAACGAATGGGACAATAAAATAAAAACTACTTTCGACAACCTCACGAAGTACTTAACACCAATTACTGACGAACACACAAGACTTAAAAGGATGTTCTACCTCTACGGCTTCCTAATCCTAATAGCCTTAGGCACCATCATCGCCTTAGAATTTTACATGTTCGGCAAACTGAATAATGCCTTAGAATTTCCTCGATGGCGAGACTACCTAACTGCGATGGTTCCAATACCGATTCTTGGAGGGCTTTTCTGGACTTTCATTGTCCAACTAAATAGAACACAGCGACAGTTACTGGTTACTTCAAAGCATATCCACCAAATAAAATACATTGAGGGTTTACTACTTGCCACCAATTCTTTATCTACAGATATTAACGACTCAATCAAAAGGGTAAACAATGCCATAGACCAGCTTTTAGAAAACCACCTAAATACAAATCTCTCTGGTGACTCACTGAATGAACAGGCTATCATTAAGGAGGAGAACAAAGACACTGTGCCGATAGATACGGTAATAAAGCTTCTCAAAGAAGCTAAAGGGATTATCAAGTAAACATGAACGCCCTCTACCTCACCTACGCCACCCTAGCGCTCATCTACTTTCTGCTAGGCAAGAAGTGGGATACGAAGTGGTTGCAGCAGGGTAATTACTTGTTCTTAGCGTTGGTGGCGACTGTTATGTTGAGCAGACCAATTGTAGAATATGGAGTTGCCTATTACTCAGGTTACTTAACTGAGCAATTAGCCTACTATGGAACAGTCTTACGTATTGGACAGGTCTCAATTTGGGTTGGAGTCATTCTCCTTCCAATGCTTGGCTTGTTCAATTATGCCAAGCGCTTTCGAGAACGAGAGAGGTTCCAATTTATCACATGGTGTCTGGTACTGAGTACTGTTCTACTGTCAGGCAGCTTTTGCAGCTTTGAGGCTCACATGTTTGGCTATCCTGTAGAACTCTATTTCCTACCTGGATGGCATACAGTACTACCTGTTTTGAGTATTACTGAGTTATGTACAACACTATTGGTGGGTGCTGTGATTTCTACGCTCCTTGGATGGATGTTGAAACGATTGAAAGGGCGTAATAATGAAGCCACAATTTAGAAGCAACGCGTTAATTCGCGACCATAAACCGCTTACCTCGATAACCATCTACAAATAAAAAGTAAATCCCGCTTCTTAGCTGACTTACATCAATACGAAGCGTGGATTCATTTGGAAGCCACACGCCCTCAATCTCTACTTCTGCACAAGAATCAAGTACTCTGTATGGTAATTGACTATTGAAATTTCCAGCTGTTCGTCCTGTCACTTCCAAACTTCCATTCACAGGAGGATTTGCAAAAATCGTAACTTCTGGACTTGCGGGAGTGGGTGCCTCAACACTATTGAGATCAAATGGTCTTGTAAAAATATCAACGCCCTTTTGTGCTTTCGCTTCATAAGCTCGCTTGTAAACTAAGTGGCCGTCAAGTAGTTTAGCACGATTTGATGCACCGTTAAAGAAAGTTGAACTTTCAATAATTTCAAATTCAATTACTTGAGGATTATCAAGATCACTTAAAACCACTCCCTTCACAACTTCATAATATCGCTGATTAAGCGAATCAACCTGTATTGCATAAAATTCAGATAGAATTATTGTATCACTAGGTCTACCTACCTGGATCAATGCATCGTGATACTTCCATGCTCCACGCGCTAAGAGGTCTTCTGTACCTAAAGTTTGAAGAGGAATAACCTGAGTAGTCGCCTGCCCTCCACTCGACGGCGTAGTCGTTACTTCTAGATCTAATCTAGACCTTTCAAATAAATGCACTTCACCATTCAACGACTCTTGAAAAAGAGATGACACTGAAGATGTAAATGGAGCAACACCTAAGACACTTTCAAGACGCCAATCGGAGCCATCTATATTCCACGAAATAAGCCAAGGATTCGCTTGTTGCCCTGGCAATCCACCATGACCGTGCATCAAGATCCTCCCTTGCAATTCCGTAATAGCATAGATACGTGCCGCATATCTCAATTCTCCTGAAGCATACTCTGGCAACACGAGACTTACCTCTTCAAGACCTTGGGGACTACCCGTTTTTAATACGAACCGATATCCATACTCAAGATGAACAATGCTATTCTCAAGGAATGGCACCTGCAGCCAGTCTGCTACGCCTGTGGCATTTGAAGGCCCTACATCATATTGCTGCAGCATAAAACTGGAGGCACTCCCCACAAAATGGAGCTGGGCATTTTCTCCTATCAAACCTGGAGGACTAACAAATGCAGACACACCAAGAGCAGGATGATGCACCCTATGTTTTTCATTATAAATTCTCGAAATAGTTGATGCACACCCCCCTACAACATACGCTTCAATAAGGCTTGAATCCTGAACGGATGCAGTTACCATGTCAAGCACAATTTCATGCAGCTCCGCGCGATTTATCGCTCGAATTCCTAATCGCCCTGGCGCAACCAGCGAAGTTGACAAAAGCTCCCACTGATTGCTTTGAGCAACAATAGTGTACTCTATTTCCGCTGACCTTCTTGGACCAGAAACCACTCCCCAAACCGGCGATGCAGAAACAGGTGAATCTTCATCAAGCCTATTGATCGCCAAAATATGATCGCGCTTCTCTCCTAAAAAAGTTGACAAAGAAGCTTCATAGGGTAATGATTGTGTTCGACTTGGGACATTTGCCCGTCTTTCAAAAAAATCAATCTCGTTCGCTTCACATCCAAATAGAATCGTCCCTTCGTCTACATCGGGAATACTTACCGCCGAAATCGTCGAAAACCTTCGATCACGATCAGGTTCAAATACCCAAGACCTACCGCTGGGCAAATCGATAAGGGAGATAGGGCCATTGATATTCCTGTTGTCCCTAAGAATGCATGTCCCTCCTAATCCATTGGACACACTGAAGTAAACGCGATTATTAGGCTCGACTGCATCTTCTAAAACAGTAGCAACAACATTAACGGTATCGAAAGGCAAATCACGTGTCCAGGTTACCAAGTCTGGCTCAATTATCCGAAGCAACGTTAGCCCGGATGCTTGCCAAAAAATATTTTCATACCGGCCTTCAACTCGATATTGAAAGGTATCGACCTGCGCAGAATTCGGAAGGACCGTCCCTAAAAGAGGAAGATAACCCGATCGACGCGCTAATAGAAAGCCCAGCCGTCCTTGATCGAAATCGTAGACAATCTCGTTGAGACCAGCTTTAGGTGCAAGTATTTCCGATTCCGCTGCTTTGCTTAAGTCAGCATTGAGCTGTATAAACTTCAGCTTTACGTCTGGTAATTCAGTCTTAGTACAAACCAACCACTCTGCAGGTCCGTCTCCACCGATCCAAAATTCGTCGTACGCTTCAGGATCCACGAGCGACGACAAAGGAGCCCGCAAGGAGACTTCTCCGAGGCTATCGAAACGCCACAGCGACAGTTCATCCAGTTCGTCTCGAAATATCGCTAAGGCCCCTCCGTCACGGCCTGTCCCCAACAACACTACTTCAGGTACTTGTGGAGCTAGACCGAGCTCATACTGCGCGTACTCAACAAACCGCTGCCCATAGCTCACAGACATTGAAACAAAAAGAAGGGCAACAACACGTAAAATGGTATTCATAACTACTAGGCTAGTTCTAAAAGCAACTTGAACAAAAGTAAGTGTTACCAAGGAGCCTCAATAGAGAAGGCACGATTGACACGCAATACGCTCAAATACAACACCTTAGAAGCTGCATGCTCAGATCAAATACCTAGCGACAAGCGTTTCGAAAACAATACCAGCTCATTTCTTCGTTACCAACTCAGCCTATTTGCGAAGTCACTACCCACTACTGCAACACTACGCGCTGCAGGTGAACCTCCTTACCAGCGACAACTCTTACCGTATACGCTCCGGGCACCAAGCCGCTCAAATCTAGCTGGTGCTTTGCCCATCCGCCTTCTGCAACGAGTGGGCCTTCTCGCACTACACGACCATCGGCCGCCACGATGGAAACGCTAGACGCTTTCGCTCCTTCTGTAAACACCTCACAGTTTACGGGGCCGTTAGTCACAGAAGGATATACTCGGAAATAGTGACGACTAATGTTTCGCACCTCACGAATTAAACTGTGGGTAAACTGGCCATCAAAGTCTACAGCACGAATGCGATATAAGTTACTCCCAGTAGCAGGAAACTCATCGTCATAGCTATATACTTCAGCGCCTGTAAATGCAACGCGATCAATCGGTTCCCATGTTGACTGTCCTGTAGATCGCTCTACCACAAAGTGGCTGCTACCTTCAGAATCGGCGATCGTCCAGTTTAGGCGATTGACTTTGCCATCGGCTGCAGCGGTGAAATTGACCCAGTTGAGCGGTAATGGAGCAGCATCGGTAATCGTCCATTCGTAAGTGAACACGTAGTTCGCATTTTTCATACTCAAAGTCGTAAGATCCGAAACCCTCACCAAGAGAGTATGTACGCCCTGCGTTATCTGAGCAGTAGTAACAGTTACGTTTTCTACGCCTGTAGCAATCTGATTCCCGTCCAGTTCCCATTCGTAGCTGAGGGTATTCGGAATAGGCTTCACTGAAGTGATACTGAAGTTTAAATCAGCATTCAAAAAATCAACATTGGCTGTGGACGGAGTAGTCGTTTCTAACGGACTGACATTCTGATAGATGGTCTCAACGGTTTGCTCCTGACAAACAGAGCAAAACGGCTTATTGAGAAATTCCATCATACACTGCCCGTTAACGGGTTTGAACGTACCGCTGCTGCGTACAAATTCGCCCACACCGTTCGTTCCAATCCAGTCGTCCCATTTTACATTTCCAGCGTTGGACTGACTTGTAATGTTAGGCCTTTCAGAATTATTCCCTGAGTTGTACTCATCCCCAAGGCCCATGAAAGAGTGCCCCGTCTCGTGCAACGCTAAATCACTTGCGGAAATAGCAGTACTGAAAACGGCAAAACCACCACCGCCACCTCCGTAGAAAGGAGTATTCACCACCACTAACTCCTCATCGGCCGCAGGATAGTGAGTAGCAATTTGCTGCGCGACTTTTGTAGAGCTACAATACAACAACCTGTGAACGTTGTTCCCCCAATGAAAGCTAGCATCTAAGGCAGTGTTTACAGCAAGCTGGGGATGAGCGCTACCGCCATCGGTAGAAGGATGGTCTGCCCCACTTTCTGTACTTACCACATCGATTGTGTGAACATTGAAGAAGTCCGTGTAATTAGAAAATGGAGGCTCGTTGAAAAAATCAGTAGTGATCGTAGAGGCATCAGTAGCGAACTGGGGAATCTCCGAAGCCATGTAGCCATCACCAAGAATCACGAAGTTGATGCGCTTGGCATCAGGTCCAGCGTTTTTAATCGTAGTGACTTGTGCTGTTAGAACAGGCGCTGACAAAAGGAGCAGTCCAATGAGTGTAATTACATTTTTCATAAGGAGTAGTCTTTGTCGTGATTGAGAAATCGATGATTGTAGTTTCTTACTTTTTAGCGCGGAGGTCAATCCGTTGTTGGATCACTTTGCCTTCTGAGGATTGGCCCTTGACCTCTAGCCAGCGTATTCTCGAACTCGCTTGGGTTTTCAGCAAAAGCGTACGGGCTTCTTCGGGCAAAACTTCCTCTGTGATCGTGCCTTCCTCGCTAGGAACTTCGTAATGATTCGGACCAGGATATGGCATAGCCGTTTGGCGAAGAACCCGTTCATTTGCATTTAGAAAACTAAAAAGCAATTCGCCCGGACCAGCTTCTGCAGCGGCTGGATAGTCGCGACGCAGCGTTCCTGGAGCACGAATGATGTCAAATACGGTGAGCGTATCCAACTGCGGATCAACCTCAAAAATGACCGTCAGCACAACACCTTCAGGCGCCATTTCAGGAGTCGGAGAACTCGCTGTTTTAGAAGCGGAACAGCCGAATATTATTAGGAAGGGCAAAAGACGGATGCAGTAGGACAAACAGGTGAAGTTTGTTAGACAAGGTAAGTCACAGAGCAGCAGTATTTTGTACTAGTTACCGAATTTGGATATAAGCCTTAGACACGCTCTTAAGTATCCGCGCCAAAAAAAATCACCGACGTTACTTAAATCGTCGGTGACACCGAATCAAAAAGATTCTAATTTATCTGATGACTACGACCTTTTTGGCGACCTAGCCATTCTAGGATAATCCTACTGCAACACCACCCGACTCTGATACATCTCCCCACTCGCATCACGAGCAATGAGAGAATAGACGCCTCGCGGCAGGTGCGCCACATCAATCGTTCTAGTCAGTGTTGAAGCGCCATACTGCTCTACTACCCTGCCCAGGCCGTCAAACAAGGTTGCCGACTGAAGTGCCGACTGTCCTTCTCCGATACTGATCGAGAAGACAGCACTTGTTGGGTTTGGTTTTAGCGAAAGCGATTTGTAAACAGCTCGCGGTGTTTGGTTTGAAGAGACTACGGTATTCTGGACGTAGTCTGTGATGCTGTCGAGGGTCATGACAGCCGCTCCAAGATCAGGACATGGATAGGTAATAGGCGCTGGAACTATAGAAACTAAAAAATCAACTTCGAATTCATCTCTAGGGTTAAAAACCTCTTTCAGATTAACATTTAAAAGAAGCCTTTTATCCTGCGCTCTTGAGTCTTGGCATTGCAACCACGGTACATTATCTACCTCCATTCCTGAAAAAACCCAATTGGTCGGTATTGTTCCGTTATAGCCTTCTCCTCCTAAGGTGAGCGGAAGTCCGTCCAACCAACGTGCATGAGTAACATCGAAATACTCTCCTCGGTGATTGGGGCCGGTTGTCTGAGGTATTCCGCCCAACGAACCGTTGGACAAATACATACCCGAATTCCTAACCAGTCCAGCATCTCCATTCAATCTTGAAGAAAGCGTCTGGAAGAAAATCATCGGTGGTTCCTGCCCATAGGTTGGAATACCGAGATCACAGAGCGCTCCATTTGTACCATCTACAGGATCGATGTTATAGGCATACAGCGCGTTCCTACTTGGAATCGAGCCAATCGCATCGTCGGTAAAACAGCCAACATCAGGATCAACCCAGAGTGACAGCGCTAAAGAATCTAAAGGCTCAAGTCCCTGATTGATCACTTTCACACTGTAGAGCTGAGCTTTCGATGCAGGATGATTGTCGGCTGTGTATGCTTGCGCCAAAACCTGCACTTCGGCCTCTAATGGACCACTTACAGATTCAAGGTGCGGACCGAAATCATTGGTAACCCACCACACCGCTTCGTCTGCGCGAAAGTCCGGGTAGTCTCCAGATTCAGGTTGATATACGCCGTCACCATTCGCATCGACAAATGGAGCCAAGTCTCGCCCGAAAGCAGAAGCAGGCATGCGTGCATTATCCTTTCCTGGCCAATCCATGATCTCAGCAATCGGCTGGTCTAAAGTACCATCAGCGAGATCGGCTAAGTGTGCGCCCACTTGATTTTTAGTCACTTTAAATGACCGACAGAAATAGGTAGAAGACGTAAAACTTCCTCCTGTTCCAACGGGTCCTGTTTGGTAATCAAAGTCGTTTGAGGCTGCTCCATAAGAAGTTACCGAACAAACTTTATCTCCATTTTGACGAAGTGCCGTGAGCCACAAGCCTCCAGAAAACACCATTGAAGTAGGCGCTGTATTTGGATAATTAAACTGTCCGTCATTCCCGTCCCACCAGAGATATAATGGATTAACAGTTGTATTTAATTCATTTACAGACAAACGTTCATCAGCAGGCCTGCACGGATTCTGTGCTGTTATATTTGATATAAAACAACACAGTAAAACAAGGGGTAGTAGTCTTTTCATGGTGGCGAAGTAATGCGGCAGAACGCTACCAATCAACAGGATACGCTTTCACAAAGCTAATATGTCACGGCTACGTCACTGGAATGAAATATATGTCGCAATCGATACATGGACTTGGCAGGTAGGTGACAAGCCTACGAGCAACGTCACGCACATTCTAAATTCAATCCCGCAGTAATCGGATCAAAATTCTCGCACCACCTCCCCCACCTTCGGCATCACCAAGTCTCCCACCCTGCCCGCGGTTTTGGCGCAAGCTGAAATAAGACGCGCAGGTTCACCGACCGGCTCTTGACTTAGGTCATATGTAGCATAATGCATCGGGAGCAATTGCTTCGCACCAGACTCCTGGAAACCTTGCCATGCTTGCTCAGGATTCGTATGCGCACTCTGCATAAACCAGGCAGGTTTGTACGCACCGATTCCGATCATCGCCAAGTCGATGTTAGGGAAGTACTCGGCCATCTCCTTAAAATGAGGCGAATAACCAGAGTCCCCGCCAAACCAGATCGTCTTCGACTTGCCTTCGAGTACAAAGCTGCCCCATAGGCGGCGATTCATGTCATGGAAGTAGCGACGACACCAGTGTTGAGTAGGCATAAAGCTTATGTTGGGATGAGCCGCATCCGTCTCAAAACGTTGGTACCATCCAGCTTCAGTCACCGCTTGGCCTCGCTTCAACCAAGGTGTCACCAACCCTTCCATTCCAAATGTAGTAAGCACCTGAAAGTCCAACTTTCGCGAAAACGCCTTCATCGTCGCCTCATCGGCATGATCACGGTGGTCATGACTGAGTAGCACGTAGTCCAAGTGCCCGATCTCCTCAGGTGTATAGGGAGCATCGACTTGGCGCTTTATCAGTCCGAGCCTATTGAAGACAGGATCGGTTAGAATTCGGATGCCGTCGAGTTGAATGAGAAAACTCGCATGTCCCAGCCAACACACCCAATCGCCGGACTGATGAATATCATCCTTGACCGATTGCAAACGGAAGGTATCGGCACGCTTCTCTGATGCTTGTGGATTGGACCTCGAAAGGTAGCGAACCAACTTACCGAACCCGGGATTGATAGGCCCTGCATACTCACTGAAACGCTTGCCCTCCTTAGGATTGCCCTTCCAGTTTTCCCGAAAGGTGATGAGATCGGGATTGCTTACAAACTCCATAAACACGAGATAACAGTAACGAAAGGCGATGCAATAACGGTCAAAAGTCCGTGTTGTGACATCAAATTGTTAATCCAAGTGCATGGAACCCGCTAGTTCCGTTACTTTTGCGGCGCAAAAAAGCACACACATGTTTAAGACCATAGCCCTCCAAGTGATCGCACTGACGTTTTTCGCCGTTGCAACACTTCACGCACAGATCAAGACACCACAACCAAGTCCAGCTGCTGAGATCAGCCAGATGGTAGGACTTACTGACATCGACGTGATGTACAGCCGCCCAGCAATGAAAGGTCGTACGATCTTCGCTGCAGACGGACTCGTACCTTTCGGCGAGATGTGGCGCACCGGCGCGAACAAGAACACAATGATCACATTCGACAAGGATGTTATGATCGGTGGTTCTGACGTAAAAGCAGGTACCTACGCAATCTTCACTAAGCCAATGGCTGCTTCATGGGAAGTTTACTTCTACATGGACACTGAGAACTGGGGAACTCCAAAGGATTGGGACGACGCTAAAGTAGCTGCAAAGCTTACTGCACCAGCAATCAAGATGAGCGAGAAGATGGAGAACTTCACCATCATGTTCGACGAGATCACTGCAGACGGAGCAAACATGTTCATGGGATGGGCAAACACTATCGTTGTTGTACCAATCAAGGTTGGAACAGACAAAGAAGCTTCTGCAAGCATCACTCGTACACTCGCTGGACCAACGTCACGTGACTACTACAGTGCTGCATCTTACTACTTCGAGTCAGGCAAGGACATGAACCAAGCTTACACTTGGATCAAGAAGGCAAACGAAATGGATCCTAAGTTCTGGCAACTACGCCGTCAGTCTCTTATCGAGGCGAAAATGGGCAACAAAGTAGCTGCTATTGCATCTGCTAAGAAGTCTATGACTATGGCTAAGGAAGCAGGTAACATGGACTACGTTCGCATGAACGAGAAGAGTCTTAAAGAGTGGGGCGGAATGTAATCCCCCCCTTCTGGTTTAGCGTGCAGTAGTGCGCTTATCTAGAAAATGTAAAACGCCCGTTCTGACACTGTCGGAACGGGCGTTTTGCGTTTTACGATCATCGGGTGCGAACGATCTGATTTTGCATGCTTTAGCTTGCAATATTATGGCGCCCTAAAGCACGCTGAACCAGATCGTTCCATTACCTTTAAGTCATGGAAGCTTCCGCCAAAACCCGCCCTCATGTCGTTGTCATCGGCGGTGGATTCGCAGGATTAGAATTCGCGAAAGGACTTAAGAATAAAGCATTCGACGTCACACTCGTCGACAAGCACAACTACCACACCTTTCAACCGCTACTCTATCAAGTAGCTACGGGTGGGCTTGAGCCTGACTCCATCGCTTATCCACTACGCAAGGTGTTCAGAAAGACGAAAAATGTCTTCGTACGCTGGGCTACCGTCAAGCATATCGACACGGAGACACAAGTACTATCGACCGATCTCTGCGACATGCATTATGACTACCTCGTAATCGCAACAGGAAGCACCGGACGTTATTTCAATTTTGAAGGCATCAAAGACAAGATGCTTACGCTCAAAACAGTGCCCGACGCACTCAACCTGCGCTCGTACATCCTTCAAAACTTTGAGAAGGCAATCGCAGAGAAGAACCCCGAGTATCTCGAAGAACTGATGAACATCGCTATCGTCGGAGGCGGCCCGACCGGACTTGAACTTGCAGGAGCGATTGGGGAAATGAAG
>JBGCGF010000033.1:0-70645 GCA_045110575.1 Saprospiraceae bacterium
CGATACAGCGGATTAGCAGCTAGAGTATCTAGTAAATTGCTTACTAGAACATTGAAGCAATGGGTAAATTACCACACGGGAAAATCGCTGAACCAAACAAAACACTGGCTGGCTTAAATTTCAACCGTGCAACGCGTTATAGTTAATATAGCGGCGTACTTACCTTATGTAAATATGTTGTTTAGTCTTACAACCAGGGTCATCACAGTCGTAGCACTCCTCTTGCCTGCGCTTATCGCGTTCAGTAAGTCTGAACCGCTTCCAATGCTAATTGATTCTCTAAAATCTACCCAGGTGCATTTCTCCGGGGAGGATAAAATGAAGAATATAGGATTTGGAGGTGAACCAGTAATTGGGTCGACCAGTTTTGATTTCCGACGTAATTCTCCAGTGTCGAATGGCCCGACCGATCCTCCAAATGGTATCCCCTTGTGTCCAAAAATAGATTCTGCATATGCTTCAGTATCTTTAGAGGGCCTTGTCGTCATTCAATGGTCGGCTGATGTTGATAGTTTACTTGTAGGCACTAGGCTTGCTTATTTTTCTGAGGAGGAGAAATTGATTTCAACGGATACTGTATGGGGTGAGTTGTCTCACGTAACACAATTTAGTACAGAAGAACAATTCAGAGTTGAAATTAGTATTTTGTGTAGCTTCAAAGGAGAGATTTATGAAGGCGACTTTTACGAATATTTTTACCAAGCCGCTTTTGCACGGCCTTCAAATATTTGCTATAACAACGGTGACTGCGCCGCACCACAAGGTAACCCTTATACGCCTTTGACTAAGCCAGCAAATTATCGTTATCGAGCAGGCGATATCATTTCATATGCGACGTTGCCACTTCGGATTGCTGAAATCACAAGGGTTGACAGTGTCTTGATTAGCACTGCAGAGGGGTCGTACAACTATATCGGGTATTGGGGGATAGGTGAAGTAGCCCTGCCATTTGATGAACGAGTGATCGAAGTTGAATTTGATTCGATTGGGTTCTACAACCCAGAATATGGTTATGCTAATTTTGGTAATGTTAATCCTATATACTCGGCTGGTGGAGCTTTTGAGTTGCCTACAGATACCATTGGAGAAACTGCGTTTTGTATTCCTGAGCCAATCGTAGATACTACAATTATTGGGTACTGGAATAGTGATGGATTCTGGATGCCGGATAGTACTAGGTTTGATAATTATGGTTTTAACATAGATGGAACATTTATTCATCCACCTTGTGACACGTCCACTACTTTATGTAGTTCAGAGTATGATCCTCAAGGGTTTGGCCCCGACGGTGTCCATGCAAATGGTACTCCCTATAATTATTATGGATGTAGTAGAGATAGCTTAGATGAAAATGGAAATCCATGTAATACTTTTGGCACTGGTTACAGTTTCTTAGATCCAGCAAATGAAAACTATGTTGATGTTTCTGGAGGTACAGGAAATGGTGCTACTCCCTTAGGTACATCAGAATTTATTGAAGATAACGAGCTTACTATCTTGCAGTGCATTTTGGATGCTGCAATTGCTTATAAGGCCGAATTAGCCCAGCAAGTTGCTGATCAACAAGAGTCGTGTGATATAGCAAGAGCCGACCTTCAACAGAATATTGACGGAGCTTCAGTCGCCGGTGAGTTAGTCAAGGGGCCTGGAGATGAGTTTTTTAGCGAAGGAATGCACAAGAACTTTGATTCACCAATAGATTCAGGGCTAGTTGAAAGATTAGGTGTGAACCGTGAGGCTAAAATTGTTGAAACAGAGTATTCGCATACAAGACTTTATCAATGTGACGAGGCTCTTTTCGATTTCATGGAATTGGAAGAACTAGGACAAAGCCTCCTTGAAGTTGGTGATGTAGCTGATGGGGCTGCTCCTGGTACAGGGAATACTTCTTTTGATACGGATTATGAGAATGCTATTAAGTCAATTATTTCAGGATTGCTTCCTCATGAGATAAATGATCAAATGCAATTGACGGATAGTCTGGTGCTTTGCGATTCAATTTTGTCGTGGACGAAAACGTATCTGTTCGACAAGTATGAGGATGAGGTTACGACAATGTTGAGTCCATTGAATAAGTCAAATCCACGTTTAGCTCAAGTGCGAAGTAGTGAGCCAATGTGGACGACAGCTGTGGCTTCTTCAGGATTAAGCCTAGAAGAGATGGGTGCAAGCCTTAAGGAAGAACTTTCTTACGGATATCAGCAAGGTTGGGCATCTGTTGCTGGTTATCGTCGCGAAGAACTTATGCTTGCTATTGTTAAGGCTAAGTCATTGATGGCATCATCTAACACTTGTGAGACAGAGCAACTTCCCGTTAGTATTACGCACGGGATAGCATCGTTCGGTTTCGAAATGGTTATTGATAGTGTTCGTTTTGATGCGGCAAATAGCGCTTATTCTAGAGCAGATGTTTACTATATCTTTGAAGCGACGCAGGCTGTGCCTCCTCTGTATTTTAGAGCTAAAAATGTAGAGTTTAATCACCTCGGGTTCAAAAACGGGGAGATTACACTAGAGTTGTTAATAGACCTGAACCGTGATCTTTCGGTAGAAAATGTTGCTCGGTTAGAATTGACATCGGCATCTGTAACCATGCAGTGCTTAAATGTCGTTGGTGTGGAAATTGAAGGAGAACTTGAATTTTGTCGCAGTGTCGCGATTCCTCTTGATGCCGAGGGTAAGCCAACAACAGGTAATGAGACGCTTACTGGGACAGTAACAGGAGCATTTGATTCTTGGGACGACTTCACTGCGTATGCTGAAATAGATGGCCCATTTGCTATTGCAGCGAGGCCCGATGTGCATGTCGATATGGGCGTCATGTTACTTGATAGAAGTAGTATATCTACTCCTAGTGTTGTTTCGTTTCCAACGGGATATCAAAATCCTGTAGTTCAGGCGCAGGGTGTTAATGCTTGGCGAGGGTTCTATGCTGAACGATTTTCAATTTCAATCCCAGCGAGTTATACTGAAAACGAAGAGAGGATAAGCTTTAATGCGACAAATCTATTTATAGATAAAACAGGACTATCAGTTGTTGCCTCTATTACTGCTGGGGCTGGAGTAGATAACAGTCTCATTTCTTTGTCAGATGGATCTCTAGGAGGTTGGTCGGCGTCTGTTGATAGTGTAGGTGTTGAGATCTTACATAATAGATTTAGGCGTATTGGTCTTGAAGGGCTAATACATGTACCTATTGGTAGAGCTACCCCGGATAATGTAGGTAAGGCTCCAGTTCCTGAAGATTGTATTTCATACGGTGCAGAAATGTCGAGTAACGGCATTTTTCATGCATATGCAGAAGTAAACAATAACCTGAAATCTGACTTGTTAGGAGGTACTCTAGTTATAAATCGAGGATCGTCAATTGAACTAGTAATAGGGAAAAGCAGTAAGGATAACGGTGTAAGTGCTAAGTTAAGTGGTTCTTTAACCGCAGATGGCGGAGGAGATAGCGAGAGGCTTTCGCTGGGAAGTGTTTCGTTTCAAAATTTCCACATTCAAACGCCTACAGGAGGAAGAAAGGTGGTACCTAGTATTGGTACATGGGGTTTTGATGTAGAACCTATTTCTGCGAACTTTGGAGTGTTTGAAGTCACGTTAGGCAATCCTGGAATTTATTCGGATACAAGTAATTCCGAAATAGTAGGTCTTTCATTCGTTGGTGGGGTTACGGTAACGGACGACTTTGCAGCTGCTGGAAGTTTTGTACTAAAGGGGATACTTGAATCAGGAGGTAAATTTACAGATCTGAAATACCACTCTTTTGGAGCAAATGGTTTGGCTTTAAAAGCAGATATGTGGGGTACCGCAGTAGATCTGCAACTCGCATGGTCTGCTGAAGAAGTGCCGACTTGGGGTCGAGCCTTCTATGGGCGTGGAACAGCAGTATTTAAAGAAAAAATAACGCTAGCTGCAGCGGCTCAATTTGGACGTGTAGGTGAAGGCCCCGACGAGAAGAAATATTTCTTTGTTGATGTAATGGCATCGGGTTTTAAAGCTCAGTTGTTTCCAGGGTTTAATATAACCGGTGCTGGAGGAGGATTACGACGAGGTGTCAAGAACGAGAATTTGGGTACAACAGACCCTTTCGCTCCTGCACCAAACCTGAACGGATTACCATTGGCTGGTCCTTCGTTATATGGTCATGGTTTGGCTGGTGCATTCTATACGCCAGATCCAACAGCTGGTCTAGGGCTGAATCTCATTGTTGTTGGAGAGGCAGAGAAAGAAGGAATTGCGAATGCGTATGCTAAGCTTGGAATGGAGTTCGATGCTCACAACTCATTAACAGAAATATATCTAGATGGATATATGAAAATGATGACGGATGCATTTAAGGTGTCAATTCCTCTAGATGTAACAGAGTTAGGACTCCCTCCTGTATTTGAAAATGCGGTGCCTCCTGCAGTGAATTTGGGAGGAGATGCGACGTTAACAGCTAAATTCAACGCAAATCTATCTCTTGTAGGTAGGACAACCTTTAACGCAACGCTAGATGCGTTTCTAGTTGGGCCTAATGTTCGAGGTGCTGGGCCTGATAATAGTCTAGTTCGAGGACAGGCATACTTTGGCCCGGGGAAATGGTATATAAAGATGGGGGGCTCAAAGGTTGGTGAAAGAGCAGGACTCTTGATGGAAGCTCCTCCTATCGCAACGCTAACTGCTGAGGCCTATTTTCAAGCAGGAAATGGAGTTGACCCTATCCCACCTTTACCACCCCGAATCAAGTCGTTTTTTGGAACGTCCGATTTAGTGCAAGTACCTAATCGTGGAAGTGGAACTGGAGTTGCTTTCGGTGCACATGCTAGTTTAGATGCCTACATACCCGCAGGAATTTTTTGGGCATCTATTTCACTTGCAGCAGGTGTAGATGTTAATCTCCAGAAATACGTTGGCGTTAGTTGCGCAAATACAAATAGTGATATTGGAATTAACGGTTTCTATGCGCAAGGTCAGCTGTATGCTTATGCGGCCGGAGAAGCTGGGTTGAAAATCGGAAATAAGAAAGTTTCTGTTTTGAATGTTGAAGCAGGTATTCTCTTTCAAGCTTCTCTACCTAACCCGTTTTATGCAAAGGGTGTCTTTAAAGGGAGAATTAAGGTTGGTCCATATGGTGGAAATGCATCGTTTAATTTAGAATTAGGTGAACAATGCGATCTGATAATCGATCAAGGTGCTCAAGCTAGTTCTGCCGCTGATCCAAGTTTCGACTACATTTTGATGCCGGCTTTACCTAGTGGATCTCAACTCGACCTTGAAACTACTTTGGGCTACGAGCTGCGTTTCGAGGATCAGCAAACGTTGGAATATTCGGTCACTCAAGGAGCTCAGCAAGTTGAGCATTCATATACTATACGTGTTGACGATATGTCTGCTTTTCAGATGGATAATGGCGTAAGACAAAGTGTTCATTTCGGTTTAACAAAGCCTTTGCTTATTGGTTCGCGTCAGATACAAGTTGATCCTTCAAGTTGGTGGCCAGGGAGTGATACGGTCTATGTGGAGTTGAAATTTTCAACGATTAAGGATGGTGATACTTCAAATGTCGTCCATGATTCTACCTACCTATTCACATACCCGACAAATGATTTCCCGAAGGTTATTGCCCGAAAGAATATCCTATATTCTTATCCAATGCAATCTCAAAGGGAATTTTTGCCTGAGATGCATCCATCTCATTATATAGGTTTGGATAATTCACAAGCATATTTATTTACAGGTGGCCGTGTATTTGGTGTCTATACTGATGAGAATGATAATATTTTGCATACTACTGCAAATGTGGATTATGATGCGACGACAAATGAAATTAACTCTACGCCACGGGGTAACTTCTTGTCGGATACTACCTGGTATCACTTCTATCTCGTAAAATATAAAGCACCGAGATCTGAGTTTGAGAGCCTGCTTTCGGTGGAAAATTTTGGGCAAGTTGGCTTTAACGGTGTCTCTAGCTCGACTAACGAACAGTTCGGTGTTAACTCGTCACCACATTTACCAAGGGGGCTTCAAACAGGGCGGCCTCTTGTCTTAGATGATGAGGAGTATAGCAGTATCTATTCTGTAGGATTTAGAACCTCATTGTATAATACACTAGAAGAAAAAGTGACAGCACTTAGTCTAAGTGGTAAGGCGGTAATCCATTCAGAAGTTGATGGGTTCAGAATTGAAACCCAAGCCGTTGAGTTTGACAAATTTGAGTCTGCTTTGGATGGGTATTTTGTGAATCCTAATGCGCTGGTTCACATGCGTCTTGATGTTGATAATGGCGACACTTATATTGGAGATTCTAGCACTCCTGGCGATTTTTGGAAGAGTAATATTGAAACCATTCAAGGTTACTATAGAGCGAAATCAGATGTAATGATTTGTGAAGATTCTCTTGAAACTGAGCTTCAGTATAATCTTGCTATCGCAGGTACTCCATTTGGCCCCGATTCCGTAACCATTAGTAATGCGATACAACTTGAACTGACAAATCAATTGCCATCCGCCCTGTCTCTTGTGCAGGATCTCCGTAATGAAGCCAATGGTGGCTATGGTAGCCCTATGGCAGCTAACAATGTACTAGAAGGTGGCGGAGCAGGTGGAGAAAGAGCTGGGGTAGGCACTCCCCCCGCCCCAGATGAAAGTGCACTATCAGAGTCGAATTTCCTTGTTTATACCTTCCCTGCAGTAGTTGAATACGCAGTTGACAATTGGTTTGACTTCATTAACGAAGTAGAAGACCAGGCATTGACCGAAATGATGGAAATTGGATGCTTTAGCGATCCAAACGAAACGGAAGAGGAAAATTATTTCTACAACCGGCAGATGTTTAGAGAGTCATTGGGTGTGCTAAACCTGTATTGGAATAGTCTAGGGAACAGAGGAGGAGTACAAGCGTCACGCGCTCCGCTTCCTGGAGCAAAGAAGTTTAGAGAGATATATTCTCCTGTTTATATTTCTTCGGCTCCTCCTGAAATGGACGTTACTTTTCAGTATAAACTGCCTGGACCAGTAAGGTCATCTCCAGTCAGCCAAGGAGTCATCTCTAAGAAATTCACCATAGAAATCCAATAGATATGCCTCTAAGTTATTTTAAATATATCGCAGTTGTTCTGGTCTTTTTTTGTGTTCAACAAGTTGGAGCACAAGACCTTAGGGCCGTAGCTCTTGATCACGGGGGGAAAGGAAATTATCTCCTTTGGTTGCCCAGTGACTACAAAACCCTTCGACATGGTGCTGATTATGGTTATACCATTAGGCGCAAGCCCGTTGAAGTGATTGCAACAGGTGAACGAGTTGATGGATATCCCGAGGTAATTGCAACGATTCCTCCCCAAGACAGCGCGCAGTGGTCTGGGCTTTCAGCTATTGACGATGCTCATCTCCTCTTGTATGGGGCTGTTTATGATGGAGAAGCAGAAATGACCTTCGCAGGTCAGCCAACGCTAGTAGAGCTAGGCGAACGCAATGACGAACAAGCTTCTCGTGGCCTTCTAGCCATTATGGCTTTAGGCACAAACTTCGAACTCGCTCGCGAATTCGGAGTGGGCTATATCGATAGCCAGCGTTCTCAAGATACGGCCTACTCATACTTTGTTTCTTCAAATGCACCTACAGTAGCTGAACGAATACGAGTTTCAGTAAGCCCTAGGTCTAAAAGTGAACTTCATTCATGGCTCGAACCTAGAGGAATAGAAGTCGATGAAAGCACAGCACGGGTATTCTTTGGGTACAAATTGGAAAGACTTCCTTTTGCGGCATATTGGTTGAAGCGGAAAATGAAAGGGTCAAATGAAGACTTTAAGAACGTTCGTGAATTGCCTAGTATTCCGATCGCATCCGCAGATGGGTCACAGTATGTAATGGTGGATTCGTTTCCTGACTGTGAAAAGCAATATCTCTACAGGGTTTACACGCAAGGGCCTTTTGGCGTGCTCGAGGATAAAATTGAGTACAACGAATCTGTTGGCTGCTTAAAACCAATAACTACAGTAACTCCGGAGATCAGCAAGATGGTGAGTCATATCAACGAGTATGCAGCCACGATCACGGTTGCTTTACCTGAAGCACTAGCTGACTTAGTGAGTGAGATACACATTGAGCAAAGCATCTTTGATGATACGGCGTTTGAAACGGTTGCTTCTGGTTCACCATCGGGCCCGCGTACAGATTTTGAAGTGGGTAAGCTTCCTCCAGAGGTCTATTTCAGAGTTAGAATTAAAACCAAGGAAGATGGAGTGTTTAGGTCGATTACCTACTTTCACCAACCACTAGATAATATACCGCCCAGCCCAGTTTCTAGCATCGAAGCTGAATGGAGAGGTAGGGGACATCTCAAGCTTACCTGGTCCTCGAACAGTGAGCCAGACTTTCTAGGCTACAGGGTCTTTAGAGCAAACAGCTGCAATGGAACATATCAAGAGCTCACCTCGTCAATTCTCAAAGAACCACGATTGGACACGTTTATTAACCTGGAAGGAACACTGAATAGAGATATCTACTTCGCTGTCGTCCCTACAGACGTTCGTTACAACCAAGATCCTGAAAAGCATTGCTTCAAGTTCAAGCGCCCAGACATTATGCCGCCACATGCAGCAGAGGTCATTCGTACATCGGATGTGCCTTCTGGCTTTGGAATTATCATTAATAATTCGATAAGTGAGGATGCTTCCCATTATCGACTACTTCGACGTCAAATTTCAGGTGGTGCATCTACGAGATTTGAGCGAATTAGTACAACAGAGCACGATTGGAGAGCCAACCAGGGGCGCCAGTTGATACTAGATACAAGCACTGTAGCTGGAGTTTCTTATCGGTATAAGGTTCTTAGCTTTGATAGTACAGGCAATGCTAGTTCGTCAAAAGTCTTTCAGGCAATTGGCAACGGCAAAAGGCCGGGGCCTTCGGTAGCTCCACTCATCGATAACGTAAGGCTTGATTCTCGCGCAGATGAAGCGTACGTTTCCTTCAGCTACAGAGATACCACTGATTTACAAGGTTTTGAAGTTTATCGTTCTGTTAATGGTCAGCCACTTGCCTTGTACGAAACGATCACTCGAGCTCAGTTGAATGCAGTGGGGCCAGGTAGGCAACCACGTGTTCCGTTATCCACCCACGTTCGCATGCCTGGACCAAACGTCTTTTCAATGCTAATTGCAAATGGAGTCAGTAGTTGGATTTACTTGGACGCTGACGCGAGCTGTACAGATGCCTCTGCTCCAGGCACCCCAAACAATAGCAATCCATCTTTTGGATACGCAATAATTGCGATTCATACAGGCTGGACATCTCCTCAATCCAGTACGGTTACCTCAAATTGCCCATAGTTATGAGATACTTAAAAATGAAGGCGCTTTTGCGCTTGGATATTCTTTCTTACTCATCTATATGGATGTTGGCTGGTTTAGCTTTTCTCGGAGGGCAAGCATTAGCCCAGCAGACAGGCGAAGCTGAGGTTGCGCAATATGCCGGTATGATATGTCCCACCTTATGTCCCGGTGAGCAACTCGTTGCCTTTACGGAATCTCTTTCAAGTGAAGATGAGCTCGCAACGGAGCACAATTGGAACAATGCAGGCTGCGCGCTGATTGATTTCTCTAATGGTCAGCTGTCTTTCGATTTTTCGTCTTTCGATAATTCCGAAGATGTTGACTGGATATTAGTAAGACAAGATCAGATTTCACCCGATGGAGAGCTGTCTTTTGCTGCAACCAGTGAGGATCATGAAGGGCCAATGCTCGGGCGTTTAGTGACGCCTCATGTAGGTTCAACAGGTGAAGATGGTTCATCGTTTATGGTGCAAGGCGAGTATTTGCTGCTCTACACACAGTGGGGAGCTTCCGCCAAAACAGGACAAGTTTCACTCACGAGCGGAGACTCCTGGGAGTCAAACGCACCCGAGTGTATTGAGGATTCATATTCCATTATACCGAGTCTCGTACACAAAACGGCTGTCGTAAATATTCCAAACTTGGAGGGGTATTCTGGTGATGCTACGCTGAAGATTATTGATAGTCAGGGCAGAGTCTTTCGGGAATATGAAGGCGTTTCTGCTGGCACATTCGATTTAGATCTTTCGGGGTTTTCGACGGGAATGGGAGAGGTAATGATACAAGGATGGAGTGGTGCCAAGAGGGTAATTGTTTTGAAATTTGTTAAAATTTAATTGGAGCAGGTTGATTTTAAGGACCATTATTGTAGAATTTAACTTACTCACGGGGATGTATTTTTGCCCGTCTTCTCTTTTGCTTTAGCTGAAATTTATCTTAAGTATACGTTTGGTATGCAACAGTTAAATTTTTAAAAATTTGTTAGGAATTTTTGAACTGGTCGACGTATTCGCGACCAGTTCAATAATCTAAAATCGACAACCATGTACAGACTATTTATTGTTTTAAGTTTCATTTTTCTTGAAGGAAATGTTAGTGGTCAAATTTGCTTCGAGAGATTGTCTGACCTATCTGGTGTGGATCTTTCTGGTTCTGACAATGAAGTAGAATCAGCAGCTTGCGATTTAAGAGATTCTCTGCCTGCAAATTTTAGAAGCGATTTCAAAGTTTATGATGCTGGGTTTTATATATTCATGGACAAGTTTAATGGCTTTACCTACCCGGAAGGGTTTGAGGTGTTGAGAGGCTCAGTGTCGTCTACTTATTATGTATTAGTGGGTAAACAAAATGATCCAAATGGCCTATTTACAAAATTTTGGGTGGATGTAAATCTTCCAGACATTACAGGTGATGGATGCATTCCTAACCGTAACTTAGAGGCTTCAAAGCTTGTTGAATTTGTAATTAGTAGGGAGTACGAGAAGTCTGGAAGAAGCCCTAGTAGTTATCCTGGAGCCCTTATACAGGCTTTAGAAGCATTGAATAGATTTGTTAAGACTGCCGAGCAGTGCTGTGATATCGGTGGGGAGGTTGGGCAGTGTATGGATTGTAATAATCCAGATAATATTGGAGCGAAACTGCTTTCATTAGGGTTCATCCAAGAAAGTATTGAAAATATTGGAGATTATTCAGCTTCTAGAATTTTACCTGCAGAGGTAGTTGATCATGCTAATTTGCTCTTTACTGTAAATGGTTTGGTAACAGTGGATGTGCCTTCCAGTTATATTGGGCAAATACCAATGTATCACTCTAAAGGTCTTTCTGTAAAGATATATATTACTAAGGATGAAAATGTTTGTACTAACATTTGGCAAGATGTACAAAATGAAATCGAGCAGGAGACTAATGATGTAGTGTTTTGGCATCACATACATAGGGGTGATCCCAATGAACTAGGGGGGCAAAAACTTTTTACGAGGGTATTCATAAAAGGAGGGGCCAACTTTAATAAGGAGGGGCCAACTTCTCAGAGCCGGGCCTTAGGCCCTGATCCTGTCACGGCAATAATTGGCGCTTTGGGAGCTGCGTTGTCGGATGTGATGATGCAGACAGTATCGATTTACTATTTAAGTGATGATATTGAAGAAGGCGATTGGGGGGAGGCTTTCGATAGAGTTAACTACGGTTCCGTCGCATGGTCTGGATTTACAGGGCTTTTTGTAGTCAACTCAAAGATGATAACAGTAGCAGTAGCGGTAGGTGCAGCTACTGTAGAAGTAACTTATAATGCCTATAATAATCCCGACTATACTATAGAGCAGGCTGCGTTAGATTTCGGGAGGGTGTTTGTTGCTGATTTGATAGGAAGCGCAGTTGGTGGAGCTGTTGGAAAAAAATTGAAAGATGTAAACCTCTCTTGGTTTAGTGGAGCAGCACTAAATAAATTGAGATTTTCTTTTGGCAACAGCAATACAGCAAAAAGTGCAATAATAAAGCTCTGTTGGAAATTACAAGCTGAAAATATTACAACGCATACTGCAAGAGGTTCTCAATTTGAGGATTGGCTATTTGAGTGGCTTTTAAGTAGTAGGGGATTTGTACAAACCGATCATTGGTTTAAAGGCATTGATTACCATAAAGCAGTTGGGAATATTGGCACTAGTTTGAAAACCACAATTCAAACATCTAAGAACGGATTAAGGAATCTGATCAAGAAAAATATTGTAGATTTACGTGACGCCAAAATTTCTGGCGAAATTTCTTTTCAAGGTGTGTCTTACGATATTGATGAAGCAAGGTTGCTGATTCTAGTTCCGGAGGCAAATGTTTCCGGTGTTACTCAGAAAATAAATGAGCTAATTTCCGAGTTGGATCCAGGAGGAGTGATTGATGCAATTGATGTAAAGTCGTTTGAAAACATGCTTGGCCTGTAAATTTGAATCCATGAAGTTTTTTACTATTTCACGATATAGAATGGGTAAGGAGGAGTATGTCGAGATGCCGAAAGGGCTTGTCCAAGAAATCGTTGATGAAGACCCCAGCCTAAATTGGTATGAAGATGTTGATGACTATTTTAGGCAACGACAAACTCAACGCAAGACTCCAGCATGGAGGATATGTTTCGTCTTTAATTATGTGCCTAGACCTGGTAGCCCAGAATTTAAAGCAACGTTTGCAGAAGGAACTGACGATATTATAGTTAAAGTCTTTCATCCTCGTCCAGAAGGACTTGATAAAATAAAAGAAATTGCTGAAAAATTGAGTGCAACATTATACAAGGTGTGAAATTGGATTCGTGAGTAATATAGTTGCTAACTAAAAGTATGTTTCGAGGTGTAAATGAATTCAATTGCCTCCGCAGGTATATCTCAATGTAGTCTTGGCGTTTCTGTTAATTTGTAGGCACTACTATCAACTTGAATAAAGATCCGGTATTAGATTGTCCGCAGGCTCCATGTGAAGGCATTTATCCCAATAATTAGATCCTATGAGAGCTCAAATGTGGATAGTATTTCTAGCTGCTTTTATATCTTGTGCTCCGGAGAGGGAATACGAAAAACACATAATACCAGTAACGCGTTGCACGGTTAAAAATTAGGCTAGCCAGTGTTTTGTTTGGTTCAGCGATTTTCCTGTGTGGTAATTTACCCATTGCTTCAATGTTCTAGTAAGTAATTTAGTAGATACTCTAGCAGCTAATCCGCTGTATCGTTTTGCTCGATTGACCTTCATCCTCACTTCGTCACTTAGCTGTGAAAAGACCGTTTCGATATATCGCCTTGCTCGTTTGAGATGTGGGTTTGTAGGTTCCCAATCTTTACTGTTTGATCTGAATACCGACTTCAACTCACCTTTAAACTCTGTCGCATAATCAAGCCTTAGTTGCTTACCAACGTAGCCCTTGTCAGCGAGCAATAGCCTAGATTCAAGTCGCGCATGTAAATCAGCCGGTAATGCGTCATTCATTGCTGCTTCAGCTAGTTCTGAGAATACTTTAGCATCATGTTGTGACGCTGGCTGAATTACATGGTCTACATATACTCCTGATACTGTTGTGATTAGATGTAGTTTAAACCCAAGCATAAATGATCCTGAAGAAGCATGATAGGTCTTATCCGCACATTGGATATCGAGCTCAGGCCTTCGACAAGCACGAGATCTACTCTCCCGTTTAATACTAGCAGTCGGGATGGGCATCGAGTCTGTCAGCAAGGCCTCACTGTAGTCCTCTATCCAAAGGCTAGCTTTACGAAGACATAGATCAATGAGGTCGTTCAAATTGCGGCGGCGAGCATTATAACGCTGGCGTCTGCACCTGTGAACTAAAAAATCAGGATAACTATCGAGCTTAGAATATAGTAGATTTTCAGAGTCAATTTCAAGCGCTTCAGCACAGCAGGCTAAAGCAACTACCTCTAAATCTGAGAGCTTCGGAGGATTTGAGTACGTATAGTGGTTTCCTTGAGCATCAAAACTTTGTTTGGCTACTACTTGAATGATACTGAAAAAGTGGTCGTACATTGCTGGAAGATCGTGCATGAGCTAGGTGCATATTTTGGTTTAAGTACCTTTAAAATACTGATAACTAGCTTATTGTACGATCTATTTTTCCTACTATTTAAGATTATTTAACCGTGCAACGCGTTACCAGTAGAATTAGTCGGTACTCAGATAATAATTAATTTTGATGAACCTGATGGCGCAGCCAAAAAATATGAAAATAATAGGAGAGTTTACGAAATTCCAAAATCAGGAGTTCTCAAAACAAAGTTCAAGTTTAATTTCGGCTGGATGAGTAATGATGGAATGGAGTTTTATCTTCAAGACGGAGATTCACTCAGGTTACTTCCATGGGGTTTTAATGTAGATACTTCTAGTTTTTTTATAAGACATCAAGGAGAAATTGGGGTACTGGGTTTTTTCCCCGGTCAAACAACGTTTTCTTATGTTGTGGATACCGTCGATTACGAATTATTCATTAAGAAAGAATTCTACTATAGAGACGATATTTTTGGAAAATCTGGTCATCAAAAGAAATAAGTTAATACCAAGCTTCCTAGGAGCATGTTTTGGGAGTGTTTCGGGAGGTATCTCATAAAGTGTGTCTCGGAGAAATTGGTTAAGTCTCTCGACAAATTTCATGTGTTCTCTTTAGAAGCTTCGTCAAGGACTGTAAGTCGTTTGCCCGCCAATTTTATAATTCAAGCTTCAATTGATTCTACACACCCATTACCAAATCAACCCGATGTGTCTATATTGTCCTAACACACTCACTTATTGAGTATCAATCCACCTTATAACTTACCCATGTTTCGATTTTTACCTTCTACACTGTTAGCCTTCCTTTCAGTTCTTTTAATTCCTACCCTCACCGCCCAAACCTTTGAGGTGGCCGAAGTCACACAGGCTTCTAATGGTGAGGTTTTTACGCAACGTCTAAGCATTGACGTTTTTGCTGCTCCCGATCTAACGACGGGCTTTACCGAATCAATTGGCGGTCGCTTTTACCTCGTTGGTTCAACGCCAAGTACAGGTGAAGAGCTCTTTCGATTTAATCGAAGTACTGGCCTTGCCGAACTTGTAGCCGATATCAATCCAGGCACAGGTAGCAGCAATCCGTCTGACCTGACGTCATTTGGAGACACCCTTTACTTCGTCGCAACAGCTCCAGGGCTTGGTCGCGAAGTATGGCAGACAGATGGTAGTGCTTCAGGCACGCGCAACCTTGCTAACATTCAAGGAGGAGCAGGTTCAGCTTTTGATGCTCCAGGCGAAGACTCAGGGATATTAGGGATTGACGCAACAAATCTTTATGTAGCGACGAATCAGTCTACTTTTGGAGACTTCTACACTATACGGCGCGCCACTGGCCAGGCCCAACGTGTTGCGCAATCTATTGGGGCTTCTTACGTAGAGCATATTGAGGGAAGGTCATACCTCGCAACTAGTTTTGGAGGCGCATACCTCATTAACAGCACAAATTTAAGTACGATCGTTCCTAACGGTCAAGGAAGCACAACAGACCGCTACCGATTTTTCGAGATCGCTGGCACAGAAGCTGTGGTCGTAACCAATGGAGGTGTCATCCTTTTTTATGATGGATCTACCAATTCGTCAACTACGGTTCAAAATAACGTTAGCCCTCAATTTAACTTCTTTGGCACACGCGGAGGCAGCTATCCTGATGGGACTTATTTCCTAGCACGTGATCCGAATTCTGCAATGACCCTCTGGAAGACCGATGGTACGGTAGCAGGCACATTCCCTTTAGATGTAGGCCAAGGAACTTCAAATGTAAGGATCACCGATGGTGTTCAATGGAATGACGAGTGGGTATTTAAGAATACTCCAATAGGAGGTACAGCAGGAGTCTATCGTGTTGATCGAGTACGAGATACCACTGAACTTGTATACGGCGCTAGATTCACTGGTCCTCAAGCCAATTTCGACGGTCGACTACTCATAACTGAAAGTGCTCTTGTGGCGACCTGGGATTCACTTCAGGCGGCTGTTGTACCAGTTGCTGGGCTACAGAATGTACTCACCGTTGAGGCGACAGCTTATGGAGACTACGTAGACTCCCGTACCAATGATGACCGTGCTTTTATCCTCTATTATGATTGCCCAGATAATGTCGTACAAATTGACTCTTTTGCAATTTGTCCAGATGCGCAAGTGTCGACGCCTTTTGGCGATCGTGGGACAGGTCTTCACACTTCTGCTGAAGAGCTACTCTACGCGTGCGACAACATTTCTTCAGTAATAGTTACTGCCATACCTGAGCCTGCATTTGATGTTCAAGCACCAGATACAGTGTTTATAGGCGATACGATATGGTACTTGGCAAGTGATCCAAGTTTTACTTACGCATGGCCAGATGGAAGTGCTTCCGAAATGTATGAGGTTGTTGCCGACATGGTCGGTCAATTTGAGATCAATGTCACTGCGACCAACGATTCAGGTTGTACCTCAATCCGCACTGTAACAGTTGTCGTGGTAGAGGTTTCTTCCACGTTCGAAGAGTTTGAACTCTTAGGAATTAGTCTAGGACCAAATCCAGCCACTAGCCAGAGCTCAATCCATGGTCTACCCGTAGAAGCGACTTGGCGAATAACTGCGATAAATGGCGCTACAACTTCTCAATGGCATCAGGCAACAGAAACAATGTTCCTAGCGCACTTTCCAAAGGGACTCTACTTTGTTGAGGTCAAGCTGGTTGATGGAAGGCAAGCGGTTGTTGGAAAGCTCGTTGTCGCCAAATAGGCTTTTACACTGGTGATCGGTACATCGAATGTTAGGTGTACCGATCGCTTCGCTTTTTTATCGCATCAAAGTAAAATGCACCGTTTAATACGCAACACGTTGCGTATTTGAATGTGAAGTGCTAAGCTGACTAGCAGATTTAATGTGGAATACGCTCCATGTTGCGTATTTGATTGTGGAACACAACCTGTTCATATTTCGACGAATTACAATCACCTCCAAATGTCCACGCCCCAATACCTCGAAGCTGTATAGCTGCGTCTAATACTAGCCCAGAGTTTACTCGGACGGGCTTCTGAAGTGGATACGTTAAACTACTCGAAACTTCCTTCAACCACGGAGTCCTCTGAGTTCCACGGAGTAAAAAGCACTGAGCAGGACGGCACCTAGCTCCGTGAATGTCTCTGTGTTCTCCGGGTTCTCCGTGGTTATCAAAGAAATACATTGGGGCATAGTCCATCACCGACGACTGCAACGCAGTCGAACAGCTTAGCGTGGGGTCGAACACACAAATGTTGAGTGAAAACAACGAGGTTGATCTTCGGAGGATTTAAGAAGAGCAGTCAACTTTACAACCTCACGAACGTCGAGAAAAGCCTCTTTAGGCAGCTGCCACTGGCGGGAGCCCCGCACACGTGCGAGGGTCTAGACAAGTCGAACGGCAGCCTAAAACATAATCTCCTCATCGTCCGTATTCACACGGCTCTGCAAGGTCACGCTCTCATCCTCAGCACCAAAGCCTGAGCTTGTAAACGGCGAACTGCCCGGACGGAACGAATCAAAGTCAACCGCGTCCATATTGTCAAACTTGGCTTGGTTGGCAATCCACTTAAGTTGGACATCCTTGAGCTCACCGTGACGGTTCTTAGCGATGATGATCTTAGCGACTCCTTTCATAGAGTTGCCATCCTCATCCTCGGTGATGTCATAGTACTCCGGACGGTAGATGAAGTTCACCATGTCCGCATCCTGCTCAATCGCACCCGACTCACGAAGGTCAGACAGCATAGGTCGCTTGTCTCCACCACGTTGCTCCACGGCACGTGAAAGCTGAGAGAGGGCGATTACTGGTACGTTGATCTCCTTGGCGAGTTGCTTGAGGTTACGTGAGATGGTTGAGATCTCTTGCTCTCGGTTGGTACTCTTACCACCAGCACTACCACTCATGAGCTGGAGGTAGTCGATCACGATCATCTGAATGTCGTGCTGCATTTTCAAACGGCGGCACTTGGCGCGCAATTCGAAAATATTGATGGCTGGGGTATCATCAATAAACAACGGAGCCGCACTCAAGCGCTCGATTCCTTGCTGCAAACGATCCCACTCTTCATCGGTGAGTTGACCTGAACGCATCTGGTGTCCGCCAACGCCTGCTTCCATACTGAGGAGACGTTGAACGAGCTGTACGTTTGCCATCTCTAGAGAGAAGATCGCGACACCTTTGTTGAAGTCCATCGCCGCGTTTCGTGCGATAGAAAGCACGAATGCAGTATTGTGCGTTACTGTGCCGTCACCGAGTAGGAATCTACGGTTACCATCAATGGTGAAGCCGTAGTAGTCATCAACGCCGTCCTCTTCCAAGGTAAGGGTTGAATTTGTCCAATCTTGATTACTGTTCCAAGGTTGAGCTTGCTTACGCGGAATGCGAACTGGAATCTCGTCAACATCACCATTGAAGCGCACGCGATAAACGGTGCACTCGTAACCAATAGAAGTGATTTTGGCGATTTTCTCCTTGATCGAAGTACGGTATCCGAGTGTGTCGCAGAGGTATTTGATCTGCAACGCGAGTCGCTCGCTTTTTTGAACGATTTCGTACGTTTCACCATGGCCAACATTTAAATGACCATCGCTATCAATAAGACCTGCTAGCATTTGCAAACGAATGCTTCTACTGTTTGAAAGGTATTCTTGAGGAATGTGCTTATTGTTGAGCACACCAAGGTTTCGTAAGTCTGTTTGAAAGGAGTCAAAACGAGCTCGACCTGTATAACCACGTGTTACCCGATAGCCAGGGCAACGGTCTTGATCAGTGACCGAAACGTTGTCGCCTCGTGTTTTGGCGAAAGCTGAAATAGCCGCAACAGCCTCTTCATCTTGCGTGTAAATTGTCGCATTTTCAGATTTTCCATCACCAAGCCAAAGGCCTAAAATGTATGGATCAACTGAAACGTCTTGGTAATCGAATTCAATTGGAACTTTGAAGCCTTTATGGTCATTTTGCCACTTGTTACTTTTAGCTAGATAGTCCCTTACCTCAATGTCCGTGACTGTTCCTCGGGGTTCATGAAGCTTGTCTGCACGTGATTTTCGAACAGTAAGAATATGGCTTTCATTAACGCGGTAGTCCATACCAAACGTCTGACGGACCCAGTACATCTTTTCACGTCCACGCGCAAGTGATTGTACGGTGCGCGAAGTAGAATCATCTCCCATAAGAAGGTCCCCAACTTGCACATCTTCAACTGCTTTTACGGTACCGTCATACATGATGACAGGTGTGCCTTTACCCAGGCACTTACCCATTCCCGGTCTCGCCGCCAAAATGATCAAGTCACTTGGCTGCCAACCGTTGGTCAACTTGTCTAATTCGGTAAAGCCCGTCGGTACACCGGTAAGACCATCGCCAGACTTGGCTTTGATCTCCTCGAGCAACTTGAGGGCCTTTGGGCCGAGCTCGCCGATACTCTCGACACCACGACTTAGCTTCTCCTCGGTAATCTTGAAGATGCCTTTCTCTGCCTCATCGAGCAAGTCGAAGACATCATTGGTCTCATCGTACGCATCGCGCAAAATTTCACTTGACACCTTAATAAGCTCACGTGCAATCGACTTCTGAGCGATGATACGAGCGTGGTACTCCACGTTGGCAGCCGAACCGACACGATTCGACAACTGTACCAAGCGATACGGTCCGCCGGCCTTGTCCAATTCGCCTGTTTTGCGAAGTTGATCATTGACCGTAATCAGGTCAATCGCCGTGTTGTTATCAAACAAGGCGAGCATGCAGCGATAGATCGCTTGGTGCCCTTCCGAGTAAAAACTGTCCGGTTGTAGAATATCAAGTACGACCGAAATCGCATCCTTGTCTAGCATGATCGCTCCAAGAACGACCTCTTCTACGTCAAGCGCCTGTGGCTGTACTTTGCCATACGCCAATGATGGGTCAACCTTGCTGCTGCGGCGCTTCAGGTCGGCGGATGAACCAATACGAGGGGAGGGCTTGTCTGACATAGTAGTTGGCTGAGCGTAGGTGAGCGGTTCCACAAGATACTTGCTAGGAATCTTGCAAAACGATCATCCTTTTAACTCCAACGTCATTTCTCGGTGGGAAGCGTGGGGAGAAGTAGATTAAACCGCTGTCTCCTTGTCTGATTGCTGAGCATTCCGCTGTTGAAACGTCCTCGCGCTTTGTCCTGCCGAACCACTGGTTCTTAGAAAAAAATAAGAAAGCACCTGCAGAGCATCTCGCTCGCATCTCTAGTGCCATCCAGTTATGCATCCAGCAGCGTAGCGATCCAGCAACGAAGTGCTCATGCCTCCATCCTGGATAGCGTCCCTATGGAAGTCTCACATCCCAAATCTCGCGTCCCACATTCCTTTAACACTTCCCCTCAGCCAACAATGCCTCAACTGCTTTCACAGCCTCCGTTGCTTGCTCGAGCTCAGAGCGTGTCTTCTCCTGATCCTTCTCGTTCTCCTTGATCTTCTTCTCTGCTTGCTCGATTGCTTTTTTCGCACGCTCAATGTCACTGAGGTAGCCTTTGTGGGCGCGCTCCAACTGCGTCAATTCTTTCTCTACTTTGTCTAGACTCTTTTGCTCGACATCAAGATCTTGTTGAATAGACTCGACGCAAAGAATTTGACCGTACTCCGTCATCAGCGCATTGAAACGTTCAACATCGCGATCAGCACTCGCACCACTAATGAAGTCTCCACGCTCGCTGATCCAAACGGTTGTCTTTACAGCCTCGCCTTGCTCTTCAAACATGGCGTAGACGTCAAGTCCATCCTCACCGCCGATGCCGTCAATGAAGATTGCTTCGGTCTTAAATTTCTCAGGCTTCGAGCGCTTGCTCTTTCCGCCATACTGCTTCATGAGGTCACGCCACACACTTGCGGCCAGCTTGCTATCAGCACCAGCTACTGTCGTAGTCATGCCATCGTAAGGGCCAAGACTCATCGATTTTAACTCGAAAGCAACTTTGGTCTGCGCAAACATCATCGTTGAGATGAAGCAAAAAGCGAGAAGTGCGAGGGTGCGGGTAAGTATCATTTTCATAGTCAGTCTTCTTTTAGATAGTCTAGTCTCAAGTCCAGACACTCCAATTTACAGGTTTCAGGTAATCAAGGTTACGAATGCGATGTTAAACATTGAGCGTGTCTTTCAAATCTCTCTTCGCTAAAAAACCTTGTAGTTGAGCCTGCCTTGCGTTGAAAATACTCGTAACAGCGTTGCTATCCTTCCGTTTTTCGTCTTGATCAAACTCATCTACAATTGAATTTCATCAGAACTCGACTCCTAAGACATCCTCTAGCACACTACCTTCCCTCGACGTGAATATCAAGGCATACATCAACGGTGAGTGGTTCGAAGAATCAAACACTGAGACGCTCCCCATCTACAATCCTGCCGAGGCGAAAGTCTATGCGCAGCTTCCTATCGCTTCCGCTAAAACCGTAGACGCCGCCTATCAGGCAGCCAAAGCGGCTTTCCCAGCATGGTCCAACCTGTCTGCTGCCGAACGAGGCGACTGGATGAGAAAACTAGCCGACGGGATTGAAGCACGCTTTGAAGAGTTTGTCGCTGCAGAAAGTCGTGATTCTGGCAAACCCTTAGCAGTTAGCCGTACTGTGGACATCCCACGTGCAATGACCAACCTGCGGTTCTTTGCCGATGCAGCTACACAATTCTCAAGCGAAAGCCACAGCGCCCTCGGAGGGTCGGTCAACTATACGTTGCGCCATCCGCTAGGACCGGTTGCTTGTATCTCACCTTGGAACTTGCCGCTCTACCTATTCACGTGGAAGATCGCACCAGCGCTAGCCGTTGGAAACACCGTCGTCGCCAAGCCTTCGGAGGTTACTCCAATGACGGCGCACCTACTGGCCGATGTGGCCAAGGAGGTCGGTTTTCCGAAAGGAGTACTCAACATCGTACACGGCACAGGCCTTCCTACAGGAGAAGCCATCGTTAATCATCCCGACGTTAAGGCCGTCAGCTTTACAGGAGGCACTTCTACAGGAAAGCGTATCGCTCAGCACTTAGCGCCTCGCTTTGTAAAGTATTCGCTCGAACTCGGCGGTAAGAACCCAGTCCTCGTCTTCCCAGATGCAGACATGGACGCGGCAGTGACGACGACGGTTCGCTCAAGCTTCGCCAACTCTGGTCAAATTTGTCTCTGTGGTAGCCGCGTATACATCCACAGCAGTGTCTATGACGCTTTCCGAGATCGACTTGTAGCTTCCGCCAAAACCCTCGTTGTGGGTCCGCCCGATAGCGATGCAAACATGGGACCTCTCGTCAGCAAACCTCACCGTGACAAGGTTGCTGCTTATGTCGATCAAGCGCGAAAAGACGGTGCAACCGTCCACGTAGGAGGCACGGAATTACCAAGCGAAGGCTATTACTATCCGCCAACCATCCTTGAAGGCTTAGCCCACGATAACGCGTGTTTCCAAGAAGAAATATTTGGTCCGGTGATTACGCTTCATGCCTTCGATACCGAAGAAGAAGCACTCGCCTTAGCCAACGACACAGAATACGGCCTAGCTGCAGTGGTTTGGAGTCAAGACATCAAGCGTTGCATGCGCCTCAGCGTAGGACTCAATGCTGGAATCGTCTGGATCAATACCTGGCTCAACCGTGATCTCCGAACACCTTTTGGCGGCATGAACCAGAGTGGCTTCGGTCGCGAAGGCGGACAAGAGGCCTTGCGCTTTTTCAGCAACGTTAAGAACGTCTGCATTGGCTAAGCGCCTGTCTTGGAAATCCTACTTCTAAGGCACGCTCTAAAACGCTAGCTTAATCGCCAGCCAATCTTGCCGTAGTGCCTCAATGGCGCCTTCACGATCGCTGTTCTCAAGTCTGCTGATAATGCGCTTGTGCGTACCTATGATCTGCTGTGTGTGCTCATCGCTTGAGAAGTAATCGCTCATGTAGAAGTAGAGACGCACCTTCATCTCAAAGAGTAAGTTTCCTATGTGAGATCCATCAAAGAAACGGGTCAGTTCTTTGTGAAAATCGAGGTCAGTAAGGAAGCGTTCAGAAGGAGTAATGGCATCGCTTATCGCTTCATTGGCGTTGGTCAGCGAGCGGATATTCAGCTGGCCTGGAGGGGCCGCTAAGATTGCCTGTGACTCCAGTCCAATGATTGCTTGTAAGAGTTTATTCGCCTCCTCTTTGTCTAGTCTTGCCAGATGAAATCCACGTTTTGGCTCGACCTTTACCAGGCCACTATGACTGAGTTGCGCCATGGCTTCTCGCAATGGAGTGACGGAGCAATCCAATCGCTTTGCGAAAAAGGGGAGGTTCAGTCGATCGCCAGGAAGAATGTATCCCGAGGTGATTAGAAACTCCAAGATGTAAGCGCGAGCAGTATCTCGGGTTACTAATGATTGATTTACAGGCATATGGCTATCGAGCAAATGGTGTGGTCCTTTCGTATACGATTACGCTATGCTGTTTGTTTTCTTTTCTGGGCTCTACTTTACCACAGTTCAACTGACATCATGCAGTAGCAACTCTATTGCATGAACAGGGTTAACTAAAATACTATGTCTCACCACCTTGCCACTCAATGCGTCCATGCTGGAAGCCACACCGATGTTCCTACACAAGGGACAGTCGCACCGATCCAAACAAGTACCGCTTACGGATACTTGCATAGCGATGATCGTCAGTATCCGCGTTATTTCAACACGGCAAACCAGCAACGTGTCGCTACCAAAGTCGCCACGTTAGAAGGTGCGGCTGAAGGCATTCTTTTTGGCTCTGGGATGGCAGCTATTTCATCTGCTTTGTTTGCTTTTTTAGAGCCAGGTGACCATGTCTTGATGCAAACAGGCTTGTACGGTGGCACAACGTCACTAGCAGAAGATGACTTGAAGCGACTGGGCATTGAGGTGAGTTATACCGCAGGCTTGAGTATTCTTGATTTTGAGTCGGGCTTTCGCCAAAACACCAAAGTCGTTTACCTCGAGACTCCTAGTAACCCCTTACTAAACCTTGTCGACGTCGAGGCGGTGGCTGGCCTTGCACGAAAGCATGGTGCCGTGAGTATGATTGACAACACGTTTGCCAGTCCGATCAACCAAACGCCTCATCGGTTGGGTATTGATATCGTGCTGCATAGTGCGACCAAATACCTTGGAGGGCATAGCGATATCACCGCTGGTATTGCAGTTGGCTCTGAAGCACACATGAAGGAGGTTTTGGCGAAAGCTAGACACTTTGGAGGCAGTTGTGAAGCCCAAACAGCAGCACTCCTAGAACGATCGATTAAGACACTAGCACTACGTGTCCGTCAGCAAAATGCCAATGCACAGGCAATGGCCGAGTGGCTTGAAGCAAGAGTCGAGATCGCTCGCGTAAACTATCCTGGACTCGCGAGCCATCCGCAGCATGAGCTCGCCAAACGTCAAATGCACGGGTTTGGGGGGATGCTCAGCTTTGAGCTGGTTGAAGGCTTTGATCCGGTCGCTTTTCAGCAAAACCTAAAGCTCGTTGCAAGTGCGATGAGCCTTGGTGGCGTGGATACAAGTGTATGTAGCGCCTACCTCACGAGTCACCGTACGATTAGCGCGGAGCGACGAGCAGCAGAAGGCATTTCCGATCAACTCATCCGCATGAGCATGGGGATTGAAGATGTACGGGATTTGCAAGAAGACGTAGCGCAGGCGCTCAAAAAGTAATGCGCAGGCCGCGGTGTTATTCTGCCTCGGAAGTGAATGTCTCAGGGCTATTGTCCTGAAAGCCTTGTTCGATAAGCGCTGGCTTTTCGAACATGAAAGGTAAATTTTCATCAATGACTTTCGCTCCAGGAATGGAATCGTGCCAGCCGTCTTTAAGTTCTCCTAAGTAGCTGAAGGCATCGAACGGAATCATTCGACAGGCGCTCCTCTTTAGGATATCCTCAAACGTTAGTGGCTCACCGCTTTGTTTTACGGCTCTTGTTTTGGTGATGAATTTTCCAACCGATTTGCCCTTAAGAAAAAATTCTATGATGGTATAGTATACGGTCATTAGGAAGGCCCCAACTATATATTCTGTTGCTGTGCGGGAGAAAGAATCATCCTCGATGAAAAGGATGTTGTTTTCATCAATCAGTAAAATGACTACCGAAATTATCGTGATCAAGCCCAGGTAAATAAGGTAGTCAATCACGTAATTAGTGAAGCGTTTGCCTTTACTAGCCTCGTGGTACTGTTGTATGGGATGGTCGAATAAATCTTGTTCTAAGGAATTCATAGCTAGTTCTATTTAAGAGCGGAAACTCAAGCTGATACGATAGTGTAAATGAACTCGCTTTCGAGAACGTGCGCAAATATTTAAGTTTTGAGTGATGCCGCGGCACTGCTACTGGGCGTCCACCACTGCTTCGCTTAGGAAACATTTAATCCTGTTCAATTCATGGTTTTCGTACGATCTGCCGACCTATCGGCGTTCCAAACGCCTATCGTACGTTTACAGCGCATCGACCACTATCACATGAAACACTTCTTCCTTCTTACAGCACTAGCCTTCATTGCAGCGTGTAATGCGCAAGACGCTTCGACTTCAGTTGAGGAAGTTGTAGTTGCGCCACCTCGATTACTAGAGCAGGTCTATGTCAGTGATACCTCGATCTACGCGCGCAAAGCTGCAGCGGCCTTTGAAATGCTCACGGACTCGCAGCGAGTTGCACAAATGATCATGACGACAGGTGGTCGTCTAGGAAAGTCACAAGAAGAGATCGCTTCCTTGATCAAGGACGGCGTTGTCGGAGGATCGATCTACCTCGCTAACGAACTGGAAGATCATCGAAGTCAAGTCGCGGCAAGTAACGCCGTGGGGGAGCAATATGCTCCGCTTCCACTTTGGTTTGCAATAGACGCAGAGCCTAGCCTTATGCATCGTCGCATCGTTGGCGGACCTCCAGTTATGCCGGCAGCAGACATGCAGAATGATCAAGATGTCCAGGTGGCAGTCAAGACAATTGATTCACTGATCTCTGATCTCGGCTACCACTGGAACTATGCGCCAGTCCTTGACTTAGGCACAGAAAACGCAGCGATCAAGAACCGCAGTTTTGGATTTGAGGCAAAGACTGTAGCTGAGCGATCAATCACTTATGTAAACGAAACGCAGGCCGACGGCGTCCTCGCTTGTATTAAGCACTTTCCAGGTCATGGCCTTGTTGAAGGTGACAGTCACAAAGGCTCTGTCTTTATCGACGGGGAGATGAAGGAATATGGCGTCTATGAGGAGGTTTTGGCGAAAGCTGACCCGCTCTCACTCATGGTAGGCCATATCACGATCAAGAACAATGAGTTTGATACCGAAGGTCTTCCGGCAAGTTTAAGTCGACGCGTTACGCACGACCTCGTTCGTGATAAGCTCGGCTATGAAGGCATCGTAGTCACCGATGCAATCAACATGATGGCAGCGGCTTCAAAGTATGGAAAAGAGGCACCACTCATGGCCAGTAAAGCCGGCGCAGATGTGATCCTCATGCCTGTTGACGAGCGGCTAACAATGCGAATGATCTTGGATGAAATGGCCAAGGATCCTGCTTACAAGGCACAGGTGTACCGAAGTGTAGATCGCGTATTGAGGGCGAAAGCTTGGTTGGGGCTGTTGTAAAAGTCGAAGACTTTTACCTGTCCTGAGAACCACTGGTTCGCAGGAAAGCTTGCGGTAAGGAGCGGAGTAAAGAGCGCAATAAAGTTCGCAAGATCGCTTGCAGTAAGGTGCGTAGCATTTTGCTTGCGGTAAGCAGCGGTAGCTATGATTTTACTGCGAACCAGTGATTCGGCAGTACACGAGGCACTTACACCACCGCCACACCAGCCAACACCTTGCGGTACACTGCCTCATAGGCAGGAAGTACTACTTCAATGTCAAAACGCTTGGCTTGGGCATAGGCGCGCTCACGGAAACCAGCAAGGACTTCTTCGTCGCTGATGATTTTGAGCACGTTTGCGGCCATGTCATCAACGTCTCCAATTTCAGAAAGGAAACCTGTTTCACCGTGAATGTTGACTTCAGGAAGTCCGCCTGCATTTGAGCTGACCACAGGAACTTGACACGCCATTGCTTCGAGTGCTGCGAGACCGAAACTCTCCGATGCACTTGGCATCAAGAAGACATCGCTGATCGCGAGGAGCTCTTCAATCGCATCTTGCTTTCCAAGGAAGAGCACATCGTCGCAGAGTTCAAGCTCTTGAGAGAGCTGTTCAACGCGATAACGCTCAGGTCCGTCACCAATCAAGAGCAGCTTGCTCGGGATCTTCTTACACACTTTGCTGTAGATGCGCACGACATCTTCGACGCGTTTTACTGCGCGGAAGTTGGAAACGTGTGCAAGTACCTTTTCGCCTCCAGGTGCGATGGCAAGCTTGAAGTGATTTTTGTCGACCTTTTTGAACCGCTCTAGATCGATGAAGTTGGGAACGACATCGATGTCCTGAGTAATGTTGAAGTTGCTGAGCGTGTCTGCTTTCAAACTGTCACTTACTGCGGTGACTCCATCAGAGGAATTGATTCCGAATTCAACGACAGGCGAGAAATTAGGACTCTGTCCAACTAACGTGATGTCCGTACCGTGAAGGGTAGTAACGAAAGGGACATGTAGGCCTCGCGCCTTCAATATTTCTCTCGCCATGAACGCTACCGTCGCATGCGGGATCGCGTAGTGTACGTGAAGCAAGTCTAGGTTTTCGCGCTGTACGACTTCTACAAGTTTTGACGCAAGTGCTGTATCGTAGGGCGTGTACTCAAACAGAGGATAGTCTGCATTGCTTACCTCGTGGTAGTACACGTTGGCCTCGTAACCTTTGTATCGTGCAGGTTGACGGTAACTGATGAAATGGACGTGGTGCCCTTTACGCGCCAGGCCTAGGCCTAACTCAGTTGCAACGACTCCCGAACCTCCATAGGTTGGGTAACAAACGACTCCAATACGGAGAGGACTACTACTTAGCAATGCTGACATACGCTAGGAAACGTAGATTCGGCAGAAGGGTTGTGTGTTGGGCAGGTTCAAGGTTCAGCACCAATTATTCGCGTAGCTCATATTTGGTGGTTCAAGGTTCTAGGTGGCCGTCGTGGGGCGCCTCTAAAGCCATTCAAAATTGAGATTGAGATACGATGATCATCTGAAGCCAATGCTACATCGCGTCAATGCAAGGCCGAGATCCATCTTGTAGTATTCTGTAGATATTTGGAGACCATTTCTATTTAGGTTTGCGTTTCGCGAGCGGCAGGTGTATTTTTATACTATGTTTGTAATACATTAAAACTGATAGTTATGAATCGTCTTTCGTTTAGCCTTCTGTTCTGTTCTGTTCTCTTCTCTGCCTGAGTAGCGTATCAATAGTCAACGCTCAACTGCTCAGCTTTCCAGATACAAACGAACAAGATTTATCGTCTAATCAGCAAGCAAACCAAGAGCTTCTAATGCAAACCGGGGCCTATAGCACAGTGGAGCGTGTTACCGTGAACATAGCTTCATTAGATGTGGCAAAACAAACAGGTGAAATTGAACTCAATCTCGATCATAAGCTTGGATGTGAGCCGACTATCCTTCTGTCATCATATACTAGCCTCGAAAGCGGGGATAATCACTTTAAAGGCAACGTTCTGCCTATTTATGACGTCGATGGTGAACCTGTATGTGAGTGTAATGAAGGAGAAGTTTTACTATATCAAACAGGAACAACTTTCTCTGGTGTCATCTACATCGATGATCGAACCTTTGAACTGCGTGATGTTGGAGAAAATGTCTATTTTCTTGCCGAGCGTAGTCCAAGCCAAGTTGCTCATAAATGTGGTTTAAATAGTGATGAAGAAACTGAGCTCCCTGAAGAAGGTGGAGCAGATTCTGGAGCTGGTCTTGAGGCAAGAACCAGGTGTCACCCTATCAGGGTTTTAGTTTTGTACGATGATTCTGCGCTAGCTCTTGATCCAAACATAGAAGCGACAGCTGCTAGAGTAATTACTGGCGTGAATGATATAATGTTGACAAGTGGAGCGTTCTCTGCGCAAGTATCATATCAAATTGCAAATGTCTTGCAGTTTAATATGACTCAGTCATCTACCGCCGCAGATGATAGAGACTTCATGGAAACAGATGCGAATGTGAATGCTTTGCGAACTGCAAATTCTGCAGACCTTATTCTTTATTTCGTAGATGCTTCTTGGGGATTTACAGCGGGTATTGCAAACCGAGCACAGGATCCAACTAGAGCCGTGGCATTGGTGAAAGCCAGTACAGATCTGACTAAGATTTCAGCGCATGAATTAGGTCACCTATTAACTTGCCGCCATGAGTCATCTAATGATCCAATCGGCCCTTTTCAACATGCCTATGAGTTCAAAACGGGTTGTTGGCCATTTAAAAAACAGCGGAATACTATTATGTGGTCTTCACCGCTGGATAAAGGAATCAATCGCTTTAGTAATCCCAATAGGAATTATAAGGGAGAGCCATATGGAACAACTACTCAAGATAATGTCCGTCAACTCATAGCAAGGGGTTGCGCTGTAGCTGAGTATGATAACAATAATGGGCCCCAAATAGTAACTGCACTTATTGATGGACTTGATCTTTTTTGTCCATGTGCTGAGGGTCAGCTTGCGGTTCGAGTAGCTTGCCCACCCGGCTTGTCGCTTTCCTTCGAGTGGCGACAAAGTTCAGATGGCGTAAATTATGGTTCCGTCTATAGTACAAGTGAAACTATTAGCGTTACTGCTCCATGCACGGCTTATGGGATATCGTGGTATCGTGTAGAAATATTTGACGCTAGTGGCCAGTTAATCACTACTGCAGTAAAATCTGTGATGGCTGAACCTTGTAGGTCTGGTCCAGGCCAGGAACTATTAACTCTAAAGAATAAAAAAAATCAGCAGCTTTTCCCAACTGTGGGGAGCGGAGTATTCACCCTTAAAGTGAAAGATCTTGAATTGTCTGATAATTTGAGTTTTACGGTGACTTCTTCGTCTGGCTCTAGCTCTGTCTCAGTCAAAACTGTCACCCTAGGAAATCAACATGAGTTTCAATTTGATTTTAGCGCTTTACCATCTGGGATTTATATGTTGAAATCAAATAGAACAAATCCTATGAAATTTGTAATACAATGAGAATTTTAGTAACCCTTTTTCTTTTTGTATTAGTTACATCTTGTGAGAAAGAGGAATCCTTATTGCCTAGAGGTTGGGGTGATGTAGTCATCGTTATTGATGGCGAATTACTTAACTTCATAGGTAAATCCAGCGATGGTTTATTGGTTGAAGGTTCAAAAGATGTAAATTTTGGTCATTTCAATGAGTCAGAATTTCTTAGGCGGACGATTAGTATTCACAGTATGCCAAGTTCTGAAGGCCTGCACCATTTGCGTCCTCTAGAATTTGGAAGCATGGGAGTTGCACCGATTTCTTTATTGACCTCAATGCATACTTATCTTGATGACGGCGACGTCACTGATGAAAGTTTCTACCTCAATGCGTCTGATGATTTCGATGATTTTATTGAAGTAACTTCAATCTCCTCGTCGTCAATAAGTGGTAAGTTTCAAGCATCTTTTACCAATACGCTTGATACGGGTGCTGCACCACAGGTAGTACCTCCGCGTGTTGTAGAGATTCCTAGTTTTGATTTTACTATTCCTATTCTGGAGAAATTTTAATATCGGTGCGTTTGGATTCTTAAGAGCAGGCAATTCAAAATTCAGCTTACTCACTCAATCTCCATTCCCAACCAGCGCTCCATTGCAGTGACCATGCGGGTGCGATCAGCGGGTGTCAAGTTCTTGATTCGAGCACCTCCGTGTGACTTGCCTTCAAGGAAGAACCACTCCGAATCAATTCCTTTACGTGGCTGAACGGCAGAGGCTGTCCACGTGTCGTTGGCGCCATAGATATAGATCATCTGGTGGCCGTTTTTCTTGAGCCACTTGTTGACTCCTTTTAGGACGTCTGCATCGAATGCAACCGCTTCCTTGTTGGGAGGGAAAAGCGCGCTTGGGCGAGTACCTGGCTCGAAGGTTTTGAGTAAGCCTTTGAGCTCTTCTGTCTCGTAGCCGTAGTAGCCGAACTCTTGAGCAGATTGATAGTAGTGTGAAGCATATGCTTTCATCGCTCCGTCAGCGAAGAACGTGATGTCTGAAACAGCGAGGAAGTGCTCAAGCAGTGTGTCTACTGGCGCGTCGGTCGCTGGGATTTTGGAGCAATCTGAACCCCATTGCCAAAAGGAGAATGGATACTCTAGCACAGCATACTCAAAAGCTTGCTCGTAGTCGAGGTAGCTGAAATCAGCTCCTGCGCCTTTCGCGAAATACTTGATCAACGGAACGACCTCGTCTCTTCGAGAAAGGACTTCTTTTTGGATCGCTAGAATCTTCGCACGACAGTCTGCTGTACCAACGGTATCAAGAAACTTGTAAATCCGATCCTCTTCGATTTCATCATTGATTGGAGCGACAACAGGAACACCAACATCGATATCATCAGGATAGAAGTAGCGGTACATGATGGTAGTGGCGCCTCCTTTGCTGATGCCTGTGCTTAGCCATTTACCCGTGTAGAGCTTATCAAACAGCTGACGGATGTGGTGATAGTCGGCCGTTGCCTGCTTTAGGTTGAGGTACTTGTATTCTACACTATCAGGAATGCTGTTTCCGAAGAAGCGGTGCTCAATCTGGAGTTGATTTCCTTTCACCAGCTTGGTCGTCTCGTAGGCACGGTGGCGACGCATGCTGTAGCCTTCTGTGACCATAACCGTTGGACGATCGTAGCCACGGTGGTGCAAATACACCTTCTGGTAAAAGTGTCCTTTGCTTGGGTTGGAGTGGTCGATTGGCTGACGAACCTTCAACGTGAATGACTGGCCTTCAGCCAAGTCTTTCCGCGCCTCGAAAATGACATCGGGCAGCATGAAGAGTTCGTTTTCTATCGATTCGGACTGCGCTTGCAGCCAAAAGGGTAGAAGTAAAATCAGGCAAGAGAATAGCAAACGGATCATACGGGCGGAGGTTAAGAGCCTATCTAAGATTTCGAGCAGATGAAGGCGGAAAGCGCAAACGACCGAAGGAGGCTAAGGAGCCCCGATCGGGAGTAAGAACTAACAAATCCTTGCATTTTAAACGTAAAGCAGGTCAAAATGGTCCAGTTACAGGCGAATAAGGACTTCTTCAACAGGCTCTAGATCACCGCTGAAAGTAAGTCATCGTACTGATCTATACAGGAAAGCTTATTGCGCCGCTTTGGCCTCTACGATTTTGCGCAGCTTGGTCATGGTTTCGACCGGACCCTTTTCGATGAAAAGGTTGACGAGCCAACTCGGTACAGCACCAGCAGGTTCGCTGTGTACCTCGTAGGTTATTTTGGTACTTCCGTCGGGCAGTGCCTCGTATGCGGTGGTTACATCAAAATCCGTGATACGAACGCAGCCTTCTACTTCAGGTTGGAAGGTGGGCGCAGCAATACTCTTGCTTCGATACACGTCGCCGTCTTGTTGTCCGATAACCTTGGCGATTACATCGCGGTCATCCATAGGCCAAGGCAAAGCAATGCGTGAGTAGTAGTACCAGCCGGTATCGACTTTACCTCCTAAGTCCTTGGCAGAAGTGCAATGGAAGACCCATTCTGGTTGACGGCTCGCATCATTTAGCACCGCGTTGATGGCAGTGATACTCGCATCCACCTCCATGATGAGGCGCACCTCTTTGATCTCAGACCCAGCACGGTCGCGGGTGTAGACCCACATTTTCTTGCCCGTTTTCTTGAGTGTCCACTCCTTCTCGTAGGGGAGAGTAGTGGCTAGCAACAGCATTGCTGCAGCAACAAACCAGAAAATTGCGAGGTGCTTTTTTGTCATGTTCTCTAGGATAACGACTCAAAGCTACAATTGGTGCGAGGAATTAACTGACAAAAATGAGCTTACGAACATTGGACTCCAAATAACACCTTGGGAGTAGGCCAGTCCTTCCCGTCAATCGAGCAACAACAAAAGGGCAGATTTAGCCAGGGGTATTTCACACGGCTATCACTTCCTTTTTCCAGTTTACTTTTCTCGCGACAGCCGTTTTCGCCTTGGCCAAGAATAGCCTATTGCAATGCCGAAGCATGAGAATTTTTCGTTGATTTTGCTGCCGTACAGGTATTCCTCCTCAGAAGAAATTCCAAAATCGGTATTGTAATAGTAATTATCGAACCTAATATTTTGAATTGCGGTAGCCCAGACGCCTAGCGTGAATCCACCTCTAAACACATAGTCAGCAGAAAAGGAAGTGTAGGTTCCTCCTCCGATATAAACACCTCTAGTGTAGTCTGAACTATCGTCTGCTTTTAAGACTTTTCCGAACCCAATTTTGGCAACAACGCTCTTCGACCAATCGAATCGGTAGTCGAGCCCTAGTCCCGTCATGGAATTACCGTTATATGAACCATACGCAGACTCATTTCTAAGGCTCAAGCCGATACCATGATGTTTGGTTGCACGCCATCCCGCTGCTAAGAGAATCTGAGTATTGAGTATTCCAGCGTCTATGTCATAAAGGAACGCTCCAGCTCTGGCGTCGATGAAGAACTTGTTTTCAAAGGCTCTAGAGTCTTGCGCATGAATGGCAAGTGACAATGGAAATATGAGCAAGCAAATGGATAGTCGGAGTAGAAAGGAAGCCATCTAAGTAAATTGTACAGCACATAAAGTTAGGCACTTCTGTAAAGGGCTACAAGTCCGAAGGTGGGATGAAATCAACCGTTCGTGTACTTATCTTTACGCCGTGACATTACCAGATCTACTAGAAGTACTTAACCTCGAACAACTCGAAGATCGCCTGTTTCGAGGCGTAAGCCACGCCACGCCATGGGGCAGGGTGTTCGGAGGGCAGGTTTTGGCGCAAGCTCTACTTGCCTCAGCACTCACTGTCCCTGACGACCGACAAGTACACTCCATGCACGGCTATTTCATCCTAGGGGGTGACATCACGAAGCCTATCGTGTATGATGTAGACAAGATCCGTGAGGGGCGCAGTTTCACCACTCGCCGTTGTGTAGCCATCCAAAAAGGGGAGGCGATTTTCAACTCTGCCTCTAGTTATCACGTGAAAGACGAAGGCATTGAGCACCAGCTAGAAAAGCCTGATGTGCCTGATCCTGAGGACTTGAAGACGTCTATTCAATTGGCAGAACGTTACAAGGACATTGCGCCAGCGTTGCATCAGCGGCTATCACGTCAGTTGCCAATTGAGGTGCGTCCGGTTGATGATTTCAACTTACTTCAGCCCGAAAATTACCCGCCGCAGTATCGGGTCTGGGTGCGTGTAGCAGGCGATATGCCAGATGATCCACGGATACACCAAGCGGTACTTGCGTATGCGAGCGACTACCACTTGTTGACGACGGCGATCGTACCACACTTGAAAGAACTAAGCTTTCCGAAACTCATGATGACGAGTTTGGACCACGCGATGTGGTTTCACGAAGACGACATTCGTGTGGATGAGTGGCTACTCTTTTCGATTGATTCGCCACGTGCGGGATCTTCTCGAGGCTTTACACGTGCGAGCATTTTTGATCGAAAGGGTAGGTTAGTGTGCAGTGTCGCGCAAGAGGGATTGGTAAGGCAGATGCGGTAGGTAAGTTCAGAACTGTCAGTTCGCAGTAATGCCTAATAGACGTTGAGAATTTCAATTATACTTTCTATTTAGTTTGTCGGTAGAACTGACAGTTCGCTGATTTACAGCACCTTTTCATAGCACACGCTATTCTCCATCGCAACATATGGAGGGTAATTCTCAATGCACACATACCCCGACCGTTCATAGAATTTGACGGCTGCGACCTGTCGAACGCCCGTTTCAAGGACGATTCGCTTGAAGCCTTTTTGCTTTGCTGTTTCTTCTAGAAAGCTCAAGAGTTCAGATGCTGCGCCGGAGCCGCGTTGATCTTCTGTAACAAACATGCGCTTTAACTCCACCGTGTTGTCAGGTTTGATGCGATAGCCTGCACATCCGATACCTCTTTCATCAGAGAGCAAAATGATGGCCGCATCTAAGGTGCTCGGACTGTTGAATTGATCGTAAAAACCGTGCTCTTCTCCGTCAGTCACGGCCAAGTAAGCATCGAGCTTTGCTACGAGTTTGGTGAATTCAGGATGAGTCGGAGAGCAGAGCTGGATGGAGGGCATAGGGCGAAATTAAGAAGCTTGTTGCTGTCTTGTGAAATGCCATTTCATAGGACTACAACATCCCGCCACAGCTGGTGTTATATCCATCCTATGCACTATGCAAAGTCTTTCTTTCAATCCCGCATGCTCTGGTTGGCCCTTGGCCTGCCTTTGCTGATGTTTGCTTGCGCCAAAACCGCCGATATCTCCATTACGCAGGTGCGAAACGTGGGTTGGAAAAGCAAGAAGATCGCTGCCGAACCGCAGTTAGTAGACGGAGATGCAGACCGGGGTTTCGCTTACATGAAAGCAGGGGCTTACTTAGGTACAGGTCTTCCAGCTGGATTTATAAAGGCGGCGATCAAGCGTGATTCAATCAAGTTTTTGTCTAACTCTGGAATCGTGACACCACACGGTATCGCGTTTTTCGAATCAGCAAATGGCGTTGAGGTGACCAACGGTACATGCTTTACCTGTCATGCAGGAGCTATCGCGGGTGACACCCTTTTGGGAATCGGCAACTCCTTAGCTGATTACAGGGGCAACCTTCACCTTGCGGCAAAACTCCTCAATACGCGCATGAAAATGACGTACGATGAGTCTGATCCTGAGTATGTGCAGTATGAAGATTTTGGCAAGTACTTCTTGGCAATGACAGAAGGGACGCAGACCAATAATCCGGGCGTCAATCCAGCTGCTCGCATTGCAGAGACGATTATGCGGTATCGTGATCCGCAAACGTTGGAATATGTGGCCGAGCCGGCCTACGAAATCGAGAATTACAACATCGCCAGTGACACGCCACCGCTTTGGAATGTGGCGAAGAAGAACTCACTTTACTACACCGCCGTTGGTCGCGGAGATATGACGAAGCTGCTCTTTCAGGCAAGTGTCCTCGGTATTCCAGATAGCACGCAAGCGCGTGAAGCTCAAAAGACGTTTGTCGATGTACTTGCCTGGCTTCGAGCACTCGAACCGCCGAAGTATACGGGGGAGGTAGATCCTGTTTTGGCGAAAGCTGGACAACTCGTCTTTGAAGACAATTGCTCAGGCTGCCACGGCACGTATGGTGCGATTGGAGGCGACCGCACTGACGATACGTATCCAAACAAGGTGGTGAGTGTCGATGTATTACGCACGGATCCTTTGTATGCGAGCTACGCTGTGAACAGCGGTATCACTGATTGGTACAACCGCAGCTGGTTTGCAACGAGCTACCCGCAAAGTCGATTTGAGCCTGAGGCAGGATATGTAGCGCCACCTTTAGATGGCATTTGGGCGACGGCGCCATACTTGCACAATGGGTCCGTCCCAACGATTGGAGCGTTATTAAATAGCTATGAGCGTCCGAAATATTGGGCGCGATATTCGCCTGGAGCCGGCACTGAGCGTAGTCGAAGTGGCAAAACCCCAGTTGGTGAAGCTGACGAGTATGACCACGAGCGTTTGGGCTGGAAAGTGCAGGTGCGCGAGAATGCAAAAGGTAAGTTTACTTATGACACGACCTTGCCTGGATATGGAAAGGGCGGGCACACGTTTGGTGATCACTTGAGTGTGGATGAGCGTGCAGAGGTGATTGAGTATTTGAAGACGTTGTAGGTCTATTGACACTGTCCTTTAGCGAATAGTATCGGCAGATTAACTACACAATCACAGCATCAACAGTCTGCAACTCAGCAAGCACCTCCACCTTTTCTAATTCCTGTGAAAATTCAACACCTTGCATTTTCAAGCTTTGGATACGATAGAGGTAAGCTGCACCTTCCATTATTTGCTCTGCAACTTCAGCTACCTTTCTATTTTCGTAATGCTCTAAGTAGGACCCTTTTGCCCAATCATTGAAGGCACCCATCGATGGCCCACACCAGATTTGGTAATCTAAGATTCGATCAGGAGTTCCCGCATTTGCCCAATTGGAAGACAAGCCTAAGTACCACCTGAAGATCAAAGCCATTTTCCGGCGCGGATTATTTTTGGCGCGTTTTATCTGTTCTGGATCTCGCTGTTCGAAAAATTCAATGCACGATTGCCAGATTACTTCTAGCGGTTTTCTGAAAACTTTTTCCTCTAGGTTTTGGCGCTCAGCTGCAGGGATTTCATCAATCGACTCATAGGTTTTGTAATAGTGATATAGCTTCTTAGCTCTTGGGCCGAAGAGTGTCCCTCGTTTCAATACTTGCAAATCGACGCCCATCTCAAACATGTCGGATGCAGGAGCGCCCATCACATCGGTGGATTCTACCACTTGCAGTAACTTCCGTACATGCTCAGAGGTGCCAGCTTCTATGCATGCTTGATTGACACTTCCGGTGACTATGTAAGCAGCACCCATCATGAAGGCTGCTAGTGCAGAGCCAGGAGTGGAGATACCACCTGCGGCTCCGATTCTAATCTTGGAAAGAAACGAGGTTTGCTTCTGCATCTCATCTCTCAATTGAATAATAATCGGCAACAAAGCAACAAGAGGTCGATTATCGGTATGCCCACCCGAATCTGCTTCAACGGTAATGTCGTCGGCCATCGGTACTAGTTTTGCTAGCTCCGCTTGTTCTGCTGTGATTTTTCCTTTCACTAACAAGGATTGCACAAATTCTTCTGGTGGTGCCTTCATGAATGGAATAGCAACTTCCTTTCTGGAGATTTTTGCAATGACTTTATTTCCGATGACGAGGTTGTTCTCTGCATCTCTGCTAAGTCCTGCTAGCCTGTAGTGAACAATATTTTCCGTCAATGCTAAGAAGGCAGATGCTTCCACAACCTTCACTCCTTTGTCCAAAAATAGATCGACCGCAGCGGCTTCCAATGCTTGTTCGGATGGCGAGTGGATCAAGTTGACTGCATACGTTTGATGGAGTAAATGAGCTTGAATCGTATGGAGTGACTCAATGATTTTTTCAGGAACCTGACCCGCTGCGCCATAAGACGCTAATAAATTAGCCTTTCCTATAGCAATGACTAGATCTGCCGATGCGATCCCATTTGCCATTGCACCTGTTTTGTAGGCGTACTTAAGCTTGTAGTCTGCACGGAAAGTTGGATCTCCTAACTGTGAAGCTGTCATCGGACTTGTCATCGCTAATACCTGCAACCCCCGGCCTTCTGACACTAGCGTTCCTGTATTACTAACGCCAATTCTCCCGTTAAAATCCTTTAGGACGTAACAAGGCTTGTCCGTCTGCCTTAGTTTTTCTCGTATTCCGTCAACATCGAAAACGATGTCTCGGGGAGAACCTTGCCAAAATAACTGCTGAGGTGTTCCGTTGAAATTCATACTTTTCTTCTTTATTATTAACTACAGTTATTCTCTAAGCCTCCTGAATACCCAACGCAATGTCGGTGACCTGGTAGATGCGCATTTTGCCATTCCACAAAAATGCTTCGGCAACGATGACCAATTGTTCTTCTCGTTTCTTTATTGCTTTGATGTGTACTTCCAAGTGCATTTCTTTGACTGGAAGTAGTATTTGACCACGATATTTCCAGACCGTTTTATGGTTTGAAACCTGAACGAATTTAGGAGATTTGAAAGCTGTTCCGAGGTTTTGCTGTAAAGCGAAAACCTGCATTGCCTGTAAGATCGATTCCACACCAAGGGAACCAGGCATCACTGGGTCTTGGTAGAAATGGCAAGTGAAAAACCAGTCGTACGTTTTGACAAACTTCGTAGCGTGGATATACCCTTTCCCAAATTGCCCTTTGTCTTTCGCAATAATCAATTCATGCAGCATGTTTAATTGATCGCTTGCCAAACGGTAGTGTGGTTTCGCTTCTGGAGCTTTGAATAACTTCATTTTACCGTAAAGCGAGTCCAACTTAATTCTCATATAATCAGTCGGATCCAATTGCTCGGTTTTATACCAGGCAGGAATCTCCCCGCCTTTATCCAAGCCGCCCTGAGCTGCTAATGCTTCCGCAGTGAAAAATCCAAACGAAGAATTTCCTTTGTAGAAAAGGTGGCCGTCAATCGATAGCTCAAACGTGTATCGTTGTAAGATGGTCTCGCCATAAGCAATAGAGGAAACTAGTACGGATTTATTGGTAATCGTTTTTCCTCTAAAATCTGTCCCCGTTGGAAGTGCGAATGTTTCACCGTCGCCATCCAAATTTCGGAGGTACAAGTCCTTATCTGGAAATTGTAAAGTGCTTCCCATGTATGCACCTAGCAATCCACAAGGTTGCAATGCAATCTCCATCAACATGGAGTAGGGCATTGTGATGTTAGAGTTTTGTAGGTAATACCATGCGTCTTCTGGAACATCGTATTCTGCTATGATTGGAACGTCCTTGGAAAAGTCTCCTTTTGTTCCGTCTACACTCAAAATTCTGGAAATCAATTGTAAATCAGAATTGGGTTGACGAGACATTTTGCGACCGTTATAAATCGCAAAGTCAGGTCCAAAACATTCTGTCATGTTGCCCAATGCAAAAGTGGTGATGTCCTTTTCATTCATCAATGCACCTTCAGAGCGCGGGGCGATTTTTACCCCTTCCGTTGGGTCTAGGTATTTTGGATTCGATTTCTCTCGCAGCTGTAAGCCCAGGTTTTCGAAGTGAACCGTGATGACACCGTCCGAAATGATTTCCAAGTCACCGATCACGTATGGATCAGGGAAAAGGCCAATCTCTTTTATCTCTAGCTTGTAAATGAGTTTGGTATCAGCCGTAGGAGTTACTTGTTTCCGACAACGCACTCTTTGTCTTAAACCAAAAATGGGTTGAAAGCGCGCGTCTTTAGTCATTCGTTGTAGCCCGAGCATCAACATGAAAAAGCGCAACAAATTCCCTCCACCTTCTGCCTGTAAAGATCCTGCCAGTACCTCGTCATCTCTGAAATGGCAGGGGAAGTACCAGTCATCGGGATGCAGGTCTTTTTCGGCAATAATGTAACCTAAGCCGTACGCTCCTCCGGTTAGATCTACAGAGGTAATACGATCTAGTAAGAGAATTTTTTCCGGTGGAATGCGCAGAGATGAATTACGACCATTAGGGAAATAAGAAATGTCATCAAAGCATTTCTCAATATCTCCATCAATTAAGTACTGTAAATCTTGCTTTGAAAAGGAAGTCTTTTGAGTATTCAGTAAAGGAGTGAAATATTTTCGTTCTGCATTTTTTCTCGCTTCTATTTCGCTATTGGCATAAACGACACCGGCGCCATCTGTCAGTTGATTATCTGCGAAAAAGCCGGCGCAGCCGCCGTCCATTTTTAGTACCAATCGATCTTGGACATAGCAGAAATAGCTGAAGAAGAATATCAAATTGTCTCCGTTACGTACAAAGGAATCGATCGATATGTCATACCGTAAAGTTTGACCTTCGTAAGGCAAATCGTCCATGAAGGTCAACGTGCAGTCCAGTAATCTATAGACGAGGTTTCCTTTGTTTTGAAGGTCGATTCCTAAGTAAGAAATGAGAAGCAAGTCACATTGACCAGATTCCACACAAACAGCGGAAGGGATCTGTTGATCAGTAGTGTACCATGCATTATATGGGATATCATACTCGGTGGTCATCGTTGAAGGCTGATAAACCCCGAGCTTTGCATTCATCTTTGTCACTCGACTCACGAGCAAATATGGATGCATTGGTAACATTACTCGACGGCGATAGGTGTCGATAATTGCATACTCTGGACCGAAAACATTAGCAATTTTTCCGGTAGCAAATTCTTCCAAGTCTTGTTGCGAAAAGACAATCTCTTTGCCTTCTAATTGTTCGCCAGCTTCAAAATTTTGGAGCCGTAGTCCGTTCTCTCCTACTGCGTTTTTTGAAGTTGCGGTAGCTTTCCCGTTCTTTAAAGTAGATGTATTCATAGTTGAACTTCTTCTTTTGACTTTACTGAAATTTGTTGTGATTGATTGGTCCCCATTAGTTCTGGCGCTTGTAGAACCAACTAATGAACTGGACTCGTCTAGTTCATTGCCTGCCGTGACAAATGCCTTTTTGGTGGCCCTTTTTTCCTGTTTGGCATTTCTAATCCTACTGAAATACGCTACTATATGCTCTTCTTCAAATAATTCTCCCAGAGGCGTTCCTCCAGGGATTATTTTCTTCATGAACTGGCGTTGCCTGGTGGACTCTTCTGTTTTTGGAAATAGTATCGAGAGGTCTAACTGGACACCGTGACTGGTCAATTGCGCCAGTAGGTTGACTAAATTACTACTATCAGATTTCCCCTTTTGATCCATCGCAATGGCATGATGCGTTTTGCCCTTTAGATTTTCTTGAATCCAATTGGTACAAGTTGCATTAGCGCCGACTTCAATGAAAATACGAGCTCCAGCATTGTAGACGGTCTGGAGAGTTTTGGGGAAGTCGACTTTTTGAACGCAGACCGCTACTGAGTTTTCAGCAATCTCTTGACTATTGAGTCCTATCTTATTTTGGGTAATGCTCGAGTAAAAGTCAATCGGCGGATGGCTGGCAAGTTCAAACTTGTGCATGTCCAACAGCCCTTCTTTTTCTTGAATGCAAAAATCATGGTGAATTACATTTTGAAATGGAACTAGGATAGAATGACAGTCTAGTTCGGTAGCAATTTGCTTGCAAGTTTCTTTGTCACCTGAAACGATGACTTCTACGTCTGTATTGATGAAAGTCAAAAAGACTTCTTCTTTTCCTTCTATCAGCTCCTCTACTTTGTGCCGTGGTGCCAACAAGACAAGACTAACCCACTTGTCTCTAGCGGTCTGATTATCAATACCCCAATGTTCTGCCAGTAGCTCTAATTTGCCAGCAAAACGATTTTTGAAAATTGACGATTTTCTGAACTTTTTAGCACCACTAGGATGCCATAAGCCTAAGGAGTACCACATGCTACTGCATTCTCCCATACTATATCCAAATGCAATGTCTGGGGTCAGCTTAAAGTAGTCTCGTAAGATCTCAGTGAAGATGACCGAGTAAAAGACTCCTGAAGACATCATCGCTATTGAATCATCATAGATATTGGGCGCGACTTCATCTACGCACTTTAGTTTTGGGTATAAGTAGTCTTCATTGATGAATTGACTAAGGTTCCCAACCTTTTTCTCATATCGTGTTAATAGCTCAGGGAACAATTGAAAAATATCTCTACCTAAGCTCGTATATGCTGTTGCAGAACCTGGGTAAACAAAAGCCACTTTCCTTTCTGGTCCTAGTGGGGTAGGGGTGAAATAGCTTCCGGTAGGCGTTTTAAGTACTTTGTTCTTTTGAAATGAGTCGGATAGTTGTTTTTGAAAATACTGAATCTCTTTGCGTAAGCTATTTTTAGTGGAAGCGATTAGTACAATTGAATAGTTGAACTGTTTATCGCAAGAGTTATCGTAAAAATATTTAGCTATTGAGCTTAGTTCTTGACTGGACTCCAGTTTTGATTGCAATAAGGCTAACTGTGCGAACAGCGCTTCATCGTTTTTACCAGCCAATACGAATAAGTTAGGTATCTGATTTTGTAAAAATGACAGGTTATGGCTTTGCTCTACTGTTGAGCTAGATAGCTGAATCTGAATATCTCCTACTCCATTGACTGCTGCTTTTCTTTTCGTTTCTGCTTTCGCCAAAACCCAAGGTCGAGATTGAGATGGAAAGTAATAAGCTGAGTTGAGGAATTTAATGTTTTGTGGAGCCGTCCAGTTGGGAATTCCAGGAATGAAACGATGGTACATGCATAGTGATGTCTTTATCAAACTAGCCATTCCAGAAGCAGCAAACGTGTGCCCAATGTTCGATTTTACCGAGCCTAGAGCTGTTGGTTTAGTGAGATCGGATCGAAGTAGTTTTTCTTGTTCGTTTTGATCTTGTGACGTTATGCCTGTAGCGGCGAGCTCTATGTAATCGAAGGACTTTTGAGAAGTGGTCCCGATTTCATCAATTATGGAATAGACTTTTTCATGCTGCAGACTATTCTTACTCTTAAGTACAACGGCACCTGCACCTTCTCCAATCATCCAGCCTTCATTACCTGTATCATAGGAAAAGGAGGGTTTGGACTTGGTATTTTTTGGATGCTTCTTTTGCCTTAATAGTACATTTTCAAGTCCACCTGAAAAGTCTACGGCTCCTACCACAACAGCGTCTACTTCCCCTAATGACAGCATGTTCTGTGCAATCTCTAATGCCTTGAACACTGAATTCTCACCGCATGAAACGGTAAACGCAGCACCTGAAAAGTCCCATAAAGCACTGATCCTGCTAGCCATTAGATTTCCAATGAAGCTGGTAAATTCACTCGGGGCAGGCTTTCCCTCTCTGTGGTAAATCCCTTTCTTTGTCAGTTTAATGAGTTCGGCTTCTTCCTCTTCTTCTAATTCTAGTCCAGCCTTTTCCAAGGCCTCTTTTATTTGCCATTCTACGTCCCATCTGGCGAGACATTGATGAATGGCTAGTTCTGTTTCCATCGCTACCAGAACGGCTACATTTTTGTGCTCTTGTAAGCCTGCATCTTTGATTGCATTGTCTGTTACTTTGAGTAGCAACGCTTGTTGAGGATGTAAATGTTCTGCTTCTTTTGGTTGGATTTTATACCTTAATAAGTCAATTTCAAATTCGTCAATGTATGCGCCTTTAGGGGCAGTTCCATTTTCAAAGCCGTATTTTTCAAGCAACGCGCTGTTGGCCTCTATTCCTTTCCATCGGTTTTTGGGAAGTGAGCGTAACTGTTGCTCTCCATTATAAATAGTGTGGTAAAAGGATTCTAAGGTTTTGCAGCCTCCAAAGTGAGCATCCATTCCAACGATTGCCATCGCTTTTCTTGGCACTGCTAGATGAACGCTTGCTTTGTTTTTTTCTTGGCCTACGTAACTTTGAACCACCATGTGTGCGTTCGTGCCACCAAAACCGAATGAATTAATTCCGGCCTGTTTTTGCTTGCCTTTCCACGGTGTATGCTTTACGATCATTCCGTCGTCACCTTCCCAGTTGCTAGTTGATGTAATCGGGTTTTTCAGATTGATATTTGGAGGGATCACTTCATGCTGCATAGCTAGTAGAACCTTTAATAAACCTGTCATTCCTGCTGCTGTCAGCAAATGGCCCATGTTAGACTTTACAGAACCGAGTAGGGGACGCGTATCATGGTTTGAAAAGAAATTAGCGATGGAGTTTAGTTCCGTGATATCTCCAAGAGGCGTACCCGTAGCATGGCACTCGATATAGGACGTATCCTGAGGTGAAATCTCTTTATTAGCATACGTCCGCTCGAATGCTAAATTTTGTCCCTTTGGATTTGGGCTAAGTAAGAATTTTCCGCGTCCATCGTTTGACAAACCTATTCCGCCTACAAGTCCGAGTATTTTATCCCCGTCTCTTTCTGCATCTTCTAGCCTTTTCAGCAAAACCATTCCCGCGCCCTCAGAAGAAACTAACCCTGCAGATGCTTCATCGAATGGGACAAATTTTTGATCCATCGGTGAGTACGCATGGAAAATGGAAAACCCCATGTGGATGAATAGCTGGTCGGATGCACTAACCGCGCCAGCCAGCATCATGTCTGCCTTACCGGTTAGTAATTCATCACAGGCCAGTTTTATAGCGTAGAGGGAAGTTGCACAAGCTGCATCTAAGGCATAGTGCGTTTTTCCAAGCGCCAATGCTTTGCTTACCATTTCAGAAGGCGTGCATGTCAATACCTCATTTTCTGGTGGAACTTGTTGGTGGTCTTTTATCCTAAACTCTGGAGCGTTCAATAACTCTTGAATGTTGGACTCCAAGGATCGACAGTATATGTCTGCTATTGATTGGTGGGAAGAGCTAGTCGGGAAGGATAAATTCCCAAGAATCAACCCGCAGTTTTTCAATTGTTCTTTTGCTTGATGATAGCCACCATCAATGAGTGCTTCCTTAGCGGTGTACAGAGACCATTGATATAATTTGTCTTGTTTGCTCAAATAGTCCGCTGATAACTCAAAGCCATTAGGGTCGAATTGAAAATCACGGATATAGCCTCCACGAATAGAATAACATCGGTCTTCGATTCCTTTTTCTGGATGGAAAATTGATGCAGGATCTACCCCGAAATCTTGCTGTGTGGCATGACTGGTCAGGTCTTTTTCAGACATTAAGTTTTCCCAGAACTCCTTCGGTGTCGAAGCTCCTGGGAAAAGTGCAGATGTTCCTATGATGGCTATTTTGGACATTATATTTCAGTTTTACCAAGCCAGTTCGCTGGAAATCGTTACGGTTGCACCTGATGTTTTGATATATACAAGACCTTGCTCATCGTAGACAGTACATTCGGCTACTAATTTCGTCTCATCGGCTTCCTGAACATTGACCGATACAAACAACTTTTTCCCAAATGGAACAGGGCGGTATAATATTGCACTGTCAGTACCTAGGGGAAGACTATTCGCACCGCCGTAGTTTTTCTGTACCCAAACTAACATCCCTTGGTATTGGATATCTGCAAAAAACGTGTTGATACTCTTTACCGGAAATTGCCCTTGCTCAGACAATGGCACTTTGGGAGCCATGCAAGAAAGTACTATCTGCTCTTCATTACAGTCCAGTATCTCTTCTATCCCCTGGAAATATGGAGCATGAAAAAGTGAACCGTCTTGGTATAGAGACTGTCCATCTGTTCGCGTATACGTAGCACTTATTGCATGGTTAAACGTCGGAGGTGTCGGGAATGCGTGTTTGTTCAACAACGTAATGGTTGCTCGATAATGGTTAAGGGGTAGTTTTTTCCCTTTGCTAGAAATCGTGGTTTCGAAAACAATCGACTCTTCCCTTTTCTCTAATTCCTTTATCTCTAGCGTGTAATCCTCTGCTTGATTTTGATCAAAAATGATTCCCTTGAATAGGGCCGTCTTCTCTATTTTGAATACTGAATACTCCGGGTAGAGGTTTTCACAACTTTGTGCCATCCATCCTACTGCGTTGACGACGGGTAGGACAGGATTGTTTTGAATCTTGTGGTGATTGAGAAACGGATTGTTATCCAATTTCAATTTCCGATGAATTCGATGTGTTCTTAAGTCTCCTAAATGACTAACAGCCGCTGGTAACGTTCCGCCAATGATAACCTGAGCTTGGTCGGCATAATCTGTATTCAATTCGTTTACTAGCATGGCAGCACCACCCTCACTATTCACTAGACTAATTCCGGCTGCTTCAAACTGTGCTTTCAATTCCCCGCTTACCATTCCACTATCCCACGCGCCCCAATTTATAGCAGAGACTTGTGTCTTCGGGTGATTCGTTTTGAATAGATGTGCAGCTTTGCTCAAAATTTCATTAGCAATCGCATAATCTGTCTGTCCAACATTGCCGTAAAAACCAGCAACCGAAGAAAATAGGATCAAGTGATCTAGGAGAGATACATCTACCGCTTCAAGTAGACTTAGCAGACCGTCAAGTTTGACTGATAAGACATTTTCAAAGTCACTTTCCGTCTTATCCTGAATATACTTATCTGCTAATCGGCCTGCGCCGTGAATTATCCCTGTTATGTTTCCAAGTTTTGTGGTTGCCCCCTTCAGTTCAGTTTTAAAGCTTGCTATATCGGTTACGTCTCCCTTTAGGTAGATTACTCTTCCGCCATGCGCTTGAATAGTTGAAATTGTTTCGTCAATTTCCTTTTTAGCGATTATGTTTTTGTAGGTACTCTTCACTTTTGGAAGACTAGGTTTTTCTCCTTTGGCTTTCATATCGTTCATGATCAGACGCTTCAGTGCGCCTTCATCATTTTCGTCTCTAGCGAATTCGGGAACCGCTGTATCAATAGCAGATCTGCCAAGCAGTACGAAACTGCATTGAAATGTTTTTGCCATTTCTAGAACACAAGCTGCAGTTACACCTCTGGCGCCTCCACTAACTAGAAACACAGAGTCACTCGTAACCGCGGTTGTTATCTTCTTGTCTTCAAGTACTTCAGTTGGGATGGCTGTAGTGGTAGATCTGCCTTCTTCAGAAAAGGCAACTTCGATAACTGACACATCTGCATCGTGATATTCTGCCATTAATTGATTGGCAATCTGTTCGTTGGACAGCTCTGGTTGAATATCAATCGCTCTGCAAAATACTGGAGACCACTCCAAGTTTAAGCACTTAACTAAACCCGTGATACCACCACCGACGACTGATGTATTTCCTCTTTTACCTTGCCCCAGTTTTCCATCCATTCTTGTACAGGTAAGGAAATTGGCCCTTTGATTTATGCCTAATGCATTCAAATCTTTTTGAACATGCTTAGCTACAAAAAACAGGGATTTTATAATCTCTTTTTCTGCTTGAAAGTGTTGGGCGAAATTAGGACGTTGAAACTCAAAATGTGGATGAAGGTGTACTACGCTTCCAATTTTCCCGTATTTCTTCTGAATTTCTTGGATCGCATTACCTACTGATTCATCACTATTATCTGCTAGGGTAATTGCGTTATCACTGATCGGGTTTTTTACGCCACTCAAGTTCAGCGTCACAACCTGGTTGCTTTTTTCCTTTAGCGCAGAGATTACTTGTGGTGTTAATGCGGATCCGTCATTCGTGACTAGAATGATATGCGATGCTGGCAGTGAAAACTCTAAGTAGTCCGGTTGCGGTAAGTACTTGAGTCCGACCTCAAATCGTTTTACGCCGTGGAAAGAACCTGTGCGGACCAGCCCCTGCTTTGTGGATATGACTCCCATTACATTGTTTTGAGAGCTGGCTTGCGAGTCGTTTACGACATCACTTTTTTTTTAGCAGATGCACTAACAAAAGAGACAATTTCTTCGAGTGTTCTTAGTTCTGTTAATTCATTTGGATTAATGCCCGACATTTCTGGATGTTGCTTCGTTAGAGCACCGAAAATTTCGACTCGTTTTATGGAATCAATTCCTAGATCTGCCTCCATGTCCATGTTGAGTTCCAACATCTCAGCTGGATATCCAGTCTTTTCACTGACTACTTGCAGTAGAGATGTAGTTAGCTTCTCTACGTTTATTCCGCCAGTGTTTGAAGCAGTGTTATTTGAAGCAACTGTGGTAGTTGCTGCAGGCATTGGAGGCTCTACACTTGTAGCACCGTTACCACCGACGAAGCTGACGATTTCGGCCAAGGTTCTTAGTTCCGTTAATTCATTTGGATTGATGCCTGACATTTCCGGGTGTTGCTTCGTCAATGCCCCGAAAATTTCAACTCGCTTGATGGAATCAATTCCTAGGTCTGCTTCCATGTCCATGTTGAGTTCCAACATTTCAGCCGGATAGCCGGTCTTTTCACTGACTACCTGCAGTAGAGATGTAGTTAGCTTCTCTACGTTTATTCCACTAGTATTTGAAACGGTTGCTGTCGTCGCTGTAGGCACCTGAGGCGCTACACTTTGCGCACCATTGTTTGATACTCCACTATTGCCACCGACAAAGCTGACAATCTCGGCCAAGGTTCTTAGTTCCGTTAATTCATTTGGATTGATGCCTGACATCTCCGGATGTTGCTTCGTCAATGCCCCGAAAATTTCGACTCGTTTTATAGAATCAATTCCCAAGTCCGCTTCCATGTCCATGTTGAGTTCCAGCATTTCAGCTGGATATCCAGTCTTTTCACTCACCACTTGTAGTAAAGAACTAGTGATTTTAGTTAAGTCGATTCCTGTTTTGGCGGAAGCTGTACTATTTGCATCTGGTGCAAGATTTGGAGTAGAAGTTTGGGCGAGCGTCGCGGCAATTGTACCATTTGATTCGTCACTATTCGCACTGACGAAGCTGACGATCTCTGCCAACGTTCTCAGTTCCGTTAACTCATTTGGATTGATGCCAGACATTTCCGGGTGTTGCTTCGTTAGCGCCCCGAAAATTTCGACTCGTTTTATGGAATCAATTCCCAAGTCCGCTTCCATGTCCATGTTGAGTTCCAGCATTTCAGCTGGATATCCAGTCTTCTCACTCACCACTTGTAGTAACGAACTTGTGAGCTTAGTCAAGTCAATTCCTGTTTTGGCGGAAGCTTGAGCTGTGGTCTTTACAGGAGCAGATACGGCATGACCGTTGGTGCCATTAGACGAATATGTTCCGTTGCTACCGTTGCTTGCAGCTTTCGCCAAAACCGCAGTCGCACTTACTGCAGAGGAAACCACTGGTGTATGAACAGAACTTCCATTTTTACCGCTCATCTGTTGCGATAAAATATTCAACAATTGCTGAGATTGCTGATTTTGGTCATTCATAAATCTTTCAAAAATCTCTAACGATTTAACTTGATTTGACTTGAATGAATCGATCGTGGTTTGTAATAATTGAAAGGCTTGCTTATTCATGACTTCTTCATTTTCAAATGGAGTAGGAGTGACACTTGGAGTCTGCACTTCTACTATTTTTTCAACTGTTACGATCTTTTCGACAATTTTTGTTTCACCTCCAGCTATTTTAAAGCCGTCTGTCATTATTTCTTGGTGAGCTTTCTGAGTTGGCGCCGAGACATAATTGTTTCCGCTTAGCGCCACGGTCAATTTTGACTTCGGAGGAAGTGGTGCAATCTCTTTTTTGTAAGGATCTACATTGGAAAGAGGCAATCCAAGTACTTGTAACTCTACCGCTGCTTGACGGAAAAGTAAGTCACTGTCTTTCTTCGCACTTGCATTGACCGCGATGGAATGGTGCTCTTTTCCTTTTAGAGTACTCCGGACTAAGTTGGACAAAACGCCTTTTGGTCCAAATTCTACAAAAACACGCCCGCCAGCATCGTAGATGTTCTCAATTTGGTCTTTGAACAGTACCGGCTTTAGAATTTGATCTTTAAGGATTGATTTGATTTTAGTCGAACCTTTCGGATAGGCCTTGCCAGTAGTGTTAGAATAAACAGGTATTTTTGGAGATTTAAATTTTTGTAAATCGACAAACTTTGAAAATGGAACTTGTGCGTGCTTTACAAATTCGGTGTGGAACGCAGCGGCAACTGGTAATTGAACTACCGAAAAGCCATTCATTCTTAGTTGTTCTTCCGCAATTTTAATCGCCGGTGTACTACCACCTATGACAACCTGTTGATCGGAATTTACATTTGCGATCAGGACACCTTCGATGTCTTTGATGCTTTCAACTACTTGACGCTGAGGAGCTTTTATTGCCAGCATTGCTCCCGTATCCTCGTTCGGGTTATCGATGGCCATGGCTTCGCCTCGTGTTTTAGCCAAGTTCAAAAACGTAACGTCGTCATAAACACCTGCGGCCCATAGTGCTGTTAGTTCCCCAAAGCTATGTCCAGCTGTGAATTCTGGGGAAAAGCCTGCATGCTGTAGCGTTTTATACTGGCCCATGCTTAGTGCACCAATTCCAGGCTGCGCAAACTGCGTCTTGGTTAGCTCTTTTTGTTGCTGAATTCGCTCCTCCTCGTTGAATACTGGAATAGGGAATACAATGTTGGTTAGTGAGTTGGAGTTAATAGTCTCGTAGAGGTTGTCAGCTTGTTCAAACGTCTGAGTCACTGACGGGAAAGCGTTCGCTAGTTCCCTTCCCATTCCTACATATTGCGACCCTTGTCCAGCAAATAGTGCCACGACTTTATTGGTTGTCGTATCAATTCCCGTCGGGCGGTAATGTATTTTCTTCGGGTGGTCCCATGGACTAGAAGAAAAGCCTTGTTCGGTAGCCGCTTTAAGCATGTCAACGCACTCTTGCATTGTGTTCACTACAAACCCTACTCGCGCATTTCCTTGCTTGAGTTGAATGGTTTTGCTTTTTGCAACCAAATTTTTGAACGCAGTTTCGCTTTCTACTCCATTTAATTGACTCAAAACTCCTGTTCCAGCTTTTAGTAATTTAGCTGGACTAGATGCTTGCAGGATGATCGTTTTGTAAGGTTCGTGAAGTCGATAGTCTGTTGTGCCACGACCCAGGTATTCTTCCATCGTGATATGCACATTGATACCACCAAATCCGAAAGCACTTACACCTGAACGACGGGGATGCCCGTTTCGAAGCCAAGGTCTAGCCTCCGTATTTACGTAAATAGCCGAGTCTTCAATGTTGAATTTTGAATTGGGCTCCTGTACGTTGATCGTAGGCGGTAACACTTTGTGGTGTAGTGCCAAAACTGCTTTTATGATTCCAGCTGCACCCGCGGCCGATTTCGTGTGGCCAATTTGTGACTTGACCGAGCCTAGTGCAATGTGTTGTTTTTTAGGATTATTGGCACCAAACACCATTTGCATAGAAGTAAACTCCGTAGGATCGCCTGCTCCTGTTCCCGTTCCGTGTCCTTCTAGTAGGCCGACTGTTTCTGGTAAATATCCTGCGTCTTCATAGGCGCGGTTCATTGCCAAAGCCTGACCCGCTGGGCGAGGTGCGTACACGGACTTAAAGCGTCCATCACTAGATGTTCCGACTCCTTTTATGACTGCGTAAATCTGATCATTGTCTCTTTCCGCATCTTCCAGTCTTTTTAAGACCAGCATTCCTAGGCCTTCACCGATCAGCATTCCATCTGCTTTATTGCTAAAAGGACTGATATTGCCAGATTTCGAAAATGCTGGCGTTTTGCTGAATGACATATACATAAACGGAGAATTATCTGTATCCACTCCTCCCGTCAACATCATGTCGCATCTCCCTTCCACCAATTCGCTCAACGCCATTTTAATGGCGCTTAAGGATGCTGCACATGCAGCATCTACTACGCTATTAATTCCGCCTAAATCAAATCGATTAGTAATACGACCAGAAATCACATTTCCTAAAAGACCAGGGAAAGCATTCTCATTCCAACCGACATAAGCGCTTTTTATTTTCTCAGTTATTTTTGGAATATCCTGCTCTGAAACACCACTTGCACGTAAGGCTCTCTCCCAGATTGGATATTGCAATCGAGCAATTAGTGGGGTAATTAGTTTTTGTCCTCCTCCAACTCCTAATAGTACACCTGTTTTTTCTTTAAGTTCTTTTGTGAATTTCGTTGAAGTCCTGCCATACCCCGCATCTTCAAAAGCATCTCTAGCAGCCACTAATCCAAGTAGTTGTGATGCATCTGTGACTTCCAAAATATTGGGCGGCAACCCAAACTCCATTGGATTGAAATCTATTTCAGGTAAGAATCCTCCTCGTTTACAGTAGGTTTTATCTGGAGTGGTCATTTCCTCATCGAAATAGTCGTCGATTAGCCAGCGATTGGGCGGCACATCCTTGATGCTATCCCTAGACTGAATGATATTCGTCCAGTATTCCTCCATATTTTTGGCATCAGCAAACATCGCTGAGATGCCTATTACAGCAATCGGAGTCTTCTTTAAGGAGGAATTAATATTCATGAAATAATCTTTTACTTGTCGTTTTTTGCTTCTGTGCGCTTAGCGCCACGCTTAAATGTGGACCTTGAATAGTTCTTCTTGGATGTGTAATAAGCGAATTCCTTTCTCCGTACATAAGCCCCTTAAATAGGGTACCATAATGCCAAATGTTAATCGCTCTTTACTGAATTCGGTTGCAGGGAACAGTTCGTTGTCTTTTAATAACTTCAACAATTTTAGCACGGTCTTGCCGACCACCTCCACATCCATATCTTCTTGAAAAATACCATCTTTGATGCCTGCACTAGCTAGATTGATCAACTGCTGATGAGCGTAGTTGCCGTTGCGTTCGTAAGACTCCTGCAACAATCTTGGGTAATAATGAACGATGTCGCTAAAAAAGTTTGGGTTGATCTGGAGTGAACGATGAACGATTTTTTGGTGCATATGCCCCATTGCTTCAATCACATCATCGGCCGACCTTATTACCTCTTCGTTTTCCGAACGCACTTTAGCATTGTAAACATCCAGACATGCCTTTAACAGCGTGTCTTTATCTTCAAAGTGACTGTAAATGGTCCGCTTTGACGTATGTAGTTCCTTCACAATACGATCGATTGTAATGGCTTTCACGCCGTTTTGCATGAATAGCTTTGTTGCTGTTTCTATGATGAATTCCTTCGTTATCATACGTTTTGCTGGTTAGCTAAGGTCTCAATTTGACACAGTTGGTACGCGTGGTACTTTTTTGGTTCTTAAATTACCGGCAAGTGTACGAAACGTTTGCCACCTTGCATAGGCTTGGCGTTACAATTCCCGTGGTTTAAGCAAATCAGACATGTTCGTTACAATCTATCGCACCCATACCGAGTCGTTGATCATCCAGGAGTTGCTTCCAATGCTACTTCAGTGGCTGCCTACCTCCTTGCATGCCAAAGCACTTCGATATCGATCAAAGGCTAGTGCTTATAATTATGTAGCAGGTCGACTGCTCTTGAAGCAAGGTCTCGATGCTTATGGCCTTGATGATGATTTACGGAAAATTGAACTGCAGGAGAATGGGAAACCAGTTTTACCTGAAATACACTTCAATATTTCCCATTCTGGCCATCAAGTAGTTTGTGGTTTCTCAAAGGAAGGACTACTAGGCGTTGACATAGAAAAAATTAGTCCGATAGACTTTGAAGATTTTACGGCTATGTTTTCAGCTCATGAGTGGTCAGCTATTAAAGGTGCTGTTGACCCACTCCGTGAATTCTATTGGTTTTGGACACGTAAAGAAAGTATCATAAAAGCCCTCGGACTAAGGTTGAATTACTTGCATAAAGTCGAATTGGATGTTTCCTCAGATCATTTCGTACTTGAGGGTAAGAGATGGTTTTTGCGTGACTTGACTTTTGGAAAGGATTTTCTTGGAGCGGTTTGTTGTGAAGATGAGATTAGTGAAATTGAGTTTATTGATGTTAGGTTTTGAGACTTCATCGGAGTTCTTGATGTCTATTGTCTAGCTATATATTTCCAGAGGCCGAAGTCTATCGGATATACCTTATAAATTAATATCTTGCAGACCCGTACCTCTTTAGGCAGTGTTACTTTGTATCGGTATTTATATTAAATATTTGCCTCGGTTTCTATTTTGTTATTTAACTTGGCCTTCATGCTCAAATCCATAGCTTTATACCTTGTAATGTGCATCTTAGTATCGAATAGCGCAGCCGCCCAAGTCTACCGCGCATCCTTCACGGAAGACCCAACCCTCCGCGCCAACCCAGAACGCGGCTTTAGTCGTTGGACGCGGTCTGAGCCAAACGACCTCTATCCCTTTCAGGCTAGCTGGTTAGATCCATTGCGCGCCGATTTGAAGCAAACGGTAATCAAACGGACGTACTATTTTACGGATGCTTATGATAGTCCAATACCACAGCCGTTTCTAGATCACATCACCAGCGATTTGCAGGCTGTTCGTGCTGCGGGAATGAAGCTCGCGATTCGTTTTGCGTACACGTATGAGTATGGAAATACCGACGGCGCAGGCAATGCGATCCCTCCTTATCTCGACGGACCGACAGATCCTGAATTGATCTTCCAGCACATTGAGCAACTCAAGCCTGTGCTCGCAGACAATTGGGATATCATCTTGACGATGCACAATGGCTTTTGGGGAACGTGGGGCGAGAATTATTACAGTGATGCTTTTGGAAGTGAGGCCAATCCGCCGGTGACAAATGCACAGTGGGATTTGCGCAAACGACTCATCGACACATTGCTCAGTTGGATTCCAGAAGATCGCTTTCTATCTCAGCGGTATCCGCAGTTGAAGGAGCAGTTTTACAACCTTGATATTCCAGCAGATAGCATCACTGCTTCGACGGCGTACACCAGTTTACCTCAAGCTCGAATCGGTTACCATAACGATTGCTTTTTAGTGGCTGCCAATGATTACACCTATTCCGATACCACAACGCAGAAGCCTTTCGTCGAAACCGAAGCGAAGTATACCCTCATGGGGGGCGAGACGTGCGGCAATTCGTCGTTTGCAGACTGCGGTAATGCACTTAAAGAACTTGAGCGTTTTCACTGGACTTACTTAAACGACAACTATCATCCTGATGTATTGAGCCGCTGGGAGCAGGAAGGTTGTTATGATGAGATCGCTAGTAGGCTAGGGTATCGGATCGTGCTAGACTCTCTCGAATGGGATATCGCAAGTCCTCCTCAGCCAGAAGAACCTTTCACGCTGAAATTGTACCTGCGTAATATTGGCTTTGCTGCACCGATTCATGATCGTCCTGTTCAATTAGTATTCGAATATGGAACTCGGGAAGCGATTTTTACTAATCCGAGTACCGATATTCGCACATGGCAGCCTGGACATGTTGAATGGTCTCTCACAGGAGTTCTACCGAGCAATTACAGTTTTGGGGAATTTTATAACCTCTACCTCTCACTACCAGATGTCAGTCTTAGCTTACAGAGCAACCCTCGCTATGCAGTCGCGCTAGCTAGCAAAGATGATTTTAACGGGAGGCCACTTTTTGATGAAAACGATGGCCGAAATCTTCTCTTGGAGTTAGGATTTATTATCTCTACAAAAACAGAATTAGAGCATTCTATTGCGCTTCCGCAAAACCCTGTTCGCGATCAACTTTCGATTCGATCCACTTCAGCTGAAGAATTACAAGTCCGTCTACTGAGCCTTACTGGGAAGACGCTTCTGACAGGTTCCTTTAAAGGTGATGGTGATTGGAATGTCTCTCACTTGCCGACCGGTGTATATGCGTTGCACGTGCAGAATGAGCAGGGTGATGCAGCGAGTTGGAAGGTGGTGAAAGTGGAGTAAGGCGAATTCTTCACGAGCGTCGTAAAAGGATCGATTTTTTGAGTTTCACAGCTTGGATCTGCCATAGGATGGTAGGCTCTAATATGTCTCGGTCGACCGTGCAACGGTCGGGCCACATGCGGTATGTGCAACACCACGCTCACGTCCCAAAGGCATTCAAAATTCAATCCCGCTGCATTGCGGGACAAAATTCCCTGATCGGGGACGAATTGGTAATTCCTCGGGAAGACGAGGTATCAGCAAAGGGTGAAAACGCCGTGATCTTTGTGATATCAAAGCGACACAATGTTGCTGCGATACTCACAAATAATTTCAAACTCATCTATCATGGCAACTTTCACTGTTCCAACTCGCGCTACTGTTACTCCTACAAACCAAGCAATTTTCGACAACCTAGAAAAAGGACTCGGTTTCGTACCAAACATCTACGCAACACTCGCTCTTAACGAAACTGCACTCCCAGATTACCTAGCTTTTCAAGGCCGCAAGTCAACGCTTAAGGCTAAAGAGAAAGAGGTCATCAACCTAGCGGTAAGTCAAGTGAACGGATGCTCTTACTGTCTCGCTGCTCACACGGCAATTGGCCAGATGAACGGATTTAACGAGGAGCAAATTCTCGGAATTCGTCGCGGAGAAGTAACCTTTGATCCTAAAGTAGCAGCTCTCGCAACGTTTGCGAAAGAAACTACGATCAACCGTGGAAAGCCTACTGCAGCTGTAACGGACGCACTCCTTGCTGCGGGTTATACGCAAGCCAACCTTGTAGACATCATTATGGTGATCGGTGACAAGGTGGTTTCTAATTTCCTACATGGCGTCACCCAAGTACCTGTTGATTTTCCTGCAGCAGTACCTCTCGAAGAGCCGGTGTTGTCTTAAACAGGCTCTTAAAGAACGTTTTCGCTCGGAAGTGTTTCTCTAAATAAAGCGCAGCGTAGTCTTTCAGATTGCGCTGCGTTTCTTTGTTACTGCCTAGACTTGCACATAATGCGCTATAACCACACAGACACTCACACGGGTTCCATCTTTCGCCTCCACGTAGGTGAATCTAGCATGGGACGTGATTCGTTTGAAGAAAGTAGTGAGCAACCGCTCACTATTGTTTGGAATACTTCGGATAAGCCTAAGGCTTTTAGTCTTGACTCCATCCAGCTTTCGCTAAAACCAAACGAGGTGATCACGCTACTAGCGAGTCAACATTTTTCGTTTTCTCCAGCGGATGAGTTGGTGGCTTGGCAATTCAATCGCGAGTTCTATTGCATTGTCGATCACGACCAAGAAGTGTCTTGTTCGGGTTTGTTGTTTTATGGGACGAAGGATACGCCGCGTGTCATGCTCGACGAAGTAGAAGCTCCCAAGTTTGAGCTTCTTTTGAAGGTGTTTGAAGACGAATTTCAAGAAGGAGATAACCTTCAAGGTGAGATGCTCCGTATGCTGTTGAAGCGTCTCATCGTTAAGCTTACGCGCATTTATAAAGCGCAGCATGTCGATGATACCGTTGAGAAAACAGAGCTGGATATCATTCGTCAATTTGGTCTTCTCGTTGAGCTGAACTACAAGGAGAAGCACCAGGTTCAGGACTATGCAGACCTCTTGCACAAGTCACCAAAAACACTGGCCAACCTGTTCGGAAAATTTGCAACACGAACGCCATTACAAATCATTCAAGATCGTATTTCTCTTGAAGCGAAGCGCATGTTGATCTACACCGATGCTTCTGCGGCCGAGGTAGGATATGCTTGCGGATTTGAAGAGCCTGCGCACTTTTCACGCTTTTTTAAGCGTCAGATAGGTGAGAGCCCAAGTGGCTTTCGTAAGGCCCATAAAGAGGCGATCTCAGGCTAGAATAGGCTAGTAGCGCCAGTGAATTCAAGTCTGATTTCCTTTGGACGAGTTCATGAAAAAAGCCCCCAACTACATCTGTAATTGGGGGCTTTTTAAGTGGCTGTTCTGAGCTAGATTGGTCTAGCGTCGGAGGATATATCGGATACCTGCACCAGCATATCCAGCCGCAAATCCGCGTCCTCCATTACTTCCTATACCGATGGTCGGTACCCAGTCTACGGTGACTTCGAGAGGAATATCATCGAAGGCATATTGCACTCCTAGGTATCCACTGATGCCAAGCCCAATTCCTCCGCTATTACCAATGTAATCGAGCGCGTAATTGTAAAATCCAACAGAGGCTCCTGCACCGTAGTACCATTGTAGTGGTGCAAGTTCTGCATCAAGATCAAAACTGTTGTGACGCTGATAAGCAACAGCAACTCTTGCTTCATTGTAAAAGGCTCTGGACGATATTCCAGCATACGCCTCTACAGCGTCACTTTCGTTGATGAACAACTTGTAAGAGACAGATAGTGGAATTCCAAGGCGTGCGCCAACAGCACTTTCAAAGTTTTGAGCAGTAAGGCTCACGCTACTAAGCAGGATTCCTGCAAAGAGCAAAAAGAGTAGTTTTTTCATGAGGTAGTGTTTGAGGTTACCCAAACGTAAGCAACAACTGAATTGTTGGATGGCATTTTTTACGAAATGAGGTTCTCGCTTTACTGCTAAGCTTCAAGCACTAGTTTCTCATCACTATCGCCCAGTGTCGCCTGGAAAAACCACGCAAAGAGCACGCAAACGATACAGCCTAATGGGTTGAGCCACAGGTAGGTGAAGTTGATGAACTCATAGTAGTTGAGGAAGTAAACAGTAACCACAAAAAACTCAGCGACGAGCGCTCCGTAGAAGACGGCTCGGCCTCCAATTTTCTTAAGGAAAAAGGCAACCACAAAGATGCCAAGGATCGCCCCGTAAAAGAGACTTCCAATGATATTGACCGCTTCAATGAGGTTGTCGAACAGACTTGCTCCTGCGGCAAACGTCAGTGCAATCAAGCCCCACATCACAGTGAGCCATTTACTGGCCTTTAAGTAATGAGCATCATCTCCATCTTGCTTGATCCGGCGCTTGTAGACGTCAACAACTGTAGTCGTAGCCAAAGCATTGAGCTCACTTGCACTCGAACTCATGGCTGCCGAAAGGATCACAGCAATCAGCAATCCCACCAGGCCAATCGGCAAGTAATTGAGGATGTAACTGATGAAAATGTAGTCCTCGTCTCGAGTTTCTAAGCCAGGATCAACGCTTGTAATAATCGCATCGACTTCTTCGCGTACTGCCTTCTCTTGCGCCTGTAGGTTTTCGACAGTAACTAGACTTTCGTCAAAACTCGTCCCTTCGCGGAGGTTTTGAGCAAGCAACGTTACAGCCCCAACCTTCTCTGCGTGAATAGCGTCGTAACGGGTTTTGGCGGAAGCAAAATCACCCGCCATAGCACTCTGCTCAATAGCTGCAACATTGGCGGTATTGAAGTGGATCGGTGGCTTTGCAAACTGGAAGAAAACGAAAACCATTACCCCAACGAAAAGCACAAGTACCTGCATCGGCACCTTGATGATTCCATTGAAGAGAAGACCGAGACGACTTTCCGCAAGTGAGCGTCCAGATAAGTAGCGTTGTACTTGACTTTGGTCCGTTCCGAAATAACTCATGAAGAGGAAGAGTCCCGCAAGGAGACCAGACCAGATGTTGTAGCGGCTCGACATGTCGAACTCGAAATCAACCAGGTCAAGTTTGCCCAGCTTACCCGCAACGTTGAGTGAGTCTGTGAACCCAATCCCTTCAGGGAGTTGGTACACCAGGAAGATCGCGGCCAAGCACATACCTGTGAGGATGACGATCATCTGTTGCTTTTGCGTCACACTTACAGCCTTGGTGCCACCAGCAACCGTGTACATGATGACGAGGCCGCCCACGATGAGTAGAGTCGCCGAGAGGTTCCATCCAAGGATGGTACTCAGGATAATACTCGGTGCGTAGATCGTAATGCCGGCTGCAAGTCCACGCTGAAGGAGGAACAGTCCTGCGGTCAGCGTTCGTGCGCGTAAATCAAACCTCCCTTCGAGGTATTCGTAGGCGGTGTAGACCTTGAGTCGATAGTAAATCGGAAGCACGAAAATGCTCAGAAGCACCATCGCCAAAGGCAATCCAAAATAGAACTGAGCGAAGCCCATACCTGAGTCAAATGCCTGGCCCGGTGTACTCAAAAAGGTAATCGCAGAAGCCTGTGTGGCCATGATGGAAAGTCCGATCGTCCACCAACGCAAGTCGCGGTCTCCGAGCAAATAACTTTCAGCAGTATTGACGCTGCGTGTTTTCCAAACCCCGTAAGCCACAATGGCGAAGAGGGTCAACCCCATTACAATCCAGTCGAGCAGTACCATTAGCTATATGCGTTTTGGAACCAGACGAAAAGAAGTACGAGGACCACTTGAATCACCATGACGGCGATGTACATGGCCTTCCACGAGCCCAGGGGAGGGGTCGGTTCGGGGCCGTTTTTAAGGTCTTCGGCGTCGGCTTGCTGGGGGGTTAGCATTCAGGAGGGTTCAAGGTTCACGCACCAAACACTCGCGCAGCTCGCATTGGGTGGTTCAAGGTTCAACAACGGTATTCTATTGCTACGCAATTTCATCCCGTTGGTTCAAGGTTCGTCAATCCTTCTCAATGCTTCACATTTTTGAAAGATTGGCTCAAGGTTCTACCACCACGAAGGTACTTGAGTATCTAGAACAGATTCGGTTTCAGAACCATATGAAATATCAGGTTCTGAAGCGGTTCCTGTTTTAGTCGGTTTTGGGCAAGGTATCTCTGAAAACTTGTGATCATTACCGTGACACGCCTAAGCTTTTTGATGATGGTTGAGGCGGTCCTCGCGTCGATCAGTTCTCGGTCCATGCATCTGTTAATCTGGCTTTGGGCTTCCATGGCCGACCCTTTGCTGTATCTCAGGAAATTCTTGAAATCAGGCCGCGTCTCGCGTCCGAAGCCTTCGGCAATATTGTCTGATATGGAACCTGCAGATCTATCTAGTTGGTGCCATGTGCCTGGGCTTTCAGATTTGATTGAAGAACGGAGCGTCCAGATATCCTTATTGATCTCGCACGATAATTTGTACACGTCTAGTTCTTCGAATGTCTTTGCCATCGCTTAAATCTATGCACCTTGCAGGTTGTAAGAACCTAGAACCCAATTTTTGCTTTGCGAAGCAAATCGAAAATTGGCTAAACCTAGAACTTCTACTCCAAAATTTGCAAAGCAAATGAGGAGTAGAGCTGAACCTAGAACTTTCATTTCGAATTTGCGTAGCAAAGAGAAATGGAGCTGAACCTTGAACTCAGTTTTCAATTTGCGGAGTAAATTGAAAACTGTCTGAACCTCGAACCTAAAAGTGGATTCACTAACTCAAATCGTTCTCGGTGCCGCCGTCGGCGAACTCGTAACTGGCCGTAAACTTGGTAATCGCGCCATGATCTGGGGTGCCGTAGCAGGCACCATTCCTGATTTTGACGTCTTCGCCGGACAGGTAGCTGATCCGATTACGAACCTCGCTTTTCACCGTTGCGTGACGCACTCCCTTTACTACGCAGTCCTCGCGAGTCCTGTGATAGCATGGATGGCCAAGGCGCTCTATCCCGCAGATGGAAAGCCGAAGTTGGACTACTTGTGGAAGGTCTGGTTGCCAGGCCTACTTGCCATAACCATGCTGATCGCTGTAGGAAGCTTCATGTCTCCGACTCCCTTGCGCGGCGTCTGGACATACTCGGCCGTGGTAGCTCTGGTGACGGTAACGTTCCCGATGTTGGTTTGGGGCTTTCGCCAAATCAAATCTCGAGCATCAACGCCTCACGTACCTTATAAAACCTGGTTCTGGCTTTTCGCGCTTTGTATAGGCACGCACCCGTTACTGGATTGCTTTACGACCTACGGCACGCAAATGCTACAGCCGTTTGATGACTTGCGTATCGCTTGGAATACCATTTCGGTCGTTGATCCTGTTTACACGATGCCGTTTTTGGTGTTGCTGTTAGTTGCTAGTCGCAGCTTACGCCAAAACCCCCTGCGTCGAACCTTGACTTGGGCGGGTGTTGGAATCAGTACCGCTTATCTTCTATTCACTTGTTTTAACCTGTATAAGGTTCGCGGTGAAGTGGAGCAGAAGCTTATTGCAGCCAATGTGCCGTATGAGCGCTTTATCGCTACGCCTACGATCTTCCAGAATGTGCTTTGGAATGTCGTGATCGATCAAGGAGATACGATTAAGACAGGCAGCTTAGGTCTACTTGACAAGCCTTTTGCATTGGACCTAAGCGAACTCAACGCGTTTCCTCGCAACCGTCAGCTTGTCGCTCCAATTCAGGACGAACGAGCAATCCAGGTTCTGGATTGGTTTTCAGACGGCTATAGCACCACTTGGCGCGGCGAGGCTGATACGTTGTATGTCGCTGATTTGCGTTTCGGAATTTTGCCGAGTGATGATCCGAAGCCGCTTTTCGCTTTTCAGGTCTATCCACGAAAGGAAGGTGAAGAGTGGGGCATGCGTCAAGCTCCTTTTCGGAATGATGTAGATATGGGAGAGATGTTCAATGGACTCTGGCATCGTGTGAAGGGCAAAAAATAGCGGTTTGTTATCTATTGATGGTATTTCGACATCGATTTGCAAATCGAAATTGACCATCTAAAAATTCTAAGAAGCTTTCAACGAGGCTCTTTCTTTCATTTGGATAAAAGTATCTCGATGTTACGAAATCTACTCTTGCTTTTTGTGTTGCTACCTACAGCGCTATGCTTCTCTCAAGATTCCAAGATTTTTCTTGATAATCAAGCGCCTCGCCTTACACGAATTGAGATCGATCATGCTCAGAATAACTTAGAACAAGTTATGAGCTGGGAATCAAACGATATTCTGGTCCTCGCATCATCACTTGAGAAAGTAACAGGAGAAAGTGATTTCGAATCAACTCCTCTTACGGGCTGTATTAATCCTGGAGACCCGGAATGTAATGGCGTCTGCGAAAGCGGCGATAGCCCATCTGGTCCTGATTGTAATGGAGTTTGTGGCGCTGGCGATAGTTCGTCCGGTCCAGATTGTAATGGAGTTTGCGGCGCTGGCGATAGTTCGTCCGGTCCTGATTGTAATGGAGTTTGCGGCGCTGGTGATAGTTCCTCTGGCCCTGATTGCAATGGCGCTTGCGATGCCAGCGATAGTTCATCTGGCCCTGATTGTAATGGGACCTGTGATCCTTCAGACAGCTCGTCTGGTCCCGATTGTAATGGCAGTTGCGACCTAGGAGAAGTGTCTGCTAGTTCTGATTGTGACGGGTTTTGTAATACACTCACAGATCATCCTTTTAGCGTTGATTGTAGTCCACCTTTACCGGCCGAATTAGTATTCTTTAAGGCTAGTGTTGTTGATTGCTCCGTTGCTTTGTCTTGGGAGACGGCTTCCGAGTTAAACGTATCTCATTTTACTATTGAACGAAAAGTGGAAGACGATTTTCAAGTCGTAGGCACTATCGCTGGTAAGGGAGACATACAGGCGCTTTCAAGCTATGAGTTTGAGGATCCTTCTCCAGTAGGGCAAAATATTTACAGATTAGTTACGTATGATTTTGACGGTACAAAAGCGTATTCAAATTTAGTGTCTGCTCGCCTCAACTGTCAATTCAATCCTGTTCGTGTTTTTCCGAATCCTGCTCAGGAGAAGCTCTCAATTACGGGTCTCACAACTCAAATGGAGGTAACAAGTATTCGCGTGCTTTCTATGAGCACAGGGGCGCTTGTCTCATTATTGGTAGTGGAAAATGATAATACTGTAAGCCTCGATTTAACCGGGCTTCCGGTGGGAGTCTACTTGCTTCAAGTCAAACAAAACGAATCACTAACGAATCATCGGTTCGTAAAACAATAAATCATGCTACGTATCCTCACTTTTAGCCTACTTATACTAGGCCTGTCTTCTGGATTTTCAGTAAGTCCACCTGTCTTGAACTTGGTTGATTCTTCAGTGGAAGTTCTTGTCATTCCTGTTGGCCAAGAGGCTTTTACAACAGCAAGCATAAATGGAGCCTTCCTCAATGGTTGGAGTACTCAAGTTGGAGCAGAGGTCTACGGCTACACAGCGACGGACGATTTGTGGACGTTTCTAAACAAGTCTTCTCCTGCAGCAGCTTACAGTGAGCTGCGTATTGAAATATCAAATTTGGGAGCGCACTATCCAAATTTGCAGACGTGTCTACAGGACATACAATCACGCAGTAAACTATTGAGCGCAGATTGTAAATTGGTTCTGTTGTAAGGGTGTGAAAGCTGAGGGTTGGGTTTTTACGGGTTGATTACCAGTGTTATGCACTGTCTTGATAAGAAGTCTCGCTGTTTTCAAAAGGTGTTTTGTTCTTCTTTCCCATTCATCCGAAAAATTCCCCCGTTCGTCTGAAGCAACGTGTTTGTCACTGCATTGTCCTTCACATTTGTAACTGTTAAGGCGATTGATCGTCAACTCATCACAGTCTCAAAAATTTGGAACATGCGGTTTACTCTACTCCTCCTCAGCATTTTTACATTCTCGATTGCCGCTACGGCGCAAGAAGCGACTCCTTCAACCTACACGGTTTCCGGTCAGTTGCAAGGCGAAAACGATGAGATCAGTTTTGCGAACGTGTTGCTGATGAATGCGGCGGACTCGGTTTTGGCGAAAGCTGAATTGAGTGAAGAAGACGGCAGTTTCAGCATGAGCGCAGATAGCGGTAGCTACTTCCTGCAAGTAGTGATGCTCGGTTATAGTGACTTCCAATCGGAAGCGTTTGTTCTAGGTGCCGATAAGAACATGGGGGCACTTCAGCTGAATGCGTTTTCTCAAACGCTCGAAACGGCTGTCGTCACTTCTAAGAAGCCGTTCCTTGAACAGCAGGCCGGAAAGATGATCGTCAACGTAGAAGGGTCAGTTACGGGCCAGACCGGATCGGCAACGCAACTACTGCAGAAAGTGCCTGGACTTGTAGTCCGGCAAGGAAACGTAAGTATGGCAGGAACACAAGGGGTGAGCATCCTAATCGATGGTCGCCAAACGCGCTACATGGATGTGCAAAGCCTCCTGCGTGATCTTCCTGCAAGTGATATCGCTAAGATTGAAGTCATCACTCAACCTGGCGCTTCTTATGACGCCGAAGGAGGTGGAGTGATCAACATCATACTCAAGAAAAATGTCCGACTTGGTACCAATGGGTCAGCTAGACTTGGTGTGGGGCGCGGTACTTACGACAAATTTAATACGGGTGTCAATTTGAGCCACCGCGACGGTCCGCTCAACGTATTCGGATCAGTCAACTATCGACGAGGATCAGGATTCGATCAGCTTACACTTGACCGCGAAGTAGAAGGCGCTCTTTTGCAGCAAGACAACCTTGAGCCTTTTCTGCCAAATACCCTCAGCTTTCGCGGAGGAGTGGATTACGACATAACTGATCGGCATAATGTCGGCGTATCTGGTCGATACCGAAATACCGTCGATAATGCAACAGGTGTCAATTCCACTCAGGGTTACGGAGGTGCTGTACTTGGCGATGACTTGAGTAATGCGCCACTCTTATTTGACTTAGCTACAAGTAATATCAATAATCAAACACGGACTTCATTTGGAGCAGATGTGTTTTATCGATTTGATATTGACACTGCTGGTCGTAAGCTGGAAGTGGATGCGAGCTATGGCGGATTTAATCGCGACGGTGAACTCAATACGATTACGAATATTGTCTCAGGTGACTTCGGGAGCCCAATTGAAGATATCCGCAATTTAGAACTAGGAAGTACCAGCGTCATTGCAATTGAAACAGACTATACGCATCCTATCTTTCAGGACAGCACACGCGGCTTGACGCTGCGCACTGGTGCAAAATATTCTTACGCCGATGTCGATGCGGACTTGCGCGCTTCTAGTCGCCCAATGAATTCAGATATTAATTTCGTCAACGCTCCTGGATTAACCAATCAATTTCTCTATCAAGAGAATATCGGAGCGGCTTACCTAACCTTTGACGCAAAGTTGGGCGATGTGAAAATGAGTGCAGGATTACGTTATGAGCACACCTTCATTGAGGGTGAAAACGTAACGACAGATTCACTCTTTCAGCGAGATTATGGCAACTTTTTCCCAAGCTTTGGTTTAAGTATGCCGATCGCAGGTCCAATTGGCATTAGTACAGCCTATAGCTACCGATTGAAGCGCCCGAGCTATGGTGCACTTAATCCATTCGTACGCTACATGGATCCGCTCACCTTTCGTCGAGGAAATACTCAGCTGCAACCAGAGTTTGTGCACAATGCACAGATAAACCTGAGCTTTGAAGGGCAACCGTTTTTCCGTCTTGCGTATACGCGCACGAACGATGCGATATCATTGGTTACTGAACAGGACCGCGTTACTAAAATTACCGAAGCGTACGACGATAATCTAGACGTAAATACAAGTTACGGTGGACACCTTTTTGCGCCACTTAGCTTTATCCCTAAGGTCGATGGATACTTTGGAGGAATGGCGTATTACAACCGCTTTGAGACGGAATTTTTGGGTGAAGATTTTGAGCGTGGTAGCTGGGAATTGACAGGTATTTTTAATGCTACTATTGAGCTTCCATTAGAATTAAAAGGTGAGCTTAACTACTGGATCCAGTCTGGTGGTCAGCAGGGAATCATCTCTTCAGGAACGCTGTTCGGTTCAAGTATTGGACTAGAGCGCAAGTTCCTAGATAAGAAGTTGACGGTCGGTATTAGCTATGAAGATGGACTCTTCAATCCTTGGGATGGCGAGATTCGTTACCAGTCACAGCGCATGGACATTATCAATACTTGGGAGACCGACATCGTAATGCTTAACCTGACGTATAAGTTTGGTAACCGATACATGAAGAGCAAGGAGCGCCGTCAAAGTGCTGCACGTGATATCTTGAATCGCGCAGAGGATTAAAGGCAAAATTTTGAATTAAGTAATTTTGAATTTTGAATGACGAGATGTTCCCTTCGGCGGTTGACACGCCAATGACCTTCGCGTCTACGCGGGACTCTACTTGAGTTGACTCGATAACTTGTTACTTCATTTCTAGTTCAATCAAGAGAAAGGCCTCGCCTTGATCGAGGTTGTGCTCTTCATTCATATTTTTTGCGAATTTCAGTCTTCATAAAGTTGAAATCATGTATACCAAAACAACCCGCTTCCTCGGTATAGACTGGCGAATCGCTCCTGACACGAGGTCGGATGGGATCATTATTTTTCTTTTCTGGGTTGTCGCATTCCCTATTTTCATAGGAACGTATGATGCGGATTTGCCGCTTTGGAGCAAATTTGCGAATACGATTTGGATGTCGATAATTTATTCAGCAGTCGCATGGTTTATCGTTAATATTTTGAACTACAGTTTTCTGCCTGAGCGGAAATTAGTTTTTCTTTTCGTGTTTACCATACTAACACTAGCAGCTATCTATCCGTTGAGTTGGGGCGCGTTTCATTTCATAGATCCTGAACCTCCTCGTGCTTTAAATTTTCGAAGTTGGTATTGGTCTATTGCGAATGACTCGCAGAATGCATTTATGGTTGTTGCAGTGCTGACGGGTAAGAAATTCTATGACTCGCAACGCCGGAATTTAACTCTGGAATCTGAGCGAAGGCAGTCTGAACTTCAACGGCTTCGTTCGCAAGTAGATCCTCACTTCTTGTTTAATTCGTTGAACATCTTAGATATCCTCATAGATGATGACCCTGCAACGGCAAAAGTATTTGTGCATCGATTATCGAACATGTATCGCTATCTCATTCGTCACCGTGATGAAGACTTGGTACCTGCAACAGATGAGATGCAACATGCAAGGGATTACAATTTTTTAGTGGAGCAACGTTTTGGAACTGCTTTCCACTTTCGTGAAAACTTCGAGGTGGCTCAATTAGAAAAAGCTTACGTTCCACCGGGCGCTTTGCAAACCGTTTTAGAAAACGTCTACAAACACAACCTCGCTACGGAGCGAAATCCAGTAACTATCACGATTGAGTGTCGCGAAAACGCTTTGTTCATCATCAACGATCATTCACCTAAACCAGGCGAGCTTGCCACGCACGAGCGGTCGGGTAGTGGTACTGCTAATCTTTTCAGGAGGTATGCCTTACTGACTGATGAAGAGACGTATTCCCGTCAACTAGGTGCCCACTGGATGGCTAGGCTGCCGTTGTTGCATTTGGAGGATACGTCTGGTCTCGTTACTTCTTTGCTCATAGAGAAGGTGTAGTGTTGTTGTTACTGTTGTTACTGCGAACCACTGGTTCGCAGTACAAAAGGCCCGCAGTACAGAAGGCCCGCAGTATAAATGAGCCGAAGGCGAGCTAAAAGTCGTGTTCATTCAAAATTCAAAATTGCGAAGAAGCGTAGCTTCAAGCACCAATTCAAAATTCCCTAATGCGCACTCTCCTGATCGAAGACGAAGCAATTGCCGCACGCCGCACGCGCCAGTACCTCACGAAATACGGACAAGGCTTGGTAGAAGCAGGTTGGGTACAAAGCGTCGGCGACGCCAATCAATGGTTGGATGAGCACGGTGACCCCGATCTCATCATTAGCGATATCGAGTTGCTAGACGGGAATGTCTTCGGACTGTTCGATGCGCGTCCAATAGCTGCGCCAGTGGTTTTTGCGACAGCTTACGATCAATTCTTACTCAGAGCCTTTGAGGCCAATGGCGTCGGCTACTTACTCAAGCCGTATACCTACGAGCAATTTGAAGCTGCGATTGACAAGGTCCGTGGATTGGTTCGTCAACAAGCTGAGCCTAAAGCCGAAGAACCATCGGTAGGATTAGGCTTGAGTGTTTCGGCCATTGCGCAACTCCAGGCAGCACTTCAAAAACAGCATCAGCATTACCGTGAGCGCTTTACCATCAAGCGAACGAGTGGTATCACAATTCTACCTATTGTCGACGTAGCGATGCTCTTGAGTGAGGACAAGGTGGCTTTTGCGCTAGATGCTAATGGCAAGAAGCATCCACTGAGTCACAGCCTGAGTCAGATGGAAGAGGAGTTGGATCCGAAGGTTTGGTTTCGCGTCAATCGAGGCGAGTTGGTACACCTCCCATTCATTGAGCGCCTAGAACCGTATGGTCGGGATCGACTTGCAGTTCATTTGCGTGGATTGAAGGATACAGCTGTTGCAAGTCGCGATAAGACGCCTGCGTTGAGGAAGTGGCTGGAGGGGTAGTGGGATTTGAGGCGTGGGATAGGACTACCGTACAAATACCGCCTTCTTCCTTCCATCACTCAACTGTACCCACAACACTTGTAGTGGGGTAGCACTGCTTGGTGTAGTAAGTGAAATACGTTGCTGACCTCCACCAATTTCATATGTCTGGAGGATACGTCCATCTAAATCAACAAGACTTATAGATTGAATTGAGCTAGGTGCTTCAACCGTTAGGCTTTCGCCAAAACGAGTAACGTTCAATTCGAAATCATTTACCTCTTTAGTACTCACTACTATTTCTCTTAAGTCGCGATTGTAACGAGGGAGAATGTAGTATCCATCAAAGAAAGGATCCTCGGTATCAAATTGACGGACGACACCGGAGATGTCAAAACCAAATTCACCGAAGGTGTTTACGCCCATCATAAAAACAGGCATTCCGATAGCGATTTGCGCGATTATCGTGTCACCTAAAGGTGTCTTAAATGGAAAGTCATACGTAGCAGTTGGATTGGCTTGCCATAGATTTGGGTCAACTGGTTGTAAGTCTTCCATTCTAACAAATCTGCCTTCTAGAGATTCATCAAGTCGGTCAACTAAAATCTCATCAGCTATTTGACTTCCACTCGAAAGCACTTCAATTTCTACTGCCTCGATGAAGGTAATTCCCACGACTTGACTGACTGCTCCACGAACGATGATGCGTTGTCCTTCTGTAGCATCATAGTTAAGCGAATCGGAAAAGTTGAGTACTGCGACACCTGCTGTTCCGTCATTGTTCAAAATATTGAAGTTGGACATATCAAGCTCACTGTCTGGACCGTAAACGAATCCTTCAACTTCTACAAGTATTCCAATGCTGTCAGGAATGCCAGAGGTCGCATCTACTCCACGGAGGCTTGCCAGATCTCGAGGCAGGTACTGCGGAGAAGCAATCGTTTCATCAATTGATATGCTCGTTTCGTTTGGTGTATCTCCATATGCTAGTCCATCACCATTCACGGCGTTGATGACCGCATAGATGCTCACTTCTCCTGTTCCGGCAACGGGAGCTGTCCAGTCAAAAGTAAGGCTGTTTCCTTCAAGTCGCTGCAAATGATCTATATATTCTCTTCCTCTAAGTACACGGACACGGGTATCAGTTGGTGGAACACCGATTGTACCAGCCTGAGAATTATTATCGTCAAGAATTACAGCCTGTATACCAAAACCACTCGCTGCCACTGTTGTGGAATAGGAAAGTTCGACGGAGTATTGCTGCTCAGCGATGTAGCTCGTTTGGAATACTCCGTTAACATCTTTAAGCTGAATGCTTGCTTCTGTTCCTAGGCTATTTCCAGTGTGGCAGTTACGACACGCGCTGGTTGCGAGCGGTGACCCCGTTCCATCGAAGCCATCGGTTACACCTCTGCTGGTTGAAAAATTAAGAGCTAGAATAACTGAAAGGAAAAAAGCTGAGAATAATATTATACGCATGAGGGAGCTTTATAGTGGCCCTCAAAGTAATCGCCCTTTCCAAGGTGATCTGTCGCTTATAGTACGAGGGGGGGATTTTGTTTACGACTTAACAGGAGTCAACCTTATGCAGCAGACGTTGCGAGATGACCATATGGATATGGTAGTTGTTCGAACCCTAGCGTTTCTCGCTGACCAGCATTAAACCCACCATTAAGCGCTATTCCATCTTCAAAACCTTAGCAACCATAGGACGCTGCAGCGGTGGAGCGACCACTAAGTTGTACTGTCCAACAGGCAAGTCGTTAAGCTCAAGTTCAATACTGGCACCTGTATGTTTAACCTGTTCAGACCAAGCTAACTTACCATCAATTCCATAGAGCAGTACAGTGAAAATACTCCCCATGCGTTGGTCCCAAGGAATACTGAGATGATTTTGAAAAGGATTAGGGTATGCACCTTTTAACTCGAGAACTTCAGTAGAGGAAGAGACAATCGGAGGGTGCCAAGTTGGATGGATTTCTTGAATGAAAAATCCATATTCTGCATAGATGCCAGGTTTGTAGGAGCGACCAGAGTAATGAATAGGAGCCCCATTGAAAACGAATATCGCA
>JBGCGF010000034.1:0-59215 GCA_045110575.1 Saprospiraceae bacterium
CCCCCCAAAAACTATACAGATACGGGGCCTTGTGTGCTCCACCACCAAAGCGCTTTTCATGGCGTACTAACAGACCGGACGCCAACATGCGGCGCTGGAAGCTCGTGCGACTCAACTTCTCTCCAAGGATGGCTTCGTGGATGAGCTGCAGCTCTTTGATCGTAAAGCGCTCGGGCAACATATTGATGCCGACGAGCATGGTGTCGAGGTTGCGACGGAGAACTTCCAATGCTTTGTCGACCATCTCACGGTGATCGAAAAGGAGAGGCGGCAATTCATCTACGGCATACCAGTCAATGGAGTCTGATAAATAGTCAGGCGTTGGCGTCACCTTCTGATAATCGATCAAACAGTAATAGCCAACAGAGATAAAACGGTCGAGCATCCAAGGATACTTATTCGGATTATCGCCCGTATTGCGCAAGATGGTTCGCATCACTTCCGGTTGAGAACGCTGCATGCTGCCAAACGTGTGGAATTGCTCCAGGTGAAGGTTGTCCAGCCCTGTACGCTGCTTCAACCCACGTTTTACCGCAAGGTCAAGATCCTCATCCTTCTGAATGAAACCACCAGGTAGCGCAAACCAGTTTGTGTCCCGAAACTCAAGCAGTAAAATCTTGAGCTGATCCCCCGAAAACCCAAAGACCACAGTGTCAAAGGCAATGTGTGGTAAGTAGCCTGCAATAAGCTTGTCTTCGGTGGGTTGGGCCATGGGGACGGATCAATTTTTGGCAAAATAGTCCGAAATCCATCAGTCCGACTTATTATTGTATCAATATGATACAATAGATATTGGAGTCCTTTTCTCTCCTTGTGTCGAAATCTGCCTCACCCCTCAAGACAAAGCGCATGCGTTTCTTTCTGCTCAGTCTACTTTCTTTCTCCCTTTGCTTTGCCCTTCACGCGCAGCTCGTTACAGGAGCAGATATCGCAGTAACTGATACCGAATCCGGTAAGGTCCGTGGGTTTATCATAGATGACATCTTCACGTTCAAAGGCATCCCTTACGGACAGGCCGAACGTTTTGCGGAAGCAAAAAAACCAGCACCCTGGGAGCGTACACGCAGCTCAATGACCTACGGACCGGTTGCGCCTTTAATGAGTCCTACGACCACCGTCCGAGACGAAAGTGAATTCGTATTTGACCACGACTGGGGATATGCCAACGAAGATTGCCTCGTACTAAATGTATGGAGTCCGGCAATCGACGACGATAAGAAGCGACCTGTTATGTTCTGGATTCACGGTGGTGGATACACCTCTGGATCATCGCAAGAGTTACCAAGTTACGATGGTGAGAACCTAGCTCGTTCTGGAGATGTGGTTGTGGTGTCCATCAACCACCGGATCAACGTACTTGGCTTTCTTGATTTGTCAGCGTACGGTGAGAAGTACAAGACTTCGGCCAACAACTCTGTGCTGGACATGAAGCTTGCCCTCGAATGGGTGAGAGACAACATCGATAACTTCGGTGGCGATCCAGACAACGTGACCATCTTCGGTCAGTCTGGTGGCGGGGCAAAAGTCAATGCACTCTTGACCATGCCCGAGGCAAATGGCTTGTTCCATAAAGCGATCAACCAGAGTGGAGCACACAGAGCCAAGTTGGCAGAGAAAGAGCTTACGCAAAGGATTGCAGCTGAAACGTTGAAGGAGCTCAATATTGAAGCTGCGGACATTGATCGCATTCAAGAAATTCCTTTTCAAGAATTGGCCGATGCTTCGGCGAAAGCGATGAAAATGATCGAGGATGACTTAAAAGAAAAAGGTCAAAACTTTGGAAATTTTGGGCTCGGCTGGGGACCGAGTATAGATGAAGCTGTTCTTCCTTTCCAACCCGACGATGCAAGTGCGTTAGCGCTTTCAAAGGATGTCCCTTTACTTATCGGTACGGTCAAAAATGAGTTCGCACCATTCATGCTTATGGGCATGCGAATGGTCGACGCTTCTGAGGAGCAAGTCATGGGCTTCATCAACAAACGCTACGGAGATAAAGCAGACGACTACGTTACTGCTGTTAAAATGGCCTATCCAAATGCTAACAAGCCAAATGACTTGATTGCAGTCGATGGAATGTTTAGACCAGGAGCCGTTCGTCAGGCAAACTTGAAGTCGAGTGTGGCTGGCGGAGCGCCGGTATACATGTACCTGTTCACGTGGCAATCACCTGTGATGGATGGCAAGTACAAGGCGATTCACTGCGTAGAGATTCCGTTTGTGTTCAACAACATTGAGCGAACGCGAAAAATGACGGGGGGAACTCCAGAGGCACATAAGCTTGCGAAGTCGATGAGTGCTGCTTGGGTGAATTTTGCTCGAACAGGTAATCCAAATGCAAGTGGCCTACCAACGTGGGCACCTTACACGAAAGCGCAAGGTGCGACGATGATGTTCGACAACAAGACCGAAGTCAGAAACCACCCTGATCAAGCATTGCTTGAATTCAATAAAAATGCAGGACGTTAATTCTTCTTTGCTTTCCAAATTGATTATGATGAAAATTAACCAACTCTTTTCACTTAGCCTCACTGCTTGTGTGGCACTTTTATTAGCGAGCTGTGGTGGACCGAAATTCACTGAAACAGCCGGGACTGACTTCAACTTAGTTAATCACATTGAAGGACCAACATTGGGTTACAATGCAGCGTCTGGTGTAAGCTTGATAGATGCTGATGGTCTTAAATTTAAAGACCTCAACAAGAACGGAACACTCGATAAGTACGAGGACTGGCGTCTTTCTACAGAAGTGCGCGCAGCAGATCTCGCGGCACAAATGAGCGTTGAGCAGATTGCAGGCTTGATGTTGTACAGTGGGCACCAGCGCATTCCAGGTGGTGGATTCCGAGGATCAACCTATGATGGAAAGGGTTTTGACGAAAGTGGAATGGAGCCGCATGCGCTCACGGATCAACAAAAGACCTTCTTAACGGAGGATAACCTGCGTCACGTATTATTTGTGACGGTTAAAGATCCAGAAACCGCAGCGCGTTGGAATAACAGTGCGCAGGCTTTGGTCGAAGGAATAGGTTTAGGAATTCCTGCGAACAATAGTTCGGATCCACGTCACCAAGCGAGCAACGATGATGAGTTTAACATTGGTGCAGGTGGAGATATTTCTCGCTGGCCAAACTCACTCGGACTCGCTGCAAGTTTCGATCCTGAGCTGATGCTTGAGTTCGGTAAGATCGCTTCTCGCGAGTACCGTGCGCTTGGAATTGCAACTGCACTTTCTCCGCAAGTAGACTTGGCGACAGATCCGCGTTGGTATCGTTTCAATGGTACGTTCGGACCAGATCCAAAACTGACCACAGACATGTCACGTGCATACGTTGACGGTTTCCAAACTTCCGACAATGGCGGTTGGGGATACCAGAGCGTGAACGCAATGGTGAAGCATTGGCCAGGTGGCGGCACCGGCGAAGCAGGTCGTGATGCGCACTACGGATTCGGGAAATTTGCAGTCTTCCCAGGCAACAACTTAGCGGATCACCTCAAGCCATTTGTGGACGGTGCATTTAAGCTAGAAGGTGGCACTGGATCGGCTTCTGCAGTGATGCCATACTACACGATTTCGTTTGAAATGGATCCAAGTGGTGAGAACGTTGGCAACGCGTTTAGCCCTTATTTCATCACCGATATGTTGCGTGGCAAGTACAACTATGACGGTGTGATTTGTACCGACTGGGGCGTTACTCGTCCGGACGGAGGCATGGCCAAATTTGGTGCAACACCATGGGGCGTCGAAGGACTCACCGAAGCGGAACGTCACTACCGGGTACTCCAAGCTGGAGGCGATCAGTTCGGTGGAAACAATGCTGCCGGTCCTGTGCTCGAAGCTTATGCAATGGGCGTAAAAGAGAAAGGCGAAGAAGCCATGCGTCAGCGTATGGAGCAGTCAGCTGTTCGTTTGTTGAAGAACATCTTCAACGTTGGACTTTTCGAAAATCCATACCTCGACGTTGCGAATACAAAGGCAACCGTTGGTAAGCCTGAGTACATGCAGGCGGGGTATGAGGCGCAGCTGAAATCGGTTGTCGTACTCAAAAATCAAGGCAATGTGATGCCGCTCAAGAAGACGACCAAGGTGTATGTGCCTGAGCGTTTTTACCCGCCAACGGCGAACTTCTTCGGGCAGGTAACGCCGGGCAGCACCAAGATGCCACTCGACACAGAGCTTGCTGGAAAGTACTTCGAGTACGTCTCAACTGCAGCAGAAGCAGACGTTGCATTGGTCTTCATAACCGATCCGAAAAACGGTCGTACCGCAGGTTATGATGAGGAGTTAGCGAAGAGCGCAAACGACAATGGATTCCTTCCAATCAGTCGTCAGTATGGTCCGTACAAAGCGACTGAAGCACGTGATCCTTCACTCGCGGGAGATAGCCGACCGACCGATGTACTCAACCGAAGCTACCGCAACAAGATGGCGAAGGTGAGCAACGGTACAGACCTTCAGCTTGTGCTCAACATAAAAGGAGCAATGGGCGAGAAACCTGTCATCGTAATCCTTCAAATGGACAATCCTACGGTTGTTGCGGAATTCGAAAGTCAAATTGAAGGACTCGTAGTTGACTTCGGTGTGCAGCGTCAAGCCGTGCTCGATATCATCACCGGTAAGGAGGCGCCAACAGGCTTGCTTCCACTACAAATGCCAGCCAACATGGTGACAGTAGAGAAGCAATTCGAGGACGTGCCGCATGACATGGAGGTGCACAAAGACAGCGAAGGTAACAGCTATGATTTCGGGTTTGGTCTTAACTGGGGCGGCGTAATTCAGGACGAACGCTTTGATCGTTATGGTATAAAGTCAAGTGACAAATAACTTTCGTTCTTTTACAGCTCAACACCCTTCATGATGACTAGATACTTCTCCCTCCTACTGTTTGTCCTCGCGTTCGCTGCCTGCTCTACAGGAGAAGGTGAGAAGACAGCTTCCGCCAAAACCGAAACTACTCCAGCAACAGTTACGTCTACTGACTTCGGAGGCCTGGCACTCTACACCTTGCGCGATACCATGGCAGGCGAACCACGTGAAGTGCTTCAGGCGGTGAAAGACTTGGGCTATGCCTACGTTGAGGCTGCTGGTTACAAGGACGGAATGTTCTATGGCATGTCACCAGCCGAGTTTAAAGGTTACTTGAACGAAGTAGGTTTAGAGGGCGTCAGTACCCACATGGTCGGAACGACACCAGAGAACATCGATCAGATGGTCGCCGATGCAAAGGCTGCTGGGTTTACCTATTTCGTTATTCCGATTCCTCCAATGGGGGCGTTCAACTATGACAACGAGACGCAGTCAATGAGCATGACGCAGGATGCAAAGACAGTAATGGCCAACATCAACATGGTCGCTGAGAAATGTGCAGCTGCAGGACTTAAGTGTCTCTATCACAACCATGACTTTGAGTTCGTGGCAGGTGCAGACGGCATCGTTCCAATCAAGTACTTCCTCGAAAATTCAGATCCAGCGATCCTCAACTTTCAGATGGACATGTTTTGGGTTACCAAGGCTGAGGCCGATCCGGTTGCTTACTTCGATGAGTATCCAGGTCGCTTCCACGGCTGGCACGTAAAGGATATGGATGAGCAGGGACGCTTCGCACCGGTAGGTGAAGGCACAATCGACTTCGCTCGTATCCTCGCAGGTAAGGAGAAGTCAGGCATGAAGTTCTACCTCGTAGAGCAAGATCAGACTTTCGAACTTGATCCAATGGAGGCTGTGAAAATTAGCCACAAAGGTTTGGGGAAGTTTGGGTTTAAATAAAGAGTAAAGAGTAAAGAGATATGAGATATGAGATATGAGATGTGGGATTTGAGATTGCGAATAGGGATGTGCTAATAGCAGCGCCATTTTACCGCAACGGCTCGCTGCCGCGAGCTACGCAAGGGGGCAAAGGTCGCAAAGCAGGATGTTGTCAAGCCCGTTTACCCTTGAGCCGCCACATACGCATCAACCTTCTCCAGCATCTCCTCTTTCTGCTCGGCAGGTAGCCAGCTCGAAATGAAGCTATTCTTCGCCAACTGGACCAACTCCGCCCGCGATAGGTCAAGGCCTTCTGCAGTCGCTAAGAAATTGTCGGTCATGTAGCCGCCGAAGTAGGCAGGATCGTCAGAGTTGAGGGAAATTAACAGACCTCGCTCCATCATCTTTTTGGCTGGATGATTTTTCATGTCATCAATCACACAGAGCTCAAGGTTAGACAACGGGCAGAGCGTCAAAGGAATCTGCTCCTTCACGAGTCGATCAACCAAGGCGTCATCTTCTAGGCAACGGTTACCGTGATCGATACGGCAAATCTTGAGTAGATCAAGTGCCTCATGGATGTACTCAGCTGGGCCTTCCTCGCCGGCATGCGCAACGACAGGGTAGCCTTCTTCTCTAGCTTTCGCGAAAACACGTTCAAACTTCGACGGTGGATTCCCAACCTCAGAAGAGTCCAGTCCAATTCCAGCAAAGTGCTTTTTGAATGGGCGAGCTTCTTCAAGAGTGACGAAGGCCGCTTCTTCGCTCATGTGACGTAAGAAGGAAAGGATCAACAAGCTCGAAACGCCGAGTCTAGATTTTCCTTCCTCCAAGGCACGAACGATTCCGTTGACTACCGTTTCGAAAGGAATGCCTCGCTCGGTGTGCGTCTGCGGATCAAAGAACACCTCAACGTGAGTCACCGCCTCAACAGCAACGCGCTCGAGGTAGGCAATGGTAAGGTCGTAGAAGTCCTCTTCTGTGATAAGCACACTTGCGCCCGCATAGTACAGGTCCAGGAACTCTTGCAGGTTGTTAAACGAATACGCCGCTTTCAAATCCTCTACGGTTGCGTAGGGTAGTGATACACCGTTACGCTCAGCAAGTGCGAACATGAGCTCGGGCTCTAACGATCCTTCGAGGTGAAGATGAAGTTCGGCTTTCGGTAAGCCGTTGATAAACGAACGTAGATCGGTAGACATGCGCACAAGGTGGGGGGAATTTGTCGAATGCGAAACAGTGTGCATGAAGGATTTGGGTCTGATTGTAATTCGTCGAAATACGAACAGTGTGTATGGTGTATTTCAGCCTGATTGTAATTCGTCGAAATACGAGCAGTATGTACGGTGGATTTCGGCCTGATTGTAATTCGTCGAAATACGAACAGTGTGAATGGTGGATTTCAGCCTGATTGTAATTCGTCGAAATACGAACAGTGTGTTGACTAGGTCACCGAACGACCATAGCGTAGCGATTTTAACACTCCAATTACGTATTCCCGAAAGGTGACGAATAGCAACAGTTGTAGTTCCACTACGTAAGTACCTTTACCCTCCCTAACCTACTTAAGCGCATGTCAACCGAAAATACAAATCGCCTTACTCCAAATTCAAGGCCTACCCCGCAAACGCTGGGTGAATTTCTGATCGATAACCAATCAGATTTTCCTTTCGCCTCTGGAGAGCTGACGCGTTTGCTTAACTCGATCCGACTAGCGGCCAAGGTGGTGAACCACAACGTAAACCAAGCAGGTCTTGTAGACATTACAGGTGCTGCACAGAACATCAACGTGCAGGGCGAGGAGCAAATGAAGCTCGATGTTTTTGCAGATGTTACCTTCATCAACACACTCACCAACCGTGAGATCGTGTGTGGTATCGCTTCTGAAGAAAACGAAGATTTTATCGCTGTTGCAGGCGCAGATGGCGGACACAAGCAGCACTACGTTGTGCTCATTGATCCGCTTGATGGCTCTTCTAACATTGACATCAACGCACCAGTAGGTACGATTTTCTCAATCTACCGCCGTGTGTCTCCGCAAGGAACTCCGGTACAGCTCGAGGATTTTCTCCAGCCAGGTAACATGCAGGTAGCGGCAGGTTATGTACTTTACGGTACATCAACCATCATGGTCTTCACGACCGGAAACGGTGTCAACGGATTTACACTCAACCCTGCGTTAGGAACCTACTACCGCAGTCATCCGAACATGCGTTTTCCTGAAAAAGGGAACATCTATTCCATCAACGAAGGGAAGTACGCCACCTTCCCACAAGGAGTGAAAGACTACCTGAAGTACTGCCAGAAGGAAGAAGGCGATCGTCCGTACACAAGTCGTTACATCGGCGCATTGGCGGCGGACTTTCACAGATCGTTGATTAAGGGAGGCATCTTCTTGTATCCTGAGACTTCAACCGCACCGTCGGGCAAGCTTCGTCTTCTTTACGAATGCAATCCGATCGCAATGATCGCAGAGCAGGCTGGAGGTAAAGCGAGTAATGGTACTCAACGTATCATGGAGGTTAAGCCTACAGAGCTTCACCAACGCGTACCGTTCTTCTGTGGTAATGCAGAAATGGTAGAAGATGTTGAGCGCTGCATCGCTAAGGTGGAGGCGTAAGCATACTGATCATAAGCTGATTGGTTACGAGTTGGGGTTTTGGCGTAAGCTGAAACCCCAACTGTGTTTTATTGTGCTCCTATACTCATGTAGTAACTTTAGATATATGTATTTCGTTGGTAATGTTGAACACCAACACTACACAAAATGAAGTCTCCACGCCTGCTGTTCTATGCAGCTATCTATCTGGTCGCCTCCTCCACACTGCGCGCGCAAGTACAATATGCGGGCGATGTGCTCGATGAAGTGACTGAAGTCACACAGTCAGAAACACCCCGCGTTCGCTCTTCTGTTCAAGTTGCTGAGCTCCCGACAGACCTGAATTTCGAAACCGAAGATTCACTCAAGTATGGGAATAGAAATAAACTGGAAACGGCCCAAGCACAGCAAGGCCCTTCTGCAGCAATCTCAGAGAGTACGGGTTTCCCTGGAACTGAGGCAAATGTTGCTCTGCTTGGCCAAGTCGGCACAGCAACTAACTTGAACGATACGCTTACAACGACGATTTCTGCCCTAGGTAAAATAGCCGAAGCAAATCGAGCTCCACTCACCTCAAGGCAAATTAAGGCCAACAAGAAGGTCGCAAAGGCAAATGCCAAAGCAGCGGCAGACCAAGCCAAAATAGATGCGGCCAAATCTGCTGTACTTGTTCCGAAAAATAGCGTCTACAATACTGCTAAGTTCTCGCTTTATGGCCAACTAGGTGCTGTCGACCAAAAGCTTGGTGGACTTAATTTTATCTTGGCTGACAAGAACTATCCTGCAGCTGGAAGCTATGCGTATCGTGCCGAATTGGGAACACGCTACAGCCTATCCGAGCAGAATACCCTCGATATGGGTTTACGCTATAGCTTAATGAATGGTCTTGAAAAAACCCAGCGGTTAGACCATCCAAGCGTAGGGCAGTCGACAGAATCTCAATCCACTATGTGGCTCGTAGGATTGCAATCAGGCATTGATCACAATCTTCTTAATGGCACGGATTGGAACTTTGCAGTCGGTCTAGGTTTAGGCGCTGAGTTTGGTGGATTGCACCTCACTGAACGTGTAGAAGAGATCGTAGCAACATTGCCTACAGATCCTAGTATTCCTGCACCAGATGAAGTTGCTGTAGTACACTATAACGTGATCAACGTTAGCGTTACGCCTCGCCTTACACTGCGTTCGCCAGAACTTGAAAACGGCTGGCAATTTCAAGCGCGTGTTGGTTACCAGTTTGGTAAGAATACATTGTTCCAAGCGGATGAGTTTACCTCTGTACGTGACGAACTGGTGTACAATCCAACGGGCATAACCGCTACAGTAGGATTCGTTGCACCCTTGCCGAAAATCTTCAGGAAGTAAGTCTGGGCGTTACTCCCTACTTCACTCAACTAAAAAAGCTCGTGTGGTCAATGACCGCACGAGCTTTTATGTTTTCTAGCGTTTTACTTGAACCTCATTTTGCAGTGCAAAAGAGTTAACCAGTCTTACTGGCGCGTGAAGCTTGCTGCAGCTTTACCGCCGTCAAGAACTACTTGATATTGGCCAGCTGCAAGTGCTGACACATCAAGAAGAAGTTCACTGTCTCCAGCGTTGAGCGCATCTTTCATTACGATTGCGCCTGTTAGGCTAACAACTTCGTAACGATCGAATCGGTCGGTACCAAAAGTGACATTAAGCACATTGGCCGCAGGGTTTGGGAAAGCAGAAAGACGAACGGTTGAAGGTTCACGGGTTCCAAGAACCTCGTTGTTTCCGTTTGGCGTAGTTGCCTGCATAACGAAGTTGCCTGTTCCGTTTGGATTGCGTGCTTCTGCTATGTTGGTTTCTTGCTCTCCGAAGGTGTGCTGATCGATGATCGTTCCTCCATTAGAAAGTGCGAGGTCTTCGCCACCTTTTGAAAGCTTGAAGTTTGTGTGAACTCCAGCTTGGTCAATATCGTCGTCAGTCCATACGATGAGGTATCCTCCGGCCGCGATAGTCACGCCTGCTGGGAATGTCCACTTGTCGAGTTCAGTTAAGTCGTCGGAAAAGTTGACGCCTTCTAGGTTGAGTGCACTGTTGCTATTGTTGTACAATTCCACCCAGTCTCCATATCCGCCATCTGGCTCTTGGTATCCACCGATCGAGTCATTGCTGGCCACGATTTCATTGATGACTAAGCCGTCAAATTGAGCGGTAGCAACCGTTGCAAAAAGGGAGAATGCGAGTATTGAAAAAAGTAGTCTAGTCATGAGTATGTGGCTATTGGGAAGGTCAAATGTACTCTTACTAAAATTGTTTGAGGTTTCAGGAAGAGAAAGGGCGTGTTTTTTGTACTGTTTTGCAAGATAATTGCTTCAACACTTATGCACCCAACGTTTCCTACTACAACAATTTCTCCTGTTTTGGCGAAAGCTGAAATCTTGCATTCAAAAGCAGTCGTTGATGCGTGGCTAGGAGATGGCGAACATCTTTCCCGATTACTTGGGTTGGGCGTTCAGATATCAGGTTGTCAATATGGCTATACGGCCTTGCGATTTGGAGCGAAGATTCTAGTTGGCGCCCAGACAGGGACAAGCCTTTCAACTCCGCTTGTATCGGGGAGTTTTTTGGAGGCACTTGAAGCATTGGACAGCGATGTTGATCAGCTCCATTTTAGTGGGGAGTCAGTAGAGAGCTTTCGCCAAAACCCCCTACTCATTGCACATCCAGGAATCACTTCAGTGTCAGCCTTTGCGTTGAAAGACCAAGAGGGAGTCACAATCGGTTGTCTTGTACTCGCCAGCGAAACGATGATTGAGCTCAACGAAGAGCAACAGACATCTTGTCGCGTACTTGCTCGTCAGTTAGTGCAACAGCTCGAATTCTATCAAAAAGTCGATGACTTAAAGACAAGTCAAGAGCAGTTGCTTCAGATGAACATGGAGTTGCGAAGGTTTGCAAGCGTAGCAGCCCATGATTTGCGTAGCCCTTTACGGGCCATGGGATCGTTTGCAGGTTTGCTTCGCCGTAGACTAAAGCAAAAGTTAAGTGCAGAGGAGTTGGAGTACGTCGACCACATTCGTAGTGGAGCTACACGGCTCAGTGCGATGGTAGAGGGAATCCTAAACCTTGCAAAAGCCAACCACGAGGATTACTCGAATTACGAGAATATCGATTTGCCAACGGTGGTTGCTGAGGTCGCCGATCTTATCGATCCAGACCAACATCATATCATTGACTTTGAAGGCGATCAACGTCGTATGCGAAGCTCGCTGACGGCTGTGAAGCAGGTTTTAATGAACCTTGTCAGTAACGCTGTGAAGTACCATCACTTGCCTGCTGGTAAGATTATCGTTTCGGCAACCAAGGATGAAGCGAACTATACGATTCGAGTAACGGACAATGGTCCAGGCATAGCCGTGGACGATCAAGAGCGAATCTTTGAAGCCTTTGTAACGGGCAAAGAAGCTCCACGTGTTCCAGGTACGGGCTTAGGCTTGGCCCTCGTTCGAAGCCTTTCGAATCGTCTAGGTGGTTCACTCTCTCTTGAGAGTAAAGTAGGAGAAGGATCTACGTTTGTAGTGGTGCTCCCCGTTCGATTTAAGTAACGAATAGCCTACAAGAAACCAAGCAACCCTGTCGCCCTGCTTAGTAGGCAACGCAGGTATGTAGAAAGCAAAATGGCTTGTTCGTCACTGAGACGAACAAGCCATTTTATATTTTATCCGACATCGGAGAACTTAGAATAGCCCTTGAATAATCTGTTGCTCGCTGATGCCTTCTGCTTCTGCGCGGAAGTTGCGTACGATACGGTGGCCGAGTACATACGGGGCAACTGCCTGCACGTCTTCACGGTCAGGAGAGTACTTACCGTTGATGGCAGCATGCACCTTGGCGCCAAGCGTTAGGTATTGTGAAGCACGCGGACCTGCACCCCAGCTGATGTACTGGTTGACTTCAGGAGTAGCCATTTTGGTATTTGGCCGCGTCTTGCTTGAAAGACCTACAGCGTATTCGAGAACGTTATCTGCAATTGGAATTTTGCGAATCAAGTTCTGGAACTCAAGAATCTGCTCACCGCTGATAATTGGGTTGACCGTTGCTTTGTAGTTGGTGGTTGTGGCCTTTACGACCGCAATTTCCTCTTCGTAAGTTGGGTAGTCCAACTGAATGTTGAACATGAAGCGGTCAAGCTGTGCTTCAGGAAGTGGGTACGTTCCTTCTTGCTCGATAGGGTTTTGCGTAGCGAGTACGAAAAACGGAGCAGGGAGCGGCATGCGCGTACCTGCAACGGTAACGCCGCGCTCTTGCATTGCCTCTAGCAGGGCTGCTTGTGTCTTTGGTGGGGTACGGTTGATCTCATCGGCCAATACGATATTGGAAAATAGAGGTCCTTTTTGGAACTTGAATTGACGTTTCTCGTCAAGAATCTCCATACCAGTGATGTCCGAAGGCATCAAGTCAGGTGTAAATTGGATACGCTTGAATCCAAGATCGAGTGCATCTGAGATAGTCGAAACCAAGAGCGTTTTTGCGAGTCCCGGAACACCGACAAGTAGCGAGTGTCCATTTGCAAAAAGCGACATGATAACGGCGCTTACGACGTCGTCTTGACCAACGATCACTTTTGCGATTTCTAACTTAAGGCTGCGGTATGCGGTTGCGAGTGCATCAATGCCTTCTTTGTCAGAAGAGTAGGTAGTCTTAGCCATTTGTGTAATCGGTAGTGGTGCCCCGCGAGTGCGGGAGGATAGTGTTCACGTGCTAACATAATGGCTTCAAGCTGAAGCATAAGCGCACGCTTAAGAGTTTGTCTAAGAATTCAGATTCTGGCGAAATTGAGATAATTAAGGGCTGATTGAGGCGAAAAGCGCAAGGTTTAGCTGGCTAAATTGAGCATTTTCAACGAAAATGAGCCTTAAATTATCCAATTTTTAGTCGAATTAGAATGTCTTAGACAGACTCTAACTTAAACGGTATGTGATGGCGCTTTGTTTCGCGTCCGTTGGTGCGTCTTATAGTGCTGTTAGCCTGATGTATACGGGCAGCCAAAGCATGGCTAGCTGCTGGGCCGCGTTGACGGGTTTGGTCGTTTCGTCATATAGCTCCCAGTCGGTTGGGTCGCCTTCGAAGCGCGTATACATTTCTACCATTCCTGGGCCACCGGGCCCGCGGGTAGACCAATATTCGAGTAGGTTAAAATCTCGGACAGCATAGACGATTCGATTCCTTCCGTCGCTGATGGCCCATTGGTCAAGTCGACCAGGAAAGAGTGGTCGCACGGTTACGACTTGGTTATTGACGCGTACTTCCCAGAAGTCCGTACGTCCAGTCACTTTCGGCTTGATCATCCCATCATAGTCGCCCATGCGGAATACCCATTGAGTGAGATCGCCTGTACCTGTGGTCATTACCGGAAAGCGCAAGTTGAGTGTGCCTGCACGTTCTCCATCGTAGTCAAAGACGTCCCACTGGGTGAGGTCATCAGAAAAGATGGTCTGGATACCGCTTATCGGCATGGCCATCCCGCCTTCTGTACTCGTCGTCTCAGCTGGAGGTAGTTGGTCGTCTGTTTTCTGAGTCGTCTGGGCTGTGGCGCAAGCGGAAAGGAGAAAAATGCCAAAGCAAAGGGCTAGTAGTTGCGCTGTTTTGGAGTAAGAAGGCATAGGCATATACGCACGAGATCCACACGTGTGTAGCACTCGTGTGGATCTCGTTGAATTGAAAAAGTATAGAAGCATTATGAGCAGAACGTCTAGCATACCGATAAAGTACGACCATCGTTAATACTCAACAGGCTAGCTACTTAGAAAGGAAGGTCGTCCTTGCTTTTGTCAGCTGCAAATGCAGGTGGCTCTTCGCTTGGGAAAGCTGCTGGAGCCGCTGCTGCTGCTGGTGCCGGAGCCGCTGCTCCTCCTGTTGCACCTTGGATACGCCATGCGTGCAAGTTGGTGAAGTACTTGTCTTGCCACTCACGACCGCGAAGATCGAATGAGACAGTCACTTCGTCGCCTTCATTGTAAGCATCGAGCAAAGAGCAGCGATCCTGAATGAGTTCGAACTTGATGAAGTTAGGGTACTGGCCGTCCGTCTTTTCTATGACGAATTCGCGCTTGCGAAAGGTGTCCTTGATTTGTTGCTCGTCGAATATGCGGTGCAACTTGCCGGTGAAATCGTAACTCATCTGTAGGTCGTATTTGTTACACAAAGGTAGCAAACGCAAGGGCACCTTTTCAGACCAAGGTTAGGTATCTTTCCCCCCAATCAAGCATGAAAACGTGAATAACCTCGTCCAAGATTTAACCGAAGACCTCAAGATCCTCAAAGCGACACGCGCCAACATTCTAAAGCTTCTCTCGGAGTTTTCGTTGCAGCAGGTCAATCAAGTTCCTGAAGGACTCAATAATAACCTCGCCTGGAACGCTGGTCACATATGGGTTACGCAGAAGCTTCTCACCTATGGATTGAGCGGTCAGGAGACTGGTTTGAGTGCCGAACTTATTGGTGCTTACAAGAAAGGTAGCAAGCCTGGTGCGACAATTTCAGCAGAAGACTGGGCTGTGATTATTGACGGCCTCACAAATTCTGTTGACGAATTAGAGAAGGACCTCGTCGGTTTGACTTGGGCAGAGCACAAGCCGTACACGACAAGCTATGGTGTTACCATTGCTCATGTGAGTAAGGGCGTTCGGTTCAACAATACACACGAAGGGATGCACCTCGGGACGATGATTGCGTTGAGTAAGTTGGTTTAGGCCCTCAGAATGGGTCGGTACCTCAACTCGTCGGTTGACGTCCTCTGGATGTGACGAGTTTAGGACAGGGTCATCTTCAAGTGCTTCTTTTGATGCGACCAGAGGTCTTCAACCATCAAAAGGTCGTCCGATTGCTGTTTGAGCGCCGCTATTAGCGATCCCAAATCTCACATCCCAAATCTCACTCCTCCCCCCGAATCCGCTCCATACTCGCATCCAACGCCAGCTGCACATTCGCGAAATAATTCCGAATAGGTCTCGAAGTATCTAAAGAGGTCGTCCGATCCCACAATTGATTGAAGTGCTCTCTAAACCACCGATTACTCTCTATATCGTGGGAAGCAAAGGCATCTGGATTGTCGTATGACATGTAGGTGATGCCAGGAGTATTATCGGGTACCACTCGATACATGGTTGTGGTAACGCGTAGATCATCATGCCTGAGAACCAATCCCGAATTTCTATCAAGTAATTCGGTTTCAAGTTCTTCAAATAAGCTTCTTAACTCCTAATGTATTTCTTCAAGTTGTTGCCGATTAAGTAACCTTAGTGACTTGAGGTATTCAAGCTGATACGTGAGCGTGCGGAGCGGGTCGATTCCCCAGATTTCACGCCGATCAACTGTGCGGTAATGAGTAGCCAAACGCTCACAGCGGGCTAGAAAAGAAGAACTGAATTCGTTAGCTAATCTCTTCCCACCTGCGAAGATCATACATTTTGCCTCCAGCGTGACTGGGCAGTTTAGCAAGTAAAACATCGGGATATCAGTACTGGAGACCTCAATGCTCCCTTTTCCTTGAAAGAGCGGCTCGGCTGCGGTTTCTAAGTTGGTGAGGTAGGTACTTTCGTCAAAACCAGCCACACCAGGGCTGTCTTGGTATCGAAACCTCAGCATGTTAGACTCAGGGATAAGCGGAATGCCTGTAAGCTGTGTAACGGTTAAATATTCATCCAATGACCAGTCCGTTTCCCCCGCAAACCTACGTTGCAGTGCCCGTTGCTTAAGGTCTAGTAGCTCAGCAAGCTTCGCTGTAGAGATTTTTTGCGTTTTCATATGGGCCTTCAGGCGCTTTTGCCAGTCCGAAGTGGATAGTACATGCATGTAGGCAAGATAGGGAAACGATGAAAAACGACATACAGGATTTTATATTTTATCATTTTCGACATTTTACGACACTCGACATTTTCAGTTTCTCTGTTTTCGACATAAAAAGGCCTCATTTTTCTGGAAAATAGAGGCGATCTTTAGAAGGCAAGTAAGCGTATTCCAAAATCATTTTGGATCTGTAAAATGCGCACGTATGAAATTAACCTACCTCCTATTCACATTCACTGCATTGATACTACTCACAGCCTCTTCCTGCGATCAAGATCCACTCACGACTACCCCAGAAGAGCTCGCTGAGCAAATACGCCGCAATACGCCCACCGAGTTGCCCCCCCATCACTACCTCTGGTGAAAACACCATGGGGGCTTGGATACACCCACAGCCCGGTAGCCCGCTACATTACCTGGAAGGTGACTCGATACTCTTCGTCGCCTCGGGCGTAGATCGACCAGAGACTGCGCTGGCGACAAGTTTGGATTGTGATGCGTTTGATAATTTTTTGTTCCAAAAAAATGATTACATAGAAGCATCTGGAACTTATTGTCGTCGGCCGGAAATTCTTGATGATCGGCTTATCTATATTGGATTTGGATATATAGCACCAGATAGTGCACAGATAGCCTTTTCATATAGCGAAGACGGTAATTCGTCATCTATAAATTACTGGACAAGAGCTTTTTCTGATTCTAATATTGAATATGAAATTCTCCTGGATAATCGTGACTTAAGGATTTTCAGCGGATCCTTTTCTGGATATCTTCTAAACCGCTCTCCCCCTTACGATACACTTAGAATTACCAATGGTCGCTTCGACGTGACTTACGGTGTAACACCATAACGAAACTTGTTTTAGCGTAAGCTAACAACACTCTACTTCGCTTGTAAAAAGGACTCTTTTATGTCACCTAAATTTTGAATGGACATGAATCGCATCTACTACCTCCTATTCACATTTACTGCAGTTATACTACTCACGGTTTCTTCCTGCGATCAAGATCCACTCACGACTACTCCAGAAGAGCTGGCAGAGCAAATACGGCGCAATACGCCTACGGAGCTGCCGCCTATCACTACCTCTGGTGAAAACACCATGGGCGCTTGGATACACCCGCAGCCCGGTAGTCCACTGCATGACCAGGCTGGTGACTCGATACTCTTCGTCGCTTCGGGCGTAGATCGACCAGAGACTGCGCTGGCGACAAGCTTGGATTGTGCTGCGTTTGATAATTTACTTTTTCAATCTAACAATTACTTATCGGTTGATGGTAATTTTTGTAGAAGACCTGAAATTGGAGACGATCGGGATATGTCATTAATTTTTGGTTTTATAGAGCCAGATAGTATTCAGGTATTTTTCAATATCCAACCAAGTAAAGTAGAGTCAAATAAAAGTTATTGGAAAATTCCACTGGTGATTTCCAGTATCAATTATACCATTTTGAAAGATGATCGAAACAACTCAGTATTTTCTGGACAATTTTCTGGGAGAATAATAAATCGCTCCCCCCCCTACGACACATTACAAATTTCGCAAGGTCGTTTCGATGTAACCTACGGAACAACGCCCTAAAACGTTTTAGCGCAAGTCGCGCACTCGTGCGTAGATCCTCGTGTCGTGACCCTCGCACGGCGGGGCTAGTATGGGACTAAATCTTAAGAAGCCTGCCTCACCATCGAGGCTATTTTTCTCACCTAAATTTTGAATGGACATGAATCGCATCTACTACCTCCTATTCACAATCACTGCATTGATACTACTCACGGCTTCTTCCTGCGACCAAGATCCACTCACGACTACCCCAGAAGAGCTGGCAGAGCAGATACGGCGCAACACGCCCACCGAGCTGCCGCCCATCACTACCTCTGGTGAAAACACCATGGGGGCTTGGATACACCCACAGCCCGGTAGTCCACTGCATGACCTAGAAGGTGACTCCATTCTCTTTGTGGCCTCTGGTGTAGATCGACCAGAGACTGCACTAGCGACGAGTTTGGATTGTGCTGCGTTTAATAATTTATTGCAGGAAAGTTCAGGGTGGATTTCTGTGCAAGGAAGATATTGTCGTAGGCCAGAAATTGATGATGACAGGCAAATTTCTTTAAATTTTGGGCTAGTCACGCCTGATTCAGTAGAGTTAAAACTCATTTATACCCAATTTTCAGGAGATAGGGGATTGAACTATTGGACGCGTGGATTTTCAAACTCTCAGTTAGAGTACGAGGTGTCTAATGACAATCGAAGTGAAAATATTCTCTCAGGCACTTTCTCTGGGCAATTGATTAATCGCGCTCTACCATACGATACGATACTAGTAGACAATGGTCGCTTCGATGTCACCTACGGAACAACGCCTTAAAGCTTGTTTTAGCGCAAGCTAAATCTTAAAAAACCCGCCTCGCCATCGAGGCTATTTTTCTCACCTAAATTTTGAATGGACATGAACTCCAAAGCCTATACCAATGCCCTAGCCGTATGCCTTGCGTTGCTGCTTGGCACTACTTTCAGCCTCAGGGCACAGTCGCTGTATCAAGTCGATCCCTTTGCAGCGGCCGCTTCTCCTTTTACAGCGCTAGACAGTACTGAACTTACGACGGGACTGCTTGCAGAACGAGGAGGCCCCTTTTTCTCCCTGTACAATTACAGTCTAAACCTTCCTCATCACGATAGCCTAGTCCTAGATGTTAGCGGCCTGCAAATGGCTGGCGTCACGGCTTGGTCAATGGCCTACGACAGCACCGATGTGGCGTGGATGGGCGATCGTAGGTACAAAGACCGGCAGCGCGCTGTAAGTGACACTTTGTTTTTGGGTGGCCTCCTTGTACAGTATGATCAATTTGATGGCGATGCCCTCGCTAATAACCTCGTGACGCTGGATACCGTGGCAGGAAAAGTATATGACGTTCCTAATCGACCGCAATCGCCTTATGTACTTGACACCGCTGCATTGATGACCATCCTTACACAACAAGCTGCGGGACAGGATGTTGTCTTTTACCTTGATAGTCGTGACATGTTAAGTAACGTATCTGGACTTACTGTAAGTGGTTTGCGTATCAATGGGCAAAAACTAGAATTCGGAATTGACACAGCCCTTCACTATACCTTCCCAAGTACAGGTTCTTTTGCGATCTCGCTAGAATTGTCTGATGGGAATACTGTTTACAGCGCACACGGAAGTGTGGTTGTTCCACCTCCTGCACGCCTAATGTCACAAATGATGATGGGTGATTCACTCATCGTTCCTATTGATGGCGGCGGTGGTGATATCCGTATCTATTACAGTGGAAACTGTGGCAGTACGCTCTCAAAAACCATCATATTTGTAGGCGGTATTGACCCAGAAAATAGTCGGGGTTATTATGATGTGACGTTGCCTAAAATATTGTACGAAGTTGAGAATACTTCTAATACATCATATAATGGTCGAAGAGTTGTTGATCTTCTAGAAGAGAACGATTTCGACATCATTTTTGTCGACTGGGCCGATGGTGCTGCGTCGCTGGGTACCAATGCACGGACGGTTGCCAATGCTATTCAGACCATCAATCGGCTTAAGGCGGAAGATGGAGATTATTCCAATTCAGTAATTGTTGGGCAAAGTATGGCTGGGCTATGTGTACGCGCGGGTATACATGTGCTCGATAGCATGGAGGTGGACCCGCAACTAGAGATGTTTTTTAGCTGGGATGCTCCGCATCGAGGGGCGAATTATCCTGCGAGTTTGCAGTCTATGCTTGTATATTATGGTCAATCTAAGAATTTGAGAAAATGGGTGGATAAATTAGATCGCGCATGGGAGGCGCACCACTCTGCTGCTTCTCAACAATTAAAGCTTTTTCATATTGGCGAGCAGGGGGAACTTTCGACTGCAGCTTTTGATGCATGGCAAACCTATTATCAGTCCTTTGATATTAGTGTTCCTCATTATGCAATGAGCAATGGAAGTGGAACGAATAACCAATTGAGTAGTACACCTGCGGCTAGTAGAGTAGTTCTACCTGGTAGTTTTATTCTTCGGGCTGATAAAGTAACTCAAACAACACTTGTGAGTAAAACAGTCTTTATTGTACAAGCAGAATATCTCCCTGGCAATTTTGAGATTTCTTTTGAGACCTATTTATTTGGAAAAAGAACTATTGATATTGACTTAGCGCATAGTAGGGATGTCAGCCAAGGATTACCAAACTACGATATTTTACCGGCTAGTATATCAAATGTAGGAATTGGCGAAGCTGCTGCAACGGCTCCAAGTGGTGAAGTAATTGAGCCTTGGTGGCTCAATTTATTAACGCCGAGAACATCTTTTAACGTCCTTATACCTGGTTTATACTATGCATACGTGCCGACTCAATCTGCTCAAAACTTGCCTTTAAGTTTTACTCCTAGTCAAGGCACTGCTGGGTTTGATACTGACGCTGGTGTAGTGAGTGTTGGAGAATCACTTCCAACACCTGGCTCCTTCCAAGGCCCTACCTCTTCGCACAATCACGATCATGTGGTATTTACACCACAACTTGTCGTGTTTTTCTTGGATCGGGTACTGGGTGCTGAATTGCCAAACCTTGCTCCTCAGGGGCAAAACAACTTTATAGATGAGCAATATAACTTTGGAGTTGCACCTGAAGGTAGGAGTACTCCTACTCGAATAGGCGGGCAGATCACGGTTACTCCTGTTGGACAACTAACCGTTACCCATGACGATAGAATCTTTAATTCAAGTGATCAAGCAAATCCTTTTAATGTAGCGACAGACTTTCAGCTGATTTTGAGTGACGGAAATTGTAATGTGCCTCTTGCTGATATTACGCTGCAGTCTGGAGCGCAGTTCACTATTGGTGAGAATTCTACTCGAAAGGCCACGCTTACTGCATTACCAGGAACAAGAGTTTCCGTTCAAGGAGGAGGAGTTTTTGAAGTCAATAGTGGCTCACAAGCATTTTTCGAATCTGACGGCCCAGATGGTGTTGGAGGTCTTGTGGTAGAATCAGGAGGTCTTATTCATGCTAAATTTGGAGGTGATATCATCGCTGATGGTGGTACCATCCGTATCAGGCCTGGAGGTCAACTTCGAACTTCCTATGCCAGCCGTATAATAGCTCGCAATGGAGGTAAAATCATCCTTGAAGATGGTGCGCTAGTCCAGCTTTGGAGTGGTGTAGATAAAGAAGGCGATGGTACCGTTTGGATTCAAAACGGTGGTGAACTTGTCATCGAAGGCGAGTATAACTTCACTGGAAGTGGATACTGGCAATTTGACAATGGAAATACCGTCAGTGGTGAAGGAGATCTCATTATTGAAGGAGACGGCAAAGAATTTCGACGTATGAAAGTAAATACTTCAGCCGAGGTACTTCTTGATGATGGACAAGATTTTAGAGTCCAAAACGCAAGAGTGGAATATCGCGATGGCGGAAGTGTTAGCGTTTTAGATGGCTCTACTTTCGATATTTATAATGTACGGTTTAGCGGGCCTGCAGGAAAGGCAATCTACACCGACGGTTCGGTCCGTTCATCTATTGACAATAGTGAATTTTTGAATAACAGGCGTGGCATCGTTTTCCATTCGGACGGACCGTTGAGTGCCGTTGAGATTAATACCTCACTCTTTCAATCCGCTACAGAAGCGGGAATAAGTTTTGAGGTTTCTTCGTCAGATCGTTTCGGAAGAACACCTAAAGTCAATGGATGTACTTTTTCCGGGTGTGCTAAAGGGGTAAACATCGATGCATTTATAGCGGTCAATATCTCCAATTCATCCTTTACAAGCAGTGATGCTTTTCAATATGCGGTCTATGCGCAAGATTGTGAAAGCCTTTTGATGTATGAGTGTACGGTAAGTGGATACGAAACAAAACTCACTTCTAATTCAAAAGAAGGCGCTGTAGAGTTGGAAATAGTGACAGCAAGATTTTCAGGTGGCCAGTACACCGCAAATACTGTGGCAATTCATGATAAGTTAGGCTCTACTTTAACCTTTGATGATTGCGTTGAGGTTTCGGCCAACTGCATTGGAATTGCTAACTCAGAATCAGGATTAACAGGAGACTTTACTACACTTGCGCTTGATGGCATGAGTTTAATCAATAACAGCATCGGTATTCACGGAGGTTCTGGTACCATAACCTCTGGAGGCATCAACACATTTCAAATGCCAGCGGTGTCCAATTCTTCCAGCTGTATTTATGCTGATGCTCCAAATTTGATCGCTATGGATTCTAGAGGAATGGATGCCCCGTCAATCACCTTAAACGGAAACCATTGGTTAACTCCTCAAGGTGCGACATTGACTGCTGCTCCTGATCCTTATGTTTGGTTCTGTATTAACACAGGTGGAAATCATTACTGTGAACAAACGTCAATTCCGACGAACAACTTTCAGCTTCAAGGATGTGGCTCAGGACCTTGCGAAGATCCGGAATCCTGCGACTACTACTGCGAACTAAATCCTGAAAGCCCTTACTGTTGGGGTGGCGGAGGAGTTGGTTTGCCAGGCTTTACAGTGACACCTAATCCTACAGGAGGAGTCGTTGCACTCTCGCAACTTCCTGAAAATGGAGGAACGCTTAATGTCTTCGATGCACGTGGTGCATTGATGAAGGTTATTTAATTGGATGAGTCAACATCTCAGCTCATTAATTTGAAAGAACTACCTGCTGGGATATATACTCTTCAACTACTTAATCAATCCCTACCTCAACAAGCGGCAATAAGGTTATTGATTAGCAAGTAAGCGCTCAAATTTATTTTGGTCTGTCTGTCCTGCGAACCACTGGTTCGCAGGACTTTCTAGGATAGGCCCCTCGCAATCCAATCTATCCGGCCAGCCCGCGTCGGTACACGGAAGCCGCTGCTCTTGCTAGCATCCTAATTAGCAATCCAGTCCCAGTCCCGTGCATAGCACGTGGATCCTCGCAGCTAAGCTGCGGGACCTCCTGTAGCGCAAGCGGTCTATTAACGAAGTGGTCCAGCAGCAGAGCAATCTAGCCTCTTTTTTCTACCGCTGCGTCAATCGATAAATATCAGTCGGTTGCGTGCACAGGATTGCCCGGCTACCGCGCATGGCGATAGGAGACTTGATAAGACCAGGATTGCGCGCCACGATATCGAGCCAGCCATTCATGTTGAAGTCGCGTCCTTTTATATGCTTCTGGTAGTACGGTTTGCTTTTATCAAGCAGATCTTTGGGATGGCACTCGAGATTCTTGAGGATTTGGCGCCAGCTGGTGCTTGTGCTTGGGGTTTTAGCGAAAGCAAAACTCTTGACATGGAGCGCCATTGACTTGGCGTAAGCGACACATTTTCGGTCGGATGAATTCTCCGGATTATAGTAGATCTGGATTTCTCGTTCGTTGGTTTTCATGTGTGTAGAGGCTGACTTGTCGCTTAAAGTACGAAAAATCAGTCAGTTGGAGCGGATTCAGCGTTGAAATGGTGGCTAGCATCTGTTCGATTTGATCGGGATTGGAGACTTTGCGAGGTGATGCAGATTAGCTGCGTCTGCTGATGCTCGACAGGTAGTCGGGGAGTAATCAGGTCTACCTATGTAGTGTCAATTCGAGGCCGTTACGGCGTCGGTATCACGCATTAATCCTCCAGCCATGCCTAAGCTTCTTGTCCCTACCGATTTCTCAAAAGGCGCGGCTGTTGCTGCTAGGTATGCCGTCAATTTAGCGGCTGTTCTTAACCTTGAGGTTGAGCTTCTGCACGCGTATCAAGTGGCGCGACCAGCCGGTTCTCTTATCAATGTAGAAGAGCATATGCAGGCAGGCGTTCGTGCAGACTTTGCTGTCTTTTTTGAGGACTTACGTCAAAACACAAATCCTGATGTCAAATTACACATGCGCACCATGCAGCGCAGTGCAGTAGATGCGATTGCTTACATCACGAAGCTTGAGGGAGACGAAGTGCGCGCAGTCGTAATGGGAACGCACGGCCAAAGTGCATTGGAGCAAATTTTCGTTGGTAGCACGACGCGCAAAACCATCGAGGCGATTCAGCATCCGGTAATAGCAGTGCCACCCTTATTGAAAGGTGATTCGGGCGCCCCCCAACGAATATTGTGGGCGTTAGACGGTAAGACTAGTCCTGATAGTTATGGTGCCCGGTTTGTGCGAGAACTCGCAGGGAAGCCTGGAGGGAAGCTGACCTTCTTCTATGCAGGTGTTGAAGAGGAAAATGCAGGAGTACAAGCTGATATTCTCGCAGGCGACACACCGCATATTCTCTACTCCACAAATTTAGAGGAGAAGCCTGTCATTGGAATCGAGGAAGCGGTAGCAGAGACAGGTTCGGATCTCCTTGTAATGACCCATCGAGATCGTGGGATATTGGCGAGTTGGTTTGGACGATCCACAACCGCCAAACTTCTTAGAAGTACGAACATGCCCGTTCTGGTTCTGCAACCGTAATCGTTTGTAATAAACGTTCGATAACTTCGGTCGACGACTACTGTCGCTCTTTCCTGTTTTTTGTAAAGTCTAACTCTTGGAGTCGCGATACCTCGGATGGCCTGCGGATCAAAATAATCTTTTCACCGCTAATTGCTACAGGATACATAATGAGGTCGGTGTTATGGAGGCACACCTTTCTCCAATCTTCAAAGCTGTAGTCCTTGCCTGAGATGAGGTTTTCGTAACGCTCGTCATTTCGGTCGAAGAAGTTCTCTTTATCATCTTTTGTTAGTCCTTCAAAAATGGTCATCCAGACATTGTAAGCAGTGGGCGCTTCACTGTATGCAAACGAACTAACTGCCTTTCCCGAACCTTCAGCCTGCGCAACGGTCTTCTTGTGCGTTGCATTTTCTGGGTTGTAGTAGATACGAATTTCTGTTGAGGCTGTTTGCGACTTGTCCATGCTTTCGTAACCCCGTGGAGAGAAGTCGTGTTCATTTTTGGGCTTCTCATCAAAGCTTAATTGCTGTAATGATTGTTTTCAGGCTGTCTAATTGACGCTTAGGAAGTTGGGAGCGCTGCATCTTGTAAAGCACCTTTACTTCGCAGCTATGTCATACAATCTCAGTCCAGCAGAGAAGGATACCGTTCGCGCAACACTTAGTAAGGATGCAGTTTTACGTCCCTTAATTGATGAGCTCCCTTTTCCAGAGGAGCGTATTCAATTGCGTGAGATGTATCCATCCCTGCTACGTTCCATTGTAGGGCAGCAAGTGAGTACGAAAGCGGCAGCTGCGATCTACAAGCGATTTCTAATGGTCTTCGGCTTAGATGGAGAGGACGATACGGTGGCGCCAAGTCCTGAGGTTTTGGCGAAAGCTGTACCAGACGAACTACGGGCAGCGGGACTCTCTTGGAGTAAAGTGAGCTACGTTATCGCAATGGCAGAATACTTCGTCGCGCATCCCAATGCAGAAACGGACCTCCGCGAAATGGACGATGAAGCGGTCATTGCAGAATTAGTCTCCATTAAAGGTGTCGGACGCTGGACAGCTGAGATGATGCTGATTTTTGCGATGGGACGCACGGATTTGCTGCCGTTGGACGACCTCGCGATTTATCAGACGATCATGGAACTGTACGATTTGAGCCCAGACGCGAAAAAGAAGGACCTCAAAAAGCAGATGACGGAAATTGCTGAGGCTTGGAGACCGTATCGCAGCATCGTTTGTCTTTACCTCTATAGTTGGCGACATGTCGAAAAGCAAAAAGGAGGGGCAACTTTGTAGGCGATTTAATACCTGCATTTAAGGATGTTGGTATCGTGTCTTTTTGATTGTTGGTCAACGGCTTAGTGGCCAAATTGGTGGTGGTTTATCGAAGGAGCGTGGAAAACGGAAGGCCACAGTTATCCCCAACTGGCCCTAAAAAGTTGTCGATCGGGTGGTCGATCTTGTATGTTTCCGCCAGTTACAAGCACTTGAGGATCAATCTAAAAGATGTCCACATTCTTTACCAGAAGCTTGTTTGCTATTGCCTTTAAACAGAGTCGCCTCGCCCAGTCCTATGATTAGAATTGCCGTACTACATCCAAGCCTTTCTGTTGCTCGAGATTTACAGTTTCAGTTGCGTAGTGCGCAAGAGTTTCAGGTGGTGCACCTGTCACAAGAGCGTCAGCGTCTATTAGACGCATTACAGGCACTTAGTATCAATGCGGTAATCGTTTCAAGTGAATTTGAAGGTGGTGATGTTTTCCCGATCTGTCAGGAAATCCACGTCTACGCTCCAAAGGTTGGGACGTTGATTCACACTACTGCTCAGCGCACCAAAGAGGCAAAGCGCATGTTGCACCGAGGTGCAGCAGGTTGCGTTCTCAATGATGATGCTCCAGAAGTATTGCACGAAGCATTGCGTAACATCGGAACCGGTGGAACATACATTTCGTCTTCAAGCGCATTCTTCATGCTCGGCCTTCGCCAGCCGCTTGATCGTTCAGACCAGACTTATCGCCCAAGCTTGAGCAAGCGCGAGAAGGATGTGATGCGCGCGATTCTTGAGGAGCGTACAACTTCAGAAATTGCAGATCTCTTGAAGATCAGTTTCGGTACCGTTGAGACACACCGTCGCAACATGCTTGCAAAAGTAGGTGCGCGTAACACCGCAGGACTTGTTCGTAGTTGCTACGAAATGAGCTTGTTAGAGTAACAAATAACGACGATCACTCGTCAAGAAGTACGGCAGGACAATACACTGCCTTGTAGCTATTGCAGCTACACCTCGGGTCCCACGCTTACTGATACACCTTCAAGCGAATTTGGACGACCCGCAATTTTGCGAGGTCGACGGTACGAATTTTATATCGTGCCGTCGAACCCCATTCTCGATTTTCTCTAGTGTGATTTTGCAGCCATGTTAATTGGTGTGCATTGGCCTACGTATATTGCTCTTCAGCTACGCTGATCTAAAGATTCGGCAAATCACGCTCCCCTTTTCCTTCGATATCTTTTCAGTTTAGTGCTGCAATGGGCTAAGGTCAACTTTAGCATGCTCTGCTAAATCGGCTTAGTATATTCGCGCAGTGAATCGACTATCCCATAAAATATCGCGCTACTCAGGTATGATGCGAAGCATCTCTAACTGGCCTGCTTATCTTAAGTATAAGGCTGGTACCACACCTGAGCGATTTACGTTCGACGTTCGCGGACTTGGGAAACTGGCCGTCGAAAGACGTGCACTTGGGCCGTTTCGAGAAAATTTCTTCGATGACCTCTACTTCGCTAAATTTCCAGATTCGGTACTTGCTCGTCTAAACGGTCATCCTACCATGTTAGACGTTGGGGCGAACGTTGGATTCTTCGCGTTGGCTGCATTCACTAAGTTTCCGAAGGCGAAGATTTTCTCCTTCGAACCTCATCCGTACTGCATCGGTGAGCTGGATAATTACCGGAAGCAATTCGGTCAGTTCGATTGGACACTTGTGCCACAAGCCATGAGTAAAGAGAAAGCGGTCCTTCAGCTTACGACAAATCATCCCGACGATTTCACAAGTACGGCAAGCCTTATTCCGCACGAAAGGCACGACCATTCATTCTCCGTTCAGGCCGACACACTTGCCGCATTCTTGGATGCTCAGCAAATAGAAAAGGTAGATTACCTCAAGCTCGATTGCGAAGGCGCGGAGTACGATATTCTGTATAACGCGGACAAGGAAACATTGCAGCGGATTCAGTCTGCCTGTATTGAGGCGCATCCTTCAACGGTTTCAAAGCAAAGCTTAGGGCACTTGGAATCTTTTTTACAAGAGCAGGGTTTTACTACAGCTACGCTTGACGCCAACGTGGCGACTGGAATGATCTACGCGTGGCGGAAATAGTCCGTCTCTAACATTTCATTCTTCCTCCTCTCCTCCAACTAAGTATACCTATGTCTTTTCCTCGCCTACTTTTCGGTGCAAGTCTATTGCTAGTGCTTGCTGGTTGTCAGTCAGATGTTCCTACTTCCGAACTTCCAGTTGAGCAAGTAATTGCGGCAAAGCCAGACACGCGTCCAGCTACAGTGAAGTCGATGGAAACGGCGTTAGGGGTCGATGATTACTTCGAGTTCGCAGGAGTGACGTACAAGCTCAACCTTATTTTTGGAGGAACGCCACGGTTTAAAGGGGCCATTACCCAAACAGGGAACATGGATCGCATTCGCTTGGAGCAAACCGGTGAGACGATGGTTTTTGACGGAAAGCAAGTTCACATCAAGACAGGAGGGATGCTCGATACGAGATCTGCTCGTTTTAACGCACTGACGTGGCCTTACTTTTTCTCGTTGCCCTTTAAGCTTGCCGATCCTGGAACCCAACTAGAACCAATGAGCAATCAAACGGTCGATGGCGTAGAGTTTCGTCGAGCGAAATTGACATTCTCAAAAGGAACAGGAGATGCTCCTGATGATTGGTACATTCTCTATTTCGACGCAGAAGATCGTCTTGCTGCAGCAGCATATATCGTTACGTTTGGCGGAAAGAGTATGGAAGACGCACTAGCAAATGCACATGCTATTCGCTACCTCGACTATGAAGAGGAAGGCGGTATCCTGTTTTCACGGAAGTGGACTTTTCATGACTGGTCAGAGTCGGAAGGATGGACCAAGCAGATTGGAGAGGCGGGTGTCTATGACATCTCATTGTTGTCTGAGATTTCGCAAGAAGTATTTGCAATTCCCGAAGGATCTATTGCTACGGGCGCTCCACAGTAGTTGGGAGGTACCTTTTTTTACTTTCATCGAGGTGGTTCAGGACATAAGGTGGAAGGGTAGCTTGTCGAGTACAACGTGTTCTTTGTCTGTAAACTCGACCGAAGCTCAGGTTTTCACCTAGTTTGGCTGTTCACTAGCCAATGTGCCAATGAGTCTTTTAAAATTAGATGGCGTTCTCAAGCAATATGAGAAGGTCACCGCAGTAAACAACGTATCGTTCGAGGTTCCTGAGGGGGCAATTTTTGGTCTGCTTGGTCCCAACGGAGCAGGCAAGACTTCTATCATTCGCATGATCACTATGATTACGCGTCCCGACGAAGGCGAAATCTATGTAGCTGGCAAAGTGGTAGGCCGCGACGACATCGGTCGTATCGGTTATATGCCAGAAGAGCGTGGACTTTACAAGAAGATGAATGTGCAGGATCACCTCCTGTATCTCGCGCGCTTGAAAGGACTTTCAAAAGCCGACGCCAATAAGGCGCTTGACTATTGGTTTGATCGCTTTGGTATCGAAACCTGGCGAAAGAAGAACATCGAAGAGCTGTCGAAAGGCATGCAGCAGAAGATTCAGTTCATCGCGACCGTGGTGCATGATCCGACGCTCGTCATTTTGGATGAGCCGTTCTCAGGACTCGACCCGATCAATACAAATTTGATCAAGGATGAGATCTATGAGCTTGCTCAAAAGGGGAAGCAGATTGTCTTTTCGACGCACCGTATGGAGCAGGTTGAAGAAATCTGTGACTACATCGTCCTCATCAACAAAGGTGAGAATGTACTTGAAGGTTGGGTGAAGGACATCAAAAATAGCTTTCGCGAAAACCTGTTTGAGGTTCAAGTGGAGGGCGAGTTGCCTGAAAGCGTTTTATCTCAATACACGCAGCGTGATCGCACGCGCGAAGGCGGTTACGTCTTGCAATTGCCTGAAGGAAAGGTGGGCAATGAGTTACTCAAAGACCTGATGAATACAGGAGCTGTGGTGACAAGTTTTAGAGAAGTGCTTCCGTCGCTAAATGAGATTTTCATTAAGCATGTGGGCGAGTATAATCCTGTTTTAGAAACAGCATAACCCCCTAATTGACTACAGACATGGATAAGATTCTACTCATCATTCAGCGGGAATATCTAACACGGGTCAAGAAGAAAAGCTTCTTGCTGGCCACGCTGCTTACACCGCTAGGTATCGCAGCCTTTATCGTTGTTGCCTCTCTCATTTTTGGTTACGAAAGTGACGAGTCTAAGCGTATTGCTGTCATCGACGAGTCGGGCGTAATCACCGGCGGTATCAAAGACGAGGCTTCGATCAAGTTCTCACTTAAGAAGAATACCCTAGAGGAACTCAAGCAAGAGGTGCGAGACGATAAGTACGACGGTGTGCTTGTCATTCCTGCAGTGAACAACCTGTACAGTAAGGATTTACAATTACTCTATTACTCAGAAGACGGCTTGACGCTAGACGTAGAGGGGGTGATTAAGAATCGTGTTAGGGACTATGTGCGAGATTATAAAGCAGCCAAACTAGGGCTAGAAGAGAAGAGTCTCGATGCTTTAAATTTCAAAACCTATGTCGAGCCTGAGCCAATAGACGAAGGCGGCGACAACGCTTCCAAAATGACCGGCGCAATCGGCGCGGGCATTGGAACAGCAATGGGTTTTGTAATGTACCTCACCATCTTCATTTACGGAATGATGGTAATGCGCTCGGTGCAAGAAGAGAAAACGACCCGTATCGTCGAGGTGATGATTTCCAGTGTAAAGCCGTTTCAATTGATGCTCGGTAAGATTATCGGTGTTGGTTTGGTTGGCCTGACGCAGGTCCTCATTTGGGCAGCGCTCATCCCATTGGTGATTATGGGCTTGAGTTTCTTCTTTGGCTTTGAGTCTCCATCATCAACTGCGACTAGTGATGCGATGGCGGCTATGGATCCAGAAGACATGGAGAACATGATGATGCTCGCCATGACCGAGATTCAGAACCAGAACTGGTGGGCGATTGTGCCACTGTTCTTGATCTATTTCTTGGGTGGTTACTTCCTCTACGCAAGTCTGTTTGCTGCTGTAGGTAGCGCGATGGGAGAAGACCAAGGCGAGAGTCAGGCACTTACGATTCCTATCACGATTCCAGTTGTACTTGCGATTTATATCATGTTTGCTGTTGTACAAGCTCCGAATTCTACCTTGGCCATGTGGTCGAGTCAGTTTCCAATGTTCAGTCCAATCGTTATGCCTGCAAGGCTAGCATTCGGTCCACCAATCTGGGAGGTTGCTCTCTCTGTCACGATTCTCGTGGCAACATCTATCTTCTTCGTTTGGCTCAGTGCGCGTATCTACCGCACGGGCATCTTGTTGTATGGCAAGAAAATCGGCTTTAAGGAGCTGGGCAAGTGGATGTGGAGGGGATAGACAGCGTAGCTGTCAGTTCTGCGAACCGCTGGTTCGCAGGACAAGTAGTTTTGAATTGGTCAATGATGCTCGGCCCGCACGAAGTGCGGGCCGAGCATCATTAATTTTGAATGCGTTTGGGACGTGCATTTAGGCTGCCGTTTGACTTGTCATGACCCTAGCATACGTGCGGGGCTCTGCCAGTGGCAGCGATGGCAATGATTAGAAGTGGAATTCTGGCCGTCGTGTTAAATCGCTTATAATCTTCACACATGTCAACATCCTCCTACACTCGCGCCCAATTCAAAGGGTCATTTCTAGGCTACTTCTTTAAAGGCGTCCTCCTGCTATTACTCACCATTGTGACGCTTGGCCTTGCGAGTCCGTATCTCTTCTATTGGTCTACGAAATACTACTTCAACCACTTGGAGATCAACGGCCAGCCGATACGGTTTACTGGCAACTTTATGGAGTACTTCCTAATTTCCATCTTGCTATTTCTTTTGACAGTCGTCACGCTTGGTCTTGGTGGATTGTACTGGGCATACTGGCACTTCAAGTATTTCGCAGCACGGTTGGAGATACCGGTGGGGGAGTAGGTACGTGTAAGTCTTGTGCTCGAAATTAGACGTCGATCTACGGTTGCTGCACGCAGGTGATTTCTATGGGATAGCCGCAGAGCTGTATCTAACATTTGCAATAGGTTTACCCGTTTCTATAATTAAAGATGCTCTAGATAATCCCAATTCCCTTTACCTGAAATCTTCAGGTAACCTACTATACCTAAACGTATAATCTCCTACCGTAGCTTCCATATCCGCATACCATGAAGCTACGGAAGTTGGATAGCCCCAACGGTAAATTTGTTCCTCAATGACGGGGTCATAAACGTTTGCGAGCTTTAGCAAATGTGCACGAAGTTGTTCGTCAGAGAGTTCTCCGCTTAGCCTTACCTCGTCATAGCGTCGCTCCACCAGTTGAGCAAATTCAGGATCTTGGTAGCACTTCTCAAACAGCTTACGGACAATGCTAGATCGACCTTTGACTAGGAATTCATAAGGACTGCGGTTGGGGTAGTACTCACCCGATGCGTCAAAATCAAACACTATAAACCGTATTGCCCCTTCGTCGACGCTGTACATTCGCACATTTCGATAAGGCCAGTCAGAGGTAGCGAAGATTGAACCCGTAATCAGAAAATCTGCAAAACTGCGCTGATCGATTTGTGCTAAAAGATGTTTTGTTGTCGCATTGTCGACTAAATTTTCAAAAGTTCGCCAGAACTCCTCTCGCCCTGCTTTGATTTCCATAGGAAGGTCGCCATCTACATTCGCAATGCTCAAGCGGTCTTCATCTATATCGAGTAATCTGCTTACGCCGTTTTCGTTATTCTCAGTACGTAGGTTGTGTAAGCTGTAGAAAGCACCGTTCACATAGGTGGCTGTTGGCTCACCATAAAGAGGGAGAACATCTAGGCTGCTTGCAGTGACCATGCGAGCATAGGCCAAGTCTTTTATCAATGTGGTCTTGAATGCCCCGCCACCATTGCGAAGCCTAAATGATTTTATACGTTTAAAACTGTGATCGCCTCGGCGATATGGCACATGTAGAAAATCATCGTTGTTGTTACGTAGCGACTTTTCAAATTTTATCCCTAGGGCTTTGGCGGGTAAGAAAGACGAATATGTTCCTTTGATCTGCAATTCGACAGGCTTGTCTTCACATACTAGATCACCATTCCGATAAAGACTGTAAATACCAGGAATCTCAATGTCCTTAGTTGGATTATTAAGCATACGCTCGAACTCGGCAGGTTCGACGATTAGGGCCGAAGTTAAAATGTGAGCGCTGAATTCCTCGGGTGTAAGATGTTTACTTGGTACTGGCGAGACGTCCACATACTCAACGCACGAGGCTATAAGCACACCGAGGGGCAATGCCAATAGACGAAACCATTTGAGCCAGCTCATTGAGGCCGAAACATCCATAGTAAACCGATAAGCATTTGCAGTTGAGGATCAGAGAAGTAAGCGGAATCGTCGCGCGAACGAAGACTGCGACCTATCGTAGTTGTGAGGTGAATTTCTCGACTTAGGTAATAGGATCCCATAATTCGCTGTTCAAATCTGAAATTGTCGCGTCGTTTAATATCTATTGATGAGATACGGCGATGCGTCCGCATTTGCATCCCTGCGTGTAAATGCCATCTAGGATTGGGTAGCTGATAGGCCAGCAAACCTTCTATCCCAGGGACCAGTTTGCGCATGCGATAGTCTCGGCCTGCTAAATCGCCACTGCGATGCACAAGCATGAACTCCGCAGTTACGGCATATGCTAGTCGGCTGGTAATAGCTCTGCGATACTGGAGGCCTATAAGACCAACGTAAGGTAAGTCTGAGGTAGTTTGATCAAGGAGCTGCAATTGCTGTGGCCACCCAATTCCAATGGCTGACTTGAGTCCCCAATGCGAAGGGCTGTGCGATTGCACATCGTCTTCAGTGCTTTCAATGTGTATTGGTTTTATTGCGTTTTGCGCGCTCAAGACTACCGAAAAGCTCAATAATATGAAAATCATGCAAGAGAGAGTGGTGCGCCACTTAAATGATGTTGAGTTCGTCATTAATTCATAGCCGCTTTACACCTATAATCAACAACGTATTACTAAAGTAGGTTTGCTGCGAATGCCTCGTTTTCTACGTAGTGACACTTCTATGTTCTTTTATTCGTTGCTATAGCTTTAAAAGCTATGACAGCTAACAGAGATTTGCTCAAACACTGGAAGGTGTGAAATGCCTTAGAGAGACGTTTCGGCTGTCATCCGATGTGTCATGATCCACGCATATCTGCAGGACTGTGCTAGTGGTTAAACGTCACTCTGCTTAGCTAAGCTTGGACTTCCCATCACCTTAATTCCACCTTCGGCAACCGCCACCTTCTCGCTAATTCCTTCAAGTCTACCTTGCCTTGGACCTCAACCAAATACTCCGCTGTTGCCACCGCACGGTGCAGCTGCGTTGATTCACGTTTGGAAGAGCTAAGGCCAAAGAGGATGCGTCGCTGGACGCCTCCCGTGAGGTCATCAAAATAGCTGCACACGAGTGCATCTTCAGCAAGAAGAATTTCAAATGCAGGTGGGACTGGAAGTCCGTATTTGCTCGTGTCAGGGGTGAGGATAACCTTCAACCTGCCTTTGGGGCCGTGTTGTTCTTCGAGCCACTCGCGCCGTTGTTTATTGACGGGCACGAAGTATTCACCACGCCCAGTGCCAGCAACCTTGGCTTGGTATACAGGCAGGTTTTCGATGGCGACATTCACGCGGCGCGTGCGATCAGGTCGAGTAGGAACAGCCTTCGCAATCTTAGCAGGAATAGGAAGGATCGTGCCCTGTGCACGCGGAGTAAAGGCCGTGTCATGGAAGAGCGTAGCACTGAACGTGAAGTTTGGCGTTGAAGACATCGAAGGTATAAGGATCAAAGGAGGGGATTGGTTCGCAACAGTTTTCGGTTTCGCATTTGACCTAATCGTCGTATTGCATCGAAGGATAGACTTTTATGACGGTTGCTACTCATACTATAAGCTAGTGCTTTGTGATTAGCTTACTTGGCTATCTATTTCGAAAGGAGTTCATCTATTTGTCAAATATTACTCCGTCTTATCCTTTTTTGATTTTGAAGGATCTTTTGACGGGGTAAATAGAAATTTTATTTGTATATTAAGTGTTAGGTATTTCACCACATTAAATTTTGCGATCATGATTCTACGCGTATTAGTTGCTTTTTTCGGTCTAAGCCTTTTGTCTTCCTGCGCTACTGTAGGTAAACATGCAGGGTTTGTAGGTTCTTCCACCAAGGCCGAACAGGAGAAAATGGTTGTAACGCTGATGTATCCACGAAGCTACCCGATTAGCCAAGCGTTCAAAGTCTTACAGGAAGACCTTAGTGTGGGTGAAGTAAGACCTGGACAATATCTCGTTTGGGAGACGAATGTGCCCGAGGATAATCGCATGTTGATCTCCGTTAAAGGGTTTGATAACGATGTCGCTGTCCTTCGTCCCGCTGGTAAAACACAACAGTTTCTTAAACTAGAGGTGTCCACAGACGGAATTCAGGCCATTATGAGTCTAGTCCCCGCAACGGAAGAAGAGGCACTTGCTTTCATGAGTAAAGGGAACAAAGGAAAGGCTACCAAGCGTAATGCTTCTGGTAGCGGTCGCTAAAATCCTTCGGCTCGTGAGCTGACCCTCTTAGAGTTGTTTTTGTTTAATCCCATTGTAATCTGCACTTTACCTAAAGTGCAGATTACAACTGTGATTCCCGAAGTCTCATCTCGGCGTCCATTGTTGGTTCAAGAATGATCTGGCTTTTTATTTTCGCCCTAAGAGAGCGTTCCTGAAATTTAGATCTGCAGCTGGTTTGAAAATGAATATAACCTGCTTGGTTATGAAGTTATTTTCTTTAATTAGTGTAGTCTATTATGCGTAGTGTGAATGGTTTGTCCCACATCCCACATCCCACATCCCACATCCCATATCCCACATCCCATATCCCATATCCAATATCCCATATCCCTTACCTTCGCACCGTGTCCCCTCTCGAATCCTTCTACCAAGACCTTCCTGAACCGCATGGCGATACGCTCATTGCGTGTCGAGACTTCGTGCTAAGTCTAGATCTCGGGCTAGTCCCTGTCTTTAAGTGGCGGACCCCCGTTTTCGACTGGAGCGGCAAAAACGTCTGCTACTTCCACTACGAGGCGAAGAAGAACCGTTGCTACATCGCGTTTTCTGCAGGGCGATTCATTGAGTGCGCGCTCTTGCGTGCTGAAGGCCGAAAAAGCATGCGCTTTATCGTGCTGAATCCAGATGTAGACTTACCCGTCGAATCGATTCAAAGTTGTGTAGAGCAGGTGGTAGCTCATCTGAAGGAAGGTCGAAAAGCATGGTCGAATAGCCACAGAGAGGTGTGATTGTAATGCCTAGCTCAACGTCGTAACTTGTTTTTAGACTGTTGTGATGTTGAACCAAAGCCCATGGTTAACCTCTGGTTTTATTGAATACACCTTTCCGTGTAACCCCAGTGTATTGAACTAGTAGTCATGTGGATAGCTGGTAATTGTCGTGCTGGTAGGCTTAGGGAATAGGTTCGGTTATTTAAGTATTCATTTGGGTGTATCGTTTGTATACGCAGTTAGGAGTAATAATTTAGGTGTTAGCTGAAAGGTTGTAGCCATTCACATAGTTGGACCTGTCAAATACAAATTGTAATACTGATTAAGGGCGATAAGGTTAGAGCTTTAAGGGGTCAGCATGATGGTATGCTCGCAGGGTTAAGTCTCAATTCATGCCCATTTTTAAGGGATTCTTTTTGTGTTTTCAATGCGCGCCAATACGTCAGGATGCGCTGCGATCTGGCGTTCGACAACTCTTTTTTGTCCTAACCTTTTGTGCCTTGTGTATTGCAACGTCAAAACTTCGCGCGCAGGATCTAAGTAACATTTCAGACGCTAAGTGGTCACTTTCTGGAGGATTAGGAGCTGGCCTTAGCGCCTATTCCCTTTCTGGTGATCGTCCTGGACGGACCACGCCTTTTGCTTACGTCTTATCGGGGAATCTTAATCTCAGCTATGGAGATTTTTCGATTCCTGTTAGTGTTAGCTATCGTGATCAGCAGGGAAGTATTTCTAATCCTTTTCAGCGATTTGGTCTCTCACCTACCTACAAATGGGCTACCGTACACCTTGGATGGAGATCGGTGCCACTTGGGCAATTTTTGTATTCTGGTCAAGACTTTCTGGGCGTCGGCGTCGAGCTTAATCCGGGCAAGTTTCGCTTTGCAGCGCTACAAGGTCGGTTACGTTCGCCACGTGTTCAGCGTGACAGTCTCTTCGTAGGAGCTGAATTATTTGAAACCTACCAACGTAGCCTCCTTGGTGGTCGAATAGGTGTAGGTACTGATGCAAATCACTTTGACCTTGTAGCTGTCCGTGTCCGAGATGAATTGACAGACGAACCACCTCCTAGCCGTGAGGAGGGTTTTTTACCAAGTGATAACTTAGGTTTTAGCGCTCAGCTTAAACTCTTGCTTTGGCAAAAAGTCTCCCTTCGTGGCGAAACATCGCTCAGTGCGATCACAAATGATAGGGAGCGAGATAGCTTAGATGTTGCTAATGAATGGGTGGATCGTGTCGCTACGATTATGGACGTCAATGAGACGAGCCGAGTACATTTTGCGCATGATTATCGACTCGGGTTCAATTTTAGTCCAATAAGAATAGGTCTCGAATTTCAACAGGTCGATCCTTTTTATCGCAGCCTGGGAACGCCATATCTCACCAATGATATTCGTCGACTTAATGCACGATTAGGCTTTGCGCTCGGAGGAGGTAAGGTGCGTATTGATAGCCGTCTAGGTCGTCAGCGTAACAACCTCAATAACCTCTTAATTACTACATCAGCACGATGGATTGGATCTCTAAGTATCCAGGCGCGGCTTTCGCCAAAACTCAACCTTCGAGTCCGGTACTATAATTTTCAGACCGAGCTTGAAGATGGCCTCGTGATCGTTGATGATACGCTTCGTCGAGGTCAACAAACAGCCACGTACACGATTTCGCCCACGTATCGTCAACGCAAAAATGGTAAGACGTTGACGATTCGGTTCAACGCGAATTACCGTGATATCGCCTTTCAACAACCAGGGCGTGACCGCCAAAATCTTGATCAAACTTCCTTGAAACTTAGTGGCGGACAGCAATGGTCAGCCAACGATATCGGCTACACGGCCAACATTCGGTGGTGGCAAAGTGGCGCCGAACTAATCGAGCGCGAGCAGCAGAATGTAGGACTGGGTGTCAATGTCAATAAAGGGTTGCTGGACAAACAGCTCCGTCTAGGATCGTCGGCTCAGTTCACACAACGCACTCGAGGTGGTGAAGCTGACGGTTCGGTGTTCAATATCGGCTTCACGGCCAACTATCGTATCACGCCCAAGAGTCTAATTAATCTACGGTCAACCTTCTTGGTTTCTGGCTCGCCAGTGCCTCAACGGGATTTTACAGAAGCGCGCAATCACCTCTCCTATCGTCTCACTTTTTAAGCTACTTACGTGAAAACTTCCCTCACCTTTCTCGTTCTTCTTATAGCTAGCCTGTTGGTCGGCAGTGTAGCGCAAGCCCAGGACGTAGGTGCTGCAGTCGTATTGATACCTCCCTACAGCGGCCGTGTATCTGACTACACCGATCTGTCCAACAACGATCAAGTGTTTGTCGATCTAGATAATCCAGGTAATACCACGTTGAGCTTTTATCTGCTGGGTCGCATCACTCGCAATGGTGCGCCTTTTGTGGCAATGGACAACAATTTTCGCCCCGTCCGACCTATCGTACTTGCTCCTGGTGAGCTGCTAAGTTTTGACGGAAGTACACTAGCAGACCTTAACCTCAATTTCGATGTCGCCAATGTCGTAGGACTAACCGGTGCTCAGCAATCCCAAATTTTACTCGATGATGCCTTGCCGGAGGGTGAATATGAGATTTGTCTCCGAGCCTTCGATTTTGATTCTCGAACGCCACTTACCATTAATGGCGCTGAAGAGTATTGCTCGCTAAGTTTTGCCGTCGTACAAGGTGGATATGCGGAGTTAATTACTCCTGAGGATGGTGAAACGTTCGATCCTGATATCGACGATGAGGTCTTCATTTCTTGGGCGTACAATGGTACCGAAAATGGTGCGTACGACTTACGCTATACGGTTAAGCTGATCGACCTTACTGAGCATAACATAGATCCAAGTACAGCGACCCTATCGATGTTCGATCCAGGTGTTCCCGTCTTGTATGAGACCGACCCCGGTGGGACAAGTGATTATTCATATTCCTACGGTTTCGATCCTGTGGATCCACCACTTGTCGCAGGACATGTATATGCCGTTCGGGTCACAGCTTTCGAGGCCGAGGATTTGCTGTATTTCCCGCAAGGAGGTCACTCGCAAGTTCATGTATTTAGCTTCGGAACGCCAGACGGCGGTGGAGCTAGTTGTGTAGATCCGGCTTATAGAATTCAGGCGGTGTATCCGATGGCTGGCGATACGTTGCCTTTCAACTATACACCTTGTGTCGCGCGGGTAGATCCGCTATGCGATGATTACCGCTTGTTCGAATTTTCTCTCGATCTCAATGCTGCAGAAGGAGCAGGTTACGATCGGACGGAAGACAATCGCTGGGGCTCTGTCGGTCCAGTGGGGTATCTATCAAACCTTCTTGGAACGGCCGTGACACGAGAGCGGGCTAGCCATTTTGTCTTCAATCTTGAAGATGAGCAAACGGCCGCCATGGGGCAACTCCGGTCGGGGCTCAGTTATGATTGGAACGTGTCGACTACGATGCATCAGCGCGGTGGTAACACGATGACAGGTGTCACTGCTAGCCAGGAATGGGTGCACGGCATGCCGCGGCCTAGGCTACAAACACCAGCACATGAAAGCGTCGTTGCTCCAGGTGAAGTCCGACTTACTTACCGCACGGGAGATGCTCCAAACACACTTTTACCAGCGCATCTTAACCTTATTCGTGCGGCAGGAATAGAAGTACTTGGACAGCAGTCTATGGGTAATGTGACAGAGTCCTGCGTAATCCAAGTATCACGAAGTGATACCTTTTCTGCAGCTAATCTGGTAACTCACCAGCTAGTCGATGTGAGTCTAGCCAATTTCTCAGGAGATGGAGCTGCGATATCTGCGGCGCTTTATAAATCCTTAAATTTTTCTGTTACTGCCGTTGATACTGGAGATTACTTCTGGCGAGTGGTGTGGCTTGTTGATCCAAGTATTCCTGTTGCTTCGAGCGGCGAACTTTCCGATAGCGATGTGTATCATGCTAGCTCTACTTGGAAATTTACAATCGATGCAGACGGCGAAACGGAAACTCCAGAAACGCCAGAACCTGCCAATACGGATTGTAGTTCAAATTGTATCGTGGCAGCTCCAGCCAGCACTGGGGCACTTAGCACACTTGCCGTAGATGAGACTTTTCTCATGGGCAAATTTACGGTTACCGTCAAGGAAGTAAGTGGTAGCACAACCTTCAATGGAGAAGGAGAAGTCGTCATTCCTTTCGCGAATGATATCAAAATTCGTGTTGGATTCACGGGCGTAAAGATCAATAGTGATCGCAAAGCTTACACTGGTCTTGTGACGGCACTTGAAGACGAGCATCCTTTCAACGTGAGTCAACAACTTGGTGTTGGAGGGCAGTCTATTCCTTCGCTTCCGCAAAACGAATTGGCTTTATTAAATGACTTTCTAGATGATGGCGAGCGTCTCGTTTCTGGTTTTGCCGGAAGGCGAACAATAGGCCTACCGATAGGAATAGATCGAGACTTTTCAGGGCATCGGGTGACACTTGGTGTAGTCAAAATGGTATTCGAACCTACGGTTGCAAAACTCGATGTTGTCTGCGCTTTTCCAATTCCTGACTTTGATGACTACATCGGACTGGGGGTTGGAGATTGGTGTTTTAATCCAGATGGCTTGGGTAACGAAGGGCGCGTTTTTATGGCTGACGACCTGACCCTTAATGCAGGTGATGACATAGAATTTAGCATATCAGGAGGATCCGCGTCCGACACTACTCAGATTACCTATGCTGAGTTTGATTGTAGTGGTATCGTTTGTCTGCAGCTTCGCGGAGAACTACGTTTTGATACCTCTATGATTAAACCAGATCCGGTAACATCGACAGCACCGGATGAGGAAGTGACAGCCTTTTTGCGCGCAAAGATTTGCTGGCAAGATGGACTCGACTTTTTAGCACAAGCGCATATAGATGCCTTTGTAGTGCCCGATGCAGACAAGTTTACTTTTAAGGAAACCGATATCTGGATTGACTTTTCAGATCGAGAAAACCCCAATCCTATGTCCGTCCCTGACGGCTATCGATGGGCTGGTAGTTCTGCCCGCGAGCGAAACACGTGGAAGGGTGTTTACATCCCACGGGTATTGATGAGTATTCCGCGCGAAGTGGTCGATGATCCGAGTTATGAAGTAGGGGTCGATAATTTCATAATCGACTACGATCCGTTCGCGATATCGGTCCGGGCAGTAGCCATCAACCTTGTGCCTGAAGGAGAAGCCAATATCGATGGTTGGGGCATCACTGTTGATACTGTGTACTTGGCCATGATTCAAACGCGCGACGTAGAAGCAGGGATCAAAGGGAGGCTAGAAATGCCGCTTACCGATGAAGGAGAGCACCTGTTGTACAGAGCTGCAATCAACACGAGTGGTGTCGAAATCGGCGTGAGTGTTGATCCGCGTGACCCGCTGACGGCGCCCATTATGGCCGCTGAACTTATCCTCGAACGGAACACATATCTCAACATCTACTTAGGAACAAATAGCGGTATTGCTGCCAACCTTAACGGTGAAATAAGTATTACAGGTGATCAGGCACGAAGCCAAGCTTCGAGCGGTAGTTCGCCGAGCATGAACATGCCTGGTGTTAAATTTCAAGGGGTGGGTTTTGACACCCGTGCAGGAACATCAAGTAGCGGTACCTGGCGGTTTGCGAGTCCCCAGAAATCTGCCGTTGGGTTCCCGTTACAGATTGATAGCATGGGCCTTGATTTGAGTAATCTTGAAACGCCTGGGTTCTTCATAAAACCTCGCCTTACACTCATGGGTGATGACGGTGGTATTTCAGGTGCCGCGATGTTGCACTTTCATGCACGAAACGTGACGGTAAGCGGTGGCCGCAAAAAATGGAAATTAGATCGGGTATCGCTTTCTGAGATCAACCTTGATGTTGAGATAAGTAAAGTGGCGCTGAAGGGCTATATCCGCTGGACGGAGTCCGAAACCGTAGAGGAAATTGCAGGAGGTATTGATATCACAATACCGATGGGTATTAAGGGCAAGATGAACTGTACGTTCGGAACGTATCGCGGCAATCAAACGGCTACGTTTGGCACTGCTCAGTATTATAGTTATTGGCAGGTAGATGGCTTAATTCAGTTCAATCCTGGGCTGCAAATTTTTAGCGGTTTTGCCATATATGGTGTAGGTGGGGGAGTGTCTTACCACATGCGAAGAGACGGAAATGCCAGTACGGGAGCGATTCGTTCAGCTCCAGAAACAGCAGGAACTGCGGAGGGTGGCAATGCTGAATCAACCGAAGTGGCAAATACCCCGCAAGCTTCAGGTGTGCGGTACATCGCAGACCATTCCAAGTGCATAGGTCTAGAGTTAACCTTGATCTTGGGCACTTTCCCTAAGCCGGATGCTTTCAATGCTGACATCACCTTAAGAGCAGAATTTGAGAATGCCGGAGGGTTGTCCTTGCTACAATTGCGAGGCGACGGGTATTTCATGACAGGTATAAATGAACGGGCCAGTTCAAATAAGATGGTTTGGGCCGCACTCGATATTAGTTATCGGCCACTCGATGAGGAATTGCACGGCACTTTTGATGTGTTTCTCGACGTGGCAGGAGTACTCGTAGGTAACGCTTCCGAAAAGCGCATGGTAAACGCTACGATTCATGTCGATCCGAGTATGTGGTATTTTCACTTGGGAACGTATCGTGATCGGGGCGGCATCGCATTAACTGTTGGCGGCGAACCGCTCGCCAATCTGACGGAATACCTCATGATTGGTCATGGTGTTCCCGTCGATTTACCAGAAATTGAACATGACAGGTTGCGCAACTTATTGAGTGCAGGCGGTAATTCTGGAGGTGGAAGTAATAATGTCGAAAGTGATGAGGACGCTATAAATGCTCAGCGTGCGGAAGGTTATGCTTCCGAGACCGATAAGTTGCATGAGGGTAAAGGATTTGCTTTCGGTACAGCCTTTAGCACTTCAGGTTTTATTAATCCAGTACCTATATACCTAGCGTTTGAAATCGCTTTAGGCATGGATGCTCTCGTGGCGCAAGTACCCGAAGGATTGGTCTGCGCCGAAACAGGTGAACGGCCAGGAGCAAATGGTTGGCGTGTTGCTGGCCAAGTGTATGCTGGTATCTGGGGTGAACTAGGTATCGGAGTCAAAATTATCAGGCGCTTTACCATCCCGATTGTTAGCCTGGCCGCTGGCTTTCAACTGCAAGCCAAAGTGCCTAACCCGAATTATTTCGCAGGCGTTGCTGCCGTGGAGTACAGTGTATTGGGAGGTGCGATCAGCGGGCGTAAACGCATGGCCTTTGAGTTTGGCGCCGACTGCGAACTCATCAGTAATGATCCTCTTGCCAACATTCAAGTATTGGAGAGTATAGGTCCAAACGGACAGCAATCTGTATATGCACAGGCCGCCGCGACCTTTAATTTTCCAATTAATAAAATATTGGAGTTACCACGTACGATTCCGAATGATGGTCCGCCGACTTTCTGGCGTTTCAAGCCATATATATCGTCTTGGACCATTAAGAAGGGCAGTACACCCGTTGTGACTGAAGCCATCAAGGTCAAGGAAGGTGGCTACTTAGCGACCCTTGAGCCTACATCAGTACTTGATCAGTTCAGTAATTTTAGATCAGACATTAGTCTTCGGTTTACGAACCTCACTGCAGGCGCCAACGAAGTGTATCGCAATCCAGAGACGAATGCCATTCACCAAGAAGATTCAACGGCAACTTTTCGTACAGGCATGCGGCCAATTGTCCTTCCTAAGGAGCAAGTGCGCTATACCTATCCCATTGCTAATCAGCGTCACTTTTTACCTGGCGTCACAGATCGCAAAGGGATTCTATCCCAGACTCGTGGGCATGATTACCTTTTTTATCGCCAACGTGATGGAAATGATTACGACTATGTGCTGCGCTATATACCACTTGGAGATGGGGAGCCGGTCGATGTGCCACAGGGTGATCTGCAGGGGCGGGAGCTTAATTTTCAAGTTACCGAAGGGCTGCTTACAGAAACCATTTACAGTGTACAGCTCTTGCGCATAAAGCGTAAAACTGCAGCCGAGCTCGCGCAAGCTCAGATGGCCGAACTCAACCTAAATGTTGCAAATGCTGGATTGGGCAATCTTACCGCATACAATCAGCCTACTCACATGCAGGCCCTTACGCGGCAAAATTTTGCAGGTGGTGACTATCGAGTGGTACAAACTACCCGCGAAGTCAATCATACAGACGTAGAGCGACCTGATTTTGAATTCAAGTTATTCCAGTGGTATTTCCGAACAAGTAAGTTCAATGACTTGAACGAAAAACTGGCTTCACTTTCACTGACTGGGCAAACTCCGCACAACGGAATGGGCTCTTATGGTGCTTACGTTAGAGGTAGCTTGGATGAGCATTTTGATCAGTATGAAGTGAATGGATACTACCACGACGGGGTGCGGGTATTACCTCCACTTGTAAAGTTTATACCTAACCTAGGTGACGACTACTACAGCTATCAAATCACGAATACGTATGCACGTCTTTCACGAATGCGACGCTTTCGCCAACTCAATGTAGATATACCATACAACGGAATGTCTATCTCAGCGGCGTTGGGCCAACCTGCGGTACCAGCCACCGATATTTTATCTTGGATCAACGCGGCAATCGCGAGTGATTACTACTTAGATAGAGATCGTAGTTGGGTAGTGCAACCTATACAGCCCGGTGAAATTAGTAATGCAAGTAGCGTAACAACCGCCACGAGCGTGGGTACGATGAGCCTCGGTCAGCAACATGGCATTAGTGCCAATACGGGTGGGTTTAGTTTGGGCACAGCGACTGGTGGCTTCAACTTTGGAGGAGGCGGTTTGCCGCCAGCTAGTCAGAGTTATAATTTCGGACTAGTATTCCGGGCGCCATGGCGGGTCGATCGTGACCTTCAAGCTGTTCGCAACTACACCTCTCGACTTATCGCCCAGCATGTCGGGATCGAGAATCGTAACGGTACGCTACTCATTTACCATCGCCATTCAGGAAGCTCAATGCCAAGTTCGAGTGCTGTCGATGTCTCGATCATTCCTTCTTTACGGAGTAATCATCCTAATGAGTATTACACGTTACGCTCGCTTTCTACGCGTCACTGGCGTGAGGTAGCTGCCTTTACCAATCAAACTCCTCGCTTGCCTATTGGCAGTGAATTCTCCGCGCAACAAAGCAATCGCTACCGCGTCCGAATCACCTACGCAGTTCCCAGCCTTGGTCAACAAAGCCTAAGCCGAACCTTTAACCTAACTACGAATGAAGCGCCTACTAACGCTGGTCTTGGTCCTTTCTAGCGCGCTAGCGCTTCAGGCCCAGACTCTAGACCCAGAAACGAAGGCATTGCTCGATCGCCAAGGCATCGTCGTTGATACGAGCGTCACTGATACGCTTATTGACCCTGTACTTGATCCGCACATCAGTTTGCTGGCAAGTTTTGCCGAAAGGCGAATTGAACTGCGCTGGGCGCCAACCACTCCGAGTGCTTGGTTGCTTGCGAATTACTATGGCTACTATGTAGAACGGCTCGATCTTGATGACACCACTGCGACCACTTTTGAGCGCCTAGCCGGACCTCTCAAGCCGTGGTCATTAGAGGAGTGGGAGACTTTTGATGCTGCAGGGCAGTCTGATGAGTATCACCTCGTAGCAGCTGAAATGCTTCACGGAGATCATTTCAAGAACCTCGTTCGTGGTGGACCTGATGTATACGCAGCAAGTCAGTTGAAAGAGCTCTTTGGCATTACGATGCTAGTTGCAGATCTGAGTTGGCCAACCGCCAAAGGCATGGCGTTGGCTTATACGGACACGCCTCCTGTGCCTGGACATGAGTATCTCTATCGGGTCAGGTTAGCTGATCAGTCGCCTGAAATTTATGTGCGCGAAGGGGCCATAATGGTCGTTGCAGCACCTCCGGCATATCCCCAACCACCCAAGATCAACAAAGTAGAAGAGGGAGAGCAAGTCATAAGCCTTCACATGTTTCGGGAGTACCATGATGAGCGCTTCACTGCGCTGCACATAGAAAGGGCAGACTCAGAAGCGGGGCCTTGGCAACGTCTAAATAAGCAGCCTTTCATCCATGCTACGAACGCTAAAGGCGGACCAGGGGAATACATCGTGTACAGTGACAGTGTGGCTTCAAATTACCGTCCGTATTGTTATCGAATTTTAGGAGTGACACCTTTCGGCAAAACTTCCGATCCGTCTGCAATTGTGTGTGCGCAAGGCCGAGATCGAACGCCTCCGCCAGCAGCGCAAAACGTAGTGGCTACCACAACCTCGGGCCCGATCGTAACGCTCACTTGGGATTATCCAGAAAATGCGCCAAGTGATTTTGAAGGTTTTTGGATCGGTAAAAGTTCAGAATCTTTGAGCGGGTTTCAACAGTTGCACGATGTGGTTTTGTCGCCAAGCACACGATCTTTTGTTGATCCCAATCCAGACTCTCTCGGACTCAATTACTACATGGTAGGTGCGATCGATACCGCTGGAAATGGAACTCCTTCACTGGTGGCCAATGCGATTATTATCGACTCGTTTCCACCACAGCCTCCTGTAGGATTGGAGGGAAGTATCGATTCCAACGGTGTAGTGACTCTACGATGGAACCTTAATGAAGAAAGGGATATTCGAGGCTATCAGGTCTACTTCGCCAATAAGGAAGATCATGTGTTCGCAGGCCTGACAGGCCATCCTTTGAGGGACACTGTATTTACAGATACAGTGGTAGTCAAAGCACTTAAACGCGACGTGTTTTATTATGTAGTTGCGGTTGATTTGACTTCTAATTACTCTCAGCCTAGTGATACGTTACGACTTGTAAAGCCTGACATTGTAGCACCTGCGCCTCCTGTGCTTACTGAACTGTTGGTCACACCTGCTGGAGTCGTTGGGCGATGGGTGCCATCAAGTTCAGAAGACGTAGAAGCATATGAATGGCTTCGTCGAGGCCGAGCTAGCGATGCTTGGTCGGTACTCGAACGTTGGGGGCCTAACCGAGAAGATTTTGAATTGCGCGACGCTACGGCCAAGCCCGGCAAGCTGTATGAATATGCTATTCGTTGTGTCGACTCATCAGGATACAACAGTGATTTAGCTTACGTTTTGCGCGCTCGAGGTCCTCGGCAAGTCTATGAATCGATAGCTCCAAGTGAGGTTGTGTTTGATCCCGAGCAAAAGGGAGTAATTGTGCGTTGGGTGCGACCGGCAAACCTGTCCGATGACGCGGTTATTTCTATCTATAGAGCTATCGACGGTGGGCCTTACGACATGGTAAAGCGGGTTTCTGTAGCAAGTGCGTTATGGTTAGATCGCTATCCAAGAGGTGGACACAGTTACGAATACGCACTCCAGCTTCGAGGTGGTGGCGTATTACCTAGCGAACTCAGTGGCCCCGTAAGTGTGACACTGAAGTAGTGCATCCTCACAATTGTCTTGCGCTGCGTAGAGCTAAACGTTGCGCCATTTTTAACGATCAGATTTGCCTTTGGCTTTACATTTTAGTAATACACTCGGAAGATCTTTACCCTAGAGGCCAGACACCAAGGCATTATCAAAATCAGTCTAACGCCTATTTCCCAGAGGTAATGGCCTCTCTATACAGTCCGCCGTATCAGGACTGAAATAATCTGATTTACCCTTCGGTCGACCTTGTGTCGACCGTTGGTGTTTCTATAGCCTACGTAGTGTAAATAATGCGTGTGAAATGAGTGCCACTGTGTGCTTGGGTTCTGGTGCGGGATGTAGGCTGAAGCAGCTGCTGTCTTGAGTTTTGGCTCAGTCGGGCGTTCCAAACAAGCCTCTTACGTCCCAATTTTTACTACTGGTATAAGTAAATTACATTCGGAGCAGTCTTTGTACCTCCACCTGCATATGCTTAGAAGTCTCCTCTCACTCTTGCTCTCTCTAACGGTATTCTTTGCGTTCGCGCAAAACGGACCTCACGCCTGTGGGCAGGTGAATACACCAGAGCAAATTGCCTTCTTGAAGGCCAACAATCCGAACCTCAACCTGGCTTTTCGCCCAAGCATGGATACCATTCGTGTCCCCGTGCTTTTTCAGCGAATTGCAGATGAAAACGGTAACGGAGCAGTCTCTCTAGCGGATTGTGCAAATGCGCTTGTTGACTTGAACGCACTCTACGTTTCAGGTCGAATCGTATTTGAGGAATGCGAGCCGCCTCGCCTCATTGCTGACAGCGCATTTTACGATTATCAGTACAGCGAAGAGTTTGCTCTGCGCCAAGCGCACGAGGTCTCAGGTGTGATCAATGTATTTATTCCAAACCGTGCTTCAAGTACATCAGGAGGTCAGGTATGTGGATACGCTTATCTACCACCAACACGTCGTGACATCACGATCGTTAAAGCAAGTTGCTTTACAAACGGCACCACTTTCCCGCATGAAGTCGGACATTTTCTTGGCTTGTACCATACCCACGGAACTTCAAATTGTGGTTCACTCACAGACGAACTCGTAGACGGTAGTAACTGTGATACACGAGGCGACGATGTCTGTGATACGCCAGCCGACCCTAACCTGCTTGGAGTTGATTGTGACGGATACGTCGTCAATTCAAGTTGTGTTTATACAGGCACTGAAGTGGATGCTAATGGCGATTCTTTCGCTCCTGATCCACGCAATATCATGAGCTATAGTCGGAAGGCTTGCCGTGAAGGATTCAGTGCTGGGCAATTGGATCGTGTACGTTTCTTCTTGGGTACATCAAGGTCTTACCTCACTTGCCCTGTTTCGGTTTGTGAATCGACAGTGCCAGCGGTGATGATGGCAGGTGAGACCATGACCACGATATCAATTGAGTTTGATGACAATGGTCAAGACCGAACGGAAGTTGACTATTTCGTTGTTGGAGGTCAAGCGAGAGGATTGAGTACACCCGACTTAAATGTTGAGTTAGGCGGATTTTATCCTTGTGATAGCGTGATGATTCGTGCTCGTAACATCTGCCCAAATGGGTCATTGGGTGACTGGAGCCCCTACATCTCTGCTGTTACCAACGGCTGTGGCCTACGTTATTGCGCTCAGCCTGGTACAGGTAGTGAAGTACTCATAGAAGAGCTAGGGGTGAATGGATCCACATTGCCATCCCTTCAAACCGCTGAGAATTATGGAATTCACTCAGGGCAGCAAACAATAGTGCTTGATCCTGCATCACCGATGCTTTCGATTAATGCAACGTTTGACGGAAATAGTAATCCTGCTCACTTCCAAGTGTGGATTGATTTTGATAACAACAGCACTTTTGATTCCGACGAGTTAATCGTTCAAGAGCGCGTCTCAGACGGAGTGAACTATTCATTTACTCATCCAATTGATTTGACAGTTTCTCGTGGTGTACCTATTCGCGCACGCTTCACAGTGAGTCAAGAAATCTACGTTGACCCTTGCGAGATTGAACTAGGTGAAACAGAGGATGTCGATTTGGTATTCCAAGGTGGACTGGGAACAGTAGAGTGGACGAACGGGACACTTTCGCTCGATGCACCAGCGCAATCGATTGCAGTTCCTCTTTCCGGAAATGTAAACTGGACGGTTTCGGGGTTGCCTTCTTGGATATCTGCAAGCACGACAAGTGGAAGCGCAAATGATACGGAGTTTAACTTCTCCGCAGATCGGAACGAAGACTGTAGTGATCGCACGGCGACACTTGTCATCGATTCTGGCAACGGGTTGAGTGACGAACTAGTCGTTACGCAAAGTCCTGCAGCACCTGGTATTTCGTTATCGATCACAGATACGGTTTACGTCGGCCCGCTTGAAGGTGCCGTTCAATTCACATCAGAAAGCTTGCACAGGTATGGAGTAGCTAGTTCTGATAACTGGCTTCCATTTATGAAAGATGACCTGCTTGATTTGGTAAGTCACCAGCTTGATTATCCAATCAATCCAGATACAATGAATCGGATAGGTCATATCAATACTGAAGGTTGTGGCGCCGCATCAGGCTTTGTGCTGATGCAAGAATCAGGGCGGACTTCGTGGGGCGACCCTACTGATGTTCAGTTGCTTGCAATCGGTGATACCGTTAAGCTCGATGTTGTATCGAATGTGGATTGGGACGCGTCAACAACGGCACCGTGGTTGAGCGCTTTGGGAATCGCAGGATCAGGTAATGGTCGTGTTATGTATATCTACATAGGAGGTGCCCAGAACGGTGAAACCGCAGAGATCTCATTAAACGGCTTCTTTGGTTCAACAGAAGGAAATCGGATTGTAACCGTTACAGCGCCAACGGTTTCTAGCGTTTCTTCTCCTCGCCTTTCGGCAAAACTGATCATGGCCAATCCGATTTCAGATCGTTTGACGGCTACAACGGTTTCTGCCCAAACCTATAATTGGTCGGTTTATTCAAGCTTAGGCCAGCGCATGCATTCGAGTTTTGGCGAAAGCTTAAATATCGAAACCACGCAATGGCCAGCAGGTACGTACCTCTTGAAGTTGGAAGATGAATCTGGACGAATGCTCACTGAGCGATTCGTTAAGTTCTAGGTCAGACTAGGAGCGTGTCTATGAAATTCTAATTCATAGGCACGCTCTAAATCGCGGCAAAGAGTATAGCTAAGACTATTTCGAGTACTAGGTTCGTCGTATTGATGCCCGACGTGTTTCCTTTGTCAATGTAATATTGATCGGGGCCCGCCTCGGTGCGCTCGTAGCTTGAAATCTCTTTCCGACTGATTCGCGTCAATCCTGACAGGTTGAACGAGTGTTTAATCTCGGATTGAGCTTCCGCTTGCCTATAGATGTAGCGAAACGTAACAGGCTCATCTCGTTTAATATTTCGCAGAGAGTGGCAACTAGGTCCGTAGATCGAAGTCCATTTTTGAGGCTCGAGTACGAGCAGCATTCTTTTGTTCTTTCGAATAAAAACAAGGTCGGGATATACCTCATTGAACGAGCCGAATTCGGTTTGTGCATTAATGCTTTCTTCCAGGCTTACCGACCCTCGATTTTGGCCGAAAGTGACACGGGATTCATCAAGGTTGAGTAAAAGCGTATCGTCTGTCGAATTGAGGAAAGAGATAAATGGAACTCCATTGGGCGACCAAAAATCATAAGCGATTTCCATGTCGTTGTGCACTTGTACGTAAGCGTCGAACTCTAAATCTAGGTCAGCAGTCGATGCCTGTACAACAAGCACGGGGCGCGCGCAACTAAGCAAGCAGAGGCTTAGTAGAGCAATTCCACAAGCGTAAATCTGAGTCCAATTCTTCATCTGAGCCAAAGGTCGAACCTTGTTCTCAAGCCAGCAACTCTTTAAGAGAAGTTTAAGCGTATGGACGTGTAGCGTGCTCTAGAGGAGCGAAATTCCGTTGCTATCGGTGGTTAGCACATTGGACATATAATCCAAGAAAGGACGCATGTCAGCAAATGTTTGGGCCACTTTTTCCGAGAAATCGTCTGCTTCTACATCGGCCTTGCTAAAGTGGCGCACAAGTACAAACGCCTTGTGGTTGAGAAGATCGATCGCAGGGTGTGTCTTGTCAAAGCCTTTAGGTGAGGTTTTGAGCTTGTTGCCTTGATGCAGGCCGCCGAAGGTTGATTTGATCGGATCAGTATCGAGCAGCTTGCGAAACGCTTCGTAATCTATCGCAATCTCTTCCCGAATACGCTTCAGGTCTTTTGATTCAGGAGCCCAAAAGCCACCACCTACAAACGCGTGCGCTTCTGTTTCGAAGCCATCCCACTGCTTGATGCCACCTGGTTCTACATGCCAGTAGTAGCCTCCTCGGCGTTCAGCTCCGAGTCTGTCCATGCCTCCGCCCCAGTGGCGTTTGTAGGGCGTTTTGTCTTTTGAAAACCGCGTATCTCGATAGATGCGCATAACAGGCGACTTTCCCTCAACGAGCACATCGTGTTGTGCTAGATTTTCGAAGCAAGTTTTGGCGAAAGCTTTAACTTCCCCATGTACTGATGTATAGGTGTCCTTGTTTGCATTGAACCAATCACGTTCATTGTTATTTTGCAGCTTTCTCATGAAGCTGTTTGCTTTGCTTGGGAATTTCATAGTCGCATCTTGTGTCAGGAAAGTACAGGATTACAAACCAAACAGCGCGATTTATCATTTTGATGCGTTACAACCAGTGTATGCTTAGAATTATCCTTGTTTTATTAACCCTGCTTTCAATTTTTGGCCTCCATGCCCAGCAAACGCTGACGCCAAGAGTAGCTGTGTATAATGTTGACGGAGAGCGATTTGTTGTGGATTCTGTTCGCTTCACAGACTCCATGTTGGTCTTAACTGTAGGTGAACTCTCCTTTGAAATCGATGAAGAGCGTTTCGCTCGACTTGAGCCTATATCCGGTGTTTCGTTTTCGACGCTTGACCAGATCTATTCCTTCAGTTTAAAGAGCGGGAAGACTATCGTCGGTCAAGTAATCAAGTACAAGCAAGGCGAAATTTTGGTTCGTACTTCCGATGATCGAGCTATGACGATTAGAAGGGATGAGCTCCAAGGCTTGCATCGAGAAAAGCGGAATGTGTTTGAAAAGCCGTGGGTGAAAGAATGCGCGACTACCAATTTTTTCTCTTCTCCATATGCACTCAAAGGGGGGGATGTCGTATTCTCTTCTTTCATCTACGGCAATAGTCTAGAAGTCGGACTGGGTGAAGGCTTCTCTGCGAGGCTGCTAACTTCTCCTATCCCCGTGGTGTTTCCGACGGGATATGGATTTTTGTACAAAAAGAGGATTGAGCATTCTGATTTCTCTGTAGGAATGTCCCTCGGGCAATTTTGGCTCGGTCCATTGCGTAATTTTTTCAATGAAGGCACCGCGAATTCGGGCCGAAATTTTGTTACGCTAATTGCACCGAGTGTTACCTATCATTATAAGAATTCTTTTTTGAAAACTGGTGTTACCATTTTTTCAGGAAGCTCACTTTTTGCAAGGAGAAATACATTTGCTGTTACTTCAACGCTTTCTATCCCTGGTGTAAATAGGCCGCAAAATAGGTGGAATTTGACACTGAATCTGATGGAGAGCAACGAAGAGGATAACTTCAATCCTCGGTCTTTTTTATTGGCCGGATATCAAAACCATGGCCCCAAAGGGTCGTATACACTGGGTGTAGGCTTGGTGCGAAATGAATCGGTCGTCCTTATCCCATTCCCTTATGCTTGCTTTTCGCTGTATTCAAGTAAGGAGCAAAAGCGGGTGTCAAGTGCCTACAATATGCATCGACGCATGAAGTTCGTCAAGCGTACTGTTGCAATGGAGCGTTCGCGCGAACAACAGAGGCGAAAAAGAGAAGCTTTGAAAGAAAGGAGACGGCAGCGTCAAAATTAATAATTGAGCATTTTGTGTTTTACTCCCACTTTAAATCAAGGTGGTAGCAGGTTGCGCAGAACAGTGCGACTTTTTCCTCTTTGCGAAAAAGAGTAATTCTGTAGCGCCCGAGTTTACGTGTGCGGTGCTCTTCCTCGGCAATAACGTCGATAGTGTCTCCTGGGTAGAGCGCCTTGAAATAGGAAATTGCTGTTTCGGCTGCGACGGCTTTTATGCCGTAGCTGTTACACGCAAATGCAAATGCGCTATCTGAAACGGAATGGGCAATACCTCCGTGGGCTGTACCAAAACCGTTGCACATGTCGTCTCTCACGACAAAGCGAATGTGGCTGCTACCGAGCCCAACTTTTAATACTTCAATGCCTAGCCATTTGCTGAAGGCGTCTTTCTCTAGCATCTTGTCGGTAATCTCACGTGGTGTCATGGCGACAAAGTACGTTACGCTTACATTTGCCGTCAACCCTAGCCTTCTAAAATCACTTGTCTTGTCCCAACCTGAAGCTTTTCTCATTGATGGCGTACGTACGCCGATCGGCAAATTCCGAGGTGCACTCTCTCCTATTCGTACAGACGATTTGGCAGCGCATCCGATTCGTGAACTGCTAGCACGCCATGCTTCATTGGATCCTGCAGCGATTGATGATGTCATTTTGGGTTGCGCTAACCAAGCAGGTGAAGACAATCGAAATGTTGCTCGCATGGCCTTGCTCCTCGCTGGCCTGCCGTGGTCAGTACCTGGCGAGACGGTCAATCGTCTTTGTGCTTCTGGTATTTCGGCGGCAGTTCATGCATTTCGAGCTATCGGAATGGGAGAAGGAGATCTCTTTATTGCCGGTGGGGTAGAGCATATGACGCGCGGCCCGTACGTCATGTCTAAGTCTGCTAAGCCGTTTGGCAATGACAGCAAGCTCTTTGATTCTAGTTTCGGTTGGCGGTTCGTCAATTCAAAAATGGAGGAACTTTATGGCACGCATGCGATGGGGCAAACGGCTGAGCATTTAGCCGTTGAGCGTAAAATATCTCGAGCAGATCAAGACAAGTTCGCGGCTTGGAGTCAGGCTAAGGCTGCTGCTGCCCAAGCAGAAGGGCGTCTAGCAGAGGAGATAGTGCCTATCGCTATTCCACGTCGTAAGCAAGAGGACTTGATTATTTCTCACGACGAGTTTATTCGTCCAGGAACAACGGTTGAGATTCTAGGTAAGCTTCGTCCAGCTTTCGCCAAAACAGACGGAAGTGTCACCGCAGGAAATGCATCTGGTCTTAACGATGGTGCTGCTGCCTTACTAATTGCAGGTTCAGCTTCCGCCAAAACCCATAACCTGACTCCTATCGCGCGCATCGTTTCCAGTGGTGTAGCAGGGGTGGAGCCACGAATCATGGGAATCGGACCTGTGCCTGCAAGTTATTTAGCGCTGAAGCGTGCGGGACTTACGCTTGCGCAGATGGATGTTATCGAGCTGAATGAGGCCTTTGCCGCTCAGAGCCTTGCGGTGACGCGTGAGCTAGGTCTTGCGGACGATGATCCTCGTTTGAATCCTAATGGTGGTGCGATTGCAATCGGTCATCCATTAGGGATGACTGGAGCCCGGATCATTCTTGCTGCAGCACGAGAGCTACAACGTCGCAACGGGCGATATGCGCTGATCACTGCCTGTATTGGCGTCGGTCAGGGCAGCGCAATGGTCATTGAACGGGTTTAGATTGTTATGACTTTAGCCATTCGTGATTAAGTGCATGGCCTTGGCACTGATTTGGCTATGTGCTAACTAGTGAAATCAGTCTCCACAGGTTCAACTACTGCACAGAGGAAGCTAGCGCGATTGCGCAAGCATTTTTCTCAGGCAGCTTTCGGCAATGTTGTGCTATGCGGCGCATGGGGTGCACTCTATATGTTTTATGGAGATTATTTGCAGTCAATAGGACTATGGATAGCAGCAGGTCTGAGCTATGCATTCATGCTAAAGCTAAAGAGCTGCTCTATATTTCAGATGCAGATACTGAGCTTAAAGCTGTTTGGCGCCACTGTACTACTTGTAAGCTTGGTCTTCCCATTGGGACCAGTCCTTTTGAGCTACTTTCTGCCACTTACGCAGGTTTTCTTTTCGTTATCAAAGAAGAGATCTAATGCGCTTATAATCATTGGAGCAGCACTTCTTTTCCCAATTGCGAAATGGATTCTCGGTTGGGATACGTTGCTTTTAGTGGAGACTCCAGTGAAACATGCACTTGCGATTTGTACGGTTGTCGCGTCTGCGATGGCTTGGCTTTCTGTAGATGGAGCAAGAAGACACATGGACAGCTATATGCTAAAGCTCAGAGCTTCTCACAAGGAAATTGATGAGCAGAACGGCGTAATCGCAGCGCAGCAAGAAAAAATCGCAGGAACGAATCGTGGTCTTGAACTGATTACAGAACGCCTTGCGGTCCAAGCTTCACGTGAGGAGTTGATGACTCAGGACTTACTAGAAAAAACAGACGATCAGCAGTGTATGGTTCATGCTATTCACCATGACCTGAAAGAACCCCTGCGCAACATCGTTTCCTTCACTCAGCTTATTGAAAGAAAGCTCAGCACGAGGCCGGAGGCGCTGAAAGCAATCGAATATTTGGCATTTGCGAAAGACGGAGGCAACCGCATGACGGAGATGTTGGATGATCTTTTACGCTACACTAAAGATGTCGACGAAGAAATGGTCGAGGTTGACTTAGAGAGGTTAATCTCTCAGCTTAACGTAGATCTTGCCGATACGATCCAGCGCAATAGCGGAAATGTAAACACAGAAGACTTGCCCGTTGTGATAGGCTTGCCTACACAAATGCGACAGCTATTTCAGAATTTGATAAGTAACGCTCTCAAGTTTTCGAAAGAAGAGGAAAATCCAGTGATTCACATCACACATGAATATGTTGGTAACGACAATGTTAATATTCATGTTTTTGATAATGGAATAGGGATACCAAAATCTCAGATGGAATCAGTATTTAAGTTGTTTAACCGTGCTGATAATTCGATCTCATATAAAGGGAGTGGTGTAGGCTTGTCTCTTTGTAAAAAAATATGCTTGCGTCACGGTGCAGATATTGTTGTTAAGTCAGCACTGAATGTGGGGTCTACGTTTTCAATTTTAGGTCTTGAGCTGGCAGTGCCAGGTTTCGAAAGTGTACTCAAAGAGAAAAAATCAGCTTATGGACCTAAGTGATTTTGATCTAGAAGTCTTTCGTACCTCAAGAAAGAGGAGAGCTCAGGGCATTAAGAATGTGGCTTTAGCCTATGCTGGACTCTGCTTTTTTGGTGCAGTAGTAGACTATTACATAGGAGCATCCTTTTATTTAGTTGCTATTTTTTCACTGTCTTCTTTCCTTACTGTCGTGTTGTCATTCGTAACGAATGAAGAGCATGTTGAAGTTATGGAACGAGCTCTTGTTGTGGCTGTTACGATTGTCGTGTTGGCTATTTCTTTCCAAGAAAACGTAGTTCTTTGCATAACTTTTTATGTCCCTACAGTCCTGTTCTTAGGATTTGTAGAGCGGAACTCTTACTGGCGCAAAGGGCTTTTGCTTTTTGTCGGTATTTGTTTTGTGATTAGTTACATGCAAATGCCAGATGACTTTCTACAAGACGTAAATACTAGGGTGATATTCATTGGGTTTTTGGACATGAGTATCATGTGTGTGCTTATTGCGGTCGTGATTCATTATTTTTCACAACTCAATTACGCAGCATATTCAATGGCCCAAAATGCCTCGAATGAAGCCGCTGCGCGCCTACTAGAAGCGAAGAATACAAACCAGAGATTGCAGGTACAGCAGGGGGTATACTTATCTGCCCAGCAAAGGGATACTGAAGCGGTCGAATTACATAGAAAGCAAAGATCAGTACTGAGTGCAAGGAAGGAAGAGCTTGAGCAATTTGCTTATGCTGCAAGTCATGACCTCAAAGAGCCGGTAAGGACCATCAAGTCATTCATTCATGTAGTGCGCAAACGCTTACCCGAAGGACTAGAAAAAGAACTCAACCTGGAAGAGTATTTTGAATTGGTGTCTGTGAATACAGCTTCAATGCACATGCTTCTGGAGAGTTTGTTATCGTATAGTAGAACACTAGGGATCACGTTGAAGCCTGAATCTGTATCAGTTAACCGAGTGATTGAAAAAACGCTAGCTAAAGAATCTGAGATTACTTTTCAAATAGATTCTAAAGAAGAGTTGAATGCGCATGTCGATATTGGCGCATTTGAAAAGACTATCAAAATAGTAGCAAGTAATGCTAAGAAGTTCGTTGTTAAAGGCGAGAGACCAATGATGAACATCGAAATCTTGGAGAGCGAGACGGCCAATGGTCAACATGATCCTCCAGGTGTATTACTTCGGTTCAGTGACAACGGTATTGGTATTCCGGCTGAATATCACCAGCGAGTTTTTAAACTATTCCAGCGTCTTCACAAGCGAGAGGAGTATAATGGAGCCGGGATTGGATTGACGCTTGCGCGAAGACTACTAGAAAAATCCAACGGTTCAATTTGGATCGAATCGGTAGAAGGTGGCGGTACATGTGTTTGTATCAAGTTGCCGAGTTCGTCCAGTTGTTCAGAACTCAGAACCACTAGTTAGCCCTTCTGGCCACTTTAACGCGCACAGTTGAAACTGATTTCTGCAGATTCATGACAGGTGCTCGAATCATTTTAGTATCAGCGCCGGGGGGAGGGGGCAGCACCGTAACTGGCGATTCGCACTTAGGGCTGCCTGTATTGGCGTCGGTCACTGACCATGGTTGCGTGAGGCAAACCTTCAGGCCACTCTCGCTCAACAACGTCGAAGCCTCGGCCAGGACCACGGGCGAGATAAGTTAAGTAGCGTGTACATCAGATCCAGATGTTGGTTTTTCGTCCTCCTTCGCGCACAAACGTTTCGTCGGAGCCGATGACGTTAGCCCGTCCGATGGTAGTTTTAATTGCTTGAACTGTAGGAGTAAAACTGCGAGCAATGCGATCGATCATGTTGACAATCGTGCCAGTGGATACGCTCACACCAAACACATCGGCTACCAATTCTGCGAGTCGTTTGTAAGGCAAATAGTGACGCACTGAGAAATATGCCACGAACCCCGCAATTCGAGGCCCATAGCTGGTTGGCGATGTAGCTACTTCGGAGGGCAATTCGCCCTTGAGTTTGGCACCACAACCAGGGCAGTTGCACTGTATTATTTGGTGCTCAGTCACGACTGGAGGTGGAGGCGGTGGGATGTCAAACACTTGCTGACGTGAGCAGACAGTTTGCTCGGCAGTGCGGATCGATGCACCACAGCCGGGACAAGTTGTTGCGGGTTTATGCTGATAAGCCCTGTCTGGTTTACCGGCAATTTTGAGCGTTGTACCGTTGTGCCCTTTTTGGCCGCCAGGCTTGCGCTTACCACGCATGCGGCGCGATTGATTACGTTCAAAATTAGGTGGGGCGCTACTCGGTGGCTATTAAGAGTTGGAGGAGCAGCTTAGCAAGCTGCTCCTCCAGTTCCTCAATACGTGCATCTCGCTCGGCCAATTGTACCTCTAGTTCGGCTATCCGTGTATCTTGCTTAACAATCCTCGCCTGTTGTTGAGCGAATAGATGCTCTAAAGCAGTGAGCCGTTCAAGTAAAAGTGGAACATCTAGGGCGGATGGCATGATGTGATAAAGGTCCGCTAGAAGTGATAAGCGAACAAGGATATAGCGTTCACATTAGGCACAAGTCACTAAGGAAATATGTTGACAACCGCGCGTTCAGTTAAGATGGGAACTAAACCACCTGAATAGTTAC
>JBGCGF010000035.1:0-21892 GCA_045110575.1 Saprospiraceae bacterium
CAGTCGGATGTGACAATTCACCCTATATATCCAGCGAACATCAGACGCTGAATCTTGACCGTTTCTAAAAATCGAGTATTCAAAGGCAGTATCTATTGCTTCAACAGGCAGGCTATCAGGCGTTACATATGTCCATGGTAAGCCTGGTGTTGTATTCGGCTGTGCTAACGCAAGGCTTCCTAGCAAAACGCTGAGGACAACGCAGATGCTAACTTTAGAAAAGATTAGTGTACGTGCCATACGGGGTGGGTTTCAGATTGACCGTCTACAGTTCTAAAAACAATGAAGTACAAACCAGAAGGGGTGTGCGCATCGAATTCCACTGCACGCTCCCCACGTAACTGGATTGTCCCAAAGCTTGATCCGTCAGTCCGAACGAGTTCGACTTGAGAAACTTCTAAATGACTACGAAAAGTGCGACGCGAAGAATTTACGCTTACTTGGTAGACCTGCTCTTGTTCATTAGAAGGATATTCAACAGGGGGTGAGCCTTGTGTTACTCGTTCGTAGTAATCATCGCATGGATAGAAAAAGCGTATAACTCTTGAAGAGGAAGTAGACTGTCCAGTTGAAACATCAGTGACATCTAAGGTTACATAATACGTAGTAAAATTAGTGTTCGGCAGTACGAAAGAAGGACATTCATCATTAGAAAATGGATATGTAATTGCATTTGGAAAGAAGCTGTATCGCCACTCATACGTGTAAGGACCAGAATTTGGACCTCCAGTATTACCAGAAACAACATCTGCACACAAAGGGATTGATGTAAAACAGGTAGGAATAGAAGGTCCCCAATTGATACGAATAAAGCTCTCCAAAGTACCAGACTGCTCAAACTCTGCTACGTCGCAAAAATTGTTGGAAATCCTAATTGCGTTATTACGCACTTCTGTTCCCGTAGGAGCATCTCCATTGTCTAATTCAAAGGGAACGTGCTCATTTGAATAATGCTGTATTGTTTGAAACCTATCTCCCCAAGGAATCCCATGCCCATTGCGCATGGTTGTCGGCTTGGGTAATTGCTCACCTGTATCAGGATCTAATAGTGCATGAGCCCAAGGATGATGGCCTCCAAATACATGACCCAACTCGTGAGCGTTGTTCATCCCTATCCCACTAACATTGCCATTAGTCACGAATTCATTTGAAACATATGAAGTTGAGTATTCAGCAGGCACTGAACCGGCATTCGCTACACCACCATAACTACCCTGGAAATCATAAAAATACATTACAACTACATCCGCATCATAATGCTGACGTAATTGCTGAACGACCAAATTTTGTCGCAATCGTGCGTGGGTAGTGAACATATTAGTTGGATGTTCTACTATTTCATCCACTGGTATATCATGAATAATCGCATTTACCCTCTTATTGCCGATTTTACTATTCTCCAATGTTTCATTGGTCCATCGTGTGTCTCTATCAACAAGATCATTGAAATTCTTTACTGTGAAATCCCAACTATTAGGTTGTCCAGCATTATACGTCGTAGTGTACGGGAAACTATTCTCGACTTCAGATGTCCTTAGATATAGAACATCAACAACTGCTGTACACAAATCCACAGTTGAAGATGTCACTCCGGTGTATGTGTATGATGAGCAATTGCCATCGCCCGCATCTGTCTCAACAAGGACGTCTGCATATTTGATGGTACTTAAGTTCTCGGAAATACCGTCAAAACGAATTACTTGCCCGTCTATAAAGGCCTCTCCTTCAATACCTTGACCAGGTAAAAATTCGAAAGAAGCATTGTTGCCAGCAATTGTTCCAGAGATGTAATAACCGCCTTCACTTTCAAGCTCCACATAATTTACATCGAAAGCGTAATCAAAGCCATCATTAGTTAATTTTACTGTGTAAAGTTCTTCTTCACTTAAGCCAGAAATATCAGCAAATCTGACGTAATGCAAATCTGATCCAGAGGTTACAAACTCACTGCTCGTTAGAAGTTCCAATTCCGCATCAGTGAGTTCTGCTGGTGAAATAGCCGTCGCCCATCTGCTAGTACCAGATTGAGAAAACATAGGATTACAAATGAATAAAAGTGCAATTACGCACAAAATTGTAAGCCCTGAGTTTGGGGTTTGGGGTTTGGAAAAATCACGTTGGTATTATTTATAGTTACAATTAGATGACGTAGCAATAATAGGGATTTAAAACCATTACACCAAATAATATCCCACTAACAAGGCATGGATTGGAACCTACCCGAAAACATGACCGCGCAGAGATGAAAATAAATTAGGCCAATTCAATAGAGTGAACATTGAAAATTAACTTTGTAGGCCCCCTTCGCAGTGGACACACAAAGGAGACTAATAGGCTAAAGACGACACTAAACGTGGCTCAGCTCCGCCAGCCGTTTACCTTAGCCGCATATGTCTACTCTTCAGATTTCTAAAGCATTTAAGGATACACTTGCCAACCTCAACGACGAGCAGCGCCAGGCTGTCGAGGGCATTCAAGGTCCTTGGATAGTACTTGCTGGCCCTGGTACTGGCAAGACGCACATGCTTGCCGCGCGTATCGGAAACATCCTACTCAAAGAGCAAGTCGAGCCGCGTAACATCCTTTGCCTCACGTTCACCAACGCTGGGGTCAAAGCCATGCGTGATCGTCTGGTGCGCTTTATCGGATCTGCTGGAAGCCGTGTTGAAGTGAGTACGTTTCACTCTTTCGCTACGAAAGTCATTGAAGACAATCCGCATCTCTTCGACTACATGGATTGGGAGCTTGCAGATGACTTGGACAAACGTCGTCTCATCAACGCTGTCATCGATCAGCTTCCGCCAAAACACATCCTACGTGGGCCTCACCATGAGCCGTACAGCTTTGGAAAAGACTTACTCTGGCTCTTTGGTCTTATGCAGCAAGAACGCTGGACACCAACCGCCGTTGTTGAAGCCGCCGAACGCCGCATAGAAGAAGCTCCGCTCATCTTCGTTTACAAGAAAAAGTACAAGGAATTTGAAGCAGGCGATCCGAAACCACATGAAGTGGAAAAGGAAACCGAGCGCATGACCAAGCTCATCGCTGGCGCCAAACTGTTCGAAGATTATACTGCAGAGAAGAAGTCGAAAAGCCTCTACGACTATGGCGACCAACTCGCATGGCTCTTTGAAAAGCTAGACACCTCCGAGATGCTGCGCATGCAATTGCAGGAGCAGTATCAGTACATCCTTGTGGATGAGTACCAGGATACCAACGGACTACAAAACGACATTCTCGCGCTACTCGCAGAAGATGAAAACCCGAACCTGTTCGTCGTTGGCGATGACGACCAATCTATCTATGAGTTCCAAGGAGCTCGAGTCGAAAGTCTTCGTGAACTCGTTGAGCGATATCGTGCTGACATCAGTGTCGCCGTACTACGCCAGAACTACCGCTCGCACCAAGCAATTCTTGATGCCGCAGAAGATGTAATCAGCGAGAACAAGAGTAGACTCACCGAGATCGCTGGCAATCCACTGAACAAGCATCTCACAGAAGCTTCTCGTTTTGCCGAAAGGCCACTGCCCGCAATCGTCAACTACCCTACTTCACTGGGACAAGCGTATGGCGTTGCGCAACAGATTAAAACCTGGCTGGATGCAGGAACACCTGCTGATGAGATAGGCGTCATTTATCGCAAGCACTCACAATCAGCGCGACTGATCGACATGCTCGAGCGATTGGACATTCCATATCGTTTGCAGCGAAGCATCAACGTGTTGGAGCTACCGCTGATTCGTCGTCTACACCTGACGCTTCACTTCATTGCCAACCTCCGATCTGATCGTCCGGTAGACAACCAGCAAGCCTTCGAATTCTTATTGGTTCCGGCTATTGGGATTAGTCCGATCGAGTTGTTTGAGGTCAACAATTATCGCTTCACCGAATCACAGCGCGTTCAGTCTTGGAGGCTCTTGCTTTCACGTCCTGAATTACTCGAAGGAGAAAATGTGCCTATCAGTAATCCGCAACGCTATAAGGATGCAGCAGACTTGCTCAATGAGTTAGGCAACTTGGTCGAGCGTATGCCTTTACCTAAGGTAATCCAGCAGGTTGCTCAACGGACAGGTTTACTTCGTGAAGCGATCGCTGGCGATGAAAAAGCACTCAACCTCGAGGCGCTTGACCAGCTCATCCGTGATGCACAATCTCGTATCCGCAAAGAGCCAAAACTCACGCTAGAAGGCTTGTGTAAAACCTGGGATGAACTCAATGAGTACGACATGCCACTCTCGCTTGTAAAGCAAGCAGATACACGTGCATCGGTGAGTCTCATGACGGCACACTCGGCCAAAGGGCTTGAGTTTGACCGTGTGATCATGTACGACGTTACGCGTCGTGCCTGGGATTCTAAGCGCGGCATTCCGCACAAGTTTAGCCTTCCACCAGAGTTGAGTCTACAGACCGATTTTGACGCCGAAGAATCAAACCGTCGCCTCTTTTACGTTGCCCTTACACGAGCACGAAAAGAAGTGATCATGAGTGTCCCACTCGAAAATGAAAGTGGTCGCGCGGAGAGTAAAAGTGACTCTGCAGAATTGATGCTCACCAATCGCTTAGCTACCGAACGAGATGCAGAAATCGAAGACGAAGAGCTCATCGGAGGAATGCAAGACCTCTTTGAACAAGAGATTCCACCTGCGGCACCGCCCTTAGATGCAGCTTCCGCCAAAACCCGCTGGGAGGACCTTGATCTAACCTTGGGCGCTGCTACGCAATTCAATCGTTGTAAGGTTGGCTTCTACTACCAGTATGTGAGTGAGGTCCCTCGTACCAAGCGAAGCATTGATCGCTTCCGTAACGCGTTGCACAAAACGCTTCAGGAATACTACCGTCAAGCGCTCAACCCAGAGCAAATGCGCTTCGGTTCATTGGAAGAATTGCTCGCCCTTTGGTCTTACCAGATTGGACGCGAGCGCGCAGGTTTGCTCGATGATGAGTTTACTCAATACGAAGCAGAAGGTGAGGTTACCTTGAGTACATGGTTCAATAGCGACGCTGATTTGCTTTCGCAAAACGTGATGATCGAACGCACGATCTCCGTGACAACAAACAACGACGTTCCGCTCAAAGGACGCATTGACCGCATCGACATCGATCCGCAAACCACCCTCGGCATTCCTGTCGACTACAAGTTTGGAGAGCCACGTGAGATCAAATACACGCTCGACAAAAAAACCGGTCGCAATAGAAACATCGACAATCGTGATTGGCGTCAACTCGCCTTCTACGCGATTCTTATGCGCGACGGTATGCAACGTGGCAGTCTACCAAGTTCTGGCAAGCTCGTGTATCTCAGTCCGAAGTCAACGACCGTTATTGAAGTACCGATCAAAGCTGACGATGTCAAGATCTTCGAAGAGGAACTTTACGAGACCTTCCATGGTATTCTCGGTGCCGACAATTTTGAAGGTTGTCATGAAGATCCTGATACTTCCGATCATCAAAAGATGAATTGCGCCTGGTGTGCCTTTCACTACTTAAAGCGTAATGGTGGTGATTTGGTGACGGAAGAGGTTGAGGAGTTGGATGATTGATGTCGTCAGATTTGAGATGTGAGATTTGGAACGTGAGATGCTAATTGGGACGTTCAATTAGGAATGCGAGCTAGGTGATGTGCATAGCGTGGAGTCACGATTTTTTCGGGGGCCAGGGTCCACCGGCCCTTCGGCCCAGGGCAAGCCCCTGGGCCCCGAGAAAATCGTGAAGGATAGTTCAAAACCAAAAAGGCCTAACTGAAAAATCTTCAAGTCTTTGAAAGTAATCACGTTTGTCAAGGGTCACAGAAAACCCTGTGACCCTTGACAAGGGAATTGAATTCAATACCGACCATCAAAAGATGAATTGTGCTTGGTGTGCATTTCATTACTTAAAGAGCAATGGTGGGAATTTGGTGAGTGAGGAGGTTGAGGAGTTGGATGACTGAATGAGACAAACCCGAAAATTCATAGTTGACCATTTGAATTTTATAGGTCGACTTAGTCTAATGATACCTAAGCTTTGTATGAATTGCTCCAATAACTAACATTCATGATTTGATCACCTTGAAAGTGCTACCTACAAATGCAAAAAGGATAAATTAGATTCAATATCACGTAGAGCATAATAATTTTGGACCATGGCCTGCGCCTATTGCAATCATTTCTGGACTAACAAGCTAGTCACACTTATTAACTCCCCTTTCATATTCTTAATCTTTAAAAAGTAGATTCCATTGTTTAGGTGCGAAACATCAATCTCCGTGGGTATTCTATCTAACTTCCCTTGACTTAAAGGTCTTCCTAGCATATCAATTATGAAGTATTGCTTGTCACCTCCTGAAGATTCTATATAAATATTGTTAGAAGCTGGATTTGGATAAATCGAAATTTCTTCATCGCTAATTGGCAAGTTTGCAGAGACTAAAGAATCACATTCTGTATTTGATTCTGGAATGTTGAAATGTGGCAGGTTTGGTAACCCTGCGTAGTTACTCCCCGGCAGTTCTATTGACCATGGTTGAAAATCACACAATGTGCCATGGCAGTTGGGGCGATTAATAACGCTTAAGAATCTATGAGCACCTGGACTCGCAATGTAAATCTTTCCGTCAGGGGCAAGTTTCTGGAGAGCCAATGTACCGACCCCAGGCTGAGCATTCTCTGGGTCAAGCTGACCAACTAGTTTAATACTACCTTGTATATCAACAGCATGTAAATCGAATTGAAACAAATCTAATTTCGCTGATACGTACAAGTACCTTGAATCAGGAGAAAATGCTATTCCTCTAAAAAACTCTTCATCATAGGGGTACGTCAATTCGACTGGATTTGTCAATGCTCCTTGTTCGTCTTCAAAATCGAATAGCACTAGCGCGACCTGCCCTCCGATCCGCGCATACATTGTACCATCAGGAGAGAAAACAGCTTGTCCTCCACCATCTAAGTCGTGCCAAATCTCGCCGAGACACTGCTTCTCCGGTATGCCAACTCCATCATCAGTAACAGGAATAATATAGTAGCAATTCGAATTCCATTCTGCAACTAGAACCCACCAGTCAGTTAAGTTAGCATGACGTGTCGCCTGTACATAACCCCTTGCTAGCGTGTCGCTAACAACTAGCTGATTTTTTTCAGATACTGCTCCTAGCCCTCCATCTAGGCTCATATCAACTACGTGGTAGTAGAAATTTAACGGGGCTGAGAGAATATCCTCCAACAAATTAATGTCGAGATTGAAATAAATATACTTCTGTCCATTGAGAGGATAAGGAATTATAGTGTTATTTAAACGCATGGGTAGGTCACCATCATTACAAAAATCAATGTATGCGTACCCTGAATTAATACTGTCCCCGTTTTCCATTATCTCATTCTGGCTATTTATGATATAGCATCCGCCTGAATAAAATAGTAGTTCACCTTCTCCATTGCAAATGGAAGTGCTGTAATCCCCTGACCCATAATTTGTCACGTTACTTAGAACAGATAGTTGCAAGCTATCCTCTCTGAAGTCCATAAGGTTAAAACGGTCTAGTACCCATTGGTAATCATGCTTCTCCTGTCCATACAAATCCAGTGCGCTGATGAAGATTACCAGAAAGATTAAATAGACTCTCATAACAAAAGATTCAAACAGTCAATCCGATACTCTCTAGAATAACTATGCTCGAAATTCAAAAAAGAATTATTTATTTATAATCAACTTGTCAGATATAACCTCTCCATTTTCAAAGGAAACGGTGAACATATAAATACCTACTGGTAAATCAACGAGCCAGATATCTTCACCCTCTGCTATGTATCGAGACTGAAGTATTTGACCAGCAGAATTTATTATTTCCGCATTGCCTCTTATTCCTTTGCTGTTAGACAAAACAAGTTTTCCTTGCGATGGATTAGGATAAAAAAAGAAACCCTCTTTAGGGGCACCTCCTACTAGCATTAAATTTTCACTCTCACTATTGTTACTCGGTTCTACAATTAACTCAGGTACGCAGGCATAAATTTCTTCCATGATTTCGTCCAAATTGCAATCTGAAAGTAAGCCACGTGCATTGTATACAGCCATGCCTCCGACTTCCGAACATAATCGTGCAATAGACTTCAAGTTTTCTACTTGAGCCAAGGTATACTGCCCTTCCTGATTTAATTGAGCATCCAAATAGATTTCGAAGACATTATTACGATATACTTCGACCTCTGTCAAAGGTTCTATACTTTGAAGGATATACTCCGCATCAGTAAGTCTTGCAAATTTGACATCATTAAATTGCTCCAGCTCAATATTAATCTCCTTAACAAGATTATAGCGTTGCTCTAAAAGTGGCTGGAATGCATCTTCGTCGTAGTCACTTCCGTTGAGTAATGAAGATATGTCTTGATCCAATTCCTCAATAGCACTCCTTGTATTTGCAATTTGTGTACTCATTGTTTCTTCCAACATGGAGGAATTATAGATTTTTCGTTCGAGCTGATAAATTTTTCCAATGTTAGACGTGGCATGTTCTTGCAGGAAAGAAGTAAACCCAGCGTAGGCAGTTTCGTAACTGGGATTGGATTTAAGTTTTTGGTAGAGGTGACGCTCTGCATCCCATACCGTAGCATGACTTTCGATCTCGTTCCCATACGTGCCATCGGCCAAATCCTTATCTCCTTTGTCTGGTGTAGTCAATTGTGTAGCGCATGCCACATTTGGTGACCCATTCAAAAATTGAAAGAAAGCGTCCTCCAATGGAAAGTTATCTGGGGAAACCCAAACAGGATGGTACTTAGAGAAAAAGGAAAATTGACCATTTTGAATCACTGATTGCTCAGTACTCACAAAGAATTTTGATCTTTCAACTAAGTTCAAATTGGTTCCTGCGTGTCTTACGTGAGGGATGTCAACAGTGAATTGACCAAGATTCCCTATCTGCCGAAGTGTAGGGAACCATTCGTTTCCAGCAAGGAACTGCTGACCAATAACAGGATTGGTTCCTACTATCCAAAATGACTCCTGAGATCCACCGTGTGTTACATTTCCCGAAAAGGTCATTCCGTTGTTAGCCCCATTAAAAATCCATGGGCTAGTAGGAATACTATGAATAGTGTTGGAGCAAACCGAAAGGTTTTGGAAGTCCATTGCAAATAACATCCCACCTGATGCAAAGTTAAGGGGCGAGGTAAAAACATCATTAAAAAATTTGTTACTGGTGACTGTGTTACCTTCCCCATCAGAGCCTATACAACTTATTGCACTGCCACTACCGGTAAACATATTGCCAACAATCTTGAAGCCGTTCTTCACCCCAGGCCCGAGCCTTATGCCTCTATTTATACCAAATTCATATGGGTTAAAGTTGATTTCATTGAATTCAATATCCACGTCGGTTCCAAGTGAATAATTACCCCCAATAGTTATAGCAGTTGTAGATAAGACAAGGGGGTTACCCGGATTCAGATCAGACGAATTTAATAAGTCGAATTTATTATTGTGGATTTTAGCGTTCAGAACTAAAAAGCTCTCTGCGTACAAGCTGACCCCAAGAAGGTTTCCGCCAAATAATTCATCTTGAGTGTAAAAGTAATTCCCCTCAATAATTAGAGAATTGCCTGGTAGAGGAGCATATACATTAACCATATATCTTGCTCTAGGCATAAAGAAAGCATCCTCGCGTAAATAAAAATCATTATTCCGCAACTCCATTTCTAAACCAAAATGGAAATAGATCCCATTTCTTTGGACATTTTCAAAAGTAGAGTCAAATACCTTCAGTGCCCTACCACTAAAGTCTATCCCATTATCCCTAATCCCGTGAAAATTAAAATCATAAATGGTTACATCTGTCTCATCTCCAGTCGCCACAATACCATTGACGATGCTAGTAAAAGTATTGTTTGTGGAGTTAGGGTTGTCGAAAAATGGATCGAACGCATTCTCAATATTTACGCCTATTTCGGTAATTTCATCTACAGTTCCATTAAGAGGTGAAGTACATCTGAAATTATTATCCCTGAATATAAAAAATTTAGGCCCTAAAGGAGTCGCTGCATCTTCCTCAAAGCTGATTCCCACCCTATTTCGATTAAAGGTTGTATTGCTTATAATCACATAACTAGACTGCGTATTCTCGGCCTTGATAGCTATTTCGGCATCCTCTATTATCGTGCCGTACCTTGTTGCGATTGTAGTTTTATCCGACATTCTTATCCCGTTCCACATATCATCACAAGCAAACAACTTAGAGTTGTCGATAGTAAGAGCCAAATTAAATGGACCACCTGATGTACCTGTCTGTACAAAAATCGTGACACCTGGATCAATTTTGACGATGCAATCGCGAAACGTGAAGTCTTTGTCTATTTGAAAATCCCCTTTGATGCAGAAATTTTTTCCGATATAATAATTTGTTGGAAGTTGCGAGGAATGGGTGAATTGTGTTCCTAATCCAATTTCAATATCACAAAAGCCCTGCCCATACTCGTCACATAACGTCGAAGCTGATTCTCCTTCAAAGGTAAAATCAGGATTGTCGCAAAGTTTAGAAGAGTCATCTGAACCTTGGGCAAAGCAGATCCCAGAAAGAAGGAAGATGGTTACTACAAAGTTGATTGCGCGAAAGAGTGATTTTGAAGAGTCTAGATTTTCATATTTCATAGCTAGCTATTTTTGTTAGACAAATTTGGGTTAGGGTGTTAATATACAAAGTAAAATTAAACCTAGCAACGAACACCTGCAATTTCTGGGAGGATAAGAACCTTTTTACTAAAAAACTGCTAGTCAGCCTTCGTTAAAAGTGACTACAACTCAAGTATTTTTGGGAAATTAAAAAAGCCCCCGCAACCTTAAGTCGCGAGGGCTTTTTAATTTCTGAAGAAGTTTTCCTTACCCCTCCAACGCAGCTGCACCACCAACAATCTCAGCGAGCTCAGAGGTAATAACCTCTTGACGTGCCTTGTTGTAGCGGATTTTCAACTCACGAAGGATATCATCAGCGTTATCAGTCGCCTTGTCCATTGCTGTCATACGAGCACCGTGCTCACCAGCGGCAACGTCAAGCACGTAGCTATGGAAAGTCGTTTGAAGGATCGTCGGTACGAGGTACTCGAGAAGCTCTTCTTTGCTTGGCTCAAAGAGGTAATCTGCCTTAGTGGTAGATGCTCCTTCTTCAACTTCAAGCTTCGCAACAGGAAGGAACTGCTTTGCTTCTGGAAAATGCATTGCTGCATTTCGGAAACGAGAGTAAACCACTTCAACGTGATCAATCGTTCCGTCTTCAAAACCCTCCATGAGGAACTTACTTACAGGAAGCACGTTCTCAAAGCTGGTATTTGAAGTAACCTTGGTGTAATCACGAAGCATGTTTGCTTTCGGAAAACGCTTAGCGAGGAAATCCCCGCCTTTCTTACCAATCTGAAGAATAGTAAGATTGCCCGCTTCGTATGCTTCAGCAAGAGGTGCTGACTCAATACGCTTCATTGCGAGCTTTGAAATGTTAGTGTTAAACGCACCAGCCAATCCACGATCCGAAGTCACGATGACAAGCACAGCGTGCTTGATCGGACGTTCGACACCGAAAGTTGTACCTCCTTCACCTTCAAGCGTATTGAGGATGTTGCGAAGCATCTCATTGAGCTTGTTCGCATAAGGACGCACTTCCTGAATAGCTTGCTGAGCACGACGCAGCTTAGATGCCGAAACCATCTTCATGGCTTTGGTGATCTGCTGTGTGTTTTTCACAGATGAAATCCGATCGCGTACTTCTTTAAGGCCTCCAGCCATGACGTTGCGTATTTAGTGCTGCCGACAATTGTCAAACAGACAAAATAATGGAAGACCCAACTCCATCAGCAATTAAGCTTTGGGGGGTGAGTTGGGCCTTCCTATTTGGGTTCTATCGGTACTGTGCGCTCATTTCATGCGCAAGTGCCTTAACTTTTTCAAGATCTGCCTTGTCGTACTTCTTAGCGCGGAAGTTCTCAAGAACGTCTGGGTGACGTTGCTCTAGCGTAGTTCCGAAGAGATCCTCGAACTCACGAATAGACTTCACTGGAACATCACGAAGAAGGTTATTTGTAGCGAGGTAAATAATCGCAACCTGCTTCTCTACGGATACCGGAGAGTATTGTGGTTGGATAAGTACCTGTACGTTACGCTTACCTTTTTCAAGAACGTTTTGTGTAGCAGCGTCAAGATCAGATCCGAACTTGGCGAATGCTTCTAGCTCACGATACTGCGCCTGATCAAGCTTAAGCGTACCAGAAACCTTCTTCATCGGCTTAATCTGAGCAGATCCACCTACACGGCTTACACTCACACCAACGTTAATCGCCGGACGAACACCTGCGTTAAAGAGGTTAGTCTCCAGGAAGATCTGACCGTCTGTAATCGAAATTACGTTGGTCGGGATGTACGCTGATACATCACCTGCTTGCGTCTCAATAATCGGCAAAGCTGTTAGTGAACCACCACCCTTAACGATTCCCGCGTCAACGATACTCTGAGGAAGATCGTTCATGCTGCGAGCGATTTCGTCGTTCTCAATCACCTTTGCAGCGCGCTCAAGGAGGCGACTGTGTAGATAGAAAACGTCTCCTGGGTAAGCCTCACGGCCTGGAGGACGACGAAGTAGAAGAGAAACCTCACGGTAAGCAACTGCTTGCTTAGAGAGATCATCAAAAACAATGAGTGCAGGACGACCAGTATCACGGAAAAATTCCCCGATAGCAGCTCCTGCAAACGGAGAGTAGAACTGAAGTGCAGCTGGATCAGCAGCAGATGCTGAAACGATCACCGTGTATGCCATTGCGCCTGATTCCTCAAGACGCTTAGCGATACCTGCTACTGTAGATGCCTTTTGGCCAGATGCAACGTAGATACAGAACACAGGCTCTCCACGATCGTAGAATTCCTTCTGGTTGATGATTGTATCAATTGCAATTGCCGTCTTACCTGTCTGACGGTCACCAATGATCAACTCACGCTGACCACGGCCAATTGGAATCATGGCATCGATTGCCTTAACACCAGTCTGGAGTGGCTCAGTTACAGGCTGACGGTAGATAACACCAGGAGCCTTACGCTCAAGTGGCATTGCATATGTTTTGCCAGTAATTGGACCTCTACCGTCAATTGGCTGGCCTAGTGGATCGACAACGCGACCAACATAACCTTCACCAACATTGATAGAAGCAATAGTTCCTGTACGCTTCACCTTAGAACCCTCACGGATTCCATCGGCAGGTCCAAGAAGTACAACACCGACGTTGTCCTCCTCGAGGTTAAGTACAATCGCCTGAACGCCAGAATTAAACTCAACTAGCTCACCGGCTTGCGCCTTAGTGAGTCCGTATACGCGAGCAATTCCGTCGCCAACTTGAAGAACAGTTCCGACCTCTTCGAGCTCGGCTGCGGTCGAAGTGCCGGAGAGTTGCTGTTTGAGAATCCCGGAGATCTCATCGGGTTTTACGCCAACCATGGTATTTGTTTTCTACGTTGTGTGTGTTGCCGAAGCAGACACGAAAGGTTGAATTCACTTAAGTCGATTGCTCGACTTTAGAGGTTCTTTTGGTAAGAGTTTCCAGTGAATCCTTTACGCAGCTTAGAAAGCTGGCTGGCTACACTAGAATCAAATAATTTGTCGCCTACTTCAATGACAAAGCCCCCAAGAATCTCAGGGTCTATGACTAGTTCGATTTCGACTTTACTTGTGATCAATCCCCCAGCAAGCAACTTGGCCTTAATGGCTTCGATAGCTGAAGAATCGAGTTGAGTTGCGCTTGTAATCTTGAGCTTGCTAATGCCTTGCTCTAGATTGTACTGCTCCATGTATGCGTTAGCAATATCGGGAAGCACTTCTTCACGACGCTTGCTCGTCACAATTCGGAAGAATGAAGAAGTCATTTCGTTGTAATCACCAAAAAGCGCATCTAGCACATTTAGCTTCTTACTCGTTGAAACAACAGGACTTTTCAGGAGAGAAAGCAAATCTGCATTCTTTACTGAAACCTGAAAGTGCCGCATGTTATCGGTCACTACATCAAGGTTGCCGCGCTCACGAGCGAGGTCGAGTAGTGATTTCGCGTAACGCGTAGCTATGCGTGTTGATGCACTCATTAGTTGAGCTTAATCTCCTTGATGAGTGACTCAGCGTAAGCTGTCTGTGCACTCGGGTCAGAGAGTTGATTGCGAAGTACCTTCTGAGCAACGTCAATAGCAAGTTGCCCCGCTGAATTCTTGACCTGCATCATTGCTGCTGCAGTTTGTGCGTCAATTTCAACTTTTGCATCAGAGATCATACGTGAAGTTACCACTTTGGCTTCTTCACGAGCTTCCTTGATGATTTGCTCTTTGGCTTCTTTAGCCTCACGCATCATTGCTGTACGTTCTGCTTGTTGATTCTTGAGCGCTGCTGAATTCTCAGCTTGAATGCGTGCCATTTCGGTACGTGCCTTTTCAGCCTCTGCAAGAGCTCCGTCAATTGACTCTTCGCGCTCGCGCAAAGCTTTGGCAATTGGCTTAAAAGTGAAGCGACCAAGCACCAACCATGTAAGTAGGAAGATGATTAGCGCCCAAAAAATCATTCCCATAGAAGGAACAATCGGTGAAAATTCTGCTAGAAAGAGCATAAGAGATGCTTCGTTGTAGTTGTGCTTTCGCTAAAACCCAGATTTCGCTTTTCACGAGAAACTGGAACTTGTTGAGGAAGCACCGGGCTGCGGCCAATCGCCTCGAAACCCGGTGCTAGTTCGTTCAATCGGAGTGACTCCGAGTGGGCTGATTATCCAGCCGCACCCAACGCAACAACGATAGCGAAAAGCGCTGCACCCTCTACGAGAGCTGCTGCGATAATCATCGTCGTACGAATGTCACCTGATGCTTCTGGTTGACGAGCTATGGCTTCCATGGCGCGACCGCCAATTTGTCCAATGCCTAATCCTGCACCGATAACGGCGAGTCCTGCTCCAATTGCTGCAAGTCCTGGTCCCATGATATGGAAATTAAAAAGGTAAAAAAGACGCTTAAGTTATGCTGGCACATTAGGAGCGTGCTCCTCGTCGTGGTCAGCATGATGGTGCTCCTCAACTGCTGAACCGATGTACAGCGCGCTAAGAAGTGTGAAAATGAATGCTTGTAGGAAGGCAACGAACAGCTCGAGGATGTTCATTATCAACGTAAATGGTACAGCAATCAACGCTCCTACAGTAGAACCGCCAACACTTGCTCCATTATCTCCAAATTGGAAAATCAAACCAATCAAACTCAAAATGATAATGTGCCCAGCAGAGATGTTCGCAAACAAACGAATCATCAAGGTGAAAGGCTTTACGAAAATACCAATTACCTCGATGACAGCCATTACAGGCTTCAACAAGAGCGGTACGCCTGGCATCCAGAAGATGTGTCCCCAGTAATCCTTGTTACCACTAAAGTTGACAACAAAGAAGGTGATCACTGCTAACGCGAAGGTCAACGCAACATTACCCGTTGCATTTGCTCCAAATGGAGCAATCGGAATCAAACCGAAGAGGTTCACTATAAGAATGAAAAAGAATAGTGTCGCTAAGTAAGGAAAGTACTTCTCCCACTTTGGTCCGATCATTTCCTTCGCGATATCATCACGGATGAAAAGAATGATAGGCTCAAAGAAACTTTGGATACCCTTGGGTGCGCGACCTACATTTTTCTTGTATCCGCCGCGTACTGCACCGAAAATCAACGCGAACACAAGCATTGCCATCAACATGGTTGCTACGTTCTTAGTGATTGAGAAATCAATCCAGTTGATGTTCGCTACGTCGAAGAGAGATGCAGCATTTGCAACTGCAAAGCTCTTACCTCCTGAGATTAACATTTGACTCTCACCTTTCATCTCCACACCGTCTAGTGTCTGCACACTTGCACGTGCTGCTGGATCTGACATGCGACGAAGAACACCGTGGTCTAGAAAGTAACCGTTAATAACCTTGTTTGCGTGGTGTCCGCCAGCGTGGGCATCTCCGTGACCGGCTTCAGCAGCGTGGTCTCCGTGATCGTGATCATCGTGGCCATGGCCTGCATGATCATCATGTGCCGGAGCTGCATGACTTTCGCCGTGACCATAGAAGTCACTTGATAGTCCGAAGTGGAAGCCGTCAGACTTACTCCAAGCAATGATTGGAAGTGGGATATGGATATCCCCCCAAAAGTGAAATTCGTTAGCATCAGAGATGTGATGCATGACTTGTCCACTATAATCCACGTCTTCGCCTTCCGAAGAAGCATGGACAGGAGTAGCTATCGTAAAGAGTACGAAAGCGGTTAACAGAATGGAAAACAGTCGGTTGAGCATGCCGGAGTGCCAAAAGGCGTTTCAAATCGGCTGCAAAAGTACACAGGTTTCTGTTCCTATCCTACCCTCTGTTATAGACAAAATGGCCTAGAAGGCATGATTTCGCTCATGAGTGGAAAAAACAGGCCCAAATCCGGGGACTTATAGACGCTGTCGTAACCACCCTGAAGCCTTTAGTTCCTTAGGGATCCCAGCGATTCTAAGACACTATCAATAACGACAGCCTCGCATTTTTTTTCTCGCTTGATTAGAATGTTAATGTGGCTCCTTTACAACACCACTCTAGAAGTACTGCCCAAATCCCAAGACAAACCCACGTAGATCAGCGTCTTGGACATCAATTCCATAATCTAATCGAAGGACCGCATTCTTAGCTTTTGCACTGATTAAGCGTAATCCTCCACCAACAAAATGTCGAAGCGTCGTTCCATTGACGAGTTCGGCAACCTCTCCTCCAGGAGCTCTCCATGTTCCTAGGTCTGAAAAGACCACGGTTTGAACAGAAAAATTTCGACCTGCATTCTTCCACACCAAATGACGGTATTCCGAATTCAGGACAACTTGAGCTGATCCACGGTCAATACGGTTACCACTTCCGCGAATGTTGAGTTGACTATCCAAGACAAAAGGAGCGAATGGACTTTCACGATTCGTAGCAATTCCAATCCGAAGTCGATTCGCCCAGTTCCCGCGTTTTCCAACCAATCCGTAATGCCGCAGTTCATGCCATGCGATCACAAACGGTTGATCAGTTGTGTTGAGTACCACTTCCACAACGCTGCTGTATTCAGCTCCTGCGATTCTCTCACTTAGATAGTTCCGACGATCCAGCCTATGGCCCGCTTTGAGTAAAAGCTTATTTACGCGCAGGTTGATCGGTGCTTCAGGAATCTCGCCTGGTACTCCCAATAGAGCGAAATCCTCTCGAAAAATCGACGCCCCAACATTTAGGATATTCCTCAACCCCACTCTATAACTACCTCCCAGTGCCAAGCTTTGATTGATATACAGATACTCAGCAGTGCCTGAGTTGAAATAGACGGGTTCCTCAGCTGCATAGCGGCGGACTTCTCCTGAGGCGCCGAAGCGCGAATTTCTAAGCGATGGGTTCTTGAACGCGATAAGAAAATTATGCTCTCGCTGAATCAATTGATAATAGGCAATCAGCTCTTGCCCTTTTCCAAAGAGGTGCTGATCGTTGATCCCTACCAGAACATTAACGTTACCCCGAACACCTCCAAAGCTGAAAAGAGGCGCAATGGTTTGAGCTTCCTTAAGCACCCAATGAATGTGAGCGCTGTTGCCTTTAGATGAACCTTTAACTTCAAAACTAGCCCCTTGTATTTGGGGGAGATTTATGAGGTTTTGCCGAAAGGTGAATAAGGCTGAAGTATCAATTGGTGCTCCTGAAGTCACCCAAATCAAAGTGTCCTTGTGCGACGTGAGCTCTACCCCATCCAAATTGATCGCGATAAAACTTAGCTGGGTTCGCTTTAGCCCTCCAAAGGAAAGTGTTGTCTGCGCAAGACTCATAAAAGCCAGCGAACAAACCAAACCTAAAAGAGCAAAACGAAACACAGCTTTCTTGTTTGTTACCGGAGTCATGAAAGGCATAACTGAAGGGGGCTAAAAGATCTGATCGCTGATCAGAGATTGAAACGTAGACCCAAATTCACCGTGCTTGCAGAACCGTCTGCTCCTTTTATGAATGAGTTCGAAAAGCTAGTCGCTAAGAGTTCCAATTCAAATTTTGGCGTAAACTGATATTTGACGCCTGCACCAACCTGAGTGAAGTAATCGAAATCCGATTGCCAAAATGGACTGTAGGAACCTAGACCGTAAACCGTGGTTTTCGAATTAGGGAAATAGCTAAATATTCCCGTCACTGGTGTCGAAGCACGGTTGATTCGTCCCTTGTCCGCACTACCGATATCTTCTAGTATAAAGTCAAGCTCAGTAAAGATTGAAAAACTATTCCCGATCGTAAAGTCATTGAAGAGTTGTGTAATCCACGTATCGCCATCAAAATCAATAAACCGCTGACCGTTCGCTTGACCGCTAGCATCCTCTTGCGTAGAGAAGAGGTAAGTGCTCTGTATCGAGAAGTTGGGTGCAGCCAAGAACGGCGCGATTCTAATCTTCGGACCAAACCCCGTCAGCCCTTGTCGAAATTGGCTATTTGGTCCAGGAGAAGCAAGAACGGCAAGGTTGTTTGTCTCTCCGTCTTGGTCATAGCGTACTCGTCTGTAGCGAGCATCAAAACCGACGTTGATGCGCTCATTCAATCCATAAAGAGCACTCAGGGTAGAAGAGAAAAAAGTTGCTCGCTCGCCTGCAGCATCTTGCGAGTAGAGGTTGTTAAACAACTTGAACTCGTACGTCCCCTTCGCGATCGTAGAGCTGACTACATATCGAGAAGCATTCGCTCCTCCAGAAGCTGATGACTGGGTAGCGTCTTGTACATCCTTAGAAATACTTCCAGTGCGATTGGTACGCTGATTAAGCGCCCAGTTGTAGTCGTAGTAGCTCACCTTGGTATTGGCACTGACAGGTGTTTGCTTGTACGCATTAATGAAGCGTATCACTTCCTTCTTACTCCCCCCAAAATCAGTCGCATACCAGTTGAATATCTGCGAAAGCTCAACACCTTCGGCTGTCGTGCGAAGAAATTGCTGATCGTTAACCGCAAGCGTAGTCTGTTGCGCTAGTTGAGCCTCTAACGTCTCTGGGAGATAGGGCTTCCCAATAATCGGAGGACAGTCCAGCGCTCCACACACCAGTACAAAATGCAGCCTAGGATCCTTGTACTCCTTCAATAGGTACTCCTTTTCTAATGCGTTTAAAGAGAGTCGCCTACCAGCTACGGTGACCCGCTTTGCATCAAAAAAGCTCTTTACGTCTAGTACTGACGCCAATGGATAGTTTAACAGCACCTGATCAATGACCAGCACATTATAAGCATTGATCAGAAAGGCCTCACGTTCTAGCGGACTGAGGTCCTCTAGTTCAGCAGATGCGATTTGTGATACAATTGGCCCTAGCGCTTCTGATCTTTTCAGCGCATCGTAATCAACCCTACCATCTTCTACGAATTGGTCAAATAGACGCGTGGTAGCATCGTAAAAGGGGTCCAGACTTCCATACTTGGCTGAGGCATCAGCGATCAAGACAAAAAGGAGAACAATAAGGGTTGGAAGAACTTTAGACACGATGGTTTCTTTACAGTGAGCAGAAGCAATTTGGTTGCCTCCTGATACTGCAAAGGTGAGCTCAGGTGAAGGGGGTCTTGATATCCTTACGTCCCCAAGACATACCAATTTTTCCTTTTCAAGTGGGCAGTGTCTGAAATTAAATCCTTCATTATGGCCATCTCAAGGCTTAGAATGCATGTTTCACATGCACAACGGATTAGCTTCGCCGCATGCTTAATAAGACTTGTGTTATCACTGGGTGCAATTCCGGCATCGGGCTCGTAGCAAGTCTCGAGCTGGCTCGCCAGGGATTTGAGCTCTTCATGCTGATGCGCGAAGGAGAGAAGTCTGAGCGTGCATACGAACAAGTCCGCACCGCTGCTGAAGGCGGAAAGGTTCACTACATCCCTGTCAACTTGAGTTCAATGGCACACGTATATGGTGCCGCTCAGGAGGTTTTGGCGAAAGCTGAAAAAGTAGACCTTCTCATTAATAATGCAGGTGTGCTCGTTCGTGAAGAGAAACACACATCAGAAGGACTGGAATTAACGCTTGCCGTCAACTACTACGCGCCCTACGTACTCACGCGATCACTACTCCCACTGCTCTTCAACGCAGAATCTGGGCGTATTGTCAATGTGAGTTCGGCCATGTCTAAGCGAGGCAAAATCCTATTTGACAGCAACTTCGAGCAAAAGCCTTTCTCAGGAATTGGCGCATACGCCAATTCAAAATTGCTCGTCAATTACCTCACGTATTCACTTTCGGACAGCTGCGATGACAGTCCAATCGTAGCTAACTGCCTGCACCCTGGAATGGTCAATACGGGAGTCTTCAGGAAGTATCCAAAATGGCTTGAAAGTGTTTTTGGAAGGTTTCTGCTTACGCCAAAACAAGGAGCGCAACACCTCCTCTTACCGGCTGTAAACCCATCTCTCAACCACTATAAAGGTGAAATCACCAAGAAGATTTCGGGTATTTACTTCAATAAGGCCAAGGCGCACGAGCTTTCCAAAATCCTGAAAGGTCCTGAAGAGGCTGCTAAAATTTGGAAAAAGACGCAGCAAATCCTCGAACCGATCCCTGGATTGGAAGACCTCTGGAAAAAATCCTGCGCAGGCATGTAATTTGGCGGTCCATGTCTACCCTATTTGCCACAGCGCGCACGAAAACTCTACGTCCAGCCATCCAAGCATACCTGGATGAGCACATTCTACCCTACGAACTGGAGTGGCTCAAGAAGCCTTTTGGCGAACTAGAGCCAATGCTCAGGACGCATAAGGAAGCGATGCAAAAGCTCGGCGTTTGGAATTTATACCATGGCGCCGACCACGGTGGCCCCGGTTTAAGTCTCACTGAAGTCGCACAGGTCGGAGAAACACTTGGTCAGACTGTATTTGGTCTCTTTCTGTGCAATGCGCAAGCTCCAGATGCTGGCAACTTAGAGCTCTTTCTAAAGTATGCGAACCCTGACCTTCAGCAGCGCTTTGTAAAGCCAATGCTTGCAGGGGAAATGCGAAGCTGTTTCGGAATGACCGAACCTGATCTCGCAGGTAGTAATCCGGTGCGGATGCACACGACGGCTGTTCGAGAAGGTGATTCGTACGTCGTTAATGGGCGCAAGTGGTTCACTTCTAGTGCTGACGGTGCGAGCGTATGTATCGTCATGGCGATCACAAACCCAGAAGCAGAAAAACCGCACCACCGCGCAAGCATGATCGTGGTTCCTACCGATACCGAAGGTTTCAAACGAGAACGCAATATCTCTATCATGGGACATGCAGGATCGGGATGGCTGAGCCATGCGGAAGTCACTTTGACCGATGTTCGTGTGCCGATTGCCAACCTACTTGGCAATGAAGGCGAAGGCTTTCTGCTCGCTCAACAACGACTTGGACCTGGGCGTATTCACCATTGTATGCGCTGGATAGGAATGGCAGAACGTAGTTTTCAGATGATGGTAGATCGCGCTGCTAATCGCGAACTTTCGGAAGGAGTTGTACTAGGCGACAAGCAGATGGTCCAATCATGGATTGCGGAGAGTCGAGCGGAGATTGATGCTTCTCGTTTATTGGTGCTTCACACTGCCCACGCCATTGAAACCATTGGCGCTAAAGCATCCCGTGATCAGATCAGCATTATCAAGTTCACAGTAGCAGGTATGCTCAATCGTGTGGTTGATCGGGCTATTCAGGTTCATGGCGGACTCGGCGTCACTGACGACACCATCCTTTCTTTCCTTTATCGTGAAGAGCGTGCAGCCCGTATTTACGATGGAACTGACGAGACACATAAGGCATCTTTAGCCCGACGAATTCTCAGATCAGCCAAGCGATGAAGAAGTCGCGGCATCCGCTAACTTGCCGCCATGCCAGTTCACTATTCTACCTGCCCAGCGTGTAACGCC
>JBGCGF010000036.1:0-9848 GCA_045110575.1 Saprospiraceae bacterium
TTGGAGAAAATCAAGTCCGCACAGCAACCGTAGTTGCGTTACCAGGGACGCGTGTTACCGTTCAAAGTGGAGGTAGGTTAGAAGTTAACAATGGATCCGAATTCTTGCTTCAGTCGAATGGCCCAGAGAATAAAGGCGGAATAGTTGTCGAAGCTGGAGGAATTTTAAATGCGAGATTCAGTGGTCAAATCATTGCAGATGGCGGTGTGATTCGTGTCAAGAGTGGAGGTATGCTCCGAACGTCCTTTGACGGTAGGGTCATTGCCCGAAACGGAGGACGTATTTTACTAGAAGATGGTGCACTTGTGCAATTATGGGGAGGCGATGTTGATCCTGAAGGAAATGGTGAAGTCTGGATTCAGTCTGGAGGCACGTTAGAGATTGAAGGCGATTACCAAACTTCTGGAAATGGTTTCTTTCACTTTTCTGTGGATAATTCAGTAGAAGGTCCAGGCCCGTTGAAGATTATAAATGATAACCGAGAACATCGCCGCATGCTTGTAGATCCAAGTGCTAGTGTCGATTTGACAGGGCAAGAGTTCATTGCAGAAGATGCCAGAATTATTTATGGTAACGGTGCGGGGCTTTCCTTGAAAGATGGTTCTGCAGCAGACGTTCGTGATTGCGTTTTCGAAGGAGGCCGTGCAGCTATTGAGACAGATTTAACAGCTAAAGCCTATATCAGGAGAAGTGACTTCCGAGGCAGCGATACTGGTGTAGATTTTCTCACCAAAAACTCTGCTGGAGGTAGCGGAATTTTGCGAAATTGTATATTTAAGGGCTGTACTAGCGGTGTAGTTGCACAGCACAACAGCTCTGCTACACTGCTGTCAAACTCTTATCCAACCGTATACTCTAGTGACTTCATTGATTGCGAATATGGTTTGTATGTCCAAGATCACCCTTCAGTCACCGCACTTAGTTCATCATTTACAAGTAATGGAGCTGGAGACCTTGCGTTAGAAGGCGTTGATTCTGATTTAATCAATCTGATCAACTGCGAAGTATTTGGTTATGACAGTAATGAAGGTGCAACTGCAATCATCTCAGATAACGTAAGTGACTTTCGATTAGACGGTGGTGAATACCATAACAATGCAAGAGTGTTAGAAATCCATGGTCCTAGCGACATTACATTGACTGAATGCGTCAGGTTCTCAGCCAATCAGGTTGGTATTCATTCCTTCTTCGGCTTGGCTACGGGGAGTACGATCGACTTCAATGGTTCAGAATGGACGGGCACTCCGATTGGTGTTCAAAGCATATCATCAACTATTACGATCACTGATACGAAAGTCAACAGTTTTGCCTATGCTGGGAATTACTTCTTGAAAGTAAAGTCGACTGGTGATATCACCATGGATAATGACAATTGGATTGGGCAGATCGACACATCTGGATTTCCTAATCCTGTTAATTGGTTTGATCTTAGTGGTTCGTCATTCCCAAGTGTTATTGTAAATACTGTGAATTCAGGAGGTTGCGGGTCTGACTGTCAAAGCCCAGATGATTGTCGCCGTTTTTGCGAGTATTACCCTGAGAATAAGCTTTGCAGTATCAACCCTCCAGACGGAGAATTTAAAGGCGAAGGAAAAGGAGATGAAGATATAATGACTTTTTTCCCAAATCCGGCAAACGGTCAAGCAACGATTGCTAATCTACCTGAAGATCAGGCCTACAGCCTCACCATTTTCTCTTCAACAGGGCAAGTGATGCAACAGCAGCAAAACTTGAACAGTCCAGTGCAAGAGCTGCAAGTGTCGAGCTTGGTACCAGGATTTTACATACTCCAGCTTTCGACAGCTGACGGAGATTCGCAGCAACTGCGTTTTTCTATTGTTCGGTAGCCAGCTTGGCACAAGCTGTATTCAAGGGCGTTCTCCAGTCGGAGAGCGCCCTTATTTAATTAGAGAAGGAGGCTGCCATGAAATAAATGTCTTCACACTTGGAGTAGCTGATCTTCATGCTGAATTAATGGGTTGAAATGGATTTTTTTTAGGACGGGCAACCTTTAAGTTCAGTTCTGTGATACATGCCCGAATTCTAAGCCGCTTGCAAACAAGAAGTCGAATAACCCTAAAGTTCTTCACCCCAGTGTAGAAAACATCCCTCGTTTGACCTTCGTCCCTGCTTGCGGTTTTCGCACCTTTGCGCTATGCAGCATCGCCCAATTAAAAGTGCCCTGATTTCTGTCTTTCACAAAGACGGTTTGGAGCCACTCCTTGATATTCTAAGCGCCAACAACGTTACGATTTACAGCACGGGCGGTACGCAAGCGCACATCGAGAAGCTCGGTCACACCGTTGTACCCGTTGAGACGATTACTGGTTACCCCAGTATTCTTGACGGTCGTGTGAAAACACTGCACCCTGCAGTATTTGGCGGCATTCTCGCTCGTCGAACTCCTGATCACCTATCCCAACTCGTTGAGCATAAGCTTCCTGAGATTGACCTTGTTGTCGTTGACCTCTATCCTTTCGAGGAGACGCTAGCGAATTCAACAGACGAGTCTACGATCATTGAGAAGATCGACATCGGAGGTATTAGTCTCATTCGTGCTGCAGCAAAGAACTACCAAGACGTAGCGATCGTGCCTAACCGCGATCAGTATGAGATCTTGGTGAAGATGCTTCAGGATGGAAACGGCGGACTAACCCTCGGTCAGCGTCGCCAACTCGCCCTACGTGCATTTCAAGAGAGTGCACACTACGATGCATCTATCCAGCAATACTTCGCTGGTCTTGTCGCTGCCGATACAGAAACAGAGCCTGCGCTTACGTTCTCAGCGAAAGCGAGTGGAGGTAAAGTGCTTCGTTACGGTGAGAACCCGCACCAGAAAGGAACTTTCTACGGTTCGATCGAAGACAATTTTGACCAACTGCACGGCAAGGCGATTAGCTACAACAACCTCGTTGATATCGATGCGGCACTTGGACTAATGTCTGAGTTCGAAAAGGCTGAGCCAACGGTGGCGATCCTAAAGCACACCAATGCTTGCGGAGTTGCAACTCGCGGTACCATGGTAGAAGCATGGCATGCTGCACTTGCTGCAGACAATGTATCTGCCTTTGGTGGCGTACTCGTTTTCAATAAGAAAATGGACCTGGCAACTGCCGAGGAAGTACACAAGCTATTCTGTGAGGTCGTCTTAGCTCCAGGCTTTGATGATGATGCACTCAAGGTGCTCAAAAAGAAAAAGAACCGTGTTTTGCTTGACGTAAAGCACTTCAACCGTGATACCAAGCAGTTTAAAAGCATGCTCGGAGGTGTGTTGGAGCAAGACGTTGACCTCAAGCAGGTTGGTAAGGATGACCTCGAGGTCATGACAACCAAAGCTCCTACTGATGCACAGCTAGCAGATCTCTTCTTTGCAAACGCCTGTGCGAAGCACTTGAAGAGTAATACCATCGCATTGGTTCGTGATCGTCAGCTACTCACCATGGGTTGCGGTCAGACCAGTCGCGTCGATGCACTTAAGCAAGCGATTGACAAAGCGGGCCGTTTTGGGTTTGACCTCAAAGGTTCAGTGATGGCCTCTGATGCGTTCTTCCCGTTCCCGGATTGTATCCAAATTGCAGCCGAAGCAGGCGTTACTGCAGTTATTCAGCCAGGCGGTTCAATCAAGGACGGTCTTAGTGTTGATGCAGCAAATGCAGCTGGTATTGCAATGGTCAAGACAGGAACACGACACTTCAAGCACTAGAACCTTTAGGTTCGAAGTTCAAGGTTCAGCATGATTTCTTAGTGCTTCGCACTTTAGAAATCTTGGTTCAAGGTTCCGGACATCCTGCATGTGCGTCCCAAAAGCATCTCACGTCCCAAGTCCCACATCCCAAATCCCACGTCCCAATTCCCACATCTCAAATCCCTTTATGACGCCCACTCCCCATCCAATTTCATGGGTACTTGACTTAGGCAATACCCGCCTAAAGCTAGGTAGGGTAGTGGATGGTCAGTTCCGGGAGGAGCATGTGTGGTTGAGAACAGCGGAAGAAGAATGTCTTTCGTGGCTATTGACTCAAGAGAGCGATTCCTATGCGCTTCTTGCTACTGGTAAAGGAGAAGAAACCTGGAAAAGGGCCCTTTCAAAAAAGGCACCTGTCTGGTCGTATGCTGTTGGGACACCTCTTCCTTTTGAGCTCGCCTATGAAACTCCTGAAACATTAGGAGTCGATCGCCTGGCAGCGGTTGCGGCTGCTCAAGCGCTATATCCTCGGACAGCTTGCCTCGTTATCGATGCCGGCACCTGTATCACATACGAGTACCTCACCGCCGAAGGCACCTATTTAGGAGGGGATATTTCGCCTGGATTACGCATGCGCCTCCGTGCAATGCATGAATTTACGGGCAAATTACCCTTAGTTCCTAAGGTTTTGCCGAAAGGTGAAATTGGGAAGTCAACGGCTACAGCCCTGCAAAATGGGGCCTTACGGGGTGCTCTGCATGAGCTGAATGGGGTAATTTTAGCCTTTCGGCAAAACCAATCTCACGGTAAAGTGCTGGTATGTGGCGGGGATATGCCATTTTTGCGCCCGCATTTACCAGACGGGCTATTCTATCGCCCTTCCCTCGTTTTAGAGGGTCTGGCCCAACTGCATACCTATGCCCTCAACTCTTAAGAGCTTCCTCGTACTGATTTTTTGTGGTTTTGCCCTAGGCATGACAGCACAAGATGTACCGTCGCCAACCTTCAATAGTCCTTTCTCTCGATTCGGGATCGGGGACCAAACTCCTTTTGCTTACAGCGCCCAATTAGGGATGGGAGGAATCGGTCAAGCCTACAACCACACGCACATTGCCAGTCCGACTAATCCTGCTGCGCTCGGAGCGTTGCGATACACAAGCTATCAAGTAGGTGTTGGTTTCGATCGAACGATCCTTGAACAAGGAGGTATCGAAAACCGAAATACGGGAGGCCAACTTCAAAATTTGAGCCTCGCATTTCCGCTACAGAATTCCCTCAATGAGGTCTTAGACGGTAAGCAAAGCAAGTACCGTCACGGTATGATGATCGCAATCGCGCCGTATAGCAGCGTCGGTTACAACATTCAGCTTGAGTCTCAAGAAGGTGATTTGGGTACCGTAAGAAGTACCTATCTCGGTACTGGTGGATACTACCGTTTGCAATTAGGAAATGGAGTGGAGTTCGATCGCCGCGCGCGGTTCGGAGTAAACCTTAGTTACATCTTTGGTCGTACCAACAACCAATACGAAGTTCTTCCAACGGATCAAGCAGGAGCATCTTTGCTCACTGATACGGATGCGTTCAGAGGCCGAGGCTTAGAAGCACACCTTGGTGGGCAGTATGATTTCGTTCTCGAAGCAAATGAAGATGGCGTTCGAAAGCGCGTATTGACAGTTGGAGGAAGCGCAGTATTTGGCGCAAACATTAAAGGCACAGCCAACAGGACAATTGTAAGTACTAACCTTTTCGGTGTCCTAGACACAGCCTTTGCAGCCTTAGACCAGACTCAAAGTGTAGAGCTACCTACTCGCCTTTCTATTGGAGCTTACTACCGAGTGATGAACAAGTTCGGTGTCGGGTTTGACGTAGAGCGGGTAAGTTGGTCTGGCTTTACAAACTCATTACGTCCAACAGAAGAACTAGAAGACGCACTTCGCCTCAGTGGTGGAGTAGAGTGGACGCCAAACTCAAAGGCGTTCGGTAAGTATTGGAATCAAGTCCAATACCGTATTGGAGGTTACTCGAATCAAGATCCACGCCCTGGCGTGGATAGCGAATCAGGCTTAACTTTCGGTCTTGGCTTCCCTATCGTACGTCCTCGTGAAGAGGTATCGTATGTTAACCTAAGCCTAAACGCGGGTAGTTATAACACTACTGGCGACATAACTCAGCGATACATTCGTTTAGTTGCTGGGTTTACCCTTACGGATAACACCTGGTTCTACAAACGCAGATTTAATTAAAGACTAGCAGATGAATTTACGAAACTCACTAGGGCTCATACTTTTGACTTGCACAAGCGTTATGCTTAGTGCTCAGGCTGACCCTTGTCTGAACTGGTCTATGTTCCCTCAGCAAGACGCAGATGCGGCTGAGTTAGCACACGTGCTTTATCGTGATGCTATAAAAGCAAAAGACTATGCCCGCGCATTTCCACTTTGGGAAGAAGCTTACACGTTAGCACCTGCTGCCGATGGCAAGCGTCCGTTCCACTACATGGATGGCCGTGCGATCTACATGGACTTGTTTGCAAAGGCAACAGATGAAGCAAAGAAAACCGAGTATGCAGCGATGAATTCTCGTCTTTATGACGAGCAACGTCAATGTTATGGTGGAGAAGGAAAGGACAACCCGTTGTACTCTGCTCAGATCTATGACATGTTCTATACGATGCAACGTCCGTACACGGAGACGTATCCAGTAGCCAAGAAGGCTATCGAAGTTGGAGGCGACAAGACGGATTTCCGTGTAATCACTCCTATGGGATATCTCGTTTCTTACATGTTCTCTAACAAGCTTATTGAGCAAGGTGAGGCACGTGAGATGATTGAGAAGATTCGCAACATCGTTGGTAACCAAACAGGTGCCGACAAAGACCAATACAAAACAGGATTGGAAGGCGCAGAAGTTGCTATCGCTGCAGTTGAGCGTTCAGTATTTGATTGCGCGTACTTCAAGGCGAAGCTCAAGCCAATGTATGATGCTGATCCAAACAACCCCGCTGTTTATCAGGACGTTTACAGCCAGCTAATCAATGTTGGATGTGATAAGTCAGATCCATTGCTTGCAGAAATTGGAGCAAAAGATCGTGCTAACAAGCAGGCAGAGTTCGATGCTAATAACCCAATGACAGTTGCGAAGAAAATGATGGAGTCTGGTGATAAGGCCGGAGCTATCGCTAAACTGGAAGAAATCGCAGCCAATGAGAATAGTGCAGATGCAAAGGCAGCTATTTACCTCAACATCGCATCAATGATGCGCAAGGATGGTAAAAAGTCTAATGCTCGTTCTTATGCGAACAAGGCAATTGCTGCTAAGCCAGGCTACGGTAAAGCTTACCTCATGCTTGGTGACCTATATGCATCATCTAGTCGATCTTGCTCTAAGGATGCTTTCCAACAGCGTTTGGTCATTATCGCGGCGCTTAACAAGTATGCGCAGGCAAAGAAAGATCCAGAGACTGCAGGTACGGCACAAAGTCGCATCAGTAAGTATTCCGGTTCTCTTCCTACTAAAGAGATGCTCTTTGAGCGCGGAATCAAAGCAGGTGAGAGTCGCAGCACAGGTTGCTGGATTGGAGAAACCGTAAGCGTTCGCGCCGCGAGTTAATCCAGCAAGCAACATTTCAGTAAGCCCCTCTTTCGTTGATATCGAAAGGGGGGCTTCTTGTTTGGTATATTACCTTCCCATAAAGACGATTAAGATGAGACTATTACAACTTGCTATTTCTGCCTTTACTGCTTCGCTCCTAATGGTTGCTTGTACGCCCAAGGCGCCTGTAGAGCAAACGACAGTGTCTGCTCCAACGACAGTGTCAGCCCCAAAGGCCAACGAAAAACTGAGTCCTTGTCCAAAGTTTACCGACGCGCCAAACCCAGGTCAAGCAGAGGATAATTACGTCATCTACCGTGATAAGCTTAGGCTCAACGATTATGTTGGAGCTTATGAGCTATGGCAAGAGGTATATAAAGTAGCCCCGGCAGCTGACGGCCGTCGTAACACAGTGATCGTCGATGGTATCTGGTTTGCTGAGTATTTCATGTCTCAAACCCGCGACAAAGCCGAGCAAAAGAAGTACGAAGACGAAGTGTTTGCCTTTTACGACAAGCTACAAGAGTGTTATCCAGAAGGGGGCTACTCTTATGCTCGCAAGGCGTTTGACGCATATTTCAAGTACACCGATCGCTATACAAAGGCGGAGATGTACGACCTCTTCAAGAAGGCAATCGAGATTGACGGTGACAAGGTGGGGGACTTCATTTTGAATCCATTCGCCAACTTGGTCGTAGAGCGCCACGAAGCTGGAGAAATCGACGATGCAGAGGCTAGGGAGATGTACGATTTCATTCTAAACCGTATTGCAATCGGTAAAGCTTCCGCCAAAACCCAAGAAGATCGCGATCGTTGGGCAGTCATTGAAGGCTATGCCCCTGTGCGATTGGCGTACTTCGAAACGGTCGCAGGATTTTTCGATTGCCAGTACTACAAAGACAAGTACCTACCTGAAGTTGAAGACGCTCTAGGAGATTACACGCGACTGGCTCAACTAGCTGGTTACCTCCGATTTGGCGGTTGTCAAGAAAGTGATGCGGACCTAACGCGCATTGTATTAGAAGCCAATAAGGCTAGACCAGTAGTCGCTGGACCAGAAAATAGCTGTTTCGATCTTCTCTCTGATGGTAAGAACCGTGAAGCTGCCGACTGTCTTGAGAAGAAGTACGACGAGACTTCTGACGAAGCAAAGAAGGCGCAGTATGCCATCGTGATCGCCAAGATCAACTACGGTAGCCTGCGCAATTTCCCAGCGGCTAGAAAGTGGGCGCTCCGTGCAGCTCAACACAAGTCTGGTTGGGGTGACCCTTACATGCTCATCGGTAAGCTCTACGCTTCTTCAGGTCCACTGTGCGGACCTGGAACAGGACTTATGTCTCAACGTGTCGTTTGGGTAGCCATCGACAAGTGGAACAAGGCTAAAGCTGTAGATCCAAGTGTTGCTGCAGAAGCGAACAAGCTCATTGGAAAGTATTCTCAGTACATGCCCAATAAGGCAGATGTCTTCATGAACCCAGGCATGACTGCAGGTCAGAGCTACACGGTCGATTGTTGGATCAATGAGACGACGATCGTGAGGTCGGTGAAGTAGGCTTAAGGTCAAATTTTGAATTGGGAATAGCCTTAGGGACGCATTCACGACGCATTCACGACGGATTCACGACGGATTCACGAGCGGGAGCGAGCAACGTCTCGAAATTCAAAATTCAAAATTGCGTCAGCGGAGCTGGCGGCACCAATTCAAAATTAGAAAATGAGCTTCAGCTCATTTTCTCTACGCACTGTTAGTACTTGTTTTCCAGTAGTTTTTCTCGGCTGCATAGTTTTGCAGCGTGACAGAAATGCCTAATGAATACCGCATAGCGCTTCCTCAATTTGAGGGACCATTCGACTTGTTGCTGTTCTTTATTGAGCGCGATGAGATTGATATCCGGAATATTCCTATTTCGAAGATTACAGATGATTTCCTCGACTACATCCAGGAGGCTTCAGTCTTGAACATCACCTTGGCCGGAGACTTCATCGTCGTCGCTGCCACCTTGATGTCGATCAAAGCACGTGTGCTGCTTCCACGTCTTCCCAAAGACGAAGAAGGAAACGACATTGACCCCCGTCAGGAGCTTGTAGATCGCCTCTTAGAGTACAAGCGGTACAAGGAGATCCTCGAAGATATGCGTAAGCTAGAGCAGGAGCGTGGACAGCGCTTTGGCCGTAAACTTCACGCCGAGCACTTCCAAGAGATCATCGGCGAGGCCATGGTCGAGGCCGAGTGGGAATCCGTTACCCTTTTCAAGCTGTTTAAGACCTTCGAAAAGGTGCTCCAGCGCCAGAAATATCGCGAGACCAAGCACGTTCACAAAGTTGTCCGCTACGCCTACACCGTTCAGGACGAGAGCATCCGTATTCTCAAGTCGATCCACATGCGTGGCAAGGTGGCTTTCGTGACCCTTTTCGGCAAGTGCGAAAACCGCGTCCATGCCATCGTGACCTTCCTTTCTCTACTCGAGCTACTCAATGCCAACAAGGTTGGTATCGAAATGCGTGATGATGAGTTCAACAGCTTCTTCGTTACCGAGCCAATCGAGTACGAGAGTGAGTATGCTGAGGGTGA
>JBGCGF010000037.1:0-61165 GCA_045110575.1 Saprospiraceae bacterium
GCTGTAGAGTGGGCCTTGGAAGCTGGTTACCGTCACATCGACACCGCGGCGATCTATAAGAATGAGGAAGGAGTAGGGCAGGGCCTAAAGAATGCAGGCCTTTCTCGAGATGAAGTCTTCGTTACCACCAAGCTTTGGAACGACGACATCCGCGCAGGCATTGCGCGCAAGGCACTCGAGACGAGCCTCGAAAAGCTCAAGCTTGATCACGTAGATCTCTACCTGCTGCACTGGCATGTAGATGGAGGCCTGAAGGCTTGGAAAGAACTAGAGCAATTTCAGAAAGAAGGCTTGGTTAAGTCTATAGGTGTAAGCAACTACATGCCTGATCACCTTACTGATTTGATTGCCAATAGTGATGTCGTACCGGCCGTCAATCAGATTGAGTTTCATCCGTACAACCAGCAGCAAGATGTGCTTGACACTTGTGCTGCGCACGATATCAAAATCACCGCTTGGAGTCCGCTGATGCAAGGCAAGTTCAAGGAGGAGCCTATTTTTGCCGAGATCGCTGCGCGCCACGAAAAATCTGCTGCGCAGGTTTTGCTTCGTTGGGATGTACAACGCGGAGTGATCACGATTCCTAAGAGTGTTAATCGCGATCGCATCCAGCAAAATTTCGATGTGCTCAATTTTGAGTTGTCGGCAGCTGAAATGCAGCTAATTGATGGGTTAGGGCGAGAGAATGGCCGTTTTGGGCCGGACCCGCGAAACTTTGATTTCTAGTCCTGCGGAATGGCATTCCGCAGGGCTAGAAATGGCATTCCGCAGGAGCTAGACTACACATTGTGGGCAACTATTCTTAAGCGCAGACGCACAAATCAGGTGAAGTTGCTGTTCTTACTGGTATGAAACTCACGATCAACTTTCTCTTCTTACTAGCGACTACTGTTCTTCTTTCATGTAACATGGGAGGGAGCCGAATCTCTGGTACAGGTCCAATCATTGAGGATACACGAATGCTTACTGCAGTCAATGAAGTTGTCCTTGATGGCTCTATGCGTGTAGAACTGCGAGCGGCTGATGTACAGTCAATAATTGTCTACGCACAAGCCGAAGTTCAGCCAGTACTCATGACGAACCTCAAAGGAGAGACGCTTACGATTACCACAGAAGGTAACGTTTCGATGGGGGAAGGCACTTACGTTTCAATCTCGCTTCCAATGCTTAAGTCTGTAACCAATGACGGTTCAGGAAGTATTGCTGGAGGTGGTTTTTCTGGCGACAAGCTGAGTGTTACCTGCAAAGGATCCGGCTCTGTAACGTTGGACGAGCTTGTTTTCGACGACTACTCGGTCAAATTATCAGGTAGCGGAGATGCAGAGCTTGCCGGAAGAGGCAAAAAGTTAGATGTCGAAACAGGAGGATCCGGCGATATCAAAGCTTCAGAGCTCGTAGTTGATAAAGCGAAGGCAACCACAAAAGGTAGCGGTTCGATCAGTGTTGCGGTCGGTGGTGACCTTAAGGCTAAAATCACGGGCAGCGGCAGTATCACCTACAAGGGAAGCCCTAAAGTAGACTTAGAGGATTCTGGTTCAGGAGAGTTGAAGGGAAGCAACTAGAAATTCGCTACAGCGAATTTCTCTTGGTCCTGCGAGTCACTGGTTCGCAGGTTACGAGTTTCTAGCTGTCTATTTTCCTGCGAACCAGTGGTTCGCAGGACCGATGCTACGACGTACTTTCGCGTCCTCAAGTATCCCATCTCCGTGACTCCACGCACTGTTGCATTTCATACCCTCGGTTGTAAGCTCAACTTCTCTGAGACGTCAACGCTCCGACAACAGTTCGAAGGCGCAGGTTTTGGCGTAGTTGGTTTTCGCGAAAGCGCAGATATATACGTGCTCAATACTTGTTCGGTAACAGATGGCGCAGACAAGAAATGTCGCCAAGAGGTGCGTCGCGCAATGCGCCAAAATCCATCGGCGCAAGTCGTTGTGACAGGTTGTTACGCGCAGCTCAAGCCTCAAGAGATTGCAAATATTGACGGGGTTGACTTGGTACTGGGAGCAGCTGAGAAATTCAGACTTCTTGAGTACGTTGACCAATTGGCTACGACTTCAGGTAAGGCCTGGATTGTAGCTGGAGATGTACGAGAGGCCGATACGTTTGTTAGCTCTGCAAGCTTCGGCGATCGTACCCGTAGCTTCTTGAAAGTGCAAGACGGTTGTGACTACAAGTGTACGTTTTGTACGATTCCGCAGGCACGTGGTGCAAGTCGTTCAGATACCGTCGACAATGCAGTAGCCTCTGCCAAATCACTAGGAGCGCAGGGCGTTCGTGAAATCGTCTTGACAGGTTGTAACCTCGGCGACTTCGGTAATGGAACCGATGTCATCGAAGGAAACCGTCCGCGTAAAGAAGCACTCTTTGTCGACCTCGTTAAAGCACTTGACGAAGACGTTACAGAAGTGCCACGCTTTCGGATCTCTAGCATCGAGCCCAACCTCTGTACAGATGAGATTATCGATACCGTAGGGACCAGTGCTCGCTTTATGCCGCACTTTCACATGCCTTTGCAATCGGGCTGTAATGCGACGCTTGCGCGCATGTCTAGACGGTACAAAAAGGAGCTTTACGACGAACGTGTTTCTCGCATCCGCGAAAAAATGCCGCATGCCTGCATAGGTGTCGATGTGATCGTTGGTTTTCCGGGAGAGACACAAGAAGAGTTCGACGAAACGGTTGCCTTCTTGGAGCATCTTGAGGTAAGTTACTTCCACGTGTTTACGTATTCAGAGCGCGACAACACGCCTGCTGCAACGATGCCTGGCGTGGTTCCAGTTCAAGAACGCAGAAGACGGAATGCTGTCCTCACAGAGCTCAGTGAAAAGAAGCGAAGAGACTTCGATGAGAAGCACCAAGGTGCACTTCGCCCAATCTTGTGGGAGTCGGATAAGAACCCTGATTTAATGGCGGGCTGGACGGATAATTACGTTCGAATAAAAGCACCACGACGAGAAGAGATGCTTGGTTTTCTAGAAGACGTCGTGATCACGCAGCATGTTGAGCGTCTTACCGAGGGTAAGGCCTAACGCCATACTTTACAACGATATGCGCATTCTCCTCACTGGTCGACAAGGCTTTGATTATAACCGCGTTCGCGTGCTTGTAGCGGGCCTTGAAGCGGTTGCAGTCAATCAGTTTAAGATCTTTGAGTTTGGTGATCGTACTGCTGAAAAAGGAGCCGAGTTGCTCGAATACACGAAGAGGTGTGATGTGATTTACATCCCACCTTTTCGCCGGTTGGATGTCTCCTTCGTTCGGAAATATTCTGCGGGTAAGCCTATCGTTTTTGATCCGCTGATTGGCACCTACATCACTCGAGTAATTGATGATGGGTTTTGGTGGCGCGGCCCCATCGCGAAGTGGCGTGATCGTCGTGATTTCATGCGAGCCGATCACTTGATTTGGGATACCGATGCGCACCGCAATTGGGGCGTAAAAACCTTTGGGTTGGATCCTGCAAAATCCCACACCTTATACATCGGGGCCGATACCAATTTGTTTCCGCCAGTTGCTAAAACTGAACGAGCTCCTGGAGAGCCAATTATGTTTGGTTTTTACGGTTCGCTTGCGCCCTTGCAGGGTGTAGAGACGATTATGCAGGCCGCAGAGTTGTTGCGCGATCGAGCGGATATTCGATTTGAATTGATCGGGCCGATTGACAAGAAGAAAAGTACGGCAGTGCTGCGCGAGCAATTAACGACCAAGCACATTACCTATGTTCCACACCTTCCCTACGAAGAATTGCAAGAGCGAATTCGCAGCTTTGACGTAGGCTTGGGCGTGTTCGGGCCGAGTCTCAAGGCTGATGTCGTGATCCCCAATAAGATCTATCACTATGCGGCGTTGGGGCTACCGATTATTTCGCGGAAAACTGCCGGAATGGAGGAGCAATTTCGGGAAGGGGAAAGCTACCTAGGAGTAGGAACTAGCCCTGAAGTTTTGGCGAAAGCTATCGTTACCCTCGCAGAGAATGCCAGCTTACGCCAAAACCTAGGACGTGCGGCACTTAGCAAAACGAAAAAAGTCCTTAGCCACACGCAGGTAGCCAAGGACTTTCTCAAGTTAATGGAAAACGTGCTAGGGGCTAGCCGTTAACAGTCAAGATGTTTCCTGAACGAGTCACCGTGTATATGCGCAAATTGCGATTGGTTACATCGTTCTGTGGCTCACCGTCTGCAACAGCAAATTGGGCGCCGTGGACACTGCATAACCAAACATTTGTAGCAGAGTTGTAGGACACTTCTTCGTTGCCTTCGTGGCTACAGACTTGGGAAGCAGCTACGAACTCATCGTCTACGTTAAGCGCTACAACTACTTTGTTTCTTACGATGAAGCCTCCCGTGGCCAAGAGAGCCGAATTTATACCAGCATCTAGGTCTACCGTGAAATTCTGAGGTCCTGCAGAAGGAGTCATTTCGCCTGAATCATCATCGCTACCGCAGCTGTGAAGGCAAGGAACAGTAAGTACGAATGCGGCGCCAACACCGATATTTTTAAGGAAATCTTTACGTGTCATGTCTGCAACTTAATAATGAATGTCTAAACGGTTTGGTTTCTGAACGACTTTTCTACGTGTAGAAGTATTAAAAAGGTTGCCTGAGGTTTTTGCCTTTCATGGCTCCTATTACGCATACTGAATACGAGACCCGAAAGTCAAATTAACTGCGAACTAAGGTTACTAAATGTGGTTACACCATCTGAACACAAACCTAAGACACATGACAACCCCATTCAAAAACCTAATTGGCTTCGCGCTATTGCTAGCCATCCCCTTCTCCTTCACTTCTTGTGATGACGACGATGTTGTAATCATGGAGCCTGTTGCTCCGACCACTATTGTTTCTGTTGCTTCTGGTGACGATCGCTTTGAGACACTAGTTGCTTCACTATCTGGGGCAGATCTTGACTTAGTAGGTACCTTATCAGGAACCGGTCCTTTTACAGTCTTCGCGCCAACAGATGATGCGTTCGATTTAGTGGATCTTTCTGGTTTCGACCAAGCTACTGTCGATCAAGCACTCCTCTACCACGTACTTGGTGGAGAAGTGAAGGCTGCAAACATTCAAGACGGTACTGTCTTCCAATTAAACGGAAACACAGTAGGATTTGAAGGCTCTGAAGCTGTTCTTGTATTGACTAAGAACACAGACGGCGTTTTCATTAATGGAGCAACCGTTATTGAAGCAGATATTGAAGCAGACAACGGCGTAATTCATGCAATCGATAAAGTACTTCTTCCACCAACAGTTGTGGACTTAGCAGTAGCGTTACCAAATGCAACTAGTCTTGTTAGTGCTCTTGGAGCTGCCGATGCATCTTCAAACTATGATCTTGTAAATGCGCTTTCTGGAGATGGACCTTTTACTGTCTTTGCTCCTACCAATGACGTATTCATGGTCGATCCAGCGGCTACAGCTGACCAAATTGGAAACATACTTTCACACCACGTTATTAGAGGTAATATCCGTAGTTCTGATCTTGAAGATGGAGTGGGCGCGATAAGAACCACTCTTAGCGGTGACAATGTTCAAGTAACTCGCAACGGAGCAGCTGTTACTATTATTGACGGACAAGGAAACACATTCAATGTAACGAATGCAGACATCCAAGGTGCTAACGGTGTAATTCACACGATCGACGGTGTAATGATGCCATAAGCTTCATAAGATTCCTTATTCTGGACAATGAATTTGTTCATTTTGGTAGGCCGGTTACGCTCTTAGGAGGGTAACCGGCCTTTTTGTTGGGGGTGGTTTGGGCGATGCGATTCTAAACTTTGTGTCATTTACACACGATCCCTCCAAGTTTTGTCTGAAAGCCTTACTTTGGAGCTTTCGCCAAAACACATTTAAAAGATTGCGAGAGGCTGTTGGCTCCGTAGAATGTGTTTTAGCGAAAGCGAAATTCAGTAGATATTGATCGTTTTCGATATGAGTATCTGCTGTTCAAATTGACACAACTGAGCTAATGGCTATATCTCTTTTTAACGACAAAAGCCCCACCACCTTCGATGCAATCGTTGTTGGCTCTGGGATATCTGGCGGCTGGGCTGCCAAAGAACTGTGTGAAGCAGGCTTGAAAACACTAGTCCTTGAAAGAGGCCGCCACATCGAGCACGGTGATTACCCGACGGCGAACACGGATCCTTGGGATTACGAAAACGAAGGTCAGGGGCAATCTGCAATTCGCGAGAAGCTTAGTGTCGAAGAAGAGAAGGATTACGAAAAGCAAAAGCGTACTGGTTATGTAACGAACCGAGCGCACCGTCATCACTTCGTGAAGGATAGCGAGCACCCATATCAAGAGGAGCCGGGAACGCGTTTCGATTGGATCCGCGGATATCACACGGGTGGCCGATCAATCGTTTGGGGACGTCAGAGCTATCGTTGGAGTGATATTGACTTTGGCGCTAACGCCAAGGATGGCATCGCTATCGATTGGCCAATACGCTACAAAGACCTAAAGCCTTACTACGACAAGGTTGAGCGTTATATCGGCGTGAGTGGAATGAAGGAAGGCTGGGCAGCTTTGCCTGATGGTGATTTCGAGCCTCCTATGGATTTCACTGCACCAGAAGCTTACCTCAGAGCTTCCATGAAAGAAAATTTCGACGATCGTATCCTAACGATTGGTCGTACCGCTCACCTTACTGGACAGGAAGGTCGACCGGAGCAAAACCGTCAAAGCTGTAAGTTCCGCAACCGCTGCATGCGTGGCTGTCCATACGGAGCCTATTTCTCAAGTAACTCATCTACACTTCCAGCAGCAGAGCGTACTAGCAACCTCACGTTGCGACCGTTCTCAATCGTTGCTGAAGTTATTCGTGATGAGAAGACTGGACTTGCTACTGGTGTTCGCGTTATCGATCAAGAAACCAAAGAGTCTTATGTCTTTAATGCTAAGGTGATCTTCTTGAACGCCTCTGCGATTGCGTCTACGTCAATCTTGATGCAATCAGGCGACTGGGCAAATGAGTCGGGGCAGCTTGGTAACAACTTGATGGACCACCACTTCCAAGTGGGTGCTTCTGCAAGTGTAGAAGGATTTGAAGACCTCTTTTACAAAGGTCGTCGTGCAAATGGTTTCTACATTCCTCGATTCCGAAACCTAGGCGGCAAAACGAATAAAAACTACCTCCGTGGCTACGGCTATCAAGGTGGGGCGAATCGTGAGAACTGGATGAGAGGGGTTAAAGAGCTCTCTTATGGAGCAACCTTCAAGGATCAGCTCTTCAAGCCAGGTTCTTGGCGAATCGGTATGAACGGATTTGGTGAGATGCTTCCATACGAAGAGAACACCATGCGCCTCGATAACAGTATGCTCGATGCTTGGGGACTTCCTCAAGTACGCTTCAACACTTCTATCAAAGAGAATGAGTTGAAGATGCGTGAAGACATGGCCAATTCGGCAGCCGAAATCTTCGAGTCTGCAGGCTTCAAGAGTGTCACTACCTATGATGGCAACTACGGAGTTGGACTAGGTATTCATGAAATGGGAACTGCTCGAATGGGGCACGATCCAAAGACTTCAGTCCTCGATAAGCACAACCGCGTGCACGCTTGTAAAAATGTCTACGTAACCGATGGTGCAGCAATGACCAGTTCTGCTTGCGTTAACCCTTCTCTCACCTACATGGCCCTTACCGTTCGTGCTGCAGAGCACGCTGTAGGTGAGCTTAAGAAAATGAATCTCTGATATGTCTACTACATCACGACGCAATGTGCTCAAGTTCATCGGACTTGGAGGCATTACCACAGCAATCGCTCCTGCAGTTCTTTTACAAGCATGCAAAGAGGCTGCCACTGCAGCACAGGGGTATGCCTTCGCAACGTTGAGCGCAGGCCAATCGGCAACGGTCAAGGCGGTTCAAGACCTTATCATTCCCCGGACAGACACACCGTCTGCTTCAGAAGTAGGATCGGTGGAGTTCTTGGATACGTTCATTACCCATGCTTACAAGCCTGAAGATCGTACCCGATTACTTCATCAATTAGATCTCTTTGCAGCCAAGCTGAAGGAATCGCACAGTGTGTCGCCAGCAGATGCAACAGAAGAGCACCTTGGTGCAATGATGGAGCAGTACTTCGTTAAGCATTCAGCTCCAGAAAAGCCGGCTGTAGAAATGGAAATTGAGGGCAATAAAATTGACGTTCCTAGTGCATCTGGTGATGCCGCTTTGGTGTACGAGGATGATGCTACAGAGATCAACAAAATGCTGAAAGGCATTCGGAGTTTGACTCTAGAAAGCTATTTCTCAAGCGAGAAGATTGCCACAGAGGTGTTGAACTATCTCCCCGTGCCTGGGCCTTATATCGGTCAAATGCCGATTGCTGACCTTCCAAACGGTGTGAACTGGAGCTTGTAGTTCCTTTTAACAGACATGTTTCCTTTTACTGCTTTCGCTAAAACTTTCTAGATGACTCTTTTCGATGATAACAGCCCCAGTAAATACGATGCAATTGTCATCGGCTCTGGAATCTCTGGAGGATGGGCAGCAAAGGAACTTTGCGAAGGAGGCCTGAAAACGCTCGTTTTAGAACGTGGTAAGCACATCGAACACGGCGACTATCCGACAGCGAACCTTGAGCCATGGGACATCAACGACGATGCCGAAGGCATTTTTAAAATCGGTGAAGGTCACGTAAAGGCGATGGGTGATTACAAGTTCACCGACGAAGAGAAAGAGGAATATAAAGTACAGCGTCGTACCGGTTGGAGCGCAAGTCGCACCACCGCGCGACACTATACAAACGACAGAGAACACCCGTACTTGGAAGCTCCAGGTGCGCGCTTCGATTGGATCCGTAGCTATCAAACCGGCGGGCGTTCGCTCGTTTGGGGGCGCCAAAGCTATCGTTGGGCTGCCGTTGATTTTACCCTAAACAAGAAGCAAGGCATCGCAATCGATTGGCCGATTCGCTACAAAGACCTTGAGCCTTACTACGCAAAAGTAGAGGAGTACATTGGTGTAAGTGGCCGACCTGAAGGCAGGAACGATCGTCTTCCAGATGGTGTTTACGGTCCTCCGATGGACTACACCAAGCCAGAAGAAGTACTCAAAGAAGGAATAGAATCAAAGTATGACGACGGTCGTTTCATGACCATTGGCCGTACAGCTCACCTTACTGGTGAGCCTCGACCTGGTCGTCAGCTATGTCAAAACCGTAACCGTTGCGAGCGTGGCTGTCCATATGGAGGTTACTTTTCAAGTAATGCGAGTACGCTTCCAGCTGCGGACTTGACCGGGAACATGACTCTCCGTCCAGGTTCAGTTGTAAAGTCAATCGTTTACGATTCGAAAGAAGGTAAAGCGACGGGTGTTGTAGTCATTGACAAAGACACGAAAGAAGAAATGATCTTCACCGCCAAGGTGATTTTCTTAAATGCAAGTACCGCAGGTTCTGCGGCTATCCTAATGCAGTCAGGTGACTGGGCCAATGAGTCCGATCAACTTGGACGCAACATCATGGATCACCACTACCAGCTTGGAGCAAGAGCGCGAGTTGAAGGATTCGAAGATCTCGTTGAAAAGGGTAGACGTGCAAACGGCTACTACATTCCTCAGTTCCGAAACCGCGGCGGTAACTCTGACGTGAAGGGCTTTATCAGAGGTTACGGCCTCCAAGGTGGAGCCAGTCGTAGCAATTGGATGCGCGGCGTCTCAGAAATGGCCTACGGAAAGTCTTTCAAGGAAGAAATGATGAAGCCTGGCGGATGGCACATTGGCCAGACGGCCTTTGGAGAGGTCCTTCCGCATGCTGAGAACAAGATGACGCTCTCTGGAGAGATGGACAATTGGGGCTTGCCAAAGCTCATGTTTCACACCAAGCTACGTGAGAACGAAATAGAGATGCGCAAAGACATGCTGCAGCAGTCCGCTGAGATGTATGAGCGTGCAGGCTTTAAGGACGTCTCGACCTACGAGAACAAGGACTACGCAATCGGTCTCGGAATTCACGAGATGGGTACGGCGCGAATGGGACACGATCCGAAGACTTCTGTCTTGGACAAGTGGAACCGTGTTCACGCTGCGAAGAATGTCTATGTGACTGATGGATCAGCAATGGTTAGCTCAGGTACTGTTAATCCAAGTCTTACCTATATGGCTATGACTGTACGGTCTGCTGAGCACGCATTAAAAGCAATCGGCGAGGGAGCTATTTAGGCTCTCCCTTTTATAGAAGACTCAATTTGGAAATGGCGACCTGTCAAGGTTGTTGTAGTGGCTTCTTAAACAGGCTCTTAATGACTCTTGGCCTAGGTTGTCTTTGCTAACTCTAAGTAGCTTTGACCAAACAAGTTTTGAATGGGGTTAGAGCATCTTTTAGTTACGCTACTCTTTTTTGCAGCATTTGCTCTGTTCAGCTTAGTGCTTAAGAGTAAGGTTAGTAGGTTCATATTTTCGGCGATCGCCGCGTTGTTCCTTTCTGTGCAGGTGTCGTCTATATATTTTAGTGGCTCTTTTATTAGTTATCAGCTGTATGTGCATTCCAATGTGAGTGACGTGCGGGATATGCTAGGTCTATTCGTTTCTCAAGCGGTACTTGTCGTAGCAATATTTATCCTATTGTTTTTGACGTTTTATAATTCGTCGAATATTTGGAGAAAAGTAATAGGCGGTGGTTCAAGGTTTCTTGGCCGTAGGGTTTTATTAATGTCTATTTCGCTCTTATGCGTAGCTGGAGCCTTTGTATCTCAGTCGTTTAGAGGAGATTCTAGGTCGTTTGTTGAATTGATGCGACCGGCAGAAAGAACTGACTTCGGTAAGGTTTTGGATAAATACGAATGGAGTAATTATGTTACTCCTGAACGAGTGCGGTCTAAGGCTGGAAAGAACATTGTTATTATTTCTCTAGAGTCTTTCGAGAGGTCATTCCTTGAAGGTAAGTTTTCGGAATTGACACCGAATTTGCAAAGGTTGAGGAAGGAGTGGTCATTTATTGATATGGAGCAAAACCACGGAAGTGAGTGGACTTCAGGATCACTTTATACTTGTTTGACGGGCTTTCCTGCATATTTCGGCGCGAATGGAAATTCCGTTTTTAAGAATACGACGAGCAGTAGCATTAGTAGTATCACGCACGCGCTAGGGAGTGCTGGATATGAGATTACCTTTTTGAATGGTAACGCTTCCTTTTCTGGAGTTTCTGATATGCTTAGCGTCCTTGAAGTTGATAGCATTATTGATGTCAGCACATTTGAAGACGGAAGTTATCCCAAGAGCTATTATGGGCTTAGAGATCTTGATCTATTTGAGCTTACTAAGCATCGAATCGAAGCACAAACGGAAGAGGGGAGTCCGTTCGCGATAATCTTGTCGACGACAGACACGCATAGTCCCGATGGATATTATGACGAACGAATGGAGGAGCTAATCTCCCCTAAAGAGAGTCGACTTCAATTCATGCTTGCTTGTGTTGATCATATGGTAGGAGAGTTGATTTCTTACCTAGAGGAAAACGAGCTATTAGAAAACACTTCTGTTTTCATTTTGCCTGACCATCTAAAAATGGGCAATCCGGACATGTTTTCGGGCGAAGGCGAACGAGGGCTATACGTAATGACGAATACTTCGCTGGACCTTCAAACGACAGACTTGTCGGATAATGTCTATCAAATTGATTTGCCGAATATCATAATGGATGGTAGCGAAGTTGGGCACAATTTGAATTTCCTAGCAGATTATATTTCTGGAGATAAGAATGATTTTATTCGTAGTCACGGTAAAATGCTAACCGAGATAAATGTAAACGGACTCCTGAGGAACGATACCGTCGCAGTTGATCTAGAAACGATCACCCAAATCGGGGAAGTTTCAAAAAGATATGCGGAGTATAAAAAAGATACGGCCAGGTACATCGCGCACGCTGGTGGTACGATTAAAGGGTTTAATTATACGAACTCGATAGAAGCAATGGATCGGAGCTATAAAAATGGGGTCCGTTTGTTTGAGATCGACTTTAGGGAATCCAGTGATAAGCAGCTAGTCGCTGTCCATGATTGGCCGGGCTGGTCTAAGATGACTGGCTACGAAGGGGAGGCGCCTGTTTCGAAAGAGGTTTTTTTACAGCAAAAGCTATATGGAGAGTTTACTCCAATGAGTGTTGATGAGATTAACCAATGGTTTGCGGCACATACGGACGCAGTTTTGGTAACGGATAAAATAACAGATGCCGATAGGTTCACTAAAGAGTTTGACTATCCGGATAGGCTAATGATGGAACTATTTAACATGAAACAAGTTCGAGCCGCAGTTAAGGCCGGTGTTAAATATCCGATGGCCTCTCAGTTTATAATGAAAGACTTAGATCAAGCGAAAATTGATCAGCTGAAAGCGATGGGCGTTGGACATGTTGGACTGTCGCGTAGGATAATTCCATTTAGTTCGAAGCGCTTAAAGCTTCTAAAAGACAATGGTATTAAAGTCTACGCTTTCCTTATAAATCACGACGTTGGGTATGACGAAGAATATGTCGTGAAGTATGAGATGGATTACATCTATGGTATTTATGCTGATGACTGGGTTGTTGAGTAGTCGAAACCCAAAGCGTCAATTAGCGTAGGGCGAGTAGGAGATTGTTCTCTACTGTTCCGAGCTAAGAGGTTTATACGCAGTATTTTTATTTCAGGAGTTGAACTTCGCGCGTCAGGATCTCTTTATGCCCATCGGTCCACGTGAGGGTAAGCATAACTATATAGGTGCCCGGCTGGGAGGTTTGTCCATCCCAAATATCAGTATCTAATGGTGTAGGGCTTTGCGATCCCGAATGAATTATACTACCCCAACGGTCAAATATTTTGATCTCTTCAACGGTAATATCTGATCTGCCATAGATTTGGAGAACATCGTTGATGCCGTCACTATTAGGACTAAATGGATTCGGAAGATAGAAGCCTTCAGCTTCTGGCACATTCAACCAGATTGAGTCCGTAAGCACACACCCTTGTGCATCTTCTATGTCGACAAGAATCCATCCTGACCCAATAACTTCAAAGTCGAGAGTTGTACAAAGTGGGCATTGAGCATTAAATACTTCAGGCGTTCCAGACCAGCTAAAGAGATAGGGGGCAATGCCTCCTGTAGGTGTTTCAGATAGAGTAAGGTTTCGGCCTATTGCTCCTTGAATGGAATCAGGGAGATTGAATACTATTTCGGGTGAATCTATTAGAGTGACGATCGTGTCGCCTTGGCATCCTTCACCATAACTCAGTGAAAGGCTGTACGCTCCAGCAGGTAGCCCATTTAGATTTCGAATCGTATCAATTGGAGCGTTGTCTAACTTCCATACAACCGGAGTTGTGCTTGTAGGATCCCAGAGATTAATTTGACCGTTGTTTTGGCGAAAGCAGGAAGGCGACTGTGCATCAACTAGCGAAGAAATAGGTTCACTCTTCGAAAGTTGGACATTGTAGTTTATTAAGCTATCGCACCCATTAAAATTGGTAAGTATTTCCGTGAAATTGGTGTCCTGATATAGGGTATAGGTTGCAAAAGTAGTTGAGAACGTTATGCTATCGCATCCAGTAAGTAAAGTGTCAGCAATTGCACTCGATTGAATTGACAAACTGTAGGTGTGCAAACTGTCGCAGCCAAGAGAGCTTTGATAGGTCTCGGAGATTACGGTGTCAGTCGATATTTGATAGATGTCTAGCGGGGTAATGAGTGTGCTCGGTTCACACCAAGTTAGCTGACTGGCTGTTTGAATCGCATCCTGCGTTACGATCACATTCCATGTAATGGTACTGTCGCATCCTCCTGCAGAAGTCAGTTGTTCGATGATGGTTGTGTCGCTTGATACTAAATACAGGCTACTCGTTGTAAAGAGGGTGTCTGGTGCGCAGAATGTTTGTGCAAATGTTGTCGATACAGACTGGCCAATTATCTTGACGTTGTAGCGTCTGATACTGTCGCAGCCTGTGATTGCTGCAAATCGCTCTTCGATCAAACTGTCTTGCCATACTTGATGATTTATTCCATTATCGCTCGTAAAGTTTACAGGGGCACAGCCTATTATTTCGCTTTCGCTGAAACTTGGATCGAGAACATTGACGATATAATTAAGTACACTATCACATCCATTCATTGACAAATAAGTCTCGCTTAGACTCGTGTCTCTTGAAATTTGATAGGTTTCTAATGGTGTTATAAGTACAATCGCTTCGCAAGAAGTTATTAGCGAATCTCTTGAAGTCATAGAAGCAGAGTCGACTTGATATCGGGTCGAGTCCATGCACATGCCCAATGTCTGTTGTAAAAAGTAAACTCCTGGTACGCTTACACGTGCGCCCGTCAACGTTGAAGAAACGATAGATCCCGATTCTGTAGACCATTGATACCCGCTTGCCAATAGGTTGGGAAATTCTATTTCCATTTCGTTGCTTTCGCAAACGGTTAGTATGGTGTCTGGATTCAAATCATACGCTGGACCGGTAATGATAATAGAGTCTCTCAGTCTGCAGTTGCCATCGTCGAACGTAATGTCGAGATAGTAAGCACCTGGGCCAGTCGGTTGGAAATCTTGAGTTGTTGCTCCATTCTGCCATTCAAATGTGGCGTTTAGACCAGAGGGAAGACTGGGCACGATTAAGTCTGGAGTTCGATTACAAATCGTAACATTAGGTCCTAGGAAAAAGCGATCTAATGTTTCAACCGTTGGCGCTGTTTCGAAAATCCATCCTAAACTGGAGTTGTTAATATTTACGCTGTTGTTCCCAGCCCATCGAATTCCTGGACCTGTCGCATCAACTCTATCAATACGAGCATAGTCTATCGCTGAGACGGCGGCGGTTTCAAATCTAATAGTAGAGTTTGTCGTTTCACTTATAGGTGTTTTAATTGAAAGAGGGCTGCACGAAGATCCTTCGGCAGATAGATAATCACGAATGGTAAGGTCCTGACTCGCTGGGTTCTGGATCGTATAAGAAAACCCTTTATTCAATTCTAATGTATCAAAGGCTACGGGGCCATTAATCGTACCATTTCCGTTAAAGCGTACCGTTGTGAAATCAGCCTGGTTGGATAAGGATAAATATGGTTGAATCCTCAATTCGGGATTCGCACCACTTGTAAACTCCATATTTACACCTCCGGTGCTTTCATTACAGGACGCTTCTGCAGAAGGATTCATAAATGTTATCCAAGCGTCGTCTGAAAGTATTCGAGCGTTAAAGGCCGAGGACGATAATGCACTTCTGGATCCGAAGAGTTTTACCTGTGAATTAGCAAGATCTAAGGTGGTGTTGTTTCCAGAAAAACTTCCCATTCCGATAGATCGTAGGTCCATTGGATATCCTCCAGTAAAGAAAGTTCCTTCGGCAATGAAAAATTGGGTTGAGGGAGCATTTATTGGTGCAATTGCTGTATAGGTACCTTTACTGATTATCCCGAGGGTGCTAGGAGCGACTCCTTGAACTAAGATTTCTGCAGAAGGAAGAGAGTCTTTTAAATAGATGGTTCTAAATTTTAAATCAACTGCAGCAGGAGCATAAAGTGAACCGTAAACATATAATTCCTCCCCTGTGAAAACAACACCAGCTCCTGCGATTGCTCGTGATTCGAATGTTTTGCATTCTGACTGTGAGCCCCCTGAGAAGATTGATCCTACAGGTACGAAAGGCAACTGTATAGTGTCTCCTGTTGTCGCGGAACCAACTTCGAAAATCACATCGTCGATTCTAGTTGGTGGGCATGCACCAGTTGGTCCGCCACTCGATTCGGACCAATGGGAGGTGTCGAACCATAAACCTTTACCTCCAGACCAGTACAGTGTTCGCCCAACGGCAGGTGAAGAGAAAGTCCAGCCTGTATTAGTTCCTAAATCTAGACTCTCATTAGCGACCCAAGGTCCACCTACGGCGTCAATGTTTTGAATATGAAGAAATTCTCCTCTTTGCCCAGACAACGAAGAAAGATAGAAGTCCGTCGCTCCATGTATTGTGATCGGCTCAAGGCAAGATCCTATTGCATCAAAGTGATTAATTGAAATGCCAGATCCAGGTATATTTCCATAAAATTGAGTCAGTGTGCCACTGGAAAGGAGTAGCGAGTCAATATGCCCTATCGCAATTATTTCTGTGTTTTTATGAAGTTCTACGAGATTTGCTTTGAGGGAATCTTCTGCATAAATTTGTAGAAGTCCATAGGAAACGATTTTATTTATCTCACTTCGTTCAGTGATAATATTTTTCGAGAATGAGATTCGCGCCTCAGAAATCTCATCTTCAATTAAAATAGAGGCATCCTTAGAGTTGCAATCATTAAAACTTAGAACTGGGTTTCGAACATTAAAATTAGTAGGAATGGCCTTGACATAAATCTGACTGGAGCCTAGGTCCAGATATGTATCAGATCCTTGACTTATACTTCTGCATGTTATAGGGTTGTCTGCGGTACTGAGGCTGCCTTGCGTTAATAAAATTCTATCGGCAATGGAAAGGCTATCAAGAATTCTCCAATCACCGCGACTATCATCGAATTCGAACTCTAAGAATTCCGTTCGACCGTAAGTACGAATTGTTTTCCTAGGTCCCCCGCCCTTGAAGGTTACTTGTAAGGGAAGAAAAAAACTGTTGCTTGTCCACGTAAGCCTTGGGCTCAATTCCATAGAACCGTAGACTGAAAGCGTATTTCTTACCTCGAAATAGAGTGTAACGTCTGCAGTGATGCCTGCAAAATCGATAGACTTTGTTGCCCAGTCGCCATCTGGAACATCAACCTGAGGTGTAGCTGTCGAAAAGCTTGCGGCATCAAAAATGACATTATTCGCTGCCGTTGGAATGCAAGCTCCTCCCGCTCCTCCACTTGTATAAGACCAATTTGAGCGATCTTCCCAAGAGCCAGTATCGCCTATCCAATAGCGATCTTCTCCAAAAAGTGAACTAAAATTCCATCCAGTGACAATTCCTGTTCCGTTGGACTCAGACGCATTCCATGCGGCCGCTCCTGATGCCGTAATGTTTTCGACGAAGAGATAAGCTAAGTCAAGTGTCGCGCCAGTCTTTGATATGAATTCGGTCCTATCTAGTCCTTTAAGAGATATTCGGTCCTCACATGTACCTCTTGCATTTATTTTATTTACCTCGACTTGGTCGTTTCCGAAAATGTGGTTCGATCCAGGCGATATTTCAAAGTACTGTAAATCGAGACTAATATCAAATTCATAATGACCTTTAATTATTAATGAATTTGTCAGGATCTTTCTAGCCCCTCTAAATATTTTATTTTCTGAATAGTCGAAGCCTCCCAGTCGTATAGTTCCAAGCTTAAAGTTAGGAACTCCGGTGACGAGTAAGTTCACTTGTCGCCCTGTAATATTGACGTTGCAATTTTCTATTGAAAGAGCCTCGCTTGGGTCAATGTCTAGCTGTACGCTTATGTCGGCTTGTATATTAAGGTTTGAATAGTCCGTTCTTCCGTCTGACTCAAGCGCAATGAACTGAGCAATTAGGGTGACGTTGGGTGCGAATCTGAGTCGAGATGGCTGAACACCAATGGAAGCTGTTGCAGTTAAATCTGACACGATCTCCCACCCTCCAGTAGCGTTTCCTATTAGCTGAATGAGGCCGCCCAGTGGGTGTCCTCGCCCATTAATTATCGTATTTGTAAAACTTGGTCGAAGTTCTAAAAGTCCTGAATATTCCCATTGAATATCAAGTTCGATGTCTAAGTGACCTGTAAGGAGGAGAGTACCGTCTCCAATGAAAGTAACGCTCAGCGGTGTGCTTATCCTAAGAGATCTACATTGGGCTGCAATATTCAATAAGTCAACAGTATCTGATGCCGCTCCAAAAGAGTTTACATCAAAGTACACATCATCGTTGGCGCTAGGAATACCAAATTGAATTGTTGTTCCTCCACTAGTCGTCGCCCAATGGTTTATGTCATTCCAATCTCCAGTTCCACCAACCCAGAAAAAATCTGCACTCCAAGCAAAGGGGGTGAATAGCATGAAAGAAATAAATAGGAGAAATGATCTGAATTTCATTCTATGGGGATAAGCGTAAGAGTAGTAATCTAATGAAATATACGCTTTTTTGAAATAGAGATGAGCGAGAGGCCTTACGTACAAATATATTGGTAGTCGACAATTACGCTAAGCTTGCTTCAAGCTTAGAACTTATTCCTAGATACTTCCCTATCACATAGGTGTGCCTCTTTTGTGATAACCTCTCGTCGCCTGTCAGCCCACAAGACTGCAGCCATCACGATGTGTAAATGTCCGTTTTGACATGTATCCAGTCCCAAGTACTGGCAATCAGCGGTTCGAATGAGCAAATCTTTAAATATATTAAGCTTCCCCGTCGATTTTTTATGCTTGTCTGTATCATCTAAGGATAGCTATATCCCAAAAATAATCCACGGTATCCTTCTTCGAGAGTCTTGAAGAGTCTCCCTTGAAGTAGCTTTTTAACGCCTACTCGATGAAGCGATTGAACGCCTCCGAGCGATACTACTGCTTCACGCCACGAACAACTTTCACTTCTGCACCGCGCTGTAAGTGGAAGATGATTACGCCTTTGGGATAGTTACTCGTATTCACATTCACCGTTTGCTCTCCTGCTGGCAGTCGACGCTCGAATAAGGTCTCTACAAGTGAACCGTTTACGTCGTAAACGCTCATTCGGACGAGGCCTTTAGATTTTGTCGTGAACTGCAATTGCGCGTTATCGCTAAACGGGCTAGGAGCGAGAGTAAGTTGGGTTTTGGCGAAAGCTGAGGCATCAACACTGCTGATGATTTCTGAGCAGTTACGGATCACCGGTAGCTTTATGTAGCCGTTGTGCAACACGCTGCGTACCACGGTTTCTTCGACACCAAACCAGTCTTCGAGTACTGATCCATAAATATCGCGGAAGTCGTATTGCATCGCAATGCCCTCTTGTTCATCGACGGCAGTATCAATCGTTGGGTTGTTACCGAGAACTCCAGCGTTGACGCATTCGCCAAACATAAACATAGGTGCAGCGGTGCCGTGGTCAGTACCTAATCCTCCGTTTTCACGAATCCTGCGACCGAACTCTGAGTAGGTCATTCCGATAACTCGTTCTCCAAGGCCGAGAGCTTTAATATCTGCTTGGAAAGCCGCAACAGCTTCTGAAAGGGTCTTTAATAGCTCAGCGTGCTTACCTGTGGAGGTGTCACTGCCTTCAACTTGGTCGCCGTGCGTATCGAAGCCACCAAGAGTGATGACGTATACTTTTGTTTGCAGCCCTCCTGAGATCATCTGTGCGACATACTTGAGTCGCTTGGCGAGTGTACTGTCTTCTGGATAATCGACAAGACTACTGCCTGCTTCGGCCTTTGCCTTTACGGTGGCGCTGTACTGGTTTGTTTGAGAAACAGAGGTCCGTAGAAAATCTAATTCTGGTCCGCGTAAAGTGCTTGGTAACACTCCTCCAGCTCCTTCAAGAATACTGGTTGCATTAAACGGGTTGTTAATCGTTAATGCGAAGTTTGAAGCTTGACCCTGACAGGTTTCAGATACCGTAGTTCCGACTGTAATGGCAATTGGATCTTCAAAATCGGCATTGGGATAGTTGGAGGGAAAGGTCGGGTGATCTAGATCTAAGCTCCGTCCTAGCCAGCCGGTGCGGAGGTATTCTGAACTTTCTGAACCACTGTGCCAGATGTCCGAAGACCTGAAGTGGCTGCGGTTCTGATCAGGGTAAGAAACATCTTGTATAATGGCCAGTTCGCCAGCATCCCAGATGTCTCGAATTCCTGTCATTCCGGGGTGTAGCGCACGGTCGCCTCCGATATCTAGGAGTTTGTTTTCGGGTAAAACAATCGTAGGTCGAACCGCTGCGAGATTGTCGTACTGGTCAAGTGGAACGAGCGTATTGAGGCCATCGTTTCCGCCGATGAGTTGAATGAGCACAAGTACGCGCTCGTCAGGTTCACTGCTCAAGGCACTAAACATTTTTGACGAAGCGAGGTCGTTTGGAAGCTGATTGAACAGGAGTGGAATACCAGCGGAGGTGGCGAGGAATTTTCTGCGACGCATATCGAAGCTATTTTGAAGCGCTAGGCGCCTAGGCTAGTAAAGGTGAAATTCAGGACTACTGAGTAATGCTGAAACAACAGCATCAAGCTTACGGGCGACGGCATTTCGCATATCCATATCGTCTGGATTGCTCAGATAGTCACTGTATTCGACGGTCCACTCGAAGTCCGGTAATCCTGGAATTAGAATTTCCTTCAGTGCCTCTACTTGGGCCGTAGCGAGCGGTTCTCCGATGATGCGGAGCCCCATCTCATCAATGAGGTCGTTAGGGTCTGTCGCGTTATCAAAATCCTCGATGTAGGTGATGAAGTCTGGTCGGACTCGATTGCCATCATGAAAGATTCCGTTGTTGGTGACGAAGCCTACAAATTCGGTCTTGGAGGACAACGTAGAAGCGTTGATCCAAATGCGATTGTATTGAGGAGCTTGGTGCCAAGCTGGGTAGCCAGCAACAGATGGCGGATTTTCAAGGGGAAGCAATTGCTCTGCAGCTTCCACATTCAAACGACGGTAAAAACCGTACGTGAGGAGAATATCTGGATCTGGAATAAATCCAAGACCTGTGGTCATGTCCGCGATATAATCGATTGGATTTTTGATCAAAGCACCTCGGTGACGTACATCAAAGAAGTGCTCACTGCCAAGGAGTAAACGAATGACGGGTTCTACTTCGAAATCGTTGTCTCTGAGGGCTTGCGCCATCGGCGTAATGATTTCCGCCTCTACCGTTGCGTCAATGTCATAGAACACAAACCATCGATAAAGTTTGCGGCAGAGATAATGAGCTGATTGAGGATGGTCAAAAATGGTGTCTACGACTTCTTTGTATGCATCTTCTCCAGCGACTGTCAGCATTTTGTTGTCAAACCTGTGGCTTAGTTGGCGTGGGGCTGGATCGTGACGGTTACTGTTGAAATAGGACTCTGGTTGAAGTGCCGGATCTGTTTGATTGAAATAACGTGTTTGCCATCCGGTGAGTGCATTTGCTAAGGCGCGAATGTCATCTTCGGTATAGGTCGTGTAATCTCCACTTGCTACTTGATCGCCTTTTCCTAGCGTGAAAAGTTCCAGTAATTCTCGCCCATAGTTTTCATTTGGATTGCCAGCTTTATTCTGGTTTCCATTCAAAAATGAGAGCATTGAAGGATCAACAGTAATCTCTTTGATTAGCGACCGGAAGTTTCCGATGCAATGGTCGTGAAGTAATTTATAGTACTTGTACACTATCCGTCTCTCTCCGGTTCTTGTTACAGCGAAATGGTTGTGCCAAAACAGCCACATCCGACCGCTTATGCTAAAACCGCCTTCCTGCATGTGGCGCATGATGTATCCCTGAAGACTTTGTCCTCGGTATGCATTCACACTGACGTCTTCTAAGCTAGGAGCATTGATCCACGTCTCGCCTATCGCAACATTTGGATCTTCAGTGAAATAGGGATTGAGCGGCTCTCCAAAATCACCAGGTGTTTTGAGGAGCTCATCAAGGCTTCCTTCAAGACCTTTATTGATAGCCTCGTTGACTCGTGCTTGTGAGACAGCGAAGGTTGTGCGGCGAAGCAAGTGATTGGCTTCAGCTTGACCAAAGGAACCTTGGTAAGGCGTAAGACCAGCGACAGTAGCGGTGAGTACCATAAGTGAGGTAGATTTCTTCCATGTTTCAACGCAAAAAGTACGCCTGATACGTTGTGTTGCTTGAAAGTGTTAAAACGGTGCTGGATTAGGCGATTTCTGAGCTGGAAGGCTAGATTTTTTGCCTCAAATACCTTTTGGCGCTGGTTTCTGTAAATTCGGTAGCTTGTACCCATGCATAGAAGATCGTTTCTTAAATCAGGTGTACTCGGTTCAGCAGGAGTTGCGGCGGCCTCTCCATTACTAGCTTCGAGTGTTTTGGCGCAAGCTGACCAAATGGCCACAGGGATACCTGCCTCACAGCAATCGGTGAGCTATTGGTGCTACGGCTCAATGAAACTGGAGGAGCTTCTTCCTGAGCTCAAGAAAATGGGGCTATCAGCGATTGATCTGATTCCGCCATCACAGTGGTCTACGTTGAAGGAGCACGGATTCACGTGTTCGATGGCTTATGGCCGCGAAAAGGAGGACATCACAACCGGGTTTATTGACGAGCACCTTCACGAAGAACTGTATATTTCTTATTCGAAGATGATTCCTCAAATCGGGGAATACGGCTATAAGAACATGGTGGTGTTTGCGGGCAATCGTCGTGGTCGGAATGACCTTCAAGGCATACGAACGGCCGCGAAAGGGATAAAACGATTAATGCCGATCGCAAAAGAGCATGGTGTCACCTTGCAGTTAGAAGTCTTTAATTCAAAGGTGGATCATCCTGATTATATGGGAGATTCTACACAATGGGCAGTGACGCTTTGTGACTTAGTTGATTCGGATAATTTCAAGATTCTTTGGGATATCTATCACATGCAAGTGCAAGAAGGAAACGTAATCCAAACGATCAAAGATTATCACCCGTACTTCGGACATTACCATACGGCAGGTGTTCCAGGGCGACATGAAATCGGGAACAACCAGGAATTGTATTACCCTGCTGTCGTGAAGGCGATAAAAGATACTGGATTTACTGGTTATCTAGCACATGAATTTATTCCTACGGGAGAAGATAAGTTGCAGAGTTTGCGAGATGCTATTCGGATATGCGGGTAGTAGTTATGTGAAAATATTTAGAGTATGAAGTTTGCATTGAATCTATCTTTTGTTTTCTTGTTTCTGTGTGTCGCAACCGATTTAAGTGGGCAGTATCGGATGTATACAGGAAGCAATCGTTTGGCTCCATTGCCCGATAGTGGAGTAGTGGTCTTAACTACTCAAGATTATTCTCTACTTGAAGCGTCAACTTATGATGCAACAGGTTTCGTAGAAAGTCTTCCAGTCGGCCATTTAAGTCGGTTGGGCTATGATTGGGGGTATGCCTTCAACGGGGATAGGTTGTTTTATTCATCTGCACTCTCCTATTCTGATGTAGGAAATGAAGAGTTGGGGATCAATGGCTTTTCGATTGGTCGAGATACCATTTCCATGGATTATTTACTTCAGCGGCCGTACATGATAAACTACTATGGAGGCACATCTGTAGGGATAGATAAAGGAGGTGAAAGCCTTGTCGTTGCTGAGTATGATTCAGTATATGCCATCTCTCCTGCTGGGCAATTGGAGATAAAATTCGAACTTAATAACTTTTATGAAAGAGCCCAGGTAGTTGATGTTGATGGTGTAAATATTTCAGCATCGTATGTCATTGCCGGTATGAATAACGAGTACAATCCTACGGGTATAGCTAGAGTTGAATTACTTTATCATGATCAAAATGGTGCACTTTTAAACAGTTATATGTATCAGGATTCTCTCCTGGCGGACTGGTCTGGCGCCGGGCAGGCCTTTATCTTTATGCGAAAGGGCTATGTCCAAGTGGGTATAGATACATTGATGTCCTATCCCATAGGATTGGGGGCGATCGAAAAAGCATACGATGCTGAAGACGTGGCTGTGGTTAGCGATGGCAATGGGAACTATTTTTCATTCGAACCTGCAACAGGATTTGTACCGATAAATAGATCTGAGTACATAAGTGTCGACTATATCGTAAAACGTTCTGAAGGCTGGTATTCACTATCGGCTGGATACTTAACGTTTAATCCTGACAGTTTGGGAATTCCATATATGAACCCATTGGCCCTATCAATATCTGTCGATTCTGCGTCAACATACGTTACGTATGAAGATTGGGGCCCGCAAATCCCAATTGTAAATTATTCGGTGCATTACGCAATGGAGATTAGCAATACTGCAGATACAATGGTGTCTGATGCTTGGGTTAAGCTGCTACGATCTCCTGGCGATTTTGATGGGTTGACTGTAAGTACAGGACAGATTAATGCCGGTGAACAGGTCACATTGCCAGGGGTTTTTCGTTACAGGGTCATTGGAGAAACCCCGCCGCGAATAGCACACATCTACGCCTGTCTAATCAGGATTAACGCTCAAACTTTTGTCGGTGGGCAGCCACCGTGTGCCAATGCGAATTCAATAAACGTATCGGGAAGTAAAGAACTTGGAGGAGGGCAATTGCGAACTCTTGTGTACCCGAATCCCATCTCTCATGAATTTAAAATTGAGACATCTATCCCTATTCGTTCGATTCGAATGTTCGACTTAATTGGCCAACTCGTCCAGGAATTTGAAGGGAATCTATCAGGTGCCTATCAGCTTTCAGGCCACGTCTCTCCTGGGCTTTACACGCTACAGGTCTACTATGTAAACGGTGAGAAGGAGAGTGTGAAAGTGTTGGTTAGCCAGTAAAATAGGCACTTTAGAAGCTGAGCTTGCTAAGCCGTAATTCGTTTGCAGTAGTCAACGATGCGCTGTGTGTTTTTTATTACCATTTGTAAATCAAGCACTTGCAACCGTGAAATGGACCTATTCGAGTAGGCACGAATGGACTCACTTTTGGATCGAATCCAAAAACCTCCAATCATGTCTATCCAGAATTCAACTCGTCTCTTCCTTCTTTTCGCTTTACTCGTAAGCCTTGGTCAACTTGGTTTTGCGCAACAGTCTGAAGCAGATTTTGCCTATGCCAATACATATGCTGCGAACATAAATTCGTCAGATGAATTTACGAGTTCGAATACAATGGTTGAGCCTAAAGTAGAAAAATCAACTTTTGACTTTTCTCAAGGTGTTCGCTTTCCGCACTTCGTAGCATTAGGTGATTATGTTACGCAACACCTCGTCTATCCAGAAGTCGCAACCGCATACGCTGTTGAGGGAAGTGTTGTGCTTTCGCTAAAACTCTCTTCGACAGGAGAAGTACTTAGCGCAGCAGTCGTAAAGCCTCTTGGCTTCGGCTGTGACGAGGCTGCATTCTCGCTTGTAAACAAGATGCCCAATTGGACGCCCGCAAGCAACTACGGTGTCGCTGTCGGGGCGAAGCAATTGGTCACCGTTGATTTTAAATTGCAGTAATACGTCTTCGCTTACATCGGTCGCAACCAGATATTGCGATAGCTCATTGGGCTACCATGATCCTGTAAACGGATCGGACCAGCTCCATGCGCCTCGTACACACCACGGCCTTTGTATGGCGTAGTGCCCTGAATAGCCGTGTGGTTTTGAACGATAACACCGTTGTGCATCACCGTTACATAGGCAGGGTGGAGTAGCGCTCCTTTTGCGCTGAATACTGGCGCTGAATAGATGACATCATACGTCTGCCATTCTCCAGGGCCTTTGCATGCATTCACTAGTGGTGGTGTTTGCTTGTAGATGCTACCAGCCTGCCCGTTGGAATATGTGGCGTTGTTGTAGTTGTCGAGAATCTGAACCTCGTATCGGTTTTGCAGGAAAAGCCCTGAATTACCTCGGTTTTGACCATCGTCTTTCACTACTGCTGGGGTACGCCACTCAATGTGCAGTTGGAAATTTTCGAAGCTGTCCTTTGTCATTACATCGCCTCCACTCGCCACGGTCATTGCACCATCACCGAGTGTCCAGTGTGCAGGAGAGCCGTTTGGCTGCTGCCAATTACTCAAGCTACTACCATCAAAAAGTACGATTGCATCTGAAGGAGCACCACCTGTTTTGGCGGAAGCTGTAACCACCTTAACGTCTAAGTATTGCTCGGTTACACGAGGATCCATTTCCTCATCGGTCAAGGCCTGAGCGAACGTGGTTTTGGCGAAAGCAAAAAGAAGAAACGTCAAGAATAAGATGCGCATAGGGGGCGATTTATGGGCCTTTCCCGCAAGGCTACGGGATCGGATGTTGGCAAAACTAGATGAGGAAGAAGCCTTAGCTAAGACCTAGGATACGTCGATTGGCAGCATCGTCTGCTCCAGAATCTGCGAAATCATCAAAGGCTTTCTCGGTCGCTTGTATGATATGATGATCAATGAACGGAGCGCCTTCTTCAGCACCTTGAACAGGACTCTTAAAAGCACATTCCCATTCCATCACTGCCCAGCCGTCAAAGCCATGCTTGGTGAGACGAGTGAAGATGCCTCCGAAGTCAACCTGGCCATCACCTAAGCTACGGAAACGACCTGGTCGGTCAGTCCATCCAGAATAGCTGCCATACACGCCAGCGCGACCGCTAGGGATAAACTCGGCATCTTTCACATGGAAAGCTTTGATACGCTCTTGGTAGATGTCAATGAACTCGAGGTAGTCCATGCATTGAAGCACAAAGTGACTCGGATCGTAAAGGATATTCGCGCGTGGATGATTGTCCACCTCCTTTAAGAAGCGTTCGAAGGAAATACCGTCGTGCAAGTCTTCACCAGGGTGCAGCTCGTAGCAAGCGTCAACTCCACATGCTTCATGGTGATCTAGGATTGGTTTCCAACGCTTACCAAGCTCTGCAAAGCCGGTATCAACGAGTCCTGCAGGACGCTGCGGCCAAGGGTAGACGTATGGCCATAGTAACGCTCCAGAAAAAGTAGCGTGAGCTTTCAAACCAAGGTTCATGCTCGCCGTAGCAGCTTTTTTAACCTGCTCAACCGCCCATTTCTGACGCTCTGCAGGTTTGCCGTGTACTTCTTTGGGCGCAAAACCGTCGTACATCTCATCATAGGCAGGATGAGAAGCTACCAACTGCCCTTGCAGGTGCGTAGATAGTTCCGTGATTTCTAGTCCGTGCGCGGCATAGCGACCTTTCAGCTCGTCGCAATAGGTCTTGCTTTCTGCTGCTTTATCAAGGTCGATGAGCGCCGATTCCCATGTTGGAATTTGCACACCCTTATAGCCGAGGTCGGCCATGTACTTACAGATACCGTCGAGCGTATTGAAAGGGGCTTCAGCTCCCATAAACTGCGCTAGAAAAACCGCAGGACCTTTAATCGTTTTCATGGGCAGAAGGTAACGATGAAAACGAAACCTGCTACAACTTTGCTATGGCGCAAATGCAAAAGGAATCAACACCTTCACTTCTGCGGGCTTCCCGTTCTTTGATCCTGGTCTCCAATCTGGCATTCCATTGATAAGGCGGCGACATTCATCAGCGATCGGCTGGCATAGTCCGTTGACAATATTGATATCAGAAACCTTGCCTCGCACATCTATGGTTACGCTTGCATTGACGCGTCCTTCAATTCCGTAAAGAGCGACGATCTCTGGCGAACGAACACTATCCTGAATGTACCTGCTCACTGCAAGGCCACTCATGCGTGTGCGTTCTCCAATGCTTAAATTCGGATTACAGTCGCCAAAGCAAGGGAACTCATCGATGATATCATTGCCTCTGCGCGCCTCAAATTCAGCAGGAGGAAGAGAGGTATATCGCTCTCCAAGTATTGAATTTCCTTTGTCAAGAACCACTCCTAGCGTGTCGTAACGCACGTATGGCCCCAACTCTTCGCCACCGTCGAAGGTGAAAAGAGACTTGAGCTGTCCATTGGTGTAATGCTCTTTCCATTCTCCAATCCGAAGGCCCATGTCATAGACGCCCTCGGCAAGAATTTGGTCGCCTGTTGTTGTTTTCCAAGGTCCGTTCAGGACATTCTCGGCGTACATTCCTTCGGTAGTACCAAGGCCATCGTCACTGTAGATACCAAACGGTCCGTCGAGGATCTTTAGACCTCGATCTTGGTAAGTGAAGTATCCTGTGACGGCTCCTGTTTCAGGATAAAAGGTGCGCACTACGTACTTCATGCCCTTGCGAGCGACTACGTAGTGGTACCAAGTTTTGAGGACCCGTTCGCCAGGAGATTTTTCGTAGATATGTGCTTTTGCAAAACTGACATCCGTCTGTGTGTATTGCTGTCCCATGAGATTGGGCAAGGCAGCAAGAAGGAATGCGAGTAGCATTAAGCTAGCTTTCGCTAAAACGTGTAGGCGGTTCATAGTGCTACAAAGATGAAACGTATTTAGAAACGTGTCTATACGATGAAGCGGGTATAACCAGCAAAACGGCCCTATTCGCAAAGGTTTAACAAGATCTAAGCCGTCTAGAGAGCGTCTTTGCAGGTTTTGTCAGGATCTAGTGCTCCAACTTCACCCAAACATTGCCTTTCTCACTGCTTTCGATCACCTTTTCGATGAACAGCATGCCGCGGTAGCCATCTGCTACGGTTGGGAAGTCTAAGCGGACATCATCACCAAGGTCCTCACCGCTGTGCGTACGGATAGCTTGCGCGACTCCCCGATAGATGTTCGCAAAGGCTTCTAAGAAGCCTTCTGGGTGTCCTGCAGGCAGTCTTGTAGCCGCCTGACTTATTGGCGAGAGTTCACCAACACCCGTGCGCATAAGCGTTGCTGGTTCGCTCAGGTAGGTCCGGCGAAGCGAGTTCGGTTCCATCTGGTTCCATTCGAGTCCGCCTTTTTCGCCGTAAACGCGCACTTTGAGCGCGTTTTCCTCTCCAACAGCAATTTGCGTACAGAAAAGAAGTCCTTTTGCGCCTCCATCAAAACGAAGCAGTACAGAAGCATCGTCGTCTAGCACGCGACCTTCTACCATGCGGTTTGTCTCGCTAAGAAGTTCGGCAGGCTCTTGACCGATGATGTAGCTAGCGAGGTTTTCAGCATGTGTTCCGATATCTCCAATCGCACCGGCAGCACCAGATTTTTTAGGATCTGAGCGCCAAGCTGCTTGCTTCTGACCTGTGTCTTCAAGCTTTTCTGCCATCCAGCCTTGCGGGTACTCAACGAGCACACGGCGAATCTTTCCGAGCTCGCCCGCAGCTACCATTTGGCGCGCTTGTTTCACCATTGGGTAGCCCGTGTAATTATGGGTAAGTCCAAAGACGAGTCCGGTCTCTTGAACCTTATCGACCAACTTTCTCGCCTCTTCTGTCGAGAGCGTCATTGGCTTGTCTGAGATCACGTGAAATCCTGCTTCAAGTGCAGCATACGCTGGCGGGAAGTGCATGTGGTTCGGCGTTACAATACTGACGAAATCCATGCGGACATCGGCAGGCAGTTTCGCTTCTTCACGCATCATTTCTTCCCAGCTGTCATAGGCACGTGCGGGGTCTAAAAAGAGCTCTTTGCCTTGCGCCTTACTTTTTTCGGGAGATGAGCTGAACGCACCACAAACCAATTCGATCTGGTTGTCGAGTCGCGCGGCGATACGGTGTACGTTTCCGATAAAGGCTCCCGGGCCTCCACCAACCATACCCATACGTAATCTTCTTCCTGCGGTCGTTGTGCTCATGGGGGAAAGGTAGTAATGCGGATTGAGAATCCGCAGTACTACACTGGTCAATCGGCAGTACGACAGCCCCGTTAGCACTTCTCCTCCTCGCAATCCTGATTTTACACTTTCTTAGCAGCTAGCTCTCAATTAAAATTTTGCCTGTGTCTACTACCACTATCAATCCTTCTGTGTCGCTGACCAATGTGCCGGCAAATCGGGACAGACTTTTTCTAGCGTCTTGTATTGCGCTCATCGTCACGGCAATGACTTTTGCGATTCGAGCGGGCATTTTGAATGCACTCGGAGCAGATTTCGCGCTTGATAACGCACAGCTAGGTTGGGTCAACTCAATGGCATTTTTAGGTTTTCCGGTTGCGATGCTCATTGGAGGACTGATTTACAACACGGTAGGGCCACGTAAAATGATGTGGATTGCCTTCATTTCGCACCTTCTCGGATTGATACTCACCATCACCGCTGGTGGTTTCTGGGGGTTGATTATCTCGACCTTCTTCATTGGCTTTGCCAACGGAGCTGTTGAGGCCGCTTGTAATCCGATGATTGCAGACATGTATCCAGATAAGCAGTCAGAGATGCTCAACAAATTTCACGTTTGGTTTCCTGGAGGCATCGTTATTGGAAGTTTGATTGCTACGGCGTTCGGAAGTTTTATGCCTGGTGCAGGTTGGCAAGTGCTCATTGGCGTGATGTTCATCCCGACATTGATCTACGGATTTTTGATTTTTGGTCAGGATTTTCCACGCAGTGAGAACATCGAAAGTGACACTGGGTCAAACTTGAAAGGCCTTCTAAATCCGCTTTTCATTTTCCTTGCGATCTGTATGGCCTTCACGGCAAGTACAGAGTTTGCAACGACTCAATGGGTTGAGAAAATTCTTGGAGGTTCTGGAGCCAATCCAATCCTTGTGCTTGCACTCGTTTCAGGCATCATGGCGCTTGGACGCTTCTTTGGCGGACCTTACGTTCATAAGCTGAGTACAACAGGAGTATTGCTAGGAAGTGCGGTTCTCGCAACGGTTGGTATTTATTTGTTGACCACACTTGATGGCTCTGCAGTCTATCTCGCAGCTGCAGTATTCGCACTTGGCGTTTGCTTCTTCTGGCCAAACATGATCGCCGCAGCAAGCGAATTCACTCCTAAAACCGGAGCGTTGGGCATGTCACTAATCGGTGGGGTAGGGATGTTCTCTATGGTCATCATGAACCCAATCATTGGTGGATGGCTCGATACCGCTAGTTCTACTCCAGAAATCGTTACCGCAGCCATTCAGGTGCATGATGAGTCTGCAGCAGGTGCCGCTCAAGTCTATGAGGCCGCATTAGCCGCAAAGGCTGCAAAGGCCGATATGGCTGCAAGTGGAGACATCATCAAGGCCAACGCAATGCCTGGCTTTATGGATTTCGCTGTTGGTGAAGCGGCGTCACGTTCTGGTGTTTCTTCTCAAGATACTGAAGCATATGCAGCAGCAAAAGACAAGTCAATGAAGGCAGCCGAGGTTGTTGCTGGACGTGAGGTCCTTTCTTCTGTTAACATCATACCGGTCATCGCGATCGGACTTCTAGCTATTCTGTTCTTCTGGACAAGAGGTCGATCTGAGCCAACGCACTAGTTTTAACCTGAAATTCCACTTCTCAAATTCTGTACGATGACAAAGCTTCTATCTCTCTCGATTTTCTTGACTTCACTGTTTCTCTTATCCTGCAATCAAGCAAGTGAGCAAGCTGCAGAGGCTGCTAATGAAGTGGCAGAAGTCGCCTCAGCGACAGTCGATGAAGTCACCCGAAGTAGTAGTTTTAAAATCAGTCTAGCACAATGGTCGCTCAACAAAGCGTACCGAAGTGGTGAGATGAATCCCTACAAATTTGCGACACACGCAAAGGAATTGGGCTTCACTGGCGTAGAGTATGTCAACCAGCTTTATGCAGACGACATCAAAGAAGGTAAAGCACACGAAGGGTCAATTAAAAAGCTCTTCGCCCAGCTCGATAAGGCCGCAAACGACGCTGGCATTACCGAAGTGCTTATCATGATTGATAACGAAGGCTCACTTGGAAATACCAATGAAGCTGAACGTTTGAAGGCCGTTCAGAACCACAAATACTACATCGATGCCGCAAGTAGCAGCAGGATTCCAACCATCCGAGTTAATGCTGCGGGTGAAGGTTCACGCAAAGCCGTTAGAGCTGCCGCGGTTCAGAGTTTGAGCGAGTTAGGAGCTTACGCCAAAACCCGCAAGGTCAACGTAGTCGTAGAAAACCACGGTGGATATTCTTCTGATCCAGCATGGCTTGCGAGTATCATGTCTTCCATTCACATGACTAACGTAGGTATCCTTCCAGATTTTGGAAACTTCTGCCGTACGCGCGATCCTAGAGGATGGGAGTTCGGTTGTCTTGATGAGGTGCCACTCGATAGCACCTACACTGCTGTTGGCATGTGGATGCCTTTTGCTCACGCTGTTAGTGCGAAGTCAAACGGTTTTGATGCCGACGGCAATGAGACGAAGATTGATTACGCTCGAATGATGGACACCGTCCTCGCGCATGGGTATTCAGGCTTCGTTGGGGTTGAGTTCGAAGGAAGCGACATGACTGAGAAGGAAGGAATCTTGGCTACAAAGGCTCTACTGGAACGTCAGCTTCCACAATAGCAAAAGCTAAACGTACAAGCTCCTTCGAGGAGTCCTATATCGTTATCCCGAATCGAATACGAAGACCGCTATGGGTGGTCTTCGTAGTCATCGGCCCTTGCCAATTCTCTGATTGGAATTTCTCTCGTTGAGTTATCCAGCCGATGGCAATGATTCCATGCAGATGCTGAAGACTGCCCATTCGTGGGTGGAAGGCAAGTTCGCCTCCGTATAGGATGCCGGTGTACTTTTCTAGTGCGCGAGACTGGTTACGGATGACGGCTCCTACGCTTGGGCCAGCAAATACGTTGGCAGACCAAATACCTAGCGAGTGATCTGTCCTGATCGCTTGGTAGCCCACCTTAAGCGATGGCGTCAAAGTGCTCGAAATCGTATTGGTCAGTAATAGGTTTCCCCCGATGCGAAAGCCGCTTGGAGCAACGTGGTAGAATCCTATGTCAGCTGTAAGTGCGTTACACTGGCATTGACTTTCGATCCCCCACAAAACAGCACCAACGCCTGTTTCAAGGTGCCAACCCAGCGCAGGTTTACTGCTCAGAAGCTGACTATCCGGTCGGATAACCTCTTCAGAGGTAGCTTTTTCGGGTTTTGGCGAAAGCAAAATCTGAGCAGACGAAGCTTGAACCACGACTGTGCAGAATATAGAAAGGCTAACAAGAATCTTAGGTATCGTCACTATTTAAGGCTGTATGCATGTGTTAGCTGCAACGCGAGAAGTAATCGCGAGCGCTCCAGTTGTTGAAATGCTAAACTGAGACAAGTGATCGTCACCCACGGTTAGGAGTATATCACCTGCGGGGTAAGGAAGGACAGCGACGTCGGTCATTGAATCATCATTGAACACTTGGCGCTGACGTTGATCTACACTGGTTACAGGCCCTCCTTCAAGGTCATAAACCTTGAGACCAGCATCTCCATCACAGAGGTAGATGTAGCCGTTGTATAAAGCGACCCCACGAGGATTATTCATGTTGACTCTTGTCAACTCTGTAGGATTCGATTTGTCCGAAATGTCAAGGATAAACATCACGTTTCCGGACTCACTCCCGCAAGACCTTCCATCACGTACCGTAACGACGGCAATGTTTCCTACGACTGATACAGGATCGCAGCCTGTAAAGTGGACAAACGTGCTCAAGTAGGCAGGCTGTTGGGCGTCATTCAGGTTGTAGATGTGCATCCCTGATTGTGATCCGATATAAAGGAAGTTGCCGCGTACGACAACAGTTTCCATTCCCCAGCTTTGCTGCTGGTTATTCGTGTTGACGAGTAAGTTATTCTGCAAGGAGTACGTGGAAAGGCGAGATGTTCCGATGACGTAAAGGAGGTTCCCGTTAAAGGCCATTCGTGACATGCTGCCCGCGGTATTGACACTTGGTGTTCCGAATCCAAATCCACCGGAATTGTTCCTGATTTCGCCAGAAATGAAAACTGCATCATCCTGCCATTGGCCAACAATGCTTCCATCACAGCTCTGGGTGAATTCAACAGATTGATCCTCGTAGCCAACGACTACCAAGCCGTCATCAACCGGCAATGTGTTCTCGTCAAGAAGGAAATTAGGGGTCGAAGACAAGAGGCGCGCAGATAGAATTCCATCCAGCTCAAGTGTGACAAGGTCAGCGTAACAGTTACTGACCAATTTTCCGTCGACGAATGACATCTGTGTAGCACCAGGCACCTTCAAGAAGGCCACGTTTTGCGGGGCTTCAGGGTTGCTGTTGTCCAGAATGTGGTATCCTTCATTGAGGCGATTCATGAAAATGAAATCGCCGTAGGCATAGATTCCGCCACCTAGACAGAGGTCCATGGCAGGCACGATTTCTATCTCATTTTGAACCGTAGTCCGATCTAGCGTTACAGGAACAGCCACCACTTGGGTCCAGCTCTGCTCGCAGCTATCTTTCTCACAAGCGGTTGCCAAAACCATGGCGACGATTGCAAGTAAAAAGTAGAATTTCTTCATACTGCTTATAACGAGTTTGAACGGCGTTTTGCTGCTTACGCCAAAATAAAAGGTCCCTTCTCATGGAGAAGGGACCTTTCAATTCAGCTGAAGTATGTGATTTCGTGCCTAGCGTGTCAGGTACATGCTGCGCTCACTGTGCAGTTTGCGGAAGAATGGGTCTGTCAGATCCTTAACAAAGCGAATCTCTTCACCTGTACTTTTCATCTCTGGTCCTAGCTGCTTATCAACGTTCGGGAACTTGTTGAAGCTGAATACAGGTACCTTGATCGCATAGCCTTGTGGCTGAGGATCAAAACGAATGTCCTTCAACTTCTTGTGACCGAGCATTACATGAGTTGCATGCTTGAGGTAAGGCTCTTGGTATGCTTTTGCAATAAATGGCGTGGTTCTACTTGCTCGTGGGTTGGCCTCGATCACGTATACTTTACCTTCCTTAATCGCAAATTGAATATTGATTAAGCCTTTGATCTTCAAATCCTTAGCGATGATGTGCGCGTACTCCGTCATGGTCGCAAGCTCTTCAACGGTAAGGCTATACGATGGAAGTACAGCTGCAGAGTCGCCGGAGTGAATACCTGCAGGCTCGATGTGCTCCATGATGCCCATTACATGGACGTCATCACCGTCACAAATCGCGTCTATCTCGGCTTCTTTTGCTCGATCTAAGAAGTGATCAATCAAGACGTTATTGTCAGGCATGTGCTTGTAAATGCTCAAGACATGGCGCTCTAGTTCTTGGTCATTGATGACAATACGCATGCGCTGTCCGCCAAGGACGTAGCTCGGTCGCACGAGTACAGGGTAGCCAACTTCGTGCGCAACACGCACAGCTTCATTGACATCCTCAGCAACTCCATAAGGAGGGTAGGGGATACCTAGTGCTTTCAGGCGATCTGAGAAGCGACCTCGATCTTCGGCAAGGTCCATTGAGTCGAAACTTGTACCAATGATCTTGACACCTTTCTCTTCAAGTTTTTCAGCAAGCTTAAGCGCCGTTTGGCCACCGAGCTGAACAATTACACCTTCAGGCTTCTCGTGGTCGAGGATAGCCTCCAGGTGCTCCCAAAATACTGGCTCGAAGTAAAGCTTGTCAGCAATGTCAAAGTCGGTAGAAACCGTCTCTGGGTTACAGTTCACCATGATTGTCTCATAGCCAGCCTCTTTGGCAGCCATAACGCCGTGCACGCAACAGTAATCGAATTCGATTCCTTGCCCAATTCTATTTGGACCTGATCCTAAGATCACGATCTTCTTGTTGTTAGACGAAACGGATTCATTCTCCGTGTCAAAAGTTGAATAGAGGTAGTTGGTGTACGACTCAAACTCTGCAGCACAGCTGTCAACGACTTTGTAGGTCCGCTTTACGCCGAGTGTATCGCGATGCTCTTTTACTTCTTTTTCGTCTGTATTCAGAATGTACGCAAGCTGGACATCAGAGTAGCCCATTCGTTTGAGCTCGAGCATACGGGCTGCATCAACATTCGTGATCGTCTTAAGGCGAGTGAGCTCAGCTTCTGTATCGACCATCTCTTTGATCTGGTTCAAGAACCAGTTGTCAATCTTCGTCAGCTTGTGAATGGTTGAAACAGGGATACCCAAGTTCATTGCATCCTTGATGCGGAAAAGACGATCGTCTTGCGCCGTTTCTAAGCGAGAAAGAACATCGTCAATTTGAACGAACGGTTTGTTGTCTGCTCCAAGACCGGCACGGCCGTCTTCAAGACTTTGACATGCTTTCTGCAAAGCCTCTTGGAAGGTGCGGCCAATGCCCATGACCTCTCCAACAGACTTCATCTGCAGACCTAAGTTCAAATCTGCACCAGGGAACTTAGAGAAGTTCCATCGTGGAATCTTTACGATTACGTAGTCAAGCGCCGGCTCGAAGTACGCACTCGTTGTTTTTGTAATTTGGTTTTTAAGCTCATCTAGGTAATATCCCAAGGCAAGCTTAGCTGCAATCTTAGCGATTGGATAACCGGTAGCTTTTGAAGCCAAGGCAGAAGAACGACTCACGCGAGGGTTAATCTCAATGACGATAAATTCCTCTGTTTCAGGATTTTGTGAAAATTGAATATTGCAGCCTCCTGCAAAATTACCCATTGCGCGCATCGCCTTGATGGCTTGGTCGCGCATGTCTTGGTATGCCTTGTCACTGAGTGTCATCGCTGGCGCAACTGTGATGGAGTCGCCAGTGTGAATGCCCATAGGGTCGAAGTTCTCGACTGTACAGATTATGACCACGTTGTTGTTAGCGTCTCGAAGAAGCTCTAGCTCAAATTCTTTCCAACCTAGAACGGCCTTGTCGATCAAAACTTCGTGGCTAGGACTCGCCTCAAGACCTCGACGAAGTAATTCTGGGTATTCTTCAGCGGTGTGACAGAATCCACCACCAAATCCTCCAAGCGTGTAGCTCGGGCGAATTACAACTGGGAATCCAATAGCCTGAGCCGCTTCCATACCCTCTAAAAAGGAGTTAGCAATTTGGGCAGGTGCACACTTTAATCCGATGGATTCCATGTGCTTGCGAAACAACTCTCGGTTTTCCGCAAGCTCAATGGCTTCAAGGTCAACACCAATCAGCTTGATGTTGTGCTTGTCCCAGAGTCCCACTTTTCCAGCTTCAATAGCTAGGTTGAGCGCTGTTTGGCCTCCCATGGTAGCAAGAACGGCGTCATAGTGCTCGTTAGTGAGAATCTCATCAATCGACTCAACCGTGAGCGGTTTGAGGTAGATGCTGTCCGCAGTTAGCGGATCGGTCATGATCGTCGCCGGGTTGGAGTTGATCAGTCCAACACGAACACCTTCTTCCCTTAGGGAGCGGGCTGCTTGTGTTCCGGAATAGTCGAATTCACAGGCTTGGCCGATGATGATCGGTCCAGATCCAATGATTAAGACCGATTTGATTGAAGTATCCTTAGGCATAGCGACAGATTTGGTGGGCTCAAATTCGCCGCGAAAGTATGTCCGAAGCGTTGGAGCCTCGGCATCGTTTTTTCACAATCCTTTACCGCAATGTGTAGTGTTTAATTCACCATTGCCGAAGGCACAGGTTTACTATACACTTCCTCTACCAGTTGCCCTTGGACTCCATCCATGGAAATTGGCGTAGTTCGTCTTCTGATAAAGGTGATGTTACCACGGGTAAGAGGCCAATCAGAGACGGTTTCTCGCGGAAACTTAAAGGCTCCATCCGACGGCGGGATTGGACCTGTGATTGTCGAAAGCTTTGCTGAGCCATCATCACTTTGAAAAAGTGCAGAGAGCGTTTCATTCTCAGCAAGAAAATCACTTTTGTCCGCATGATAAACAACAAAGCCAAAATTCTTGGTAGGCGCAGGCCCCATGAGTAGCGTATCAAATGGGGCGAGAGTACCGGGAATAGACACCTTTTTGCCTGAAACGAGCTTGAAAGCGAAAACAGGCGCGTCAACAGGCGCGGCCTTCGTGACTCCTTTGTATCGAATGAAACGGTCGTCTTTTAGATCATTTCGCAATCCACTATTTAAAAACGAGACGCCACCTTCGACCATATAGGCCGTATCGACGTTGTTGACGGAATCCCGTTTAGTCAACTTCACTTCTGAAGTGTACTGACCAGTATTTGCTTCGTAGCGATAGTAGAGATCTGCCACTACGAAAGGTTGGCTGGAAGAGCTTGGAGCGGCGCAGGAAACGAGTGTTGCGAGGAGAAGGAAGTAAAATGCTTTCATACGCCACAAAACTACGTTCCTTGGCGTCATGAATTCACCGCGTGTTCTTATTACTGATGGCGTTCATCCTGTTTTGCCGAAAGGCCTTGAAAAGCTGGGGTATCAGCTCACCTATCTTCCTGATATTTCCCTTGAGGAGGTGCATGAGGTTATTCATGAGTACGAAGGTTTGGTGATCAATTCGAAGATTTTGGTTGGCAAAGAGCTTTTGGACAAGGCGCTTCAACTGCGCTGGGTGGGCCGATTGGGATCTGGCTTAGAGATCGTTGATCAAGCTTACGCGAAAACCAAAAACGTAGCAATCCTATCAAGTCCATCAGGCAATGCTCCCGCAGTAGGGGAGCATGCGCTTGCGATGTTATTAGCTCTTTCTAACAAATTACTTGCTGGAGATGAGCAAGTAAGAACGATGCAATGGGATCGTGAAGCTGTGAGAGGATGGGAATTGAAGTATCGGACGGTAGGAATAATCGGCTATGGGCATACTGGTCCAGCTTTCGCCAAAACCCTCCGCGGGTTCGAGAATCCTGTCATTGCCTACGACAAATACAAAGCAGACTTCACGAATTCTACGCCCTGGGTAACCGCCGCGAGGTCGCCGGAAGAGGTTTTGGCGAAAGCTGATGTATTAAGTCTGCATTTGCCATTGACGCCTGAAACCATCAATTACCTCGACTCCGAAACCATCGCCTCACTAAAGCCAGGGGTGATTATTGTCAACACCTCTCGTGGGAAAGCAATAGATCTTCCCGCGCTTCTTGAAGGTTTGGAGTCCGGACACATTGGAGGAGCCTGTTTAGATGTCTTTCCAAATGAAAAAACAGCAACCTATACTACAGTTGAGCGTGAATTATATGCGCAACTAACTAGTTATCAGAACGTAGTGCTGAGTCCACATGTAGCAGGGTGGACGGTCGAGAGCAAGGAGGCATTGGCTCAGATTGTACTTGACAAGGTGAATCGAATCATCTCGTCTCCGAACTCTTAATGCGCAGTCCGTGCCTGACGGACGACATTTTCCACTCAAATCCGTCTCATAGCCGTCACTTGATAGTGCAAAGAGTGTCAGTTGAGAGGCAAACCTTGAGGAACGGACTGCGAAACAAGTTAAGGTTTGGTTATCATTGCAGCGTTGCAAGGGATTATAGTATCCCATTCAACGCTCTTAACTTTTCAAAGCTGCATGAATAGGTAAGAGAGAGCGAAGCTCACTTTCACTTTTTTTGCAGCTGCGACAACTACCACGTATGACTCGTACTCTACTAGTAACTATTTTCCTCTTCTTAGGCGCCGCGAGCGTCTTTGCCCAACAATCCGTCTTCGGAAATGTAAAGGATGACTTGGGAGATCCAATAATCGGAGGTACCGTAAAGATCCTTAACGGTGATGCATTCTTGACCGGTACTGCTACAGACTATAACGGTGATTACCGTATTAGCCTTGACCCAGGAACGTACAATATCGAGTTCTCTTACATCGGTTTTACTCCTCAACGAGTTGATGGAGTTGTAATTCTTGCTGGTCAAGAGAACAAGTTGGACCAATCTTTCGAAGCAAGTGGAGGAGTTGTTCTCGAAACAGCTACCGTAAAGGCCTTCAAAGTCGATCCAATGAAAGTCGATGAGACTTCTCAGGGAATGACGCTTACATCAAAGGATGTAAAGAAGCTTGGTACTCGTAACATTAATGCAATTGCATCAATGAGTGCAGGTGCGACCAGTGCGGATGAGGGTGACGATGTCAGTCTTCGTGGTGGACGTACAAATGCGACACAGTATATCATTGACGGTATCCGTGTAACTGGAACACTTGTTCCTGAGTCAGAGATTGACCAGATTCAAATCGTTACCGGTGGTGTTGAAGCAAAGTATGGTGACCTTTCATCAGGACTTATCTCGATTACTACAAAAGGACCTTCTAGTAAATTCAACGGATTTGCAGAGGCTGAGACTTCTCGCTTCCTTGACGACTACAACAACAACCTTGTTGGTTTGAGCCTTTCTGGTCCAATCATCCAACGCATGATGGCAGACGGTAAGAACAAGCAAACTGTTCTCGGTTACCGTCTATCAGGTCGTTATACATATAACGAGGACGATGATGCTCCAGCATCGGACGTTTACTACATCACTGACGAAACACGTCAGCGTCTAGAGAATGATCCAATTACTAGTCTACCAGGAGGTGGTTTTGCACCAGCTGCATCTTTCCTTACGGAAGATGATGTGCAGGTGCTTAAGGCACAGCCATTTGAAGAGTTTGAAAGAATTGACGTTACCGGTAAGCTTGATGCGAGGTTGAATGACGCCATTGATGTTACCCTTTCAGGAAACTTCACGGATCGTTCAAATCGTTTTACACCAGATGAGAACAGCCGAACTGCTGATAACTGGCGCTTGTTGAACGCACACAACAACCCATACGATCTTAACACATTGTATCGTGGAAACTTCCGTTTCCGCCACCGCTTAGGAAATCAGGCTTCTGTTCTTGATACGAATAACACGAGTCTTATCAGTAATGCATTATACACAGTGCAGATTGGATTCCAGCGTAACGAGCAACTCCTTCAAGATTCACGTCATGAGGATCGCTTCTTTGACTACGGATACATTGGAGAGTTTGAAAATTCGAATGATGCAGTATTTGATGACGAGCTAACGTTTACCAACGGTGTACTTGGCTTTGAGTCAACACACATTGGTTACCGAAGTAATTTCCGTGGATTCACTCCAGGAACGCAAAACCCTGTCCTTGCTAACTACAATAAAGTGGGTGGTGGAGATGTAGAAGGACTAACAGAAAGTGATATCATCGCTCAGAACGGAGTTCTAGCAAACATCATTGAAGATGGTGTCTATACACTACACTCTAGTATCGGTTCGATTTACAACCGTTACGAGAAGGAAAAGAATGACCTTATTACGTTCAACCTTCAGACGCAGTTTGACTTGAAGCCAGGTAAAGGAAAGTCAGGTGTACACAATGTGCAGCTTGGTGTTCTTTACGAGCAGCGTATCAACCGCCGTTATGTTCTTCTTCCAGAAGAGCTTTGGTTACGTGGAAACCAGCTTGCTAACGTTGCACTTCAGGATATTGACACGAACCTTATTCTTAGAACGGAAATACGCGACACAAACCTTGCAGGAATCGTTCTTACTGACACGACAGACATTTATGGCTATCGTGTTGAGACTGGAAGTTTAGAAGGCGATTCTCGCTTTTACACGCAGCTTCGTAATAAACTTGGTCTTGGTCTTGATGAATATGTTGATTTTGGTCGCGTATCACCAGATATTCTTGATATCGGAATGTTTAGTGCTGCGGAGGCGTCAAGTAATAATACGCTTCTCTACTACGGCTATGATTACCAAGGTAACGAGGTAGCTAGTGGCGGTGCATGGGATGATTTCTTTACTGCTAGAAACGATGACGGTCAACGAACATTCCCTGTAGCTCCTATTCAGCCGATTTACGCTGCAGGTTACATTCAGGATAAGTTCACGTTTAAGAACATCATTCTCCGTGCTGGATTCCGCGTTGATTATTTCGACGCAAATACGAAGGTGTTGAAGGATCCATATGAGCTGTATGACATCCAAACAGTTGGTAATTTCAACTTTAATGCTGAAGAGGTTGTACCATCGAATATTCCTGACGATGCTAAGGTTTACCTTGAGTCTGTAGAGAGTAACCAGGTAAAAGCTTACCGTGTTGAGGATACTTGGTTTACTGCTGAAGGACGTCAGGTAAACCGTGCAGCTGAGATCTTTACGCAGCAGATTCCTGCATACGTTGATTCTCGTGCAAACGAAGATCAAGGTTATATCAGAGCTGAGGATTTTGATCCAGATGCTTCATTCGAAGATTACGAAGCACAGATCAATGTGATGCCTCGTTTGGCATTCAGTTTCCCAATCTCTGAAGATGCAAACTTCTTTGCACACTACGATGTACTCGTTCAGCGTCCACCAAGTAATACAATTGCTACAGCGCTTGACTACTACTACTTCACTAATAATTCTGGTGACGTCTTCAATAACCCAAATTTGAAGCCTACTCGTACAGTAGATTATGAGGCTGGATTCCAGCAACGTATTTCTCAGAGTTCTGCATTGAAGTTAAGCTTCTTTGTAAGAGAGATGCGCGACATGATCCAACGTCGTACGTACTTATTTGCAATGGCTGATCTCAACCGTTACACAACGTATGACAACCAAGATTTCGGCACAGTAAAAGGCCTTAACGTTTCTTACGATCTACGTCGTACTGGCCCAATTAGCCTTCGTCTTTCTTACGGTCTTCAGTTTGCTGACGGTACAGGTTCAGATGCTAACTCCCAGCGTGGTAGTGTTCAGCGTGGAAACCTTCGTACACTCTATCCATTGAGTTATGACGAGCGTCACCGTGTTGCTGGAGCATTGGATTTCCGCTATGGACGCGGAGAGGGACCACAACTCTTTGGTAAGCCGATCTTGGAGAAACTAGGTATTAACCTTTCTGGATCTGCAGTTAGTGGACGTCCATACACGCGTCTTCAGACAGCTACCCAGCTAGATGGCCGTGTTAACGAAGGTGACATCAATGGAGCGCGTCTCCCATGGAACTTGGTTACAAACCTCAGAATCGATCGTGACTTCTCACTCTTCAACGAGAACAACAAAGGAGTAGACCTCAATGTCTACTTACGTGTCAGTAACCTACTAGATCGCAGAAATATCATCTCAGTTTATCCAGCTACTGGACTTCCTGATGATGACGGTTTCCTAGCATCTACACAAGGTCAGACAGCACTCTCTAGCCAGTTGAACCAGGATGCTTACATCCAGTCTTACCAGTGGAGAGTTCTTAATCCGAATTTCTTTAGCCTCCCTCGCCGCATCTTTATGGGTGCTAGCTTCTCATTCTAATCACCCGACGTTTAAAACAGGATAAAATGATGCTACAACGCATACATACTGTACTGCTTGCCGCGACGATTTGCTTTTCAGCAACATCTTTGCTTGCGAACGTGCCAGGCATAAGAACTGGTTCACCCAGTCAGTCTAATTCATCAACCCCTTTAGGATATCGCATAGAATGTGCGCCTGGCCTAAGGACTACTGATCAAGATGTCAATAACGTACGAGCTAAGCTTACCACTGGTGGTGATGTTTGGTGGAACGGAAATGACGCAGGTTATATCGTACCTAAAGTACCCCTAGGAGAGACGGAAGTTTCTTCTTTGTTTGCTGGTGCGGTTTGGCTAGGAGGAACGGATCCAGCAGGTAACTTGAAAGTTGCTGCTCAGGATTATGGTCGTCCAGACGGTCAATTTGACTTCTTCCCTGGGCCACTTGACCCGGAGTTTGGAGAGATTACTCAAGAGGAATGTTCTCAATGGGACAAGTTCTTTGAAGTATCTGCATCAGAAATTCGTGAGCACCAGCGATTATTCGCTGCGAGTCTTCGCGGAGAATTGGTCTATACCGATGATTTGATTCCAGAAGGTGTCAGGGGATGGCCAGGAAAAGGAAACCCATACTTCGAAGAAGTACACGGTTTTCCACCACCAAACAACGATCAAGGACTAGCAGGATTCTACGATTACTGCGACGATGATGGTAATTGTATCATCGATGGTCTTTACGATCCATTGTCAGGTGATTTCCCAATTATTGAGATCGAGGGTTGTGAGGACTACTACAACTCAAACGAAGATCTTCGTGATGCTCCTCAGTTCCCGGATCAAATGATCTTCTGGATCTATAACGACAACGGTAACAGTCACCTTAACTCTGGTTCAGAGAGAGCGCTCCAAATGGAGATTCAGGTTCAAGCATTTGCTTACGCAACTAACGATGCATTGAACAACATGACTTTTCAGCGCTATAAGTTGATTAACAGGGGTAAGGAGCTTCTCAATAATACCTACTTCGGTATTTGGGTTGACGGTGACCTTGGTTGCTATACTGATGATTACATTGGTTGTGATACAACACGTTCTCTAGCTTACTACTACAACGCTGATGCTGTCGACGGTACTAGTGGAACAATTTGCGATAGAGGTGTACCTACTTACGGAACAGAAGTGCCACTTCTAGGAGTTGATTACTTCCGTGGACCGAAAGAGTTCATCACTGTATATGACACAACTGAAATGGACACTATCGAGATAGAGCGTGAGTTAGGTATGTCTTCATTTGTGTACTTCAATAACGCAAACGTTGGTACACCACCATCTCAAACTACTGACCCTACTACAGGCCTTGAAGGAGAGTACTACAACTACTTGCAAGGAATCTGGAAGGATGGAACACCATACACCACTGGTGGAAATGGTTACCAATCTGGAGGTACTGTTACGAAGTACGTTTTCCCATCTGTACCTACAGATGTTTCTCCTGACGCATGGTCAATGTGTTCTGAGGCATTAGGTGAAGGTGATCGTCGCACAATTCAAGCGTCAGGTCCATTCAACCTTCGTCCAGGTGCTGTAAATGAGCTTATCGTTGGTGTGCCATGGATTGCCAATGAGCTTACTTATCCATGTCCTGTAATGACTCGTCTCTTCGAAGCAGATGATCTTGCACAGAACTTGTTCGACAACTGTTTCGATATTACTGACGGACCAGATGCTCCAGATGTTGACTTTATCGAGTTAGACGAGCAATTGACAATACTATTGACAAACGATACTAGAGTTTCTAATAACGGAGGTCAAGAGTATGCAGAGATTGACCTACTTGCTCCTGATGGAGTAGCTGATTCACTCTACCGTTTTGAAGGCTACAAAGTTTACCAACTTAGAGATGCTTCTGTATCTGTTGCAAGTTTGGACGATCCGACATTAGCACGATTGATCTTTCAGTCAGACATCGTAAATGGTGTTGGTGAGATCTACAACTGGAATGCGATTGATAATCCACTCGATCCGAATGCTCCTGTATTTGAGCCAGTACCTCAAGTAGGTGCTTCATCTACAGATGAGGGAACTCAGACTGTTCTTCGAGTTACTGAAGATCAATTCTCTTCTGGAACTCCAGGACTTGTTAACCACAAGCCTTACTACTTCACTGCTGTATCATACGCATACAACAACTACGCTGACTTCCAGACGTTGGTCGCAGGTGGTTCAGGTCAAAGTCGCCCTTACCTTGAGGGACGTAACAACGTACGCACCTACACGGGTGTCCCACGTCCGATCACTGATGTGAAGCTAAATGGTGATGGAACTGAAGCTTCAGTTCGTCGCCTTGACGGTGGTGGAACAGGAACTTTCTTCCTCGATTTGGCAGAAGGTGAGCGTGATCGCTTGTTCAACAACCCAGACGACAACCAACCTCTTTACCAGATGGGAAGAGCGCCGATGACTGCACAAACGTATAATCCGTTTGTATCAGAAGACGGAACATACACTGTTGTCTTTGAAGATAGCGACGTTACTGACGAGGAATTAGATTCTGACGGTACATGGAAGCTTATTGATGCTTCTGGAAGAGTAATCGAAGAAGACAATCAATTTGCAAGTTTCAATGAGTTAATCATTGGAGAGCTAGGTATCTCAATTTCTCTAGGGCAAGTTGAAGAGCCAGGTGTCAGTGTAGACGGTAATAATGGATGTGTTGGATATGAGGTTGAAGCACTCACAGAGGGCGGAACACCTTGGTACCAGCCAATTCCGAATAAGACTCCTCTAGAAGGTCTCTTCGGCGGAGCTCAGGTATTCAACTTCATGCTTACTGATGCGTCAGAGAGAGGTGAGGTAGGAAACTCATTCTTACTTGATCCTGCTCAGTCATTGACGAATTGCTTTGAAGGACATTGGGCACCGTTTGCACTTGCTGCATACAACAACCCATTCTCGAATCCAATTGGAGATCCAGGACCTCCTGCAGTCGCTCCACAAGGAATCGGATTCATCTCTCCAATGCTTCGTCAACGCGGTAGCACTTTAGTAGGTGATCTCGAATTGGCTGATCTAAACAACGTAGACATCGTATTCACTAGCGACAAGAGCAAGTGGAGCCGTTGTGTAGTTGTTGAGACTGCAAGCCCTGACTTCACCCTTACAGGTGGTATTGAAACTGAAGGCGGTGCAAACCAATTCGATTTGCGTCAAGCTCCATCGGTTGGCAAAGAAGCTGATGCTGAAGGAAACGCTATCCCAGACGGGACAGGTGATGGTATGGGTTGGTTCCCAGGCTATGCAATGGACGTAGAAACTGGTCAGCGACTGAACATTTTCTTCGGCGAGAACAGTGCAATCACGTTTGACGGTGATCCATTAGCAAACCCATACAAGTTTGAGTTCGTGAATGATGACGGTTCAGAGGTATACCCACTAACTGGCCGCGACATGATGTTTAACCCAGCTGGTGACCTACTTCGTCTTACTTCACTACAGGCGCAGCTTTACAACATTACCGCAGGTGGACACCACATGGTTTACGTAACCCGTGAGCCGTATGATGAGTGTGCAGCGTTATTTACTCTTCTTGAGCGAGGACGTAGTGCTCTTACTCGTGAGGCACTTGAGTCTGTTACTTACGCTTCTATCATGACATCAGGAGCAGAGTTCTTGAGTTATGCAGATGGCCTTATTCCTCAAGACATTGTAGTTAAGCTTCGCGTTGCGAACCCATACAATGTTTCAGTTGCTGCTGAAGATACTGATGACCGTTTCTACAGTGCTCCAACAGGCACGAACGGAGGACACCCTCACTACGAGTTTAGTCTTACAGGTGTTAATGCAGAGCCAGTGCCAATCAGCAAAGCTGATTCAATCATGAGCTTCATCAACGTTGTACCTAACCCGTACTACGGTTACTCTGAGTATGAGATTAGTGAGTTCTCGAATCTGATTCGTGTGACTAACCTTCCAGCTCAATGTGATGTCACGATTTATGCCCTCGATGGTCGCTACATCCGTCAGTACAAGCGTGCTGAGGAGCCTGCTCTTCCATCGTTCAACCCAGATGATCCACGATTGAACGACCGTGCGATCACTAGTCAGCAAATCTATCCTGACCTTGATTGGGACATGAAGAATGATCAAGGTATTCCAGTATCGTCTGGTATTTACCTTATCCACGTTGATGCCGGTGAACTCGGACAACGTACGGTGAAGTCATTCATCCTTCAGCGGGCTTTCGATCCTGCTGGCCTCTAATCCTTTCTCTAGCTAATAACTAGGCGGTGCTTACTCTTATGAGTACGCACCGCCTTCTTCCAAAACAAAGCGCATGCGCAAGTTTTACTTTTTCGCTGTTTTAGCTCTTGCTTCTATCACTGCTTTTGCAGGTAATCCTGACCGTCAAGGTGAGGCTGGAGCTTACGAGCTACTGTTGAATCCATTCGCCCGCTCAGCTGGTCTCGCTTCTATGACAACGTCTAACGTTGCTGGTGCTGAGGCAATGAGAATTAACGTTGCCGGTCTCGGTCGCGTTACTGGGCTCGAGGTCACAGTTTCTAACATGCAGTACCTCGTTGGTACTGATATTAACATGAATGCAATTGGTTTTGCTGCACCAATGAAAAATGGTGCTGCATTCGGAATGACCATCGCTGCTCTCTCTTTCGGTGATATTCCACTCACGACGACCAATACTCCAGAAGGTAACGGTTCTTCATTCGCTCCTACTTTCTTTCACATTGCCTTAGGTTACTCTAAGACATTTGAAGACAAGATTAGTGTAGGTGTTGGGCTTCGTTTCATCTCTGAGCAAATCTTCAACGCAAGTGCAACAGGTTTTGCTGTTGATGCAGGCGTTCAATACGTAAGTGGTGAAGAGGACGAGTTTAAGCTCGGAATCTCTCTACGTAACGTAGGTCTCGGAATGCGTTTTTCTGGAGATGGTATCTCAGAGCAATTCGCTGCCATCGATGGTGGAGGATATCAGATTACTGCACAGAACAACATTGCAGACTTCGAGCTTCCTTTCCAATTGAACATTGGTGCGAGCTACGATGTCAATGTTGATGAGAACAACAAGGTTGTTCTTATCGGTAATTTCACATCTAATGCATTTAGTCGAGACAACCTAGGAGGTGGTATCGAGTACTCTTTCCGTGATGTCTTCATGGTTCGCGGTGGATACAATGCAGAAGTTGGAGTAGAGTCTAACTCTTTCCAATCTCCTCTCACACAAGGTCTAGCTGCAGGTGCTTCTGCTGCAATTCCACTCGGTGGGGTAGATACTGGCCGTAAGCGTTACCTTTTCATCGATTACGCATACCGTCCAACACGTCTGTATGACGGAAGCCACAACCTCGGCCTTCGTCTCAACTTATGATGCGCTAGACGCGTTAAACATGTTGTATTTTGCGGAACGTTTCCTTCACCAGCTGGTAAAGGAAACGTTCTGCATTTTAGAAACCCTCCCCAGATTGATACTTCCCTGTCATGAGTAAGATTAATTACCTCACCCCTGAAGGCTTTGCTCGACTAAAGTCTGAATTGAACGAGATGAAGACCAATGGCCGTCAAGAAGCTTCCGCTGCAATTGCCGAAGCCCGCGACAAAGGTGACCTCTCAGAGAATGCCGAGTACGATGCAGCGAAAGATGCACAAGGAATGCTCGAGGCGAAAATTAGTGAGATGGATAAAACACTCGCCAATGCCCGCGTACTCGATAAGAATGAACTAAGTACAGACGCTGTTTGTGTACTGAGTACTGTACGATTGCTGAACAAGAAGAACTCAAAAGAGATCAGCTACCAACTGGTAAGCAGCTCAGAGGCTTCTTTTAAGGACCGTAAAATCTCAGTTGATAGCCCTATAGGTGCTGGTCTTCTAGGGAAAGCAGTCGGTGATATTGCAGAAATTCAAGCACCCGGAGGAACGATTTCCTTTGAGATTCTTGAGATTAGCATCGTTTAAACTAGACTAACCTTAAATATGCCATCCATTTTCACGAAGATTATTAGAGGAGAGGTTCCGTGTCATAAAATAGCGGAAGACGAACATCACCTTGCCTTTCTTGACGTCAGTCCCCTTGTAAAAGGGCACACACTGGTTGTTCCAAAGCGCGAGGTTGATTACTATTTCGATCTAGAAGATGAGGAACTTGCCGCACTCAATGCTTTCGCTAAGCGTGTAGCAACCGCAGTTTTTCGTGAAATCCCTTGCCTACGCATCGGAACAGCTGTTATCGGACTAGAAGTGCCACACGTGCACATGCACTTAGTACCGCTGAATCAAGTCAGTGACATCGATTTTACGAAAAAGAAGCTTTCTCCTTCGCAAGCTGATCTTGCAGCTACCGCCGAACGTATCCGAAAGGTTTTTCTCTAGGTATTTGTAGCTATCGCGCTATTATCGCTTAGCTCGGGCAGGATTCTGGTCAACAAACTGTTTCCAGCCACTGTAAGACTCTCCTGGTTTTGCCGAAAGGCCACTCTGGTTAAGGTGACACACAGCAGCACCTAGCGCATCTGTCGCATCAAGTCCTACGCCAGACCGGTCAAACTTGATTAAGTGTCCCAGCATCTCGGCGACCTGCTCTTTAGAGGAGTTTCCGTTGCCAGTGACACTCATCTTGATCTTCTTAGGTGCATACTCTTCAACCGTAAGGCCTTGAGAGATTGCAGCGGCCATAGCGACTCCTTGTGCTCTGCCTAGTTTGAGCATCGATTGGACGTTCTTCCCGAAAAATGGGCTCTCAATAGCGCACTCTTCAGGACTGTGCAATTTGATGAGCGCAGTAATCGTATCGAAAATTGAGCGCAATTTCTCAGGATGTGTCGCTTTCGAAGGTGTCTTGTGAACGCCCACCTCAAGAAGCTTATAGGTATTCCCAGTCTTCTCTAAAATGGCATATCCTAAAGCATTCGTTCCAGGGTCAATGCCCAAAACGCGTCTAGTAATAGTGGTGGATCGGCGGACTATCTTCACCCCCTAAAGGTAGTTGATCTTTAATGGCAACCGACACACAGTACACATCCAAACGAAAATTTAGTCCGGGCTTGCTTATCAAATTACTGATAAGCTTGGCCTTGTGTATTGGGCTTTACTATCAGCTGTTCGTGCATAACGATATTGTCGAGCTCTGGAAGTCCTTGCGGCACCGAATTGAGATTGCACCCGTATGGATGCCCATTCTTGTCGTGACACTTTTACCCTTCAATTTGCTTCTTGAAGCGATGAAATTTCGTCTTTTGCTCCCAAGTAGCATGAGGCCGACCGTTAGCACAGCTTTGCGTAGGGTTTGCGCAGGATTGAGCATTGGCCTATTCACTCCCAATCGAGTGGGGGAGTACATCGGTAGACTTACTGGGACTACTTCTGATCAACGTGTAGCTACAGTTGCAGCTACCTTTCTTGGAGGAATTGCACAATGGATACCGCTTTTAGGCGGTGGAGTACTCTGCGCCATCGGCTTCAATCAGTATGGAGACTTTCAAATCTCATCTCAACAGACGAATATTGCAGCGGCGTTCATTTGCGTCGGCTTGCTTGTATTTTTTGCGTTCCTGCCTCGCGTCGTGCAAGTGGTTGAGCGTCTCTGGTCCAGCTTTCGCCAAAACCTAGCGCTCGGTCCTCGACTGCATCGCTTTTCAGTTCAAATCTCGTATACGTTAAGAGGCATTCGTAAACTTGCCTCTGAGCGGCCTGGGGATGTTCGCCTAGCGCTGCTGATCGCATGCGGACGATACTTGATCTATCTTATTCAACTAAGTTTGGCTTTCGTGTTCTTTGGGCTAGAGGCTGGATTGGAAATTGCAGTCCTTGGGTCTGGCCTCCTTCTCTTTGCTCAGACGTTTGTCCCATTGCCTGCTTTCATTCAGGCACTCGCTAGGGTAGAGCTGGCTTTACTTTTATGGGCTGCATATGAGCCAAACGAACTTGGTTTGGCATCAGCCTCCTTTTTGATTTTTGTACTAAACCTGGGTATTCCAGCGTTATTAGGATTAGTTGAAATTCTGCGATCAGATGTCGACAAAACTCTTGGAATCAATGCGTAAGCTCACCTACATAGTTCTCATCGGATCGCTTGTCGTTACTGGCCTTATGGGGACTGGCGTTGCGCAGAGTGTTTTGGCGAAAGCTGGACTCTTAGAAACGAAAGAGGTACGTATCTGCGAGCTCGAAAACTTGGCCTACGGACCAGGAGAGCGCATCGTCTACAAGCTTTATTACAACCTTAACTTTATCTGGCTTTCTGCTGGAGAAGTTGAATTCAAGGTCCAAGATCTCGGTGACCGTTACAAACTCACTGCTTTAGGTACCACCTACTCAACCTATGAGTGGTTTTTCAAGGTGCGTGATTACTACGAAAGCTACGTCGACAAGGAGACCTTGCTTCCAATTCTTACTATCCGTGAGATTGAGGAAGGTAATTACACGCTCTATGAGCGCGTTGAGTATGATCAAGAAACGGGTCTGGGTGTTGGATACCGCGGCAAGTCCAAAGAAGAAGCCATGGAGCGTCCAGGTGAGTTTGCCATGGAGCATTGTATGCACGATATTCTCTCAGCGGTCTATTTCATGCGAAACCTCAACCTCGAGACTGCCTCCCCTAATTCGGTTTATCCGGTGACGGTCTTTATGGACCGCAAGAAGTATCCTCTTGATGTGCGCTATATCGGGAAAGAGCAAAACAAGAAAATTAAAGGGCTAGGACGTTTCAACGTCTATGAACTTGCACCTGAAGTTGTCGCTGGTGATGTATTTTCTGAAGATTCAGAGATGCGTGTTTGGGCAAGTACAGCCAATAGCCATGTTCCTTTGCAAATCGAAAGCCCAATCAGTGTTGGTTCGATCAAGGCGGTTCTTATGGAGCATCAAAACCTTCGTTACAGCCTAGAGGACTAATCACTTCCTCGCTGTAGGAACTCACTCGCCGTTGAAAAATCTTCTACTTCTTTCATGTCTACTCGGAGCCCTTCTGCTAGGTTGGTTCGGGAAAGCCTATTGGGATTTTTCGCAAGCGCCAAACATCAAAGAGCGCTCTGTCATCATTGAAGATCAGATTCGCAAAATTGCCCAATTGGCGACTGCAGAAGGCCATTACGGTCAGATGTTCAACCACAAAGAGACGGGATTTCTAGATTATCCTTCCTTCAACAAAAGCGTCATCGTAGATGCTACTGCAAGGGTTGTCGTAGGATTTGACCTAGAGGGCATCTCTGTAGAGGCAGACGCGGGGCGCAAACGTTTGATTGTCCATCATTGGCCGGAGCCTTCAGAGCTCGCCTACGAAGTAGACATGCGCTATTTCGATCTAGATCAAGGGCTGTTCAATTCTTTTGACAGTAAGGAACTCAATGAAATCAAAGCCAAGATGGGCGAAGAGCTGAAAAGTAAGCTCGATTTTGAGACCCTTGAAGCAAAGAGCTTCGAGCAAGCAGAAGACTTGCTGGGCATCATTGACGAGAATTTACGCCTCGTAGGTTGGCATTTGGAAGTCTCTCAAAGACCTGAAATTGGCTTTACGGAGGTTCCCAAGGGCGAATAGTATCCTGTGAATGACAGAGATAGTTATCTAAAGTGGCGCAATTGTCCAACTTTCCGCTAAATTGAGGCCCTACGCCAAAATTCAACCCTAGTGTCAACTATTTCTACTACTACACAAAGTGATCAAGGTGCCATTTTTGGCCATAAACCTGGGCTCTTTGTACTCTTTTTCACTGAGATGTGGGAACGCTTTAGCTACTACGGTATGCGAGTGCTCTTTGTACTCTTCTTGGTAACAGAAGCCTTCAATGGTGAAGCATGGAACCGTGCGGACGCATTGGCTCTCTATGGTATCTACACCGGATTGGTCTATTTCACTCCAATGATTGGAGGAATCCTTGCCGACAAGCTGTTGGGTTACCGTAAAGCGGTACTCTTAGGCGCACTCATAATGACCATCGGACACGCGGTACTCGCGTTTGAAACCGAGTTCTTTTGGTACACAGGCTTAGCTTGTCTTATCATCGGTAACGGTCTCTTTAAGCCAAATATCTCCTCGATAGTAGGTCAACTGTACTCCGCTCACCCTGAACAAAAGGATGGAGCGTACACGATCTTCTATATGGGAATCAACGCAGGAGCATTCCTCGGAATTCTTCTCTGTAGCTACTACGGAGAGCAGTGGGGCTTTGGCTTCGGCTTCGGACTGGCAGGAATTTTCATGCTTGTTGGTATGATTCAGTTCTTCTTCGCTCAAGAAATTTTCGGTCGTATCGGTTTAGCACCGAGCGATCCAAACTTCCTTGCTGCAGAAGACATGCCTACTGGAACTCCAGCAAACAGTCGTTTGGATGATCAAATTGTCGATACAGATCTCAAAGCAGGACGTGACAATCCAATCGTTGATTCAGACGACGGGGCTCGTGCAGTGCGTTGGGGAGTTATCGGATTAGTAATCGGACTAGCTTTCTACTTCGCACTTAACTTCTTTGGAGAGCCGCAAGAAAGCTTCTTACAGACGTTTAGTAAGGGAATCATGCCACCGCTAATCATCGGTGCAGTGATCGCCTTTGTTGGTTGGATCGTAAGTGATCGCAGCCTATCTAAGATTGAATTAGACCGGGTCTGGGTCATCATTGTACTGAGTTTCTTCATCGTATTCTTTTGGTGGGCTTTCGAGCAGGCAGGTGGATCAATGACCATTTTCGCGAAAGACTACACCGACCGTAGCTTGAGTGGTTCTGGAAAGTCAATTTTCCAAGTAGTCAACCTCATCCTATCAGTCGTTCCAATGCTGGTTCTGACGTATGTATTAGGTAAGCTCTTCAAGATTACGTTCTCTCGTTTCAGTCTTTCTAACATCGTTTTGGGTGTAGGATTTTTAGGCGTTTGGGCACTTATCGCGTTGATGCTTTACGAACAATTCACTTCAGTTGACACTGAAGTCCCTGCTGGTTGGTTCCAAATCTTCAATAGCCTCTTCATCATTTGCCTCGCTCCTGCATTCAGTAGCCTTTGGGAAAAGAAGATCAGCTGGTTGAATAGCGGTCCAATCAAGTTTGCGCTTGGACTTACACTTCTCGGAATCGGATTCGCTATCCTAGCGTTTGGTGCTCAAGGCATCCCTGAAGGTGCTAAGACAGCTTCTGTAAGCATGTTCTGGCTCATTGCAGCATATCTATTCCATACGCTTGGAGAGCTTTGTATCTCTCCTGTAGGCTTGAGTTACGTTTCAAAGCTTGCGCCAGTGCGTATTGTAGGACTCATGTTCGGTATCTTCTTCGTAGCCAACTTCATCGCCAACTTTGCAGCAGGCCTTACGGGTAGCTACATCGAGCCGATTGCAGAAGAGATTGGACTAAGCGGCTTCTTCCTCATTTTCGCAGCTGTTCCAATTGCAGCGGCTGTTGTTCTCGTCGCGATCTCAGGATGGATGAAGAAAATGATGCATGGAGTAGAGTAGACAGCATAGCTGTCGACCGTTCCTGCGGTCTACCGTCGCAAAAGAAAGGGCTGTACTCGCAAGAGTACAGCCCTTCCTTTTTGTAGTTAATGGTCGACTGGGTGAGCAGTCGACCACAACGTTTAGTCCTTTAGCTGCTAGCAAGTATACATCAGTATAGCTAGCGAGGTCAGCAACCTGAATAGGAGCGTTTATGCGTGTGGTCGAGCTCCTGCGACACGGCGAGCTACTTAGCTTTATGCTTTGTAGCTAATACCAAGGCTAAAGCGCTTTACTGCCGTTAGCTAAAGGCACTTCTCTTAATACTCCCCAACTAAGAAAGGGTCGAACTCTTGCAAGTTCGACCCTTTCTTATGCTTTCTAATTCCGCAGTTGAGCGGAATCCAGCCTTATGGCCTCGATGCTGTACCAGACAAGAACCAACGGCCCTCTAGGTTGCAATCGCGAACCAATGAACGATCCATCTTAATGAATGTCGCACCGATGGTTTTTTCAACCCAATCACTGAGAATTACACTTTTCTTAGACTCAATGGCTGCCTTACGGATCTTATCGTAGTCTGTCTGAAGGCTAGCCTTGTGAGGCTTGCTACGACTTTCGAGCATGATGAGCTTGAAGACAATCTCGCCTCCTCCAGGCTGTTCGAATTTAACAGGACTCGTGATTCCGCCTGTTTCTAAGGTGTCAATAGCCAAGAACACAAAAGGATCAAGGTCTGAAATCTCAAAGAAGGTGTTTCCCGTTCCAGGATTCGTCATTCGACCTCCATTACTATAGCTCTGTGCTTTCTCAAATCCAAATAGACGTACGCCTTCGCGGAAAGGCATGCTATCCACAGTCATTAGCGTACGAATACTGTCCATAAGAGCGACAGTACGATCTAAATCGGCTTGTACGATTTTTGGCTTGATGAGAATGTGTCGAGAACGAATACGATTACCGCGGCGCTCTTGTAGCTCAATAAGGTGAAATCCGAACTGCGTCTCAATAACATCGCTTACTTCTCCAACATCTAAACGATAGGCCGCAGCCTCAAAGTTTGGAACAAAAGTCCCACGTGGAGCCCAGCCAAGGTCTCCACCAGCTCGTCCACTACCAGGGTCTTCACTGTACTTGCGCGCCATCTCAGCGAAATCTGCCGAACCGTCAAGTATAGATGTACGAAGCGCCTCGACGCGATCAAGCGCGTCTTGACGTTGCACATCATTGATGGCTGGCTTCATTGTTAATTCCCGAATCTCTACCTCACTACTGAAGTAAGGAAGACTATCAGTTGGAATTTCGCCGAAGAAAGCTTTTACTTCTGCAGGAGTCATACGAGCATTTGCCACGATTTGACTACGCATACGCTCAGAGAGTAATTGACTACGCAGATCATCTCTGAATGCAGTTTTAACCTCTGATACCGTCTGACCGTAATACTCCTCAAATTGCTTGAGGTCGTTGTTCATCATGGTGAGAATGCGATCGAAACGAGCATCTAGGCCTGCTTCAACTTCTTCTTCGCCTACTTCAATACTGTCAAGCTTTGCTTGGTTGACAAGTAGTTTGGCAGTTAGAAGTTGCTCAACTACCATGCAGCGCTCTTTGTCAGAAGGCTTCTGCCCCCCTTGCGTCTCCATGAGTGATAGCTGCTCCTGTAACTCACTGAGTAAAAGTAGCTCTCCACCAACGGTTGCAATGACACGGTCGATGACTTGTGGTCCTTGTGCTAGAGAAACTAGGGAGAATCCCAAGAAGCACAAGGATAGAAAAATTGATTTACTGGTCATTTCCAATGTAGATTTTAACGCGATTTTGCGTTCGGGCGGCCTGATAAATTTCTTCAGTGTAGGTCCCTAAAAAAGCTGATTTACGCTGCTCAAGTATGATCTTGCCCAATCGTTCGCGAACGTACGGTAAAGGAGTGACCTCACCTTCGTTCACGAGCGCATTTATACGCAAGTAATACACATGTCCGTCTCCAGTGGAAACGCTACTGCCTTCACGTATGCTGCCTGAGACACGATTAGGAAGTAATACCTCAATCTCAGCAGTACTGTACCACTTTTGTTTATCGAGTAGTGCAAGTGACGAATGCTCTCTGGCCATCTGTTGACACAACGCCCATTGTTCGGGCGCATCGATGTTTCTCCAGGCTTCTTCGAATTCAGCTTTGTTCGGAACAGGAGTAGGCATTTTGATCAAAATAGCCTGTACTAAGGCCTGTTTTGCCGAAAGGCCAGCCTTCGAATTTTCATAGGTCTGCTCGAGCTGTTGCTGCGTAACCGTTGTGTCGATCCGTTTAGATGCGATCATGGTTTCATAGCGATCGCGCGCAAGAGACGTCCGATATTGATCGACTAGTCGTTCAAGGTCAGGATTATCCCCAAGCTGCGCGATAGCCTCTTCCGAGACGGCGGCATCTCTTACCCAGCGTCCAACATAGTCAGACAACACTTGCACGGAGTCCGCATTCGCTAGCCCAGGAGGAACGATACCGTCTGCATCGCTTAAGTAGAGCTGTTGGCTTCCTACTTCTGCCAACAATTGCCCGCGAGAAACATCCCCCCTCAGCTTATCGCAAGCAGAGAGTGAGATAATACTCAAACACAAAATGAAGTAGGAAAAAGGGGAGGGAGTCAACAACATTAGCTGCGGATCAACATCTCAAAGATATCCTTGTTCATCCTGACTTCGTACGTCTTTTCAAGTTCAGCAACCCACTCACGCTCCAATTGATCTTGGTAATCAGCGATCACATAGCCACGAGCTTCTGAGAGCTCTTTTTGTGTTGGATCAAGCACTGTTTTGATCACACCAATGCGTGAAACCTTGCGCTTACGATCTTGCTCAGCTAAGGTGTGCGAACCTTTTTTCCATTTGATCTGATCGATGCTTGGCTCGCGGCCGCGCTCTACCGTGCGGGTATGATGTGAAATGACATCCTTTTCGCCGGTGTTGAACTTCGCCAAAATCTCTTCTGGAGTGCTCTTTTTCGCCATTTTGGCAATCTGACCGTAGTAAGTCTTCTCTTGATCAATAGGCATGCTGTAGACGTCCATCTCAACACGTTCCTTCCAAGTGTATTGGCCACGGTTCTTTGCGAAGAAGGCTTCTAAGCCCGTAGTATCCTGACCTGCTTTGTCCCAAACGTTTTTCTTGGTCGCTTCGAAAAGCAAGATACCTTCCTGATACTCACGCATCAAGTTGTAGAAATCAGGATTGTCTTTGTCCAAACGAGACTCTGCATACAAGAAGGTCTGATCGACAACGAAATCCTTGTAAAGGCTTCGTGCTGCTTGCTCTACCGATTGGATGCCCTCCATACGAATACGCTTACTCGCATTGCGTCGAAGGAAACTGGTGAAGTCGCTCAGTTTGACTTCACGATCGTCACCTTTGAACGTGAAAAGGTTAACCTCATCTACCGGGCCTGGCTTCCAGCGGTAGTTCATGAAACTGTCAGGGAGGCTTTCAACGTACTTGTTCAAAAGCACCTTGTTCTCAGTGAAGTTGTATTCATTTTTGAGACGCTCAACCATTTCAACACGACCAATTTCGTAACGAGGAAGGCGCTTGATACGGGTAACGAGCTCACTTTTTGAAGTGTTCCAGTCTGTTTTAGCACGCTTGCTGATACGCTTAATAATGTGCCAGCCAACACGTGTTTCGATAGGAGCACCGTAGCCACCGTCCTTGTTCACACCAAATGCCGCATCCTCGAAAGAACGCTCATAACGGTTGATACCAAAGAAACCGATATAGCCATTGCGAGGTGCCGAACGAGTATCCTCGCTCAGTGTCTTCGCTAGTACATCGAACTCTGCTCCAGCATTTAGCGCTTTGTAAATACTGTCGATTCTTGTTTTGACAGCTGCGTCGTCAGCGTCTTTTGGCTTACGAAGGAAAATGTGAGCTGCCTCAACTTCCCCTCTCGCCTCGCGACGATCAAGCACCTTGATGATGTGGTAAGCTTTGTCGCTGCGCACAATCCCTGATAATTCTCCAGGCTTCGTCTCATAAATAGCATTCTCAAGTGCGTAAAGTCCAATTGGTAGTGGCGCGGTGATGTATCCAACTTCTCCTCCATTTCTTGGAGCAGAAGGATCTGTAGAAAAGTCTCGAGCGACTTTGCCCCACATGACTCCTCCCTGAACACGTTCAAGGGCAATTTTTGCTTTTTCGTAAGCACTCAACGTGTCTTCACTCGGACTCTTCGGTAAATCTATCGCGATGTGCAGCACGTTGACGTCCTCTTGCATGCGATCATATAGCTCGCGAGCCATTGGCTCCGTAACTTCTTGATCCACGAGGTAACTATCGCTCAATTGACGACGATACCCCGCAAGTTCTTGCATCAACGACGGAACCGTGTCCAGACCCATGTCACGCGCCTTAGCCACTTTAAGCTTGAAACGCTTGTAGAGATCTAGGTACTCTTGCAGGCTTTCACGACTATACGTTGCCGTGTCACCGTTGGTTTTGCTGTAGATGTAGTCAAATTCTTCAACACTTACAGGGTTCCCATCAACACTGAAAAGTATTTGAGATCCTTCCTGTGCAAGTGCAATCGAACCCGTAGCAACTGCGGCTAGGATAAATAGGTAAAGTTGTTTGAGCATTCTTTTTGGTCTTTGTCAATCTGTTCAGCTTTCGCTAAAACCCATTTTCGAAAAGTGGGTTTTGGCGAAAGCCTAACTCAATGCGTCCGTGCATAGCGCACGTCGGCATCCTATAAAGCGGCGCAAATTTACACCTTATTGTGCGTTGACTAATTAACGGTAGTTAACAATCATTGTAGAACTGTCAGATCGCACACCAAATAGTCTTGCTAAGCAGAGGATGGAGCTTCCAAACCACTTTTGGAGGGCCAAAATTCTGACGGTTTAACGGTAGTAAACACGTTGTACTCGCTTTCCAATACCCGTAAGTACTTCATACGGGATGGTGTCAAAAACAGCGGCCAATTCACCAATGGCTGCAGTCTCACCAAACACCTCAACCTCATCACCGACCACAACGTCTTTGTTGTTACTGAGGTCTATCATGCAGAAGTCCATGCAAATCGAACCGACAGTAGGGTAGCGACTTCCAGCAATTGTCAAAGCATATGCTCCATGTCCTGCTTGGCGGCGCAGGCCATCCGCATAACCAATATTGATCACACCAATCGTTCGGTCAGCATCTGCTTGCCCGCGCAATCCATAGCCTACGTATCCACCCGCCTTCACCTGCTTGATTTGGACCACCTGCGCCAGTAGCCGATGCGCAGGAGCAAAGCCTGACTCTGGAGAAGCGTCAACGCCATACAAACCGATGCCTAAGCGTACCATGTCATGCTGGAATTCGGGCAGGCGAACGGTACCAGAGCTGTTGAGTAAATGAGCCATTGGTCGATATCCAATAGCTTTGCTGATGCTTTCAAGTGCGTGCTCAAGACGTGAATTCTGCTTTCGCGAAAACTCATCTCCAGCTGCTAAATTGCTGGCAATCAGATGAGAGAAGACACTTTCAATTTGATACACACCCGATCGCAGTTCTTCAAGTAGACCAGGTAGCTCACCATCATTTCCGTCACCAACCTTGAAGCCAAGACGGTGCATCCCCGTATCCATTTTGAGGTGGAGCTTTAGCGTATGCCCAGAACGGCGGATCTCTTTTAAAAACGGAAGACTCGTTACTTCTGCATCCAACCGATACTCAACCATTCGGGAGAACTCTGCGCGCTGGGCATTCGCCACGATGATCGGTAGAGTTGTTCCTGCTTTACGCAGTTCTACACCTTCATCGACATTCGCAACGGCGAGGTAGTCGATGCCACGTTGCTCGAAAAAGCGAACCAACTCAACACTTCCGCTCCCATAGGCTGAAGCCTTGATCATCACGCAGATCTTGGTTTTTGGCTGTAGTCGACTTCGGTATATCGCTAAGTTTTGAGCCAGTGCATCTAAGTTGATTTCAAGCCGAACGGGATGTGTCTGACGTTGCAATGATCTACTTATTCGCTCTAATTGAAGCGCACGCGGACCTTTGATAAGGATGGTTGCAGCAGATAAATCGAGCTCAAAAAGATAGGACTCAAGTTCCTCGATGGACTCAAAGTGTTGGCTACGTGTAGTCGCTGAAAGTGCTTTTAGTGGGGCCCCCAGTAACAGTAGTTGATCATGTTCAACGGTGCCGACGAGTTGCCCAATCTTTTGAGCAGCCGTTTGGTCATCCATCCCACTTTCAAGCAGTGGACCTAGGACTAGAATCCGTTGGCCGTTGGGTTGGACGTGCTGCGAGAAAAATTGCAAGGCGGCTTCCAGGCCTTCAATATCGGCGTTGTAGGTATCATCGATGAGTCGACAGCCCTGCCTACCTGTAGTCAGAGAAAGCCGTAAATCAGCCTGTTGTAATGCTGGAATACGTTGCCGAATCTTCTCAGGTGATTCACCACATTGCAACGCCACAAGTACCGCGTTGGTTAGGTTTTCGCGTGAAGCTGAATCGGTGAAAGGCAGCGGAAATTCAAGCGTTTCTTGATCTCCGGTTTTGCTTAATTGACTGATTGATAACCTGTCAGCGTCAAACGTCACCATGCAAATTGCACGAAGATTTGGGTCTTGACTCCAAGGAGATTCATGGACGTTCAATCCATTCAAACAACGAGTGACAGAATCATTTCCTAATTGATACACGAGTTCATCCACACGCTTAAAGAGGCTCGTCTTTTCTCTGATTTTTTCTTCGCTTCCGCTAAAACCTGCATCATGCGCACTGCCGATGTTGGTTAAGACTCCTAGTGAAGGGCGAATCATGTCCTCAAGCTTTTCCATTTCACCAGCTCTGGAAATACCAGCCTCGAAGATTGCGATGCGACTTGTGGAAGGCAGGTGGAGGATTGAGAGCGCTACACCCAATTGTGAATTGAAACTCGCAGGCGATCTATAAACACCTTGCGCTGATCCTCCGAGTAGCGTGTAGAGCCACTCTTTTACGATCGTCTTTCCGTTAGAGCCGGTAATGCCAATGACATGGTCTAGCTGTTTACCCGCGTCGATACGAACCGCTTTGGCCAATCGTTGGAGTGCCTCCAATACATCATCAACAATCCAGTAGGTTGCATCAGACTTCCAGTCAATGCTATCGCTTTCACTAACGCAGAATAGCCTTACCCCACGCTGATGCGCTTGCTCTACGAAGGCAGCTCCTGAACGATGTGGTCCAGCAAGTGCGACAAAGCAGGCTTCAGATTCGCGAAAAGGAAGTCGTGTGTCGTATGCCCAAAGTGCAATCTCTGCACTACTTCCATCACCCTGAATTCGTCCTCCCGCATGG
>JBGCGF010000038.1:0-69939 GCA_045110575.1 Saprospiraceae bacterium
AACTACAGAGGCGAAGAAGGAACACGCACGCTAAGGCTTGTTGTTCAGTAACAAGCAACCTTGTTTCTGGTCTTTTAAAATGTCCTGCCGATCTAACGATCAGCAGGGCATTTTAAGTTAAGCTCAACCCTTTCCTCAAATAAGCTACCGTTTGCAGGACTCCTCTTAAACCTAAAAAGAAGAGTAAGGATATCCAGAGCGCTGTGAGTTGACCCGTATATGGAAGCAGCAAATAGTAGCACGCTAAATATCCAACCAGAGCAATGAGCATCAAGTCGCGCATCGAGCGCGTAGCTGTCAGGCCAACGAAAACACCATCCCAGATGTAACAAGCTGTTCCGATAATAGGCATGGCAATGAGGTAAGGGAGATAGGATTCGGCAAGTTGCTGCACATCTTGTTCATCTGTAAACAAGGCGATGAGCTGCTCGCCCGCCAACCAGTAGCCAACAGAAAATAAAACGGCTAGTACCATCCCATACCCCATCGAAAGCTTGATCGCCCTTCTTGATCCTGGGTTACTTGCCGCACCAACGTACTTTCCGACCATCGCCTCGGCTGCGTAGGCAAAGCCATCAACGGCATAACTCATCCAGTTCAAGAACTGAAGTAGCACAGTGGTCGTAGCCAAAGCCAACCCCGATGCTGCCGCAGATTGGCTGTAGAAAAACCCAAAAGCAAGGGTAAGACTAAGCGTCCGCAAAAAGATATCTGAATTCACCTTGAGTAGGCGCGTATATCGATCTACCTCCTTTAGCCAGGCGAGCTTTATGCTGCGCACTTTTTCTGGATACTTCCACCAGATCATGGCCATTGCTAACGCAAGAGAGGCATACTGAGCAACCACCGTTCCTAGTGCAACACCAGTCGTCCCCATTTCAAGCGACTTTACCAGATATACAGAGCAAATGATGTTGACGACATTAGAGAAAATGGCGATGATGAGCGGGTAGGTAGAGTTTTGCTGCCCAAAAAGCCATCCCAGCATCACATACAGCAACAAGGCTGCCGGAGCCGCCCAAATACGCGTATAGAAATAGTCTGAAACGAGGATTCCGTAACCATCAGGAACGTTCATTAACGTATGCGCAAGCCCGAACAAAGGCACTTGCAACACCCACAGCATGGCTGCAAGTAATACGGCCAATGCACTTGCAGACAGTAACGTTGCGCCTTGCGACTCAACGTCATTGGCTCCAAAAGCCTGTGCCGTGAGCCCTGTTGTCCCCATGCGTAGAAAGCCAAAGTTCCAATAGAGGAAGTTGAACATCATTCCTGCAATGCCAACTGCACCAAGGTGTTCCGCGCTCAAATGCCCCATCAAGGCAGTGTCTACAGAGCTTAATAGCGGTACAGAAATGTTGCTCAAGATGTTGGGTATCGCTAAGCGAAGTAGCTCTTTATTCACCGCGACAATGTAAGAGCAAGACACCACCACAAAGCACGCTGACGTTTGTTTCCTTTACAGCGCCGTTGATGCACGATGTCCAACGGCAGCTAATGAGACTGTCTACGCACGATTGAATACTATGAAAGCTAAACTTCGAGTCGGAATCATATTCGGTGGACCAAGCCGCGAGCGTGAGATCAGCTTTGCTGGTGGGCGTACGGTATTCGACAACCTCGACAAACGTCTATTCGAGCCGGTGCCGCTCTTTATGGACGCGAAGCGCAACCTAATTCTACTCGATTGGCCGTTTGTGTACAAGGGAACCATTCGTGACTTCTGGCCTCCTGTCAACCACTACCCTAGCGATGCTGGTCCGTATCAACTCTCTGAAGAAAGCCTCGGTGCGCTTTCTCAAAGTGAGCGCAAAGCGATGGCGAGCGAAATAGGACGATCGGTCGCCTACGACGAACTGCCATCTATGATCGATGTCGCGTTTCTCGCCCTGCACGGTGTAGGTGGTGAAGACGGCGCGATTCAGGGAATGCTCGAGAGCCTCGATCTTCCTTATACCGGCAGTGGAATTCCAGGCAGTGCAATTGGAATGGACAAGGTTCTGCAAAAGCGTCTGATGGCCGCAGCAGGATTTCATGTTCCTCCTTCGATTAGCCTAGAGCGTAGCAAGTGGGAGAGTATTAGTACTTCTGATTCTACGCGTTCTGCTTTCGCCAAAACCCTCTTCGAACAGGCCATTGAAGAGCTCGGGACTCCACTAGTCATCAGAGGAGCAAATCAAGGATCTAGTATCGGCGTCACTATTTTAAAAGACCCAACGGTAGAACAGCTTGCAGCCTCAGTTGACAAGGCGTTTTTCCGACAAACAATTGATGTTGCTGCTTATCGCAAACTCAATACAGAAGAACGACGCACCTACATCGGAAACGTCGCAGACCTGCGCCACGGCATAGGTTTCCCTATGCGCGTTGATGGAATTGCCCTTGTACAACCTATAGAACTACAACACCTACTCGATCAAACTTCGAAACCTCAGCTAACACTTGTTGGCGGCCACACAGAGGTTCGAGCTGTTATCGAAGGATTCCTTGACGGTACAGAAGTCTCAACCATCGTTCTGAGAGACGAAGATGGTGGTACACTTCCGCTCCTTCCAACTGAGATTGTGAAAGGCGGAGAGGTCTTCGATTACAGAAGTAAGTACCTCCCTGGACTGAGTCGCAAAAAGACCCCTGCAGATTTACCGATCGATCAGATCGCTGCTCTTCGCAAAGAAGCTGCACGACTCTTCGACTACTTTGAGTTTGATACCTACGCACGTATAGACGGCTTTGTAAGTTCCGATGGACGGGTCTCACTCAACGATCCGAACACGACTTCAGGCATGCTGCCGAGTTCGTTCTTCTTCCACCAATCTGCTGAAATAGGCTTGAGTCCAGGAGATTTCTTGACCTACATCCTTCGTACGTCATTGCGCGAGCGAGACAGAAGAACCGTGCTCCCGAACGCAAACGGGGCAATGGCAAAGCTGATTGACACTCGTCTCGAGGAACTACAAGCTGCTGGCGACGATCGTCGCAAAGTGGCGGTCCTTCTTGGCGGTTACTCTAGCGAGCGCCATATCTCCGTAGAGAGTGGGCGTAATGTTTTTGAGAAGCTGGCTAGCTCAGGCGTCTATGCTCCTACTCCCGTTTTTGTAGCAGGAGATAGCGATAGCCATCGCTTATATGCATTGCCAATCAACTTGTTGTTGAAGGACAACGCCGATGACATTCGCCAAGCGATTGAGTCAAACGACAAGGCGCTTCATCCTTCAACCGTAGAGGCTAGACAACAGGCAAGCGCGATTACCGAGCGTTTCTCTAGTTCTCAAGCAGGCTATGAGATTGAAGAATTGAGCTACGACGACCTAAGTTCAAGATTTGACGAGGTTTTCATAGGCTTGCACGGGCGTCCAGGCGAAGATGGTGAGGTACAACGAAAGCTTGAAGCTGTTGGACTGCCATACAACGGAAGCGGCTTCGACAGTTCGCAGCTGACCATCAACAAATTTGACACCTTAAGCAAGCTCGGGGCAGCTGGATTCATTGTTACGAAGCAACGCCTTGTAACTACCAACGAATGGTTGTCTGATCCAAAAGGAGTAGTCAAACAGCTCGGAGAAGCGATGGGCTACCCGATGATCGTAAAGCCTGTTGATGACGGCTGTTCTTCGGCGGTCCAAAAAATCAATACCCCCGAAAGACTCCACGACTTCTTGACACTGCTGCTCAACACCGAGCCTGCGCGTGCAATGGAATTACGTAAGCGCTTGGGCATCCATCCAAAAGACGAGGTATCGCAAAAGCCGGTGGCACTTGTTGAGCAACTCATTGCGCGCAAAGACGCCGATTTATTTCTCGAAATCACAGGAGGGTTGCTTACCAAAGCGACTGGTCAAGGTGAAAAGGAATACCAGATTTTCCAACCCTCTGAGGCGTTAAGCGCTGGTGAGATTCTTACGCTCGAGGAGAAATTCCTTGCGGGAGAAGGCCAAAACATCACGCCAGCTCGATTTGCATTCGGGGAGATCAGCTATGAACATGTTGCTTTGCAAGTGCGGGAGACGCTCGGTAAAGCAGCTGCGCTACTCGGTGTTGAAGGCTATGCACGCATTGATGCATTTGTACGCGCGTGGGCCGACGGTCGCGTAGAAACGATTATCATTGAGATCAATAGCTTGCCTGGCATGACGCCTGCTACGTGTATCTATCACCAAGCAGCTATTGAAGGCTATACACCCTTTGATTTTATCGATCAAATAATGGCGTATGGAAGGGCTCGCCAATCCAAGTTAGCAGCGGTGTAATTGTCCGTTTGTTTTACATCCTTCACATAAGATCTCTTACTCGTACGTTTGTCACCTATGAATCAATCGCCTAACTCGGCTCCAGAAAAGAATGATGCTGCCAAACCGGGGGTGATCAAAAACGTGTTGGGCTATTTCAAGAGCCGTCAATTTTGGATGACGATATTGACCTTAATTGGCCTCGTGGCAGTGAGCTTTTTCTTGCTCAACGCAGGCCTAAAGTGGTACACCAACCATGGCCAACGACTTGAAGTGGCAGACTATACCGATATGAAGCTCAGCGATGCGCAAGCACAGATTGAGCGGTCGGACTTTAGAGTTGAAATCATTGACTCGGTTTTCTTGGTTGATCGTCCGCCGCACGTTGTGTTGAGACAGGATCCGATGCCGGGATCATTCGTTAAGGAAGATCGCCGTATTTACCTAACGGTAACCAAGGCGATCGCTGACGAAGTCGAATTGCCTTCACTTGCTGGTACGTATGATTTCAATCGATACCTCCGAAAACTAACGATGCTTGACGTTCAAGGAAAAGTCAAAGAGCGCGTGTACAGCAACCGATATCAAGCGAATACGATCCTTAAGGTCTTTTATCAGGGCCGAGAAGTTTCTGAAGCAGAGCTAAAGTCAGGATTCAAAATCCCAAAAGGATCGGAGCTTGAGTTTACCGTTACAAGTAAAGCTGGTGGCTTGGCTGACATCCCAAAGTTGACTTGTCTCACACTCGAAGAAGCTAAGTTCTTCATTCAAGACTACCGTCTACGAACAGGCCGCATTGAAGCCGACGCCACTGTTACGACTCAAGAGCTTGCATACGTATGGCGCCAAGACCCTCCGTATAGCCCTGGCGCTACTATTCCTTTTGAGTCTGAGGTTCACCTTTACCTCACGGCCGCCCGACCAGAAGATTGCGACAGTCTTTAATCGACAGCACTTTGTCGCGCACCATAATTTAACAAAGGAAACACGCTAGGCCAGCCTTGCGTTACTCAGGTATAGCTTTCTATAAGCTAGCTCAGACCCCACTAGATATGCTGCTCAGATTACTACTTGTTACCTCAATTTTGGTTTTGGCGAAAGCCGGATATGCCCAACCAGAAATCACCTTCTGGCCAGACAGAGGTACCTCTACCACTGCACAAACAGCTCCGACAGTGGAGCGTCAAATGCTGTGTACTGCGCCTGACAATACAGTCATTTCAGGATCAACGAAGAGCTTCGAGCTAGATCCAGATGGATTCTATGCGACCGCTACGTTTATCGGCGGGCCCCCTACCCTTTCCTTTGGTACTGCTTCGCTACAAGGAGATACGCTTATTTACACGGCGTCCTCAGGTGTGCTTTCAGGTGGATTGGATATAATAAGTGTTGATCTATGCGATTTGAATGGCGCAAACTGTAATCAACTGGACTATGTCGTTGGCGTTGGAAGACAAGGCCTGCGTGATTCGGAAGCACGAACAATTGTAGGTGGAGACACTGAGGTGATCAAACTGCAAATTCCAGACGGCGACCTGTTTTGCGGAAGCGTAATTGACAACGGATTCTACGAATATGCAGCTCGACGAGTCGCAAGATTCACTCAATATGTGCCAGGTGACAGCCTACTATACCAATCCTCAAGAGGTCCGGGAATGGATGAATTGATCGTGGTTGTGTGCAATGACTTCGGTACTTGCGACACGACAGAGATAAGTATAACGATAACGGCTCCGACAATTGAACTTCCATTCTTAGAAGATTTCAGCGGCCAAGGAACAGGAACAGATCCAAGGCTATGGCTTGAAGAAGATGTGTTCGTCAATGACGGTTTCCCTGTTCAAGCACCGAGCATTGGTGCAGCGACCTTTGACGGAATCGATGCCAGTGGCCAGCCGTATGGCGAAGGATTTGGCGCAACAGATGTGCTCACCTCAAGCTATATCAATCTTTCTCCTTTTGACGGGAGCAGCAACATTTACCTCAAGTACTACTATCAACTCGGTGGTCGAGGCTTAGCTCCAGAAAGCGATGATGAACTCCGTGTTTCTGCTCGAAAGCTAGACGGTGATTGGTTTACCCTTCGATCACACAATGGCTCAAGATCAAGGACACAGGATGACACGTTCCGCTACGTAAGCGTTTCTCTTGACAGTGCTTTCCTTTTCCATGACAAGTTCCAAATACGGTTTGAAATGTTCAGTAACCTCAACGGTGCGCTGGATGTGTTCAACCTTGATTATGTGCGTGTTGAGCAATCATCAAATGGAGGTCCGAGCTTCCGAGACATTGCGTTGAGCCAACCTCCTCCAAGTATTTTGACGCCTTACACAGCAATGCCTTATGAGCAGTTTGAAGGACGGTCATCAATCATTCGAGATGAGTTACCCGTAGGATTGTTTAATCACTTTGACAGACAAAACAACATCAGTACGAGTCAAGTACTCGTCACCGATGCCAATGGCCTTCCAATCTTGGATGCGGCCTTATTGACGGCTGCTCAATTTAACCTTGACCAAGGCTACACTTATGCTGATGTTGCTATTCCTGCAGCGCCGCTGTCTACTTTCAGGACAGTTGCCGATGGCCTGAGTCGAGCTGAAGCAAAAAAGCTCACGACGACTTACACGCTCGGTATTGACCAAGATCAAATTGGATTAGAGGCGGTGTTGCGCAACGATACAGCCAGCACAATAACCGCTATCGACGACTACTATTCGTACGATGATGGAAGCGCTGAGAGCGGACTATTAAATACTGCGGTAGGCGATGCGAGTATAGTTCGCTACGAGCTTTTCGTTGCTGATACACTCCGTGGAATCCGCTTTGCTTTTCCTCGATTGAATGAACTAGATGTTGCCGATCAGCTCATCAACATCATTGTCCATATCGATTCTTCGGGAGTACCAATGGTTGAGCCGATCTACACGCAGCTTTTCGCCCGTCCATTTTTCCCATCGGATGTAGGCGATTCACTGCAAGCATTGACGACGTATAGACTTGAAGACGCATCGGGAAATCCTACTGAACTCATTCTCCAGCCTGGAGGTTTTTATGTAGGATGGCAGCAAATCAGCGACGAAAACAATCCTCTAATAGTAGGTCTAGATTTAAGCAACGACAACTTTGATCAAGTTTGGTCTGAGTTTGGATTTGGCTGGTCTCGAACCGATGAGTTCTTGACAGAAGTTAAGGCAAGCTTAATGATACACCCCGTATTTTCAACTGAGGAGCTTCAAAATTCTAGTCCAACAGCAGAAGTAGAGCAGCTTTCGCTAAAACTTTACCCGAATCCAAGTCGCGGACAAGTGACGCTATCAGGTCTGCCTGACGACATAGGAAGCATGAAAATGCATCTTTTCGACTTGACTGGAAGATTGCTTCAGTCGCAGTCAGCCCAATCGCAGATAGACCTTTCCGTCGCCCCTGGGATGTACTTGCTACAACTCGAAAATGAGCAAGGACAACGTATCTTCAGCGAACGGGTAATTGTATATTAGCACGCAGAAGCGTACTTCTAAATACCCTTTAAAAAAGCTACTATGCAAGCGATTGACGTTCAAACTCTCAAGCAAAAGATCGACGCGAAAGAGGACTTCGTATTTCTAGACGTACGTGAGCCACATGAGCACGAGGCAGCTAGTATCGCTGGTGCGAAATTGATTCCGCTAGCGACTGTTCCCGATCATCTTGAAGAGCTTCAAAAAGCTGGTAAGGAAATCGTGATTCACTGCCGCTCAGGAGCACGCAGTGGACAAGCACAAGCATACCTTCTTGACAATGGTTGCGAAAACGTAACGAATGTAGCAGGAGGAATCCTCGCTTGGAACCAAGCGTTCGGCGCCTAGTCGAATTTAGGATTTCGTAGACAGCTTCTGAGAGCGTGTCTGAGAATTTGGATTCTGTCGAAATTGATAAGATTTAGGCGAATTACCATTTCTTAGGCACGCTCTTAGTCTTCGACAAAGTTGATGAACGCATCGGTCCAGCTGTGTTTGTCGCGCAATGCCTTAACGAATACGCGAGCCTTTGCTTCGTTTTCGAAGGTCTGGGCAATGACTGAGAATCTCTGCCCTTCATTGAATACACCTACAAATGGTTTTCCTGCTCCTTTCTTCTGGAAAGCGGCAAGGGCACGCTCTGCATTTTGCGGATTCGAGTAGGTACCTACGATAACATAGTAGTGATGGCCTTCTGGAACGTTCTCGTTCTTAGGAGGAGCAGTTACTTCTGGTAAGACTGCAGTAGGTGCAGCAACTACGACTTTTGGTTTGACCACTTTTGGAGTGGGTACTGGAACAGACACCTTTTGAGCGGTTTGGCGAGCGCGTGGCTTTGCACTTGCACGAACTCTGTCTGCAAGTTCAGGACTACGAAGGTCTGGATCAGCTGCTGCGGGACTATAGATCTCACTATCGATCGGGCCTCGTGCTCTCGCTACGCCACGGTCGAACGGATTGCTCGTAAATACCAGAAACAGCACCGATAGCACGAATGCACCGATGACAAGTAGTGTAGATGTTTTCCAAGTCTCCATAGCCATAGCAGGGTGCAAAGATACGATAAGCGTCTGTCTAAGAAATTACTCTTCGACTAAAACTTCGAAGGAGCCGTCGTATCGTCAGCTTAGAACGAATTCGAGGAGTTTAAATTCTCTCTACCTACGTTCAAACACATGCAGATGCGCACATGCCGCAGGCCGTTAGCAAAGAGCCAGTTTGCCATATGATCTGGTGTGAAAACTCTCGAAAAATATTAAGCTTGCTCTGATCATTGCAAGAACTGAGTTAGAGCTTATCTTCCCGCCAATGGATTACCAAGCATCACTCACCTTTGCACGTGCTAGAGATAACGACGATGAACTCGGCGGCTATCAAGCTAAGTTTTTTCTTCCCCTAGGACTCGCTAGAGATGGAAAAACGGTAACGTACCTAGCCGGTAATTCACTAGGCTTGCAGCCAAAGGCAGCGACCGATCTCATTGAAGATGAGATGGATCGTTGGAACCGTTTTGCAGTGGAAGGTCACTTCCTTGGAGACACCAAGTGGGTCGACTACCACACCCTTTTTACGAAGTCACTTGCGAAGATCGTAGGTGCCAATGATTCTGAGGTTGTTGCAATGGGCGAGTTGTCCGCCAATCTTCACTTACTCCTAGCAAGTTTCTATCGTCCAGACGGCGATCGTAAGCTCATTTTGATGGAGGCTGGCGCTTTTCCAAGTGATCGCTTCATTTTAGAAAGTCACGTGAAGTGGCACGGCTTAGATCCAAAGGATGTAATCGTTGAGGTTCAGCCTGAGGATGGACGTTACATTCTCGAAACCGAGCAGATTACCGAAACGATCGGCGGTCTTGGAGATGAACTAGCACTCGTTATGATGAGTGGCGTCCAGTATTTCACTGGTCAGTACTTTGATATTGAAACCATCACAAAGGCTGCACATGCCGTTGGTGCGAAGGCCGGATGGGATTGCGCGCATGCGGTAGGCAATGTGCCTATGCTACTGCACGATTGGAACGTTGACTTTGCTGTGTGGTGTAGCTACAAGTACCTGAACGGAGGCCCTGGCGCTCCTGCAGGCATCTTCGTACACGATACACACGGCCTTAATCCAGAGACGCCACGATTGGCGGGCTGGTGGGGCCACAATCGCGAAACGCGGTTCAACATGGACGGCCCATTTGATCCTATGCCTGGAGCAGAAGGTTGGCAATTGAGTAATGCGTCAGTGATTGGACTTACACCTTTGCGTGCGAGCCTTGAACTCTTTGATGATGCTGGCATCATGCGTCTTCGTGAGCGTAGCCGTAACCTAACGGGCTACCTAGAATTCATGATCAATCGCGCAGATCCAGATTACGAGGTATTTGAGATCATTACCCCTACTGATCCGAAGTGGCGTGGTTGTCAATTGAGTGTTGCGGTACATGGTCCGTTTGGTAAGCCGATTTTCGAGGCGCTTAAAACGGCAAGTATCATTTGCGATTGGCGCGAGCCAACACAAGAAGGTGGTCCGGGCGTAATTCGCATGGCCCCTACTCCACTCTACAGTACGTTCATGGATATTCTCCGTGCAGGAGAAACACTACGCGTTGTGTTGGAGAACGTGAAGAAGCAGATGGCTTGAGTTTAACTCGACTTGCTAGTCTTATTGGACTGCTGACGTTTGTCGGCATGCTATTCCTTGCTATCGTATTCGAGGAGGAACGGACTACGTTCTTAGATCTTAGTTTTCACATGTTTGTGCAAGCAACCACGGGGAAAGTGGCGATTCAAAACTATCGTTTTGTTTCTGTCATAACTCAATGGATACCTACGCAGCTCTTCAATGCGGAGGTAAACATGAAGACTGTACAGCTCGTGTACTCTCTGATGTTTCCGCTCTTCTACGGAGCCGTTTGGGCGTTCACTCATTTTGTGCTCAAGGCAAAACAATGGGCACTTGCGTGGGCGCTTATGTGGCTAACCTTTGCGTCACATACGCACTTTTGGATCCAGAGTGAGCTACCTCAAGGGCTAGCTGTATTTATAGTCGCTCTTGGATTAATAAGTTATCAGCCAGATAGAAAATGGATGAAGGTTTTGGCGAAAGCTATACTCGCACTTTCACTTTTAACCGTTGCATTTGCGCACCCACTATTACTCATTCCTGTAACGTTTTGCTTTGGATTCTTATGGCTGCAAAAGGAGCATGACAAGAAGCTAATAAAACAGGTAGCATCAGTTTACTACTTCAGTTTTTTGCTAAAAAGTCTGGTGTTCCGTTCCCCATATGATGCTTCGGCTGGGGGAGGAATTAAAGTCGGGTTGATGACCTTACTTGAACTAGAGATACCCTATGCTGCCCCACACTTTTTCGAAAACTTAGCCAACACGTATTATCTATTCCTAGTCGTCACAGCACTAGGAATCTGGTTGCTATGGAAGTCTGGACAGAAGCAAGTTGCTGCATGGACACTTGCGGCATTAGGTGCACAACTTGCAATTGTCACGTTATCTTACTCTACCGAAGTCACTCCAGATTTCTACAGAGAGAACCTCTATTTGCCTGCAGGATTTATTGGGGCTGTAGGTTTTTCATTTGGGGTCTTCAACATGAAAATCCAGCGCGTTCCAGTAATCACTTCGATCCTGTTGATTACCGTACTGATGTTCCGAATGCTACACATCTCGTGGATTGGGGACAGTGTTTATGCTCCCAGGCTATTGAGTCTACAAGCATTACTGGACACGCACAAGGAGACCAAAGTCATCCTTAAGGAGACTCCTCTACTCAGAGAAAGACTCATCCTAACCTGGGGCACTGGCTACGAAGCTTGGGTGTATAGTTCTCGGAGAGAAAAGCCAACTCAAGGATTCCTTGTGCACGAAGACCCAGCGGAAATACAATGGGCAATTGATGATCCTTCACTGCTTATTTTGCAATTCCATCACCCCAAATTCAGTGAACTCCCAAAGAAGTATTTTACCCAACCGAAGGAAAGTCAGAAGTATAGACTAATCGACTAGCACTTCGTACGTGCGCTTCGTCAGTTCAAGCTTAAATTGATCAATTTCGATTTCTTGCGGTGCCTTAAACTTGACTGCCAAGCTATCTCCTTGTTCCATAGGATAGTCTTTGGAGACATAGTACCAACCGTTGCTCGCATCTGGTAAACGACGGACTTCAATCCATTCGGCGTAACGAACGCTATCCGCGCTGTTGTAGATACTCACTTCTACCATCCCTTGCCCGTGGCGAGCAGTTGATGCTTTTACAAAGCCGGTAAAGTGCCCTGTAAGTGAGTCCGATAAAATCCTAGAAGAGGCCATGGATGTTTGATAGGCGTAACCAACTTTTTCGCGTGGTGACACACTCAAGTTTGAATTCCCTGGACGCTTATCGTCGCGCGCCATCGTACCACTAGCCTTGCGCAAGGCATCTACTTCAAGGCGATAAGAATACATTAATCTATCGCTGAAAACGGTATCTGCCAGACTAATTAAAAAGCGTTCGCCATCAGAAAGCATGGTGTCTGATTTTGCCTGAATCAATAAGATAGGTTTGTCATTCGGCAAGGCGTCCAATAAGACACTCCTGTCGATTTCAGGCGTCGACATCAACTGTGTAACGTCCATCAATGGTCCTACCGGAGCGCGCCCTAAGTTTGCGTTAATCATTGGTAAGCCTAGCGCTAGAGACGCGTTGGTTGACCCGAAATGTGTTCCCCACTTCCAGTCTGTAAATACATTTCCGCACCAAGCCAATTGACGTGGTACCGAAAGGATCGCTTGATAATCTGTGGCGGCTACTCCTTGCGTATTCATGTCCGCACGAAGCGCATCAAAGCGGCTTAATTCATAGTGCTTGTCATGAGCTGTATATCTCGATCTGTGGAAATAAGCTACATCGACACTGTTCACCAAAAAGACAAGGGCAAGAACAGCGTAGGCGCCAATCACATTACGTACACGCAGCCAATCAAAGAACTTAGAAACGAACAGAATACCACTGATTGAAAAAGCAAAGTAAAATGGCCACGCAAGTCGTGGTACAGCCTTAAACATCAAGAGAAAGCCTGCAGACTCTTCAAGGAATGCCTCGGTTCTTGGCGAGAAATTCCATTGATAACAGAATAGATAGACAAGCACTGAACTGACAGAATACAAGATCCATTTTTGACGAGGGTCTGAAAGCTGCGTTTCTGAAGCACGATTTTTCTTTACCTTTCTTATCACGAGTGCTACAATACCAATTAATACCGCAAGCATGGAAACCACTCCGAGGTACTGAATAGACTCAAACTCGACACCTGGGTTCACTCTGAACAACTTCGCGGCCAACGTATTATCGGGAAAAAAGCTACCCGAAAGTGTTGTACGAAAATTAAACACGCCCCACTGGAGCACGATTCTATCCGTAAAAGGATCTAATATTTTAAACGTGATATAGGGCAACACTAGCGCCAATACTGTACCGATAGCGGGAATGAGCACCTCGCTGCTTTTGAGCAGGTTTTTGACATTCAACGCAGCGTAGAGACCGGCATAGATTAACAAGGCCAATCCTGCACTAAATCCTACGTAAGGATTATTAAACGTAAAGAATAGCAGCGTGAAGAAGACGAATACATCCTTCCAATCGACCCGCTTACGCTCTCGAAGCAACCACCAAATCGTCATGGGAATCACAAAAGGATACGCAAGGCCAAAGTGACCACCGAGCCTCAACATTTGAGGAGACAACAACACGATAAGTGGACTAAAGAAGAGCGCAACAACACTGCTGGCACCAAGCCTTGTTAGAATTCTATAAAGGAATGGTACAGCGAGAATTATCCCAATGTTATTGGTCGTGTGAACCAGCCCTTGAACATAAGCGGACAGGTCTGCCACATTTCTACTAAACCACTGCCAGACTACCACCCATGCACCTTGGGCATCTGTCAAGAAGATCAGCTCCTCTTTGGGGTGAAGCATTGCATCGAGCATTACCCCTTGCTTCCCGTGGAAGATGTGATAGGCTGCGTCGTAGTACAGAACCAATCCATCACCTCCGAAGGTGTACATGTGGCTATTCGGCGACCACAAGAAAGGACCGATGATCCAAGTTAGTCCAACAAGCGCGAGCAAAGAAGAGACCAGCACAGCTGTCTTCGGATAAAGTCGTAGCCAATGCTCTAAACGGTCCTTCATAGGATATGAATTATTGAAGTCATTTTGAGCGCAAAAGCCCATACTTCGTTATGCAGTATAAAGCTCTAACGCCGTCCTTCCAAGAGATTTTCTTGCCTTCAGCGTACGTACGACCGTAATAGCTTATTCCTACCTCATAAATCCGAATGTCAGGGATACGAGAAATCTTTGCTGTTACTTCTGGTTCAAAACCGAAACGATTTTCCTGTAAACTTAGTGACTGAATGTGCTCGCGCTTGAAAAGCTTATAACACGTTTCCATGTCCGTTAAATTCAAGTTGGTCGCTGCATTACTGAGATGTGTCAGCAGCTTATTTCCGATAGAGTGCCAGAAGAAAAGAATCCGGTGAGGATTCCCTCCCATAAAACGGCTACCATACACGACATCTGCATTGCCTTCTAATATTGGCTTGAGCAAGTCATTGTACTCTCTTGGGTCGTACTCTAGGTCCGCATCTTGTATGATCACATAGTCTCCTGTAGCTGCTTTGATGCCCGTATGTAGGGCAGCTCCCTTTCCCTTATTGACTTCGTGCTCCAAAAACTGAATCGGAAAATCGGGGTTAGCAGCTTGATACCTCCTTACGGCATCAGGCGTATCGTCCGAGCTGCAGTCATTGACTATGATAATCTGCTTTTGAAGCCCTCCCGATAAGACTACATCCTTGACCCTGTCAAGGATCAAATGGATGGTGCGTGCCTCGTTGTAGGCAGGAATAACGATAGAGAGAGTGATTGGCATAATTGCGCGTGAACCTATTTGACCGCTAAGATGCCAAATCAAATCCAAAATACAGTCCTTTAAGACATACCCTTCATAGTTCGGCGTCGAGCATTGCTTCTAACAAAGCAGACCATTGGCTAGGCAATGGCTCCAATACATTTTTACACTCCTCATCCATGGTCTAAGCATTTGAGCAGTATTTTGCGAATACCGAGACAACATTAAAACCACCCTACTTGGAAACGCCTACTCTTTTCAAAGCCAAAAGCCTTTTGCTGCTTGCAATTCTGGCCTTGCTTGTGGGACAAGGTCGTGCGCAGGCCGACGTTGAGAGTAACCTCCCAATATTCGTCATCACTACTGGTAACCAACGGATTGTTGACGAACCGAAGATTGATGTTCAGCTTACAGTTCATGAACCGGTGGCCGCTGGAAACGCAACTACGATCACCTTCGATGGATTTGCAGGCATAGAGTCTAGAGGTCGATCTTCGCAATCTTTTGACAAAAAAAGCTTTGGCCTAGAGACCAGAGACAGCACTGGAGAGAACCTAAATGTTTCTCTGCTTGATCTTCCTCCAGAAAACGACTGGGTGCTATATGGCCCTTACGCGGACAAGAGCCTTATTCGAAATGCCTTGACGTATGAACTCGCGAGGTCTCTTGGCCATTACGCGCCGCGCGTACGCATGATTGAACTCGTTATCGATACGGAGTATCGAGGCGTGTACATGCTGACAGAAAAGATTAAACGCGATGCAAATCGAGTCGACATCAAGAAGCTAACAAGCTCGAGTCTTGACCTTACCGGTGACTATCTCTTTGAAATCAACTTCGACCTTGAAAGCCCTCAATCAGGTTGGACAAGCAGAATCTCCTACAGGCCAGACTTTCAGACCTTCTCAGACTACAGCTTCACTAGCCCAAAGCCTGAGGATATTTCATCGAACCAAGCTGACTACATAGAGAATTGGGTGCATAATCTGGAGGACATCCTCAGCTCTCCAGACTTCGCAAATCCTTCAACAGGCTATGCTTCCAAAATAGATACCGATAGTTGGATCGACTACATTTTGCTTAATGAGCTATCCCGAGATGTAGATGCGTACATCGGTTCCACATTTCTAATAAAGAAGTCTGACGACCAAGGAGGAAGGCTTCATGCCGGACCGGTTTGGGACCACAACTTATCGTACGGGAATAGCGACTACTGCGGAGGTCAATCCATCGAAGGATTTGCGATTGAATTTGAAGATGTATGTCAGTGGCGCGTTGCTCCCATCATTTTTGCAAATGTGTGGCAAGACCCGAGTTTCAGGAGAGAGACGGCAGAGCGCTGGTTCAGCTTAAGAGATCACGAATTGGGTCCGGACCTGTTCAGCAAACTAGACTCTCTTGGAGATTTACTTAAAGTGCCAGCTCGTCGGAATTATGAAAGATGGCCAGTCCTCGATACGTATTTGTGGCCTAATGCCTTTGTTGGAAAGACCTATCAAGACGAATTGCAATACTTGGGCAATTGGATTTCAAGAAGGCTAGACTGGTTAGATCAGGAGTTTGCTAAGGAATTGCAACTCCAACTACCGCAGTCGAGATCTGCCACAATAAGTCCGAACCCTTCTGCTGAATATTCAACGCCACACATCGATTTTATAAAGCCGCTCATAGCGAACGCAGAAGTCCAAATTATCGACATGAAAGGCAACGTGCAAGGAGCCTTTACGGCCGTTGCGTCAGCACGTCATGTTCCTATTCCTCTAGCCTTAGCCAAAGGGGTATATGTCGTTACCTTTCAACTCGCCCCTACTTCAGAAAGAGAATATTTGCGACTCGTCATTCAGTAGCTCAACTACTCTACCAACGTACCTGTCAATCGCCTTAGGTTCAAATCAGTCAACAGAATACTGTATACCGATTGTAAGCGACTTAGCTCGGCATTGACATACTCCAGCTGAACTGTCCGATAGTCAAAGCTATTAATCGTACCTGCCTTCAGTTGCTCCTCAGAAAGCGCCAGGTTAGCTCCTGCAGCTTCGATCAACAAGTCTTGCAATTTGAGTAGTTCACGCTGATTCTTATAGGTCGCCAAAAGGCTGCGCGCCTGCATGTTAGCGTCTTGCTTGGCATTTCGCACTGTGATGTTCGCGATGCGTTCTTGGACAATGGCATTATCGATGGTGCGCTTGCGTGCGCCAGCATCCCAAAGCGTATAAGCTGCTTGCACTCCTACGGATGCTCCACTACTGTTTCCGAAAATTAACTCGGCTGGATCGCCCGTGCGCGGGTCTTCACCGCTAAGCTTAAACGCGTTTTCAGTGAAGGTCAACCCACCGTTCAAAGTGATACTTGGCTTCATTGCCGTACGGGCGATTTCTGTATTCGTGAGCGCTAGTTGCTCTTGCGTCTTCAGCAACTGAATCGCAGCACTTGAATCAATGCGGCGCTCGATACGATCGATGTCCCAATCACGAGATTCAAAGACGAGTGTATCTGCAAGATCTCGTCCAGCAAACGTTTCTGGTTTTGCATCTAAGGCTAGGTATAACGATCGCAATGCGTTGTCATAGGTCACTCGAGATTGCTCAATGCGAATACTGTCCGTAAGTAGTGCAGTGCGCGCCTGGAGTAACTCTATCGAACGCCCTTGCCCGTATTCTTTTCGCAGCTCCTGATACGTAACGCGGTCTTGATTAAGCTTGAAAACTTTCTTGTTTACCCCAACACGGGCTAGCTCTAGCTGGGCAGTGTAGTAGGCAGAGGCCACATCAAAAACACTTGCTTCGATAAGCTGCTTTACTTGCTGATTGGCCACTTGAACGTTCTGGCCCAATTGACGCTTTGCATATCGCACGCGATAACCGTTGAACAACGTGTAGTTGGCAGATAAGCCAGCCGTCGCATTGCCCGAATAGAATGAACCGTTGATGAAGCTCGCTGGATTATTCTGTGCATTCAGTCCATTGTTGAGCCCCAAGGTCGCTTGGACCACAGGAGCCCTACCTGCCGTTACCCAATTGTCGTTGCGAGTAGCAACTTCAACATTGAGCATTTGGCCAGCAACGTTCAAGTTATTATCGACACCCCATGCGATGGCCTCAGCCAAAGTCAATGGACTGACAGGAGCTTGCGCAGAAAGTGTAGTGGGTTTTGCCGAAAGGCCAATCACAAAGACTGACAGCACCAAACACTTAGTTAGAGTAGACATGTTCATCGTTCAGATTCAAGTTCAGCTTGAAAAAATTGTATCACCTCGTTCCAACCCGTAAGGCGTCGAAAACGAGTCTCTGCACGATTGTGCAAAGCATCAAAAAGTAGCGGCGTACCTGAAAAGGTCGACAGGTTCTTCGCGTGATCATCGAGCAGATAATCTGTTGCGATAATCGACTTGTCTCCGCAAAAAACAATGTGCTTCCAGTCCACCCATGGCAGGTGCTCAAATAGCCAATCGTATTTATCCTCGAAGCTGTTACGAAACTCCATTGCCGCTGTCACGAAGTAGATCTTGTAGTGCTTTCGCAAAAACTCCACCCCTTCCAACGCACCCGGAATAAGCTCCAAGTCTCGGAAAAAACCCTTCTTAAAAAGTTCCTTTCGAATCTCCATCGCCTCCGGAATCTGATACACCTTCTTTCCATCAAGTTCGGCATCCGTAAGACGACGACCGTGGGCCGCTTCGAACAGATCCTGAAACTTTCGGATGATGTCAGCGATGACTTCATCCATATCGATGGCGATGGTTTTCATGGGTTTTAGGTTCATAATCAATTACTCGCGTTGCTCGTATTTGATAGTTCAAGGTTCAACAAACACGATTTCATGCTTCGCATTTCATTCGTGTTTGATTCAAGGTTCATTATGTCGGATGTCGGAAAGAAGCCAGTGGCGAGACTTGCGTCTGTAAAATTCAAAATTACTAATTCAAAAATCATTACCAACTGGCAATCATCAATTTTAAATTACTATCAGCCTCCAGATAATGCTGTGCCTAACATCATCAATAGACTAATAGCAATCAAAAAGACGACCGTCGAAATCGCATACAATGGCCAATTGTAAACACTACTGTTTGGAGTTGCGGCTTCTACATCTGCATACGCCGGACGGACACCCTCCCACAATTGAGTCACAATTACTTTAAAGCGATTAAACCAGATGATCATTGCAGGAAGCAAAATCAACAACCCAATCGTCGTAGCGAAAAGACCGAAGCTTACCGAGATCGCCATCGGGATTAGAAACTGTGCTTGGAGACTGGTCTCAAACATGATCGGACCGAGACCTGCGAGTGTCGTTACTGTCGTCAAAATGATCGGACGGAAACGACCGAGCGCCGCGGTTTTCATTGCTTCCATTTGAGGCATCCCTCGTTCGAGCAACTCATTATAGCTCGTCACAAGTACAAGTGCATCGTTGACCAAGACACCTATCAAAGCGATGATACCAAGTCCAGAAAACAAGCTTAACGGGAAGCTTGCTGGCAGCACCAAATCCATGAGCCAATGCCCCCAGATCACGCCAATGAACGCAAACGGAATCAACAAGAAAACGATGATTGTTTGCGAAACACTTCGAAAGGTTAAGGCAATGATGAACAACATGAGCATCAATACAATAGGACCAACCAAAGCCAACGAACTTGACGTCTTTGCTTGCTCTCTGTTCTGGCCTTCATAATTGGCGGACACACCAGGGTAAGAAGCCAAAATATCTGGAATGACTACCGTACGCAAGTTGCTCGTCACATCACTCACACTCACATCGTCGCTTGAGATGTCAGACGAAATGGTCACTTCACGCGCGCCGTCTGTGTGACTGATCGAAACGATTCCACGCTCGGTATCAAGCGTTGCGATATCTCCAAGAACATACTCGCCTTGCGCTGTTCGGATGCGCATCGAAGTAAGCTGATCAACGGTACGCCTGTTGTCTTCCGCATAGCGAACCCAAACACGAACCTCATCACGACCTCGCTGCAAACGCTGTACTTCTTGTCCGAAGAATCCTGCACGAACTTGAGCCAAAACGCTGGATTCATTGAGTCCTAGGTATCGTCCTTTCTCATTGAGCAGGATATTGATTTCACGAAGTCCTTCTTTGTTTGAATCCGTTACATCGGCGAGTTCCTTCAAACTACGAAGAGCATCAGCAACTTCATTTGAAGCAGCATCGAGCTGTTCTGAATTGCTTCCTCGCAAGCTTACACTCACGGGCTTACCAAAGGCTGAAGCACCTCCAAAAGTCAAAGATTCTGCAGCAGGCATCGCACCGGTAAACTTGCGAATCATATTGGTTGCCGTACGCACCTTCAAAGAGTCACGCTCTTCAGAATCAATTAGCGTTGCCTTTACTCTACCTTGAAATGTACTCGGCCCAAGATCAACTTGCACCTTTTCAATTGCACGCTTTTCATTGTTATAATAATGTGCAGAAAGTGAGTCGTTTGCCATCTCAACCGCAGCATAAATACGATCTAGGTATTCTTGCGTAATTCCCTCACGTGTTCCTGCAGGCATTTGCAGATCAATGTTGATATCATCACGTGGAATGTTAGGGAAGAAGGTCGTCCCCACAATTCCACCACCGACAGCACCAAAGCTTATAAACAACAGTGCAGTCATGCTTGCAATTGTCAACAAACGGTACTTCATGGCGAAATTCAAAACAGGAGCATAAAGCGTGTCCCGCAAGAAATTCATGAACTTATCAAACTGATTAATCAACCACGGTTTCTTCGCATGAGGATCAGCCCTCAATGCTTTAGAATTCGCGACGTGAGTAGGCAGGATAATTACTCCTTCTATCAAAGAGAAGATCAAGGATAGAATAACCACTACCGCCATCTCTGCGAAGAAATCACCAAGTCGACCGCGAATGAAAAAGAACGTAGAGAAAGCTACAACGGTCGTTGCGATAGCTGAGGTTACAGCTGGCAAAACCTGCATTGTTCCTTCTACTGCTGAGTTTTCAGCCTCGCGGTTCTGTCTTGCGGTACGCGATGTCTGACCAGCCTTAATCTGCTCAGCATTGAGTTCGTTCAGGATGCCAGTCGCTTCAGCTTCCGCCAAAACCTGCTCCTCGGCATCTGGATCTTCACGGTCCATTCCAAGTTCCCAGCGCTGATAGATGTTCTCACCAATCACGATACCATCGTCGACAAGGATACCAATCACGAGGATCATTCCGAAGAGCGAAAGGACGTTGATCGTTACTCCTAGCAAGTAGGCGCAGAGGAACATACCTGCAAACGAAATCGGAATCGAAAGCGCCACCCAAAAAGCCAAACGCCAATTGAGGAACATCGCCAACATAATTGCAACGATGAAAAATCCAAGCAGCCCATTCTCACTCAATAAATCAATACGATCATTGAGTGTCACCGATCGATCAGATACAATAGAAGCTTTAACCTCCTTGTTATCCTCATTAAATTCTATAATATAGTTGCGTACCGTTTCGGTGATCGTCAACATATCTTCTTCGATTGTATTACTGACCGTCACTACAACGGCCGGTGCCTCATTGATATACGTTCGCGTTGGATCTTCTGCCCAACGATCGGTTACATCAGCGACTTGATACAAGCGCACTACCCCACCCGCAGGCGAAGTCTTGATGACGATATCACGCAGACCTTCCGCGTAATAATCCTTTGCACGTGAGCGAAGCAAAAGCTCCTCCCCTTCTGTTTTAATGGTACCGCCAGTGATGTCCAAATTGGACCCACGAATCGCGGTTGCGGCTTGCGCAAAGGTCAACCCGTATGCTTGGAGGTCGTTTTCCCGAAAGGCGATTTGAATCTCCTCTTCTGGAAAACCAGTCACCTCTACCTTGGAAATACCGTCCATGGCAAGCAACTCCGTTTCCACTTTTCGGCCGTACGTCTTCAACGCCCCTAGAGAGACATTGCCAGAGATACCTAGCGTGATGGCTGGCTGCACATTTTCACGCACATATACAACTGGAGGCTCAAGACCGGCAGGAAAACTTGCGATTCGATCGACGGCATTTCGCACGTCGTCAACAACCAAAACTGCACTGTAGCCTTCTAAGACTTCAATGTTGACCGAACCTGAATTCTCTTGACTGACACTCGTCACACGATCGATACCAGTAACTCCTTTGAGGTTCTCCTCGATCTTATCGATGATACCTTCTTCGATCTCTTCTGGTGCAGCACCAGGGAGCACGACTTGTACCGAAATGTTGCGCGAAGGCACTTCCGGAAAGAAGGTCGATTTCATGTTTCGTGCACCGAATACACCAAGTACAATCAACCCGATCATGATCAGGTTGGCGGCGATGGGGTAACGAACGAAATAGCGGACAATTGAACGCATATTCTTAAATTTTCAAAAACTAAAAACGATGGATTGAAAAAGACAAAAGCTTATCCTTCCGTTTTTCTCGCTTTTACTTTCATTCCGTTGTAGGCACCAGGAAGCGTCTCATTGAGCAACTTCGTTCCTGGAGCTAAGCCCTTGACATAAATGTTCTTTTGTCCGCGACGTACGATCTCAATCGATTGACGTTGCAGCTCCTCTCCAATCAGTACGTAGACTTCATTGGTTCCAACCAGCAAGCTCTGATCAATCGAAGTCACATCGTTCAACTGACTACCTGCAACAGAACCTGTCAAGAACAAACCTTCACGAAGACCTTTGCCTCGAACACTGAGGAATATCTTTGCCGTTTGTGTATTCGGATCGATCTGCGTAGAAATTCGACTTACCCGTCCGGTATACGCTTCTCCATTTGGACCGCTCAATTGAGCTGTCGTTCCTGTCTTCAGGTAGCTCAGATCAGAAACAGGAACGGTAGCCGCCAATTCGTAGCTACTTGCGGTCAAGCTTGCAAGCGGCTGTCCGCTTCTGATGAGTGCGCCTTTTGTAGCAGTTACGTTGGTCAACGTTCCGCTAAATGGTGCGCGGAGTACATACTTATTCAAGCGCTCCTCTACCGATTTAATGGTGTAGTACAAGTTGTAGATGTCTCGGCCATTGAGAAAGTACCGTGCCGATGCATCGGTAACTTCTGGCAATGGAGCAAGTGCTTTCTCTGGATCGAAGTTGCGTAGGTAGGTATCCCAAGCAGGAAACGTACTTGCATAATCAATCTTCAGTTCTGGCATCACCGTCGCCAAGGTCTTAGCAAGCTGACTCTTCTGTGCGAGCAAAGCGTACCGTGCTTCGGTATTGTTGATACGCGCTAGCATATCGCCTTTCTTGTAGAACACACCCTCTTTGAACGCTCTGTCCGAACCTTCAAAAACACCTGTTACTTCTGCAATGACGGGAACCGTTTCGAAGGCAACTAGACGTCCTTGCAAAGACAAATCAACGTCCACACTGCTAAGCTCCACGTTGCGAACAGCTACTTCACGGATAGACTGCTTACGCTCTTTTTTGGGAGGTGGCTCCTTCTGAGCGCTGACCGCTTTCATTGCCATATATCCTCCTAAAAGGACGAAGACAGCGATGACGATACTGAGACGACGTTTGGTAAGATCAGTCATGTGATATTGTTATTCAAATTGGCAAAAACACGCTCCAAAACGTGTTGACAGGTCTGGAGATCTTCGGCACTAATGCCTTGCTCGGCGTGATGTCTGATATCCATCGCGCATGAAGCAATGTTGGAGAATGAGGTATCACCATGCTCGGTGATCTCAACAAGTTTTTGGCGACGATTTTTCGGATCCACGGTACGTTTGACGAGCTTTTCTCGCTCCATCCTACTCAACAAGCGAGCTACCGTGGCCTTATCTCTAACCAAATAGGCAGCAATCTCGTGCTGCGAAGCATTTGGATTAGACTTTACGAAATTCAGCGTGGGCCAAAATTCTACCGGATAGTCATACCCCAAGTGAAAGAGGGCTTCTACCAACCGCCCGCGCAAGACCCTACCTGTGCGGTGGAGTCCTTCCGGAAGAGAGTTAAAGCATTCTGGCGACTTGGTCAAAATATTCAATCGTTGCGACTGCAACAATACGCGTAGCCGTGGGAATGGTTTTGGCGAAAGCTGAAAAAAAGTCACTCGCAGCAAACATTTCCATTTTGTATATTTGAGTACACCTTATACCATAGAAATGATCAAGACGATACTTTATTCAATCCTACTCTGCGGGCTTTCGTTTTTCTGCTCCGATCTCTATAGCCAATGCAGCGTCGGATCGGTCAGCCTGGCTAACCAGACCGAACTTGATCAATTTGCCCTACAGGTGCAGAACTGCACAGTTATAGAAGGCAATATCAGCATCAGCTACTTAGACATTACAGATAGAATATCCGACCTGAGTCAACTCTCCCATGTCACTGAAATACAAGGCAGACTGTACTTTAACACTGATGTCTCCGACACCACCCAAGTCACAGGGCTTGACAATCTTAGCCACGTCAATTACATGGGCTTCAGCGAAATAAACTACGACTACCTAGATCTAAGCCCCCTTACTGCACTACTAAACATAGACACCTTAAGCCTAAATGGCAGAATCTCAGGCTACCCTCCTGCACTATCTTCTATCAAAAAACTGTGGTTATCATACTTCTGGAACAGTAGTGCAAAATTACCTGCAGGGCTTGTAGTGAGCGAAGATTTTAGCGTTGCTCGAAACGTATTTATTGACTCTTTAACATTCTTATCAGAAGTCGAATTCTCACAAGGAATCGATGTTTACATCGGAAGCAGTTTCTTATCTACAAAAGGCCTAAATCTCCCTAGCACTATTGCTAGATTTGATGCTAGTGAAGCTGTTTTATTTGACATCGAATGCATGGCAAATGTTGCAGACGCAGATCAAATCATTGTTCGCCTCACTGGTGATGGAGACCTAAGCCCATTCGGCAACCTTCAACAGACAGATCGACTTGAACTTCATTATTCTCCACAGTATCAAGAACCAGACATAGGTCTTCAAAATTTAAGTTCACTCTCCAACCTTACGCGAGCAACAAACCTAGTTCTCAAAAACCTAGGAACAAGTGATCTAACAGGACTAGGCGCCCTGACAAATTGTAATAACCTAACCATCTTTGATTCCAAGATTCAATTTTTAGATGGAATTAATCCTGACGTAGGTTTATATATTCAAGACATAACAATCTTTGACAACCCTCAACTTACGAACTGTGCAACCCAATGGCTATGCGAAGCATTAAACACTCGGAGAACCCTGAATTTCCACCTGAATAACAATGCGGAAAGTTGCAACGAGGCCTACGTTATGAGCGCTTGCTCGCAGTCCTTAGGAACCATTGAACGCTCGTACGCTTACTTAGATCGAAACTGCAACAATGTTAGTGATGCTGATGACCCCCCGCTATACGGGGCTTATGCATTAGCCTACGACTTAAACGGATCCTCAAGACTGTCGATATCCTCGGGAAGGTCATACGAAGATGGAATGAGCTATTTCCTTGCTCTAACCGATACAATATCAACTAGGGTTAACCAAATAGACACAGCGAGTATAACACCTAATCCAACATCTTTCGTTTTCGAAAATAACCCTACCAGATACACTATCAAAGAAGTCGGATTCTGCACATCAACTGGCACGGACTCAATTACGATCGAGACGCTAAACAACTCGATCATGGTTCCAAGCCGATTCAACTTTGCACCTTACACGCTCACCAACGAAGGAGCGACCGAGGCACTATATCGAGCTTATCCGGAAGGAAAATATTTAACACTTAGAGAATACCTCAGAACCCGGCCACCAAGTTCACCTTTCTCTCCAAGAGATACGCTTGGCTTCAACGAGACCTTTTCTTCTACTTCTTGGTTTGCTCCAAATTTCACCTTTGCAGGTCAACAAACATCAAGTTGCGTTGATCTCAACCATGACTTAGGAGGACCTTCTCTTCGGAATTCACAGTGCTTTGATGTTGAAATACTCCAAAGCGACACCGCCAATCAAGTATTCGGTTTCATCACTGCTGGCTCACCAGAGCAAGCCGAATTCACGTTTACGTTAGACAACGTTGTCTCTGACACCGCAAGAAATATATTTGTTGAAGTAGAGGCTGATTCGCGCCTAGTACTAAGTTCTATTGAGCATATTTTCATAGACCCTAGATTTACATTTTCTCGTAATGGCCGTAATCTGCGGTGGGAAGCAAACAACATTCTTCAGTTCAATTACGATGATCGTCAGGCTCGTCAGGCAGGAGCCGTCTTTCGCTACAAAGCAGATCTTACGCCCCAATTCGCGGCTAGCTCAGCATCAATCGATTTTGGCTTCCGCGCAGAATTTGACGGAATCCCCTTCACCTCTTCACAGATTACGATCACAGGAGGCGTAATCACTAACAGCAAAGAAGTTACCGAATCACTGGCCGTTCGGATGTTTCCAAACCCAGCGACCAACAAGGTGTCCGTATCCATTGAGCAAACCCCATTTAGCTACCAACTCTTTGATGGCCTCGGAAAGCTCGTTTCCCAACAAGCGATCACCGCCTCAAGCCATGAGATCAACCTGGTTGGACTCCCGACTGGCTTGCATCATTTGCAAGTACAAACAGAACGTGGCGAGCGCTCTACGAAGAAGCTCTTGATCGCTAAGTAGACTCCTTGTTACCTTCCGTCCATGTCTACTCGTCGTAATTTCCTAAAAGCCGTACCTGCAGTTGGTGCAGCCCTGACCGCAAGTTGTACCAGTTCAAGTGATGAAGCTTCAAAGACAGCTTCCGCCAAAACTCCAGTCCGGCCAGTTGTCATTTCAACTTGGAACCACGGTCAAGCAGCCAATGCCGCCGCTTGGGAAATCCTCAACGGAGGAGGCAAAGCCCTCGACGCGGCCGAAGCAGGCGTTCGCGTCACCGAAGCAGATCCAGAAGGACAAAGCGTCGGTATCGGCGGCCGACCAGACGCTGAAGGCAATGTAACCCTCGATGCTTGCATCATGGGGCCTGACGGCGATTGCGGATCAGTAGCGTACCTCCAAGAGATACTCCACCCGATCACTGTCGCAAGGCAAGTGATGGAAAAAACGCCGCATGTAATGCTTGTCGGCAAAGGCGCGCAAGACTTCGCCCTTGCGCAAGGACATGAAAAGGTCGACCTGCTTACAGAAGCGTCACGCAAAGACTGGCAAGCATGGAAGGCTAAGAATGACAATTCACGCATCCCGATCAACATCGAAAATCACGATACCATTGGCTTGCTTACCCTTGATGCTAACGGCGACTTAGCAGGAGCATGCACCACGAGTGGCGCGGGATTCAAAATGCCTGGGCGAGTTGGTGATTCGCCCATCATTGGCGCAGGACTGTACGTCGACAACGAGATCGGCGGCGCTACAGCCACCGGCTGGGGCGAAGCGGTAATTCGTGCTTGCGGTTGTTTTCTTGTCGTCGAACTAATGCGCCAAGGGCATTCGCCACAACGCGCCTGTGAATTGGCCGTCGAGCGTGTCATTGCCAAGAATCCAGACTGGAAGGAAATCCAAGTCGGTTTCATCGCACTCAACAAGAACGGAGAACACGGTAGCTTTTGTATCGCAGCAGGCTTCGACTATGCCCTCTGGAGCAGCGAAGTAAACGATGGACTTTTCGATAGCGGATCTCAACTTTAACTCTAGTCTATGATCATCTACGAAGTAGTTACAGATAGTGTAGCTGGTGTTCTCGCTGCCGAAGATGCTGGTGCAGACCGCATTGAGTTTTGTAGCGCCCTCGAAGTTGGCGGCCTGACGCCAAGCATTGGTATGCTCCAACAGGCACTTCAGCAACGCGAGCAGATCCCCCTCATGGTGATGATCAGACCGCGCGGCGGGGATTTCCATTACAACGACAGTGAGTTCGCCACCATGCTGGCCGACCTCGAAACTATCAAGGCCACTGGTGCAGAAGGAGTCGTGTTCGGCATCCTTCATCCTGATGGAACCGTGGATGCAGCGCGCACCAATCAGCTTGTGTTAGCTGCGCGCCCAATGCTAGTCACCTTTCACCGCGCTTTCGATATGACGGTCGATCCTTATGATGCGCTAGAAACACTCATCGATGTAGGTATTGACCGTGTGCTTACTTCGGGCCAAGAGGCGACAGCGATCAAGGGCATGGCGTGCTTACAAAAATTAGTGAAGCAAGCCGACGGTCGCATTACCATTCTTGCGGGTTCGGGGATCCGCCCGGCCAATGTCCAAAAGCTCGTTGTGCAGACGGGTGTTCAAGAAGTGCACGGTTCAGCTTTCGCCAAAACCCAAAGCGAGATGACGTATCGAAATGCTCGTCTATCGATGGGAGAGGAAGGGAGTGATGAGTATGCGTTGCAGGTGACAGATGAGCGAAAGGTGAAGAAGATGGTTGAGGTGTTGGGGCGGGTGTAGAGCACCTCCGAACCGTCAGATCGAGCCTCAACAATTTATTTATTCTTAGACATAGTTTTATTCGTCAAACTTCAAGTAAACCGGTTGATCTGGCGGTTCACAGAAATAGCCACGCTCGGCAGACTCAACACCTTTGAAGAGCGCGTCCCTCCATACAAGTAGTATGTCACTACCAAGGGCGAATCGCCAGTGCTAGACGATCATTGTTGTTCCAAAAAACATCATGTTCCAATATCTGGAACATTCCTATCTTTGGAACATGAAAAAGAAAAAGGATCTACCAACCTACTCAAATGGCGCAACACGACTCCTGCCCGAGCTTAGGTTACTTGCATCCAAGACAGGCATTATTGAAAAAGTCTATTACCTCGGTGAGACCTGGCTTCCAGTCGTGAGTCATGCTGTTGCCGATGCGAAAACGCAAAGCGAATTCAGTATCCCTGCCGCTGGAACGTTTTACCTTTTAGAGCACGCAACAAGAAACGCTCGACAATATTTCAGAGACAAAGGGATTTCATACATCACGGAAACTGGCCAAACTTTTCTGACAGGAAAGGCTCATACGTTGCTGGTAGAGCTTCCAGAAACTTTACAGAACAGAAAGAGCACGCTTAGCGGCTTTACCCCTGCCACACTCAAAGTTGCGTTCGTACTACTTACTAATCCAGAATCACTGACAACAGATTTAAGAAGTATCAGTCAAGATGCCGGAGTGGGACTAGGAAGCACCAAACGGGGAATTGACTTCTTAGTACAACAAGGGTTCATTGCAACGAATTCGAAAAAAAACAGACAATATCGATGGCTTGAACGAGATCGGCTTATAGATGTCTGGGCGGAAGAATACGCAAACCGATTACTTCCGAAAATGAAGTCTATGCGGGTTGCCCTGAAAGGATATTTACCGGTGGAATTACCTAACGGCTTTCAATTTGGAGGTGCAAAATCCTCCAATCACTACGGAGGTAACCTGCTAAGTGGGGACCGCAACCTTATCTATTCCAGCGAAACAGCTCAACAGGCGGCAAGACAGTTGAGAGCGGTTCCTGACAAAGAAGGGAAAGTGGAAATACGCTCAGCATTTTGGTCAGTAAAAGATGAGCCTTTCGCACCAGTGCTTGTTGTCTATGCAGATATGCTTGCAGAAGGAGGCCGAGGTATTGAAGAAGCAAAGCGTATTCGCCCACTAATCTAAAACATGATAGAAGAGAAAATTATAGTTCAGATCATAAATCAGGTTTCTGCAACATGCGAATCGCTTGGTTTCGACTTTTTTGTCATAGGTGCTGTCGCCCAACAACCATGGTATTCAGAAGGGAATACACCTTTTCGAGGAACAAATGATGTCGACTTCGCAGTTGCAGTCCCAGGGGATGAAGCTTATAACCGACTGCGTGATAAACTAAACGAAATACCTGGTTTGACCAAAAAGGAGACGAATCAATTTGCTTTGATTACTTCTGAAGGATACACGATTGATCTGCTCCCTTTTAAATCTCTTACAAATCGTGAAACCTCCGAATGGACCCCAAAATGGTCAGGTTTGGTAAATCAATTCGTCGGTCTTACAGAGGTCAGTAGGCATGCACTTGTTGAACGAACGCTAGGAAGCACAAAATTCCAAGCAGCAAGTATTCCTGCAATCGTTCTATTGAAATTGATTGCTTTTGATGATCGCCCCGAAATGCGAAGCCATGACATTTCTGATATCAAACGGATAATGGATCACTTTCCCGACCTCGACGCCGATCTTGTATGGGATAATTACGAATTTGTAGATGACGACAGGCTTTCTCACGACGAAATTGCTTGGACTGTAATGGGAAGAGAGTTAGCAAGAATTTCAATTTCAAATGTAGAACTTCATCAACGCATGCGAGTCATTCTTACTGATAGTCTAGAAGCTGAAAGTGACCTGCTTCGACAGTTTATCTTGGCTGATCCTGATCGAAACTTTGAGGTGCAACACCATAGGCTTAAACTTCTAAATTCTGGTTTCAATAGCTATACAGATAAAGACTGAGACGTACAACTACAACCTGTCGCACTACCCAAAGCAGCAAATTAGCCCTCCAACACGTTGCAACTCTATATAACCGATCTAATATGCTTCAAAAGACACTCCTTTGCCTTTTCATTTCTCTAACAGTCGGCCTAACAACAGCCTTCGCATGCGACTGTATCGGTTCGGCAGAGTATACGAGAGAAATTAAAGACCTAACGAAAACAGCTGAAGAAGAGGGTCGATTTGTCGTACTAGTTGAAATACTCAGCAAAGGAACAAAGACTATCGATTTTGGAACAGTTACGTTTCAAGCTCAAGGCTATTTCGCTCAAGTACTAGAAGTACTCGGCGGCTGTATAGACGACGATCAAATCTTCATTGCTGACGAAGGTGGCGGTTGCTCAGACCTAGACCTTTTTGGAATTGAGATCGGAGATACAGGACTAGTATTAGGTTTTGAAGACGATAAAGACTATGTATTCGCTAGCGATTGTGACACGCGATCAAGCTACTACAATGTCGAAAATAATAAACTTAATACTCGAAGCGGTATAGCTTCCAATGAACTTTCGTTGGATAAGTTGAGAGACTTTAACGGTTGCAGTTTGTCGTATACGATCTACCCCAATCCAGCATCAGAACTCATTCGCATAACACGAGACGATACGCCAATCAGTGCATCTGCAGGTGTAACGATCATCGACGAAAGCGGTCGTGTTGCCCAACTTAGCAAAGGACCAACTGTAGCCCTCGACCAGCTTTCCGCAGGGACCTATTTCATCAGTGTTGGAAATAGCCGAAATGTTATACCATTGGTGGTCGTGCATTGATACTTCACGCCGCCCTATATCCGCCCCCTGCGCACCGTATCCCAGTCTAAAAAGTAGTTCACTTTCAGACTCAATGTCTCTGTGCGCGGGTTGCTCATCAAGCCATCTTTCCAGGTACCGAAATAGCCGCGCTCAGCAGCATCGACGCCTGTAAAGAGGGCATCTTTCCAAACAAGTAACAAGTCACTACCAGGAGCGAAACGCCAACGACAAACGAGGTCGGCAGTCAACGCATTGAACGTTTCATCACGATCAATATCAATGAGGTAATCCGCATTTTCAGTCAAGCTGCCGTCTGACTCCAAATCGAAGTAGCGCGTATAATCGACCTTACTCCAATAGTGGCGCGCATCTAGATTGAAACTGAGGTTTGGTGTCACCGTATAACGCAGCGAAAGGCTATTCTCTATCACATCTCTATCTCGCTGACCAAACACCGGAACATCTTCCCCATCGACTTCCGTGAAGGTGGCAAAGCCCGCATTGTTTTGATTGACTCGTGAGCTCAATTGCCAGCCTAACGTGAAGTTATTGGATACCCGATAGCTCGGACTGAAATAAAGGTTGTATGCATTTCTACCTAAGTCCTCGTTAAAGAAAAACTCCTTACGGAGGTTAACGCCAAATTGAAATTTCTTACGCTGATCACTTCCTATATAAAGCCCAGTTTCTAAGCTTGCAGGACGCTCGAAAAACATTCCATCTATGCGAGGCTCGAAGCGGTCGCGGGTCGGCATTGGCTCAACATAAATAAAGGGATTAAAATTCCAATTACTCTTCGTTCTTCCGTAGCTATAAACGTTAAACCAAAACTCAGAAAACTCATTCGGCTCGATGTATCGTTCGTATCCAACGTTGGATCCAAATCCAAAACGATTTAGTGGCCCCCATTCCTCATTTTGAGAATAGCCAACATAGCCTGTCACTTCACGCACGTTGCGACGACGGAAGAACCCGAGGTCAGATGGATCATAGTTCGAACCGATTTCCTCATAGGAAATATCCCAGGTCCAATTGCCATCAATGTCTCCAAACTCTACATCAATATTTTGACCGAGCTCAGCTTTCTCGCCGGGATAGTACAACTGCGATACGCCGACGGTCCCAGACAGACCATAGCTATTCTCCTTGTTGCGGATATCAAATACCGTTGCCGTGAGGTTAGCATCGTATGTGGCCCCGTTTCGCAGCACATTCGTATTCACGAGGCTTACGAATCCGTTATTAGGGATCAATTGATCGACGACGAGTACGTTATAATTCGTTAAAGGCTGAGTCACGAAATCGATCTCTCCGCCCTCTGTAGTCTTTAGTGTTGCGGTAGATCTTGCCGTCACAGCATTAAACACACCAACGCCTGTTCCTTTGTTTGTGCGACCGCTCACCTTACTCGCGTTGAGTATGCGCGCCGCACCTGGATTAGATACGACCTCTCCGTCTATACGGTCTGCTTCGTCATACGCCTCGCCAAAACCTAAAGGCACGCCGCCCACCCTTCGCGAGTAGAAGTAGTCGCCTTTGTTAAACAACTCGACACCTTCGGTAAAGAAGGGACGGTTTTCTGAGAATTGAACTTCGAAGGGACTCAAGTTCAATATTTGATTGTCTTGCCGGGCCTCTGAAAAATCTGGAATCAGGGTCATGTCCAAGGTGAAGGCATCGCTCAATCCAAGCTTCAAATCTGCACCCGCACTCGCGTTCATGTCGAAGTTGTGGGTTTTAGCGCCAGCGATATCCTTTGCTGTTGGATCTATATAATCGGCACCTGTTACTACACCGAAAGGAGTCAATTGAATACGCGCAGGAGGAGAGATGTCTTGAATGCCTTCTAGCCTTCCGAATTGAGTTAAAAAGCCAGCCTTTTGAGGATCCACAGGATTCCAGAAGCTCTTCTGCTGTGCCGAAGCGTTGCGACGAAAGAAGTTGATGCCCCACGTTTGGATCGGCTCATCAGGAAAACGGATAGCAGAATATGGGATCTCCATTTCCAGTGTCCAACCCGTCTCGGTTTGTTGCACTGCATTCTTCCACACAGCATCCCAACTCTCGTCTTCTCCTTGGTCACTCATTACCGCATCAAACTGCCCACCAGTCACAACAGAAATGAACTCAAATCCATTGACACCCGATAGGTATGGATCGATGGCGACACCAAACCAATCTGCGTTACCGATCCGATCGCGAGCACGTACCTCATTGCTCACCGAATCCTTGGTCGGATACCACATCGTGGCTGCGATATAAAGCGCGCGATCATCATACAACAACTTGACCTCCGTTGGCCATTGTTCCATCGGACCAAACGTCGGCTCTAGGTTAGTGAACTCCCCCGTCGAAGCTACTTGATCGTATAAATCTGCTTCAAGCACCCCGTCAATGATCGGAGCTTTAGCCGTCCGATGCGCAATCATTACACGTTTCGGAACATCGACCTCTACTGAATCAGGTGGCGGTACGTTGAAGGAACTCGCTGATAGAGAAGCTGTTAAAACGAGGAGGGCGCTACAAAGTGCTAAAAGTCGAAATCGAAGCATGTTAGTTGAGGGACTGACGTGCTTGGAAAGACATTGTGATGACAGGGAGGTTGCATGCTGCTCTGCAAATCGTGGCCCTTGTACTGCGAACCAGTGGTTCGCAGTACAAGGCCCTACTTACTCAACTTGTAACACTTCCATCCACTCATCCAGCTCGTCGTAGCTCTTAAAGCCTACGGCCTCTTCCTCTCCACCGTGCACTTGTACGCCTACCGGCTCAAGTGTGGTAAGGATATCATCGAGCAAAGCTGCTGGTGCAGGGATGTCGAGTAAAACAGGGAAGTCTGCGCACGTTTCTGTGAGCCACTTGATCCAATCCGGATCAGCTTGGAGCATTTCCCAGCTCAACTTGTTTCGAGAAAAATTGAGAATGAAGCCCGTTACCGTTGCGGTATTCGCATTCAAGATGGGTTGAGCATCCTGAGGTCCGATGTCTCCGCCCAACACGATCTCCTGTAAAATAGGCAGACCGGTGGCGCTCGCCACTTCTTGGGTTTTGCCGAAAGGCCCAACCTGAACAACATCAAGCTTTAACTCTTCCGTCAGTTTGACGATCTGTGCGACGTCCATACCACCGAACTCACCGACCAAGGCCGGACCTTCGATCCACTCACGAAAAGCCGCAAGTTCCATCGGAGAAATATGCCCTTCGGCACCTGGTTCGAGGGCAAAGCCCATGTAGTCGACACCGAGCGCGGCGAAATAACGTGCGTCAGTAAGGTTTGCAACTGCGGCCGCTTTCACGCGACACCTAAGTGGATCCATACGGCAAATGTACTGTGAGCTAACTTTCCAAGCGTAGAGAGCTTGCCTAAGAAATGACAATCGTCCAAAAAATGATTGGTTTTGCTCCTATTGCCTGCTCTAAGCAATGCCGAACAGGTCTAAATGCAGCATTGCTCTTGGTATTACTGCCGAAACTCAGGGCCATCTTCAGCTAGTCCGTGGCTAATCCACTTCCTTTTCTCAACTTTACCAAGCACTCTAACCTAAGAGCCTGTCGAAAATCCTAGTTCGTATGAAGCCGCTGAAGACAAACTTCCCTGCCAAGATGCCGAAAGGTCGACCGCACTACTATGAGCAGGTGTGGGAGCTTGTACGGCTCTGTCCGGCAGGAAGGGTGACGACATACGGTGCGATTGCCGATGCGTTGACGCTTGGCACCCCACGCATGTCTGGCTATGCGATGCGCCACAGTTTTGCCGCTGAGCCACCTGTGCCTGCACACCGTGTCGTGAATCGCATCGGAGACCTAACTGGGCGCAACCACTTCCCAGATCCAAGTGACATGGCCGCTGCCCTCCGAAGGGAAGGCGTTGAGGTGAAAAACGATCGAGTGGTTGATTTTAAACTGAAGTTCTGGGATCCAGCGACGGCATAGGGTAGCCTGATCGGCCTCTTATCGTCATAAGAAGAGAATCGTTAGTCCTCGATTTTTAATGAGAAAAAAATGGATGCTAGTTGCGAACTTCACAAAAGTGGGCTACATTAGTCTTTATGAACAGCAAGTCAATCATTATTGTCAGCATTATTTCTGTGGTCACGCCACACGGATAACTGGACAGTATACATACACTTGATATGATGCCTTCCAGAAATGGAAGGCTTTTTTTTTGCCTATAATCATGAGAACATACCCAAAGTACATATCGACCGCCATTACAATTGTGATGACGATTATTATTGATTCACGCTGAGTCGATACAGATATCTTATGAATATAAGAGAGCCTGTATCGACAACGATACAGGCTCTCTTTTTTTTGAACTAACACAAGTGCCGAAACCCACCTTCTCAGACTTTCATAAATGTCTCAAAGCGATTAAAAATGGAGAACTTAAATAGATATAGTAAGACTGTCACTCAAGACGATACTCAACCGGCTGCCCAAGCGATGCTACACGCCATCGGTCTAACAAAAGAAGATCTAAATCGTGCTTTTGTAGGTGTCGCCAGTACGGGATACGAAGGAAACCCGTGTAACATGCACCTCAACGATCTGGCCCTTCGCGTCAAAGAAGGCGTGCTCGACCGTGATATGGTTGGGCTAATTTTCAATACGATTGGAGTCAGTGATGGTATCTCGATGGGCACCCCGGGGATGCGCTACTCTTTACCCTCTAGAGACATTATCGCAGATTCAATGGAGATGGTAGTCCAAGCCATGAGCTATGACGGTCTGGTTACAGTGGTTGGATGCGATAAGAATATGCCGGGGGCAGTCATGGCAATGCTCCGGCTGGACCGGCCAAGTATTTTGGTCTACGGTGGTACGATTGACTCGGGGCGACATAAAGGCAAAAAGCTTGACATCGTATCTGCGTTTGAAGCTTGGGGAGCCAAGGTTGCTGGCTCAATGGAAAACGATGAATATCAAGAAATCATCCAAAAAGCTTGCCCTGGTGCGGGCGCCTGTGGTGGTATGTACACAGCCAATACCATGGCCTCAGCTATAGAAGTTCTTGGTTTAACATTACCCTATAACTCCTCCAATCCTGCACGGGGACTAGCCAAACAAGAAGGTGCATTAGCTGCGGGCAAAGCCATGCGCTTGCTCTTAGAAAAAGACATCAAACCTTCCGACATCATTTCCGCGAAGTCATTGGAAAATGCCATTCGTATGGTTACCATTTTAGGTGGGTCTACCAACGCTGTTCTACACTTCTTGGCAATAGCCAGAGCTGCCGACATTGATTTCACCTTAGAAGATATTCAGCAAATCAGTGCTTCAACACCTTTTTTGGCAGACTTAAAACCGAGCGGAGAATACTTGATGGAAGACCTACACGCTGTGGGAGGCATACCGGCTGTCATGAAATATCTCTTAGCCAAAGGATTACTTCATGGAGACTGCATGACGGTGACGGGAAAAACGATAGCAGAAAATCTGCGTGATTTACCTGGACTTTCAGAAGGACAGCAGGTTATTCGTCCATTAGAAAATCCAGTAAAAACGACGGGGCATCTCCGAATGCTATACGGCAACCTCGCTGAGAAAGGAAGTGTAGCCAAGATCACTGGAAAAGAAGGCTCTCGCTTTGAAGGCAAGGCCAAAGTATACGATGGTGAATATGCTGCCAATGATGGGATTCGCAATGGAGAAGTAGCCAAAGGAGACGTCATTGTCATACGATACGAAGGCCCGAAAGGCGGGCCAGGCATGCCTGAGATGCTCAAGCCTACTGCTGCAATTATGGGAGCTGGACTAGGTAAAGATGTCGCCTTAATTACTGACGGAAGATTCTCTGGAGGTACACATGGATTCGTTGTGGGTCACATCACCCCAGAGGCTCAAGTTGGAGGACTCTTGGCGCTGGTCGTCGACGGAGATCGAATTGTTATTGATGCAGAAGATGCCTCGATTAAACTATTAGTCGACGCCGAGACCCTTGAATCCAGGAGAACTTCTTGGACCCCTCCACCTTTAAAATGCTCCCGAGGAGTACTCTACAAATATGCCCGAACCGTTTCTGATGCCTCTGAAGGCTGCGTAACTGACGAATTTTAATTCCTATATCATGACTCAATCAAACAAGGAAAATACACACGGTCTAGCTACGAGCTCAGATTCGACTCTCGATAGAAATACCAATCAACCGACTGGCCCTATTTCAGGGAGTGAAGCAGTTGTACGCGCACTGATGGCCGAAGGTGTTGACATTCTCTATGGATATCCCGGCGGAGCGATCATGCCTGTATATGATGACCTCTATAAATTCAGTGACCAGATCAGACATGTAATGACCCGACATGAGCAGGGTGCCACACATGCAGCACAAGGCTATGCGCGTATCTCGGGACGTGTTGGTGTAGCACTCGCCACCTCTGGACCAGGTGCGACCAACCTGATCACGGGAATTGCAGATGCGCAGATCGATTCTACCCCGATGGTTTGCATCACTGGACAAGTTGCCTCTCATCTACTAGGAACAGATGCCTTTCAAGAAACGGATATCATTGGCATATCGACTCCAGTCACGAAGTGGAATATTCAAGTGACTCGTGCAGAAGACATTCCCGCAGCGATCGCTAAAGGCTTCTACATTGCGCGGACTGGCCGTCCTGGGCCAGTGCTTATCGACATCACAAAAGATGCGCAACAGGCCATGTTGGAATTCAACTACGTTCCCTGTAAAAGCGTCAGAAGTTATACGCCTGTGCCAGTAGCAAGCGAGGACTCTTTGAGCAGCGCAGCCAAGCTCATCAACGACTCGAAGAAGCCAATGCTGATCTTCGGACAAGGAGTAATCTTAGGAAGTGCCGAAAAGGAATTTAAGGCATTCGTAGAGAAAAGTGGTATCCCTTCAGCATGGACTATACTTGGTGCATCAGCCTTACCAACTGCCCACCCTCTCAATGTAGGCATGGTCGGAATGCACGGCAATTATGCTCCCAATGTGCTCACGAATGAATGTGATGTCTTAATCGCCATCGGCATGCGATTCGATGACCGCGTGACAGGAAAACTTAGTGAATACGCAGCGCAAGCCAAAGTCATTCACTTTGAAATTGACCCTGCTGAAGTTAACAAAAACGTAGATGCAGATGTCGCAGTAATTGGAGATGCAAAGCAAAGTTTAGCAGGCATCCTTCCACTACTTGAACGTAAAGAATACCCTAAATGGAGGGATAAATTTAGCGAATTATATGCTACAGAATATGATACGCTCATAGAGGCTGAACTCTACCCCACTCAAGAAGACCTGACGATGAGTGAGGTTATGAAAGAGATCAACAACCAGAGTAAAGGCAATGCAGCCATTGTCTCAGATGTAGGGCAGCATCAAATGATTGCTTGCCGTTACGCATCTTTCAATCAGACACGTAGCAACATCACTTCTGGTGGTCTAGGTACGATGGGCTTTGCGCTACCAGCTGCGATTGGCGCCAAAATGGCTGAGCCGAATCGAGAGGTAGTTTCCTTTATAGGAGACGGAGGATACCAGATGACAATCCAAGAGCTCGGTACCATTTTAGAGACGGGAGTCGCTGTCAAGATCGTAGTGCTCAACAATAGCTTCCTCGGCATGGTAAGACAATGGCAAGAGCTCTTTTTTGATGAGCGGTACGCTTCGACGACAATGAAAAACCCTGACTTCATCAAGATTGCTCAAGGCTATGGAATCGAAGCCGAAAAGGTTAGTGAGCGTGATGAACTCTCCTCTGCTGTTGAGCGAATGATGAATTCTAAAGAAGCCTTTTTCCTAGAAGTAGTCGTAGAAACAAAAGGTAAAGTATTTCCGATGGTTCCTACGGGCGCATCTGTATCAGACATAAGATTGAAATGATGATGAACGAACGAACTCACCTCTATACCGTCTCGATTTACACGGAAAACACGGTAGGTCTTTTAAACCGAATCTCTGGCATTTTCCAACGACGACATGTCAACATCAAATGTATCACTGCCTCGCCATGCGAGATCCCAGAGGTCTTTCGCTGGACGATATTGGTCAACTTGGACGAAAAAGAAATGTACAAGATCATCGGCCAAATCGAGAAACAAGTCGAAGTCATCAAGGCCTATGCGCACACGACAGACGAGACTTATTTCCATGAAGCCTGCCTCATTAAAATGGAAGCCAGCGCCTTGCTAAACGGACCTATTATCACCGACATGATTGAGGCCAAAAAAATACGTCTAGTCACCGCCAATCAAGTTTTCTGCGTACTCGAAAAGACGGGCACCACTGAAGAAATGCTTGAATTGTACGAACACCTCAGACCGCACGGTGTGATGCAATTCGTGCGTTCTGGCAGGATTGCCGTGACCAAAGATGAAATGAGAATATCAGCGATGCTTAATGCGTCAACAAACGAACAATAAACATGACTAACTATTTCAACAGCCTACCACTTAGACAGCAACTCGAGCAACTTGGTAAGTGCCGATTCATGGATTCTTCTGAATTCAGTGAAGGCGTAAATGCCTTGAAAGAAAAGAAAATCACCATCATCGGTTGCGGCGCCCAAGGGCTGAATCAGGGCCTCAATATGCGTGATTCAGGATTAGATATTTCTTACGCACTTCGTGCAAAGGCTATTTCTGAAAAGCGGCCTTCTTACGTGAATGCGACCAAGGAAGGATTCGTCGTAGGCACGTATGAGCAAGTATTACCGGAGGCCGATATTGTACTAAACTTGACTCCTGACAAGCAACACTCCGCTGTCGTAGATGCAGTGATGCCGCTGATGAAAAAAGGGGCGACGCTATCCTATTCTCACGGTTTCAACATCGTGGAAGAAGGAAAAAAAATCCGACCAGACCTTACCGTTATCATGGTAGCACCTAAGTGTCCAGGTACAGAAGTACGAGAAGAATATCTCCGTGGCTTCGGGGTGCCGACATTGATTGCAGTCCACCCTGAAAACGATCCTCAAAACAAAGGTTTAGAACAAGCTAAGGCCTATGCGGTGGCCACAGGTGGACACCGTGCCGGCGTATTAGAATCATCCTTTATCGCAGAAGTCAAGAGCGACCTCATGGGAGAGCAGACCATCTTATGTGGTGTGCTTCAGACAGGCTCCAAGCTTTGTTTCGACAAGATGGTCGCAGAGGGCAAGGATCCTCACTATGCAGCAAAACTTGTTCAAAATGGCTGGGAAGTAATCACAGAGGCGCTCAAGCACGGAGGCATCACCAACATGATGGATCGACTGAGTAATCCAGCCAAAGTACAAGCGTACCAATTATCAGAAAACTTCAAAACTATACTCGCTCCTTTATTCAACAAACACATGGATGACATTGTCTCTGGTGCATTTTCGACTGGAATGATGGAAGACTGGAAGAACGATGATCAAAACCTCTTGAGTTGGAGAACAGCCACTGCCGAGACGGCTTTTGAAAAAACTTCGCTTACCAAAGAAGACATTAAAGAGCAAACCTATTTTGACCAAGGAGTGCTCATGATAGCGCTTGTCAAAGCAGGAGTTGAATTGGCTTTTGAGACCATGGTCGCTTCTGGTATCATCGAAGACTCTGCCTACTATGAATCTCTTCATGAGCTCCCACTTATCGCTAATACAATTGCACGCAAAAAGCTCTACGAAATGAATCGCGTCATTTCCGATACCGCTGAGTACGGGTGCTACCTATTCGACCATGCCTGCGAACCGTTATTACGTGAGACCATTAACGCTCTTCCGTCAAAGGTGATTGGAGAGACATACGCATCTGATCGAGCAATCGACAATACGGAGCTGATTGCAATCAATGAAGAGATCCGAAACCATGCAATTGAAAAAGTAGGGAAACGACTACGCGCTGCCATGAAAGACATGAAATCTATTTCGCAATGATTGCAATGCTAGACAACTCTGGCGTCAGCCAGGCGGCCAAACGGCTTAAAGATATTGCACATGTCACCCCGCTAACGTTAAGCGAACGCTACAGCGAGCTTTCAGGAGCCGAAGTTTATTTCAAGCGCGAAGACCTACAAGTTGTTCGCTCCTATAAAATAAGAGGAGCTTATAACAAGATGTCTTCACTCAATGAAGAAGAACGGGCGAGAGGGGTCATCTGTGCAAGCGCAGGAAACCATGCACAAGGAGTCGCACTATCCTGCCAGCGCTTACACATCAAGGGCAGCATCTATATGCCGATGCCAACGCCAAAGCAAAAACTGGACAAAGTCAAAATGTTCGGTCAAAATGCGGTAGAGGTTGTTATTGTTGGAGATACCTACGACGATGCATATCAGGCTGCACTACTTGATGCTGAGCGCACTGGATCTGTTTTCGTCCACCCGTTTGACGACGAAAAAGTAATAGAAGGTCAAGCTACGGTCGGATTAGAAATCCTTCGCCAATGCAAAGAGCCTATAGATTACGTTATCCTTCCTGTTGGAGGAGGTGGGCTCGCAGCGGGAGTATCGCAGTACCTCGCCAAGCATTCTCCATCGACTAAAGTCATAGGGGTAGAACCTTGCGGAGCAGCATCTATGAGCGCTGCTTTCGAAGAAAAGAAAGTCGTTTCCCTTAACACAATCGACACCTTTGTCGACGGTGCAGCAGTGCGACGTGTTGGCACCCACAATTTCCCTCTCTGTCAACGATACCTGGCCGAGATGAGAACAGTGCACGAAGGTCAGATTTGCCAGACCATTCTAGATTTATATAACAAGGATGCTATTGTCATAGAGCCTGCCGGAGCGCTAAGTGTAGCCGCACTCTGCGAAGCAGGAGATACCTTCAAAGGCAAACGTGTTGTCTGCATTCTAAGTGGCAGCAACAATGACATGTCGAGAAGTGCCGAGATTGAGGAACGAGCACTGCTACACGCTGGATTAAAGCACTACTTCATTATCAATTTCGCACAACGCGCAGGAGCACTCCGCGAATTTGTAGTCGAGATTCTCAGCCCTACAGATAACATCACTCACTTCGAGTATACCAAGAAATCTAATCGAGTAAAGGCTACTGCTATTGTTGGTCTGGAATTAAGCTCGCCAAAACACCTAGCACCACTAATCGCTCGCATGAAAGAAAGAGGGTTCTTCCTAGATTATCTCAATGAAAATGAACCTCTATTTAGAGTACTTGTCTAGCTGTGATTAGATACAAAATAGGTGGACTAAAATAGATTAGACCTATTTCCCCTACCCAAACGACATGAACGAAGTCAAGAACGATCGAATCGTCCAATTTTAAACTAAAGTTCTGGGATCCAGCGACGGCATAAAAAAAGCCTTGACACACCGAAGTGTATCAAGGCCAGACAAGTCGTATGAATCTAATTCTTTAGCGAAGCAGAAAGCTTACTTACCCACTACGCGGATGTGTCCTACACGTCCGTCAATGTCAGTGAGACGAATTACGTAAAGTCCTGCTCCAGGAAGCGCGACAGGATAAATCGCATTGTTACTCGCTGGTCGCTCTGTTGAGATGATTCGACCTGAAAGGTCTACCACTTCAATCTGAGTGAGTTGGCGTGACTCTGTACCCGTATGCACGAAGGTTACTCCTTCTTGCGCTGGGTTCGGGAATGCTGTGAAGGTTCCTTCTGGCATCAAGTTCTGGTTGCTTGACACAGCTTCTACTCTAAATAGAACCTGTACTTCGCGAGGTGCACTATCCATGTCGAAGGTGCCACCATCATGAAGACGAACAACTAGTTGCTCGTCACGAGCGCTTCCCCCGAATACACGTGTATACTCAGTTACATCGAGTGTCGCTCCTGGAAGTACATCAAAGTATGCATCTTCAAAACCAGTGAGATAGAAGGCATTCTCAAGTGTGAGTGTTGCATTCTCGCGAATCTCCGTTACTGAATTACCGTCCCAAAGCTGCATGCCTTGGCCCTGATCGCCAAACGTCTGGCTTGCGCCTTCAGCAATTACGATACGCCCATTGGCATGTGCACCTAGGCAAGAGATTCCACCATCATAGGTTAGTGGCACATTTGATAACGTTAAGCTTGCTCCTTCTTCAACGATAAATTCCGAGTTGCCCAGGCAAATGCCTACGCTGTCAAGCATCACGTTTACCTCATGAGGCTCCATCGTAGCTGTAGCTTCTTGCACTCTAATCTGTGCACTTCCAGCAACGATAAGCGCACCACCTGACTTAGAAATGTTGATTACCTGCTCAGTAGGTGTGTTGTTTTCTAGCCCGACGTCAAATACGCCAAATACTGGCAGCAAATTCACGACTCCAGCTGGAAGAACATGCTCGTAGGTAGTTCCATTAAAATCCGAATCTGGAACAGACACACCGTTTAGCATAGTTGCCAAAAGACCAGAAGTTGGCGTATATGTATAGCTAAACGTCAAGTCGAAAGGAATAGAGGCCCATCCCGTATCTCGCACTATCTGCACTTGGGCGATAGTTACTATAGAACCGCCAGCTACCAGTTGAACACCACAATCTAATGGGTTTCCTAATCCTTCAAACGGCACATATACTTGTTGAACGACTCCATTGGTTTGGGCCAAAAGAACGATAAACATTGACTGCTCCATTAAAACAGCACTTAAATCACCAGTTACTGTCCATGACAAAACACCAGCATCGGCAACCGTTCCTGGAAGAACATTAGAAGTGTTACTGTTGGCAGTCTGGGTGCCACTAATAACAGGATAAGCAGCACCTCCAGTATTGGAATCATCCGTAAACGTGATGACGTCATTACTGGCAGAAAGCTCAGCGTCTACACACCCTATTGATTGCCATTGGAAATCGTTAGTAGAGTTGATAGTTGTACCCGCTTGGCAGCTAGGCACTGTTACCGGATCCCATAAATATGCAGTTTGAGCTTCCGCCAAAACAGCAAATGAGAAGACCGCTAAAAGGGTAGGGAGTAGTCGTTGCAACTTCATAGAGGGGAGGGTTTTATGTCTTTAAGATATGACTAAGACGTTGCATAACCCACAAACGCTGCATGGATGCAAGAAAAAACCCAATTTTTTTTCGCCTTTTGCGCGACAACCCCAAGAAAAGCAGGCAAAATCCATTTGCGCCAATGCATGGAAGACGGAAACCTATGGCACCAGTACCTTTAATTGCTGGGATTTCCCCTCTTGATCAGTTAAGGTTAGGTAGTAAACGCCTTTAGTCCCTAGAGAAACTTGATACTGATCTTGTTGGCCAGCAAATTGGTACTTCGCTACGAATCTGCCTTGCATGTCAATCACTGAGATGGTAGCAAGATTAGCTGCACTAGAGCCGGGAACGATAGTCGCTGTACCATCGACGACAGGATTTTGCACTAGTCGATATTCTTCAAGCAATTGAGGAGCTACACTCGCAGACACTCCATTAACGAGAAACAGCGCGCGCACTTCAGGTGGAGCATCCGTCATGTCAAAGGTTGCTCCTGGTGCTGTTGTAACGTGAATACTATTATTGAAGTCGGCATTTGTAGAGTAATGTACGATTGAGTTCTCCGTGACCTTCATACTCGCGCCTGGCGCTAAGCTTACAATCGCAGGATTATCAAAGGTTGCAGTACTTAATAAGACCCCCCCAATTTCTAAGTACGCACCTTCTTCTACTTCAATTGCGCTCTCAGAGAGCAAGAGTAACATACCAAAACCATCACTTGACAACACTTGACTATTCCCTTCTGGAATAACCATAGTTGAACCTTCGGTTGCGCGAAAACAAGCGTACTTAAATTCATAGTTGATGCGAACATCATCCAGAACCATCCGGCCATTTGAGGGAATATCTGCGTCGGTGCCAAGACATATGTCAACATCAGATAGCTCGTATGAAAGCCTGTGAAACTGCTGATCTTGCGTTGCCATTTGTAACTCAAGACCGAACGTTGAACCAATAGCTAACGTACCGCCTTCCTTCACGAATTTAATGTCCTGCGCAAATGGAGTGTTCACCTCAAGTCCCACACTATAATTATTTTCACTATTGCTATTGACTCCCAATTGAGTGTTCTCGGAAGTTGCATTGATAACGTAGGCATCACCGTCAAAATCTGCAGGAGTAGCTAAAAACTCAGGGAAAATTTCCCCCTGAACAGGTTCCAAATTGTATTCAAGTGCAAAAGTAAATGACTGAGGAAGAACGAATCCTTCAGCTCCGCCTAAGCTTATATTAGGAATAAGCAGTTCATCTCCACCTCTAACCATCCACTTACAAGTAGAAACACCATCTGCAGTGATAGGAAGCTGAAGACTTTCTGTGTAGTAATATACAGGCTCATTATTCTCAAAAAATACAAGGCTCAAATTACCTTCATCTCCTCTAGCATTCAAAAATGATGATGTAGATTTCACTCGAAATGAAAGTGTGTAAACATCATCCTGAGTCCCTGGAACTATAACATCTGGGTCTGTAACAAGATAATCACCTAAATACCTTTTGCGAGACACAGAGAGGTAAGAAGTACCGGTGCGATCAAGCGAAATTTGTATCTCAGTGTTATTTGGATTGAGCTCTGCATCTAAGCAGATTTCTCCTGCGAAAAATTCCATCCCATAAGCAGATGAAATTTGATCTACTCCATTGCAGGCATCAATTTGCTCTGGCTGCCATTCTATAGGTTCCCATTGCGCAGACAATAAAACTGAGCTTAAAAGAAACAAAAAAAGTAATAAGCTTTTCATAGTAATAGGTATTTGATTTACTCAAAACTATGAAAAAACAAATTGCGCAGATGCAGCATAGCATTTATAACGGCCGTTATGTAAAAGGGCCGACAATCCTATATAGCCTCCAATCGACCAGATCCACTGCTTGAAAAACTAACTTTTGGCGTACCCGTGTAGCGCAAAGAGCTGCTACCTGCAGCTGAGAAATTGAGAATACTATCTGCGTGCACCAACGCTTCTGTGCTACCGCTTCCAGATATGTCTACCACCTGAGCGAAAAGCTCATCAGCAATGATTTCGTTGCCGCCGCTCATTGCAGCTTCAAATCGTTTGGTCTTTCCCTTAAGCGTAGCGTTTGTTCCACCTGATCCGCTAAACTTGATAAGGTCCGCATCGCTGTAGGTCAAGTCCGCAGAAGGGCTCCCTTCAAACCGGATGACATTACTCTTATACGGCAAAGATTCCGTAGAGACGATACTTCCACTCCCTGAAAGAGTGATCGTTTCTAGCGTAGGAGTGCTAAGTGAAACAGTCACACCGCCAGTACCATTCGTATTGTGAGGAAGCTCGATAGAGAGTCTTTCTGGATCGGTATCCTTATCCATTAGTTCGTCAAGCAAACCTTCGTCGGCCTCGATGGTCAACTTTGGAATTCCAGCACTTAAAATCACCTTGATCGGCCCCTCGATATTGAGATGCTTCAATGCAATTGCATCGTAACTGCGTGTAGCTCGTTTTCCCGAAAGGGTGACGCCTTCTATTGCTACACCATCTTTCTGCGAAGTCGCGATGTCAACAATCATTGAAAGACCGAGTCCGCCAATAAGAACAGCGAGAATGATATTTGAAATTTTCATGTCGTTAGAGTTGAAAAGTGAAGACTGTGATTAGGCTGGGAGCGCATGCTCCGCGAGGTAAGAAGCGTAAAGTGATTTGATTTCTTCGGGCGTGAATCCGAGCAGCGCCAAATGGCGAAATTGCTCTGGAAGCACCTCCGTTTCGAAGAGTCTTCGTCGTGCTTGAAGAATACGCTTCTGCGCTCCTTCTGCGACGAAATAGCCGATGCCTCGCTGGTTGGCGATGAGTTCGGAATCTTGCAACGTTTGAAACGTACGCTGCACGGTATTGGGATTGACTTGTACTTCTGCGGCGAGTGCACGCACAGATTGTAAGCGGTCTCCTTCAGCAAGTTCGCCCGAGAGGATGTTATCCTCGATCATGCCAGCGATTTGCTCGTAGATGGTGGTGGTGGCTTTGAACTGCATGGTTAGACGCTTTTTTCTTGAAACTTGAAATAGGTAGCAGCGAGCATGGTTAGCCCGAAAACGAGCAACAACACGAGTGGTGAATCACTGTTCATCGCAAACTGTGGCTCGCCCATATTGATGTTGCCCACAGGAGTAAAGACCCCTTCAAAGGCTTCACGGTACACGATCCTTATGGTCAAGGCGGCGAGTGCTGCAAGCCCAAGCGCGACGACCATCAGTGAACCAAATATCTTCGCTGCAGGATAGCGATCGAAGGCAATGGCTGCGAGTAAGCCTAACGGCTGTGCTACCAAAAAGAAGAACCTGATATTCTTAAAGACCTCACCCTCAAAAGGATTAAAGGCCGGAAATCCTCCGATTCCAAAAATCCCGACGATGCCCGTCATCACCCAAGAGAGAATGAAAAAGGCGAGCGTGTAAATGATTAAAAACAGCGGACCGGAATACACCCAACTGGCGATAAATTTCTCGGTATCGCTAGCAGGAACAGTCAAGGACGATTGACGCCCATCAGCAGTTTTGTGCTCGGAAAGTGTATTTGCTGCTTGATAAAACCCTAGAGCTAACAAAACAACGATGTAGACTGCGTTGAAGAAGTTCTTGTCGGTTCCTCCACCGCTTGTATCGTTAGCCATAGACCAAGCGATAAAAAGTATACCCAATAAAGGGCCAGCGTAGGCCAACATTTTTCGGCCATACAGCATGAACGATCGCTGCACGAGCAGCCAGATTCTTTGCATTGAAATCGGTTGCATGGTTAGGCGTTTTGTAGTTGTGAAGCAGAAGCCAAAGCATTAAGCACTCGACTATTCGGCGCAACAATGGCATTGAAAAGAACCTCGAGATCAGGTTCCGTGTGGCGACCAGTGGTATTCGGTCGAACGACGTAGTAGCCTCCAGGAACACGCTCATGGTGCAGTGCATCCATTGGCGGTGTGAGTGAACTTTCGAGTGTAAATGAGAGCGCGTTGCTCACCTCGTTGAGGTCTAGATGTGCGATCATGGTCCCGTTATCGACGACCATAATTGGATCAATCAATCCGGCGAGATCACGCACCTGGTGCGTAGAAACCACGATTGCTCGATCGTCGTTGGTGGTCTCCGCCATGATGCTTCTAAACTGGGCCTTGCTTGGAATGTCAAGACCGTTGGTCGGCTCATCAAGCACAAGTAGCTCCGTGTTACACGCCAACGCAAAAGAGATAAGTCCCTTCTTTTTCTGACCGAGAGAGAGCTTCGTGAGCTTTCGGTCGGTAGGAACGTGGAAGGTTTCTAAGCCATTGTAAAAGGCTGCCTCATCGAAGTTTGGATAGAAAGGTCCATAAGCTTTCGCCAAAACCTTCCAAGAGCGAGCCGGTAGATATACCTGCTCAGGTAGAAAGTAAAGACGCTGTAGCGAATCAGGATGGCGGTCAAACGCTTCGCGGCCAAAAAGCTCCACGCTTCCAGCGTCAGGCTTTAAGCAACCGGTCATCAGTTTGAGCAGTGTCGACTTGCCCGCACCGTTACGTCCGAGCAATCCGTAGATACCGCCTCGCTCCACGTTGAGGTCGAGCCCCTGGAAAAGACGCTCCCCTTTTCGATAGCCGAAGTCGAGGTTTTGTAAATGAATCATGTCTTGCGTTTTAGTGTACTACCTTACTAGCACAGTGCAAACATAGTTCAAGTTGGTGTACTATGCAAGTAGTACACTCATTTTTTTTCTACTGCGCCATCTGAGCTCCGCTCAGGCCGTAGAAAAAAGTGCATTATCCTAACAACGGTGGCTTCCGCATTCCATGCAGGCCGTTGGGAGGATGGTTCGAGGTTCAGCAGCATCCCAACGGCGGCTTCAGCATTCCAAGCGGGACGTTGGGAGGATGGTTCGAGGTTCAGCATGATTCCTTTGTGCTTCGCACTTCAGGAACCATAGTTAATGGTGCGCATCACGGATGCCTTGAACCAATCTTATAAAATGCGTAGTATGAATAAAATTGCGAACCTAGAAATTTTAGCTACTGCCTGAGCGGAGCTCAGATGCCGCAGTAGCCAAAACTTCTAATGCGCTTCCAACCAATTGTCTCCTACTCCACTCTCTACTAAGAGTTTCACATCGACTTCTGGCATTGCCTTCGTCATTTCCTCAGCAGCCATGGCACGAAGCTTTTCTACCTCGTCGTCGAACGCATCGAAAACAAGTTCATCATGCACCTGAAGAGTGAGTAGACTCTTCATGCCTTCGTCACGCATACGCTTATGCAGGCGGATCATCGCAAGCTTCATTAGATCGGCTGCAGTTCCTTGAATAGGTGTGTTCGTAGCGTTACGCTCGGCGTACGCACGTAGGTTGTTGTTGGACGAGTTGATATCACGGAGGTAACGCTTACGCCCTAGCACCGTCTCTACATAACCGTTGCGGCGAGCAGACTCCTTTTGCTTTTCCATGAATTCCTTCAAGCCTGAATACGTTTCGAAGTACTGCTCGATTAAGGCACCTGCTTCTTTACGACTCACTTCCAATTCCTCTGCAACTCGAGTAGCTCCTGCACCATAAATGATAGCGAAGTTGATCGTCTTTGCTTGGCGACGCTGGTCAGAAGTAACTTCCTCGAAAGGAACCTTAAAGATCAATCCTGCCGTCGCTTTATGGATGTCTCTGTCTGCTGCAAATGCCTCTAGCATTGCTTTCTCGCCAGCAACCTGCGCTATAATTCGTAGCTCAATTTGAGAGTAATCCGCTGCGATGATCTTACGGCCAGGTCCACGAGGAACGAATGCCTTTCTGATCTCACGCCCGTCGCCGGTACGCATAGGGATGTTCTGCAAATTTGGATTCGAAGAGCTCAATCGGCCTGTTGCAACAGCAGCCTGATTGAAACTTGAGTGAACCATTCCGGTCTCTTCGTTGACGAGTTTTGGAAGCGCTTCAACGTAGGTACCATTGAGCTTTTTCAGCTTCCGGATCTCCAGCAGCATTCGCACTACAGCGTGCTCTCCTGCCAATGAACTTAGCTTTGCCTCATCGGTCACGTATGCACCTGTCTTGGTCTTACGGCCCTTGTATGGGATCTCCATGCGATCAAAGAGAAGTTCTCCGATCTGCTTTGGTGAACCGATGTTGAAATCTGCACCAACCTTTGATTCCTCGCGGAAAGACTTCTCGAGGGCTACGATTCTGCCGTTAAGCTGAACTGCGTACTCATCGAGAAATTCACTGTTGATTTTGACACCGTTACACTCCATGTCACGCAGTACGTAGACCAGTGGAGCTTCAACACGCTCGTAGAGATCGATGAGATTCTCCTGAATAATCTTTGGGTAGAGCAGGTTGGCGAGCTGCAACGTGATGTCAGCATCTTCACATGCATATGGTGCTGCCTTTTCGACAGGCACATCGCGCATACTCCCTTGGTTCTTTCCTTTTTTACCGATCAGTTCTTCGATAGACTGTGGCTGGTAGCGCAAATACGTTTCAGCCATGAAGTTGAGGTTATGCTTCAACTCCGGACTGAGCAGGTAGTGCATCAGCATTGTATCACGGATAGGACCGTTGACACGCACATCATAGCGGGCCATGACCATGACATCGTACTTCAGGTTTTGACCTGTTTTGGCGACAGCTGGATCTTCAAGCACCTTTCGGAAAAACTCAACAATCGCCTGCGCAGCTTCACGCTCGGCAGGTACAGGAACGTAGAACGCCTCTCCTTCTTCAACCGCGAAGGCAAGACCGACTAGGTCTGCAGAGATTGCATCAACCCCAGTAGTTTCTGTATCGAAGGTGAAGTTGTCGTGCCCTTCAAGGAGAGCAACTAGTTTTTTGATATCAGCTTCAGCCTGAATCGTATGGTACTTCGACTTGCTCGTTGCGAGAGATCCAAACGGACTTTCTACGCTTATCGCTTGTGGTGCTTCACGCTTGGTACCGTCAGGTTGTGGCGCAGAAAACAGATCGATCTGGCCACTCGCCGCTGGCACTGTCAACCCAGGGTCAGGTGCACCAAGAATCTGCTTGGCTAGACCTCTAATTTCAAGCTCAGCAAAAAGCTCGGCGAGTAATTCTTTGTTCATCGGATCAACGGTGAACTCCTCCGCATCAAATTGGACGGGAGAATTAATATCAATCGTTGCGAGCTTGTAACTCATTCGAGCCTGCTCTTCGAATTCAGTAAGACGCTCTGAGTTCTTGCCCTTGATGTTCGCTTTATTCTCGAGAATGCCTTCGAGACTACCGTACTCTTTGAGGAGCTTGGCCGCAGTCTTCGGGCCGATACCTGGAACACCAGGAATATTATCACTTGCATCGCCCATGAGTGCGAGGACATCGATTACTTGGTCTGTATTTTCGATATCCCACTTGTCAAGGATGTCTTGCTTTCGCAAAACAGCGACTCCTGAACCCATACGTGATGGGCGGTATTGATGAATGTTATCAGTCACCAGCTGACCGTAGTCCTTATCTGGCGTAATCATAAAGACTTCAAACCCTTCTTTCTCCGCCTGCTTGGCGAGTGTCCCGATGACATCATCAGCCTCGTAGTTCTGGATGATCTTGACAGGAATGTTCATTGCCTCTACGATCGATTGAATGATCGGTAGCGCTGTTCCAATATCTTCCGGTTGCTTCTCTCGATTAGCCTTGTATTCGGCAAAGAGTTCTTCTCTGAAGGTCCCTCCTTTTGGGTCGAATACTACGGCAATGTGACTTGGCTTCTTCGATTGGAGTAGATCCCAAAGCATCCGCGTAAAGCCGTGTACGGCAGAGGTGTTGATGCCCTTTGAATTGATCAAAGGTCGATCACGAAAAGCAAAGTGATACTGATAGACGAGTGCGTGGCCGTCAAGTAGGTAGAGCGTCTTGGCATTGGACATGGCGCCAAGATCGAAAAATGAACGCGATCGCTCAAGTCCGTGTGGGAAGTGAGGCCTTCTCGGTAGTAACTAACCCCTCAAGTGGAGCAAGTATTAAAAATTCATGCTCTTCTTGTCCTGGTTACCGAACGTGAAGCTCGCGTATCCTCCAAACGTCCAGAACCAATCGTTGCGATCTGCGCGGCCATTGACACTTACACCGTCTAGGTAGTCGTTGAACGTCGCTCGGAAGTTAGCCTCTAATCCAACTGCAATTCCACTGACCACATCAGCACGAACACCTGCACCTAACGGAAGGGTAAAGAACGTTGATCGATCACCTGCCTCTGGAAATAAACCGGCATCTGCTGGATTAGCAGTCGTCACCTCAGCATCAGCAAGAGCTGTTCCTAAGCCGGCGAAGACGTATGGATTTATTTGACTGAAGTAGATGCCGTTTTGAAACCGCTCCTTTCCTAGTGGCAGGTACTCAACGACAATTTCACCAGCAACAATGTTTGACTCAAAACTAAAGCCTCTCGCAGCGAGATCTGAATTATCAGCATCATCTGCTGAGATCGTCCCACCTTCCAATACGCCTCTAACTGCAAAATTTTCATTTAGCGAGTAGCGTAAGAAGCCTCCAAGTAGCGCATTACTGCCAGCAGCCGTAAATAGACTTTTCTGCAAATCGCCTTGGTAATTAACGATTCCGGCTTTTAACCCAACCTCAAAGTAGCGATCCTCAGACTGAGCAAAGAGAAAACTAGCAGAAGCACAAAACAATAGACAAAGGTAAACTTGACGCATAATGATTAGTTTTTTGGTTGAGACTTGCCCTTAACGGGCAACCAGCCGTAAAAGTATACCACTCATCGGCTTGGCACGACCATTGCCCTATGAAAATAGCCTACGATTTCACCAACGGCAGACACTAACACACGAAATCGCAGGTATTGCTCCCCAAAATAGCATTCACTTACCCCCTGATCGAACACTAGATCGGTGGATGTACACCCTTTTGTACATCCAATTGGAAAACTATGAACACGCCACACCTGTGGCTCGCTGCGTGCATGCTATTCTTAGCAAGCACCACGAACACACTACTGAGCCAGAACCCAGATTCTTTGGCGCCAGTCCTCGTCCAATTAGACTATCCACTAACCCAGGTCACCCAGGAAAAGCTGCGTGCGCATAGCGTTGAGTTGTTACATCACTACGGTGATGGAGCCTACCTCATTTCTCGCCTAGCTCCTGGCATCCAAAGAATTAATCCTGCAGACCTCGTACAGCACGAAGCTACCGTACTACAAACGTTCGGCGATGGACCTCTCCCGCTCGGAGATACACGATTAGATGTTGATCTCGTACTAGCCTTCGAAACTGCCCCTGATTTCTTGTCGGAGGTTTTGGCGGAAGCTACTTTTAACGCAACCGTCGCACAGATCGAAAACGGGCGAACACTCAACGGAAACGTTGCCATTAGCGAACTAGAAGTACTTCTCGCTCATCCATACATCCTAGACGCGACACCAAGTCTTACGGAAGTAGAACCCTACAACTTTGAGGCAAGAATTGTACAAAGTGTCACACCACTAAACAGCGGCATTGCAGGAGCTCCCGGGCTCAATGGGCGCGGTATCGTGATAGGTGTAGGAGATGGTGGAGCATTAGCCGGACACCCCGACATGGGCGAGCGCGTCCTCCACTCTACCAGTAACTACAACGCAGGCTGGGGAAACCACCCTGACATGGTTTCCGGAATCATCGCAGGAGCCGGTAACGTATATGGCGCTAACCGCGGCGTAGCACCAGAAGCTGAACTCATCGTTGAAACAAACAGTGCAATCACCTATTACGCGCCAACCTTTTTGCAGGATTATGGGATGACAATCACCAATAATTCTTATGGCCCAAGCTTCCATTGCAACACAGCAAATCAATACTTCGGCAACAGTGCAAGTACAGACCAACAGCTCTTCGACAACCCTACTCTACTTCACATCTATGCGGTTGGCAATAGCGGTAGAAGTAGCTGTGCAGATGTTCCCGTTGGCTATTCTACCATTCCCGGAGGACCTCAAAATGCGAAGAACACACTCTCGGTCGGAAACGTAAGTTTCAATCGCCAACGTTATGAAACCAGTAGCGCTGGACCTACAAAAGACGGGCGCTTGAAGCCTGAGATCTCTGCTGTTGGTACAAGCATCACCACGACGATCAGAGACGGTGGATATGGCACTGGAACCGGGACAAGCTTTGCTGCACCTAACGTAGCCTCGACCATAGCTTTGTTGAGCGAAGCTTACCAAAGGAATTCACCAGGCACTACTCCTACAGGAGCATTACTTAAAGCGATTGCCTGTAACACAGCTGATGATGCTGGACGCCCAGGCCCAGACTTCGAGTATGGATTTGGGATTCTGAACGCCTACAACGCACTTCAAGTGATTGACAACAATCAATTTGAATTAGGCACCATCACCAAAGAAGCAGAGGTCAAAAAAACAATCAACCTTGAGGTTGCCGCGACCGAATTGAAGGTCATGCTCTACTGGAGCGATGTTGCCGGATCTACAAGCAATCAAAGCTCCGTGCTTGAAAACGACCTTGAGCTCGTATTGATATCGGAAACTGGAGAAACCACATACCCCTTGATTCTAGATCCTTCCGATCCACTCAAAGAGGCTGTTCAAGGCGAAGACCATTTGAATAACATCGAACAGATCACGCTAAAAAACCCAGCAATAGGTGAGTACGAGATCATTGTTCGTGCTACGAACTTGGACTATGGAGAAGGTACCTACGTACTCACGTGGTTTTCTCCCGAACCTGAAGTGGTTCTCACCTGTCCATATGGAGGAGAATCTATCGTTCCTGGCCAATCGACGTATATCGCTTGGACAGCAACTTCAGGCGATCAAGGCAAATGGCGAGTGGAATATTCTGAAAACGGTCAGACTTGGACAATCGCTGCCGACGACATTCCTGGCGCAGACAGGTCTATCAGCTGGGGCGCGCCTCCAAATATGACCCACGCAGATTTCAGAATAACCAATACGGAGACGAACATTACAGATGTGACAAATGCTACCGTGAGTATCGTTACCCCGCCGCTCAACCTGACTTCAACAGAAGTATGCGAGACCACTTTACAGCTCAGCTGGAGTCCTACCGCAGGTGCTGAGAGTTATTCGGTTTACCAATTTGATGGGGAACAAATGCAACATGTCGGTACGACCACTGATACGCTTTGGCCCTTTGATAACCTTGGTATCGATGAAGCGCTACTTCTGAGTGTTGCTGCGACAACGACCTCGAATTACACGAGTAACCGTGCGTACGGATACGAAGTAGTGCACTCTGGCCAAGAGCCAGCTTGCCAATTCCCATCGATTGTTGAGTGGGGCGCACTTTCGACGGAGGAGCTAGGCGCTGCGGTTCGGGTCCATTGGGATGTAAACCGAGAACAACGCATAGAGCGGTTTGAGCTAGAACGTGGAGTTCTTGAACAAGATAATGTCGAATGGACGTATGTCGACGCGATAGACGCCAAAGGCACAAGCGCAATGACACTGGGCTACTCTATCGACGATCCTGGTGCTGCAGCTGAAGGAACCACACACTACCGAATACGAATGGTAGACCAAGATGGACTGTCGCTCTATTCTGACGAGTTTACCCATACGAGAAGTACAACCTCCGCTACACAGAACGCCATTGGTACGGCGGAAGGATTCACATTACTGCAAAACCCCGTTGGACAGACGATGCAAATCAACTCAAATGAGTCCACTATGCAGACGGTCCATCTGTACGATGCAATTGGTCGCAAACGGGCAAGCTTTGACCTCCAATCTGGGCCAAACGTTATCGCTTGGCCATTAGACCTAGGGACAGGATTGTATATCCTTCGAGGTACAGACCAGGCTATTTCACAGACTGTCAAGTTGATTCACCAGTAGGTAGTTTCTGCTTTCGCCAAAACAAAAAAAGCCCCAGCCTGACATCGTCAAGCTGGGGCTTTTTAATTCGAGTGAAGACTCTACTTACTTAACGAAACGCTTTGCGTTGATTCCGTCAGAAAGAATGTACATGCCTTTCGCGAGTGCACTCACGTCTAGGTTGTTACGACCTTCTCTCATTGCAAACTGAGCAACAACAGCTCCTGCCATGTTCATGACACTTACTGGACGAGGAGTAGTAACATCTACTGCTACTACGTCACGTACGGTGTTGGTTAGCAATACGAAGTCACGGCCACCGGCAACGGTAAGGCTTACAACATCAGAGTAAGATGCCTGTCCGTCGAAGTCTACTTGACGAAGACGGAAGTAGTAAGTACCTGCAGCGAGGTTGCTGTACTCATAAGAGTAAGTCTCTAAGCTTTCAGTTGTACCGTTTCCTTGAATCTGAGCACTCTCGTTGAAAGAAGCAGCGTCACGGCTCATTTCTACGGCGAAGTAATCGTTGTTGTCTTCAGATGCAGTTGTCCACTCGAGCATTGCGCCTGAAGTTGTAGGCTTTGCATTGAATGCAGAAAGGGTAACTGGAAGTGGAACGGATTCTTCAACCCAAGTAATGTTGTCTACAGCAACACGTTGTTTCCCACTAACTGGATTATTTATAATCGAGAGTACGAATGGTCCTGGAATGCTTAAGCCTGAAATCGTTGTCGTTAGCTCAGCAGTGCCGAAAGGTACAGTACCTACAACCGTCCCATTTACAGCTACATCAAGTGTTCCTGAGCCACCTGTAAAAATTCGCAGAGTAGTTAAAGTGATGGAACTTACCCCTCCATTAATGGTACCAGAGGTAATGGTACCAGTACCATTATCGTAAATTAAGATAGCTTCTGAGCCGTCGATAGTTTGATCACTACGTGATTCCGTAGCTTCCCAAGTAGTACCATCTTGACCTACCCAAGAACGAGTTGAATAGTTTGATGTCGCTGGCGAACAACTAGAAGTACATAGGTTTGCCATTGTCTCAACTCCTTGAGCAGAAAGCCCTGCTGAAAGTAGAAGTGCGAGAGAAGCAGAAAGTAAAAGTCTCATCATTAGTTATGTTAAATGTGACCTCAAAGTATGAAAACAAACTGGCTGGCCTTGTTTGTTGAAGGCAAACCTTGCCCACATTGTGTGGATTCTCCCTATTTGGGGTATTGATCTATATGTGGATTGACTATAGTGCGGTCGACTACGAAACGGTCGGACCACATGAGTTCTAAAACAGCTGCGCAATAAAGATCACATACATCAGTACCAGCATCACACCTTCCCAACGGCTTACGTTGTGGGCTGCGGCCATGAACGCGAACAAAATCGTTATACCGACCATGTAAATGAGACTCAAGCCGATGTCCTCAGTAGGCACGATGATATCTCCAAAGAAGGATGGAATTCCCATTACGGCAAAACTGTTGAAAATATTGGATCCTACAACGTTACCTACTGCCATTCCAGGCTTGCCTTTGCGGGCTGCAGCGACACTTACGATCACTTCCGGTAGACTTGTACCTAAAGCAACGGCACTCATGGCGATGACTCCACTAGAGATGCCCATGACGCTACTTACCTCTTGAATGCTTTTCACAGTATAGGTAGCTCCTAAATAGACTCCAATTGCTCCTACGATCAATAAGGCGTAGGCTTTCCAACCAGCATTGATCTTCACCGTATCATCCCCTTTGTGTGTACGGAAGGAATTAATCAAGAAAACGATCAGCATTGCAAGTAGCAAAATACCATCTACCCAGTCTACAACACCATCGTAAGTGAACACGTAGATTAAAAGCGCAGAGGCGACCAGCACGGGAATGTCTACGTCGAGCACCGCGTAATCCATTTTGATACCACCAGCCACAATAGCTACTATACCAAGGACAAGACAGATGTTAGCTACGTTCGAACCGATCACGTTGCCGGTTACAATCGCAGAATCATTGCCCAATACGGCGACTATACTTGAAGCCAGCTCGGGAAGGCTTGTGCCGAATGCAACGATCGTTACTCCGATGACAAAAGGAGATATACCTAGAGAAAGGCCGATCTTCTCGCTTGAGTCAACAAACCAATCAGATGCCTTAAGCAGCAAAATGATGCTACCGATAAAGAGGCCGATGTAGGAGAGTAATTCTGTAGTCACAGTGGGCGAATGTAGCCCGCATACCTGACGTAGCCATGCTTCCCGAATCCAAGAACCGGATGATCTTTATCAGACAAAGACCTTGCTTTTCGGCTTGTTTTCGCGGAGAGACTTACTGCTCTTTGCTTCCCGCACATTCCTTTCTTCTACTTTGTGGCTTTCTGATTGATTGAAATATGTTGAATTTCCCTTTCCAAGCCCTCTTTTTGTGCTTCATTTTACTCGTTTCTGGGTCTTTACAGGCCCAAAAAGGCATCACTGACGCTACGCCATTCGAGCAAGATTCGCTGAGTTCAGCAAGCTATGAGCAGGCAATTGCCCATTATGAGGTTTTGGCGAAAGCTTACCCTAAGAGATGCTCGCTCGTCAAACTCGGACCAACAGACAGCGGCGAACCGCTATTCGTCTTCATCATTACCGATGAGCGAAAGGACGATGTACAAACCTTTTTCGTCAATAATGGAATTCATGCTGGCGAACCATGCGGCATCGATGCAAGTATGATGTTCGCTCGAGACCTAGTTGCAGGCAAGCTCAAAGACGTTCCACTCGTCAATGCACAAGTAGCCATCATCCCGGTCTATAACATCGGAGGTGCACTCAATCGCGGTTCATACTCCAGAGCAAATCAAAACGGTCCTAAGGCCTACGGATTTCGTGGCAACAGTAAGAACCTCGACCTCAATCGCGACTTCATAAAGCACGACAGTCGCAATGCAGATTGGCTTACGGTAGCACTTCGCGCCATGTCACCAGACGTGTTCATCGATACCCACACGACCAACGGAGCAGATTACCAGTACGATATCACTGTGATTGCTACGCAACCGGAGAAGCTAGGCCCTGTGCTCGGACCGTACATGCGTGATCAATTGCTTCCTGCACTATACCGTGGTGTTGAGGCCGCTGGGCACCCTGTGAGCCCTTATGTATATAGCAACGGCGTACCGCAAGAGGCTGGCATCATGCCTTTTATTGAGAGTCCACGCTACTCTTCAGGTTATGCTGCGCTGCATCACAGTCTTGCCTTTATCACAGAGGCACACATGCTGAAGCCATTCAACAAGCGCGTGCGAGCAACGGAAGCTTTCCTGCATACCGCCTTCGATTTCTGGCTCGACAACAAGGAAGAAATTGCCGCTGCACGCAAAGCCAATATGAAAGCCATTGCAGCTGCTGATGAAGTCGTCTTAAAATGGCAAGTAGACAGTTCTCGCGCAGATACCCTCAACTTTCGCGGCTACACCCCAGTACGGGAGCCAAGCAAAGTGACGGGCGCTGAGCGCTTGCGCTATGACCGTGAGCAACCTCAAACGGTACCGACCGTATACCATGCGTATGCAAAACCAGCCTTGAGCGTCCCTGCTCCTAAAGCCTATTACATTCCTCAGGCCTATGCTGAATTGATCGATGGCATACCGAATATGTTCGTTAATCCCGACGCTACTCGCTTGAAAAAGGACACCGTACTCACCACACACGCGTATTTCATCGAAGACTACCAAACGAGCAGTCGACCATATGAAGGGCATTACTTGCACTATGGTGTTGAGGTCCGTAAAACTCCTCTTCGTGTCCAAGCTCGTGCTGGGGATCTCATCCTGATCCTTTCGCCTGAAAACCTTCGTCTTTACACGGCTAAGCTCGAACCTCAAGCGCCTGATTCTTATTTCGCCTGGGGCTTTTTCGATAGCTGGCTGCAGCAAAAAGAACATTACAGTAGCTATGTTTTTGAAGAAACAGCAGCGCGTATGCTCGCAACAGACATGAACCTCAAAGCTGAATTCGAGAAGAAAAAGCGCGGAGAGGACAGCTTTCGCCAAAACCCAAAAGCGCAGCTAGAATGGCTGTACCAGCAGAGTGTCCATTATGAGCAACCGATGCGATATCCGATATTGAGATTGGAGTAGGTAGAAATGCCGGCATCTGTGCTCTGCACAGGGCATTTCCGTCTACAACCGAGCACGTGTGCGAAGCAAAATGCCAGCATCTGTGCTCTGCACAGGGCATTTCTGCCTACATCCGAGCGCCTGTGCGGAGCACAGATGCCGCGCCCTAGCGATCTCAGGGCATTTCCGTCTACAACCGAGCGCCTGTGCAGAGCAAGAAATGCCGGCACCTGTGCTCTGCACAGGGCATTTCTGTCTACATCCGAGCGCCTGTGCGGAGCACAGATGCCGCGCTCTAGCGATCTCAGGACATTACCGCCCTACAACCGAGCGCCTGTGCAGCGCACAGATGCCACGCTCTACACCCCTCAAGACATTGGTCAACAATGCCTCTCCTTCCAAGAACGCATCTACGGTTATCTCTCCTTCTATCACTGGAAGACCTAAATACGTTCCAGCAGCTAACAACTTGCCTCTCGTAATTCCTGGCAATACTCCCTCGGATACAGATGGCGTTAGCCATACGCCTTCATGTTTAACAAACACGTTACCGATGCTACCACAAGCAACTCTCCCCCACTGATTGCAAAGGACTGCGATGCGATTTTCGTTCTCCTTTGCTACCTGACGTTGAGCATAAAAATTATCTGTGTAGGCTAGCGTTTTATACTTGCTCGTCGGATTTCCAGCAATACGAATGACATCTGTCAGTACTAACGCTAGCGGCGCTGTTGGATTCTTCTGAGGCACAAGCGTCATGAAAACTGTAGATCCTTTTCCAGGAACCCCTCGCGTCACCGTAAGACGGAGTCTACCAAGCGTATTGTCTAAGGGCACTCGTTCCAACAGTTGATGAGCCGCCGCTAACAGATCATGTTCGGTATACTTGATTGTAAGATCAAAAGCTTGGAGTCCTCCTGACAGTCGCGCAAAATGGGCGCTGAAGTCTACCACTTCTCCTCGTTCTACGCGTATCGTTTCAAACAAACCGTCAGCAACCAGTAGACCTCGATCATGAGCAGAGAGGTGAGGTTCGAAGGTGAGTGTACCGTTAATCCAACAGAGAGGTAGCATGCGCTTCACAAGTTTTGACGAAAGTCGTAATCAGTTGCAAACCGTGAGGAGTCAAAAGACTTTCAGGATGAAATTGCAATCCAAAGTGAGGATTCACAAGGTGACGCATCCCCATAACTTCTCCTTGAAGCGTGGTCGCTGTCACCAACATACTCTCAGGCACCTTGACCGTCAAGGAATGGTACCGTCCAACTTGGAAGGGCGAAGAGACTCCTTCAAACATAGGGTCCTCGTCATGAATACAGGAGCTTGCGCGCCCGTGCGTTGGTTCGCCCGACCGAATCGTCTTGCCGCCATACGCGTTTGCAAGGCATTGATGTCCCAAGCATACGCCTAGCATCGGATGATGCGGCATGGCTTGAACAAGGTCGATACAAATACCTGCTTCTTCCGGCCGCCCCGGCCCCGGGGAAAGTACTATACCTGCTGGATTCATGTCGACTACATCTTGAACGGTCAGCTCATTGCTTCGCATAACCTTCGTTGTTGAGCCAGCCAAACGCAGATATCGCGCGAGGTTGTGAACGAAACTGTCACGGTTGTCAAGTACTAAGATCACGGCTGCAAAGCTCTCAAGAATCCAGCTGCTTTATCTTCTGTTTCTGTAAATTCTTCTTCAGGATCACTTAGCATCGTAATCCCTCCTCCTGTGCCGTAAGTGAGTTTTGTTCCGCTTTCGCTAAAACTTGCGACTGCCGTCCTGATTGCGACTGAAAAATCGGCATGTCCACGATCATCAAAGTAGCCGATGGTTCCACAGTAAATCCCACGCTCACGCTGTTCGAGTTCTGCGATAGCATCCATGGCAGCCCACTTAGGAGCGCCGGTTATGGATCCGCATGGGAACTGAGCCAACAACGCATCTAAGTTACTCACCTCATCCTTGAGCATACCACTAACCCGTGTTACGAGGTGATGAACCGTTGCAAAAGAGCGCAGCTCACAGACGGTGTCCGCTAAAATGCTTTCATCCGTACAGATTCGACTTAGATCGTTACGTACAAGGTCAGCAATCATGATATTCTCTGCACGATCCTTCTCGCTGTTGAGCAAGTCGTTCTTAGCAGTTTCATCTAAGTTCGGCTCTTCATGACGAGGTCGTGTGCCTTTTATTGGTTCTGCGAAAATGCGGCGGCCTTCTGTGCTGTTTTCAATCCGAAAAAACCGCTCCGGTGATGCAGAGATCACCGTGGCGTTAGGGAAGTTAAGGATAGCTCCAAAAGGGGCTCGACTTTGGGTCAGGAACCTTTCGGCAAAACCCGAGAGTTGCGCTCGCTTTACTGTTCCTAAATCCGCAGTTAGCATGCGAGTCAGATTGGCTTGGAAGAAGTCTCCAGCAAGAATGCGTTGCCGGATGTCTTCAACTTGCCGTTGGTAAGCTTCTTGTTTTATGTCGGATTCACTGGAGCTGTCAAACGAGTAGTTTTCGTATCGCTGATGGCTCTTTGAAAGTTCTACCGTTAAGATTGCTTCAAGCCTGTCGGCTGCTGCTGTCGTAGATGCGTATATGCATGTTTTCCCCGAACACACATGAGTAGAAACAGTAGCATCGTATGCAGCATAACTTAAGATCGGCAGCTGGCCGGAGGCATTGGGTAGTTGAAGGCTAGCCTCTAGTAAAGAGGCCGCTTCGTAGGAAAAGTGACTACAAATCCCAGTCGTAAATGGAGGGTATTCCCGCTCTGTTTTATCAGAACGGTCTATTGATCGATTTGCTAAGACAAAGGCTAGTGATTCTATCGAAGTGATTCGCTCAACATCAGCATCAACGGCTAGCGTATGCCAGCGGGGATTACCATCCAGAACTTCCCAACCTGCAAGAAGACTAGCCTGTGGGATTCTTAGCGCTAAATCAATAAGGCTAACAGAACCGAGATGATCAAATGGGCGGACAAACATGAGCAGCAAAGATGCAACTCAAAACATGGAAATGGAGAATGGAGAGCGTTCTTTCCTCTACATATAAAAGGAAAAAAGGCTTTCTTCTTAGCGCTTAATTCTCTCTAAGACAGGCTTTGTCTAGATCACGAACAAACGCTCGCAACTGCTCTACAGAGCCGTACTTGCCCTCATCTTGACTATCTTTTAAGGCTTCAAATGCACAAGGAGTAAGCAAACTTGAATTTCTTCTTGTTTTACGATCAAGTATTACCGCTAAAGGACGATCTCCAATTAGATAATTCGTACTGTCAACTCGAAGCCTACTTGGAGGTGTCGAGACAATTCCCCTGTGTGATGGAGCATTAGAAGGTATCTCTATTTTGTAAGTCGTAACAACAGAGTGCTTTTCTGGTCCTAATTCTCCTGCTTTTAGATATGCAAATCTTCGCGACAGCTCCCCGTCAATTTCAAACTGCACAAAGGCATAAACCCGATCTGAAAGCTGAACAAGCGGATATGTTCCTGGATCCAATCTGTTTATAGTTCTCCCGTTTATAAGAATTTCAATTTCGCCAGTAGGGAAAACATATCGGCCTGTAATTTCATACTCCTCTCCTTGAATCGAATATGCCTTCCCTCTCCGAAAGGTTGGAAAATCATACATGATCTCATCTGTCAAAAGCGCTGAAGTATTATTAGCTACATAGATGCTGCCACCCTTAACTAAGCCTGCGATACCACTTGAAATACCACTCGTAAAATTCCTCAGACCTTGATCTGGGACTGCCTGGGAAATTCCACTTAAAGGAATAAAAAATAGAAAAAGCAGGGGAAACAGGGTAGAATTCTTCATCGAGATTTAAGGTATAAAAAATACGGGCTACATCCAAGAGGATGTAGCCCGTAAAACTAGAATGTGTACCTCTGTTTACTGATAAAGTGGAAGAGGTGTAACCAAAGACGAAATGCCTGGGAAGTTACTATTCGAAGACTCCTCCGTTGAAGGGTAAAGTAATCGTTGCGCAATTGCAAGCCCACCTTCTGAAGTAGCTCCTACAAGATTCCCTGTACGATTTAGATCATAAAACGCTGGTAACCCAATAACGCCCAAATACTTCTCCGTTACAGCTGCAAGAATCATTGCGTCAGCATTCGCGAAGTCTGCTTCTACGTAATCCATGTAGCTGTCACCGCCGAGCTTAGTATCCCAGTAGTTACGAGCAGCGTTCAATGCAGCAACCGATACTGCTGGTGCACTCGTACGAGCTGCTGATTCAGCAAGAATCAACTGCACTTCATTCGAGGTAAGGATCGATAAGTTGGCTGTTTGTGCAGCCCAGCCGTTCGTTACATTGAAACGGATGTTGTCGGTAGCGAAGTCGTCTCCAACCTCGATGAAGTATGCATAGCGAGCTGCATCATCTGTTTTCGCGTCAGCTGCTCCACGAGAAAGTGCTGTTGTATCTCCTAAGAGGTTGCGGAAGTGAGAGATACCGCGAGTTGCGTTATCTACCGTTAGGTAAGAATTACGTTGCTCAACCTCAAACTGCCAGTATAGGTTCTCACCAAAATTAGTGGTAGTTGAAATGATCTCAAGATCCTGATCAGGGTTAGTCATTCCAGCTGCCTGTGCGGCAATAAGAGCTGCAGGATAGTCCATCAAACCAAGTAGATACCTAGCCTTGAAACCGTTTGCAATCTGAGCCCAAGTAGCTGTAGAACTGTAGATCTGACCTGAGAAATCACTTACAGGAGTACTTCCAACGAGAGCAATCGCCTCATCTAGCTTAGCTACAGCAGCTCTAAGAACATCTCCTTGACCTTCATAGCTAGGATCAGTAAACTCGTCAATCTTGTTGACTTGGCTGAAAGGAATATCACCGAACATTGATGCAGCTTCACCGAAGTAATATGCTTCCATGATTAGTCCAACTCCTTGTCGAGGTGCTAGACCTTGCTCTGCAGCAATTTGTTGTGCTAATTGTGCTTGCACAATTCCACGCTGGTAGATATCCTCCCAAGTGTCATCAAATGAACCTGCGTTGATAGCGTAATCGTCAAAAGATACATACTGGCGATCTGTGCCAGTAAACTGATCAGACCACATCGTTGCCAAGTGAGAAGGGAATCCTCCCGCAAGACTTGCTTGATTCAATTGAGCCTGATTCAGTGCAAGATCTAGTGTGATCGTAGTAAAGTTGTTAGGGTCATCGTTGAGATCATCAACGAGAGACTGGCAACTTGTAGTAAAAATGAGTACGCTCATCAAAAGGACGGCGTAGGCGAATTTATTAGTCGTCATCATTAGAATCCAAGGTTGAGGTTAACAACATATGAACGTGTCGTCGGATTGGTAAAGTAGTCCAACCCACGTCCTTTAGAAGCACCGGTTAGGTTAAGGTCTGGATCGATATCTGGGAACTGTGACCAGAATGCCAGGTTACGGCCAGTAAGACCAATGGTAAGGTTGGTGAAGCCAAGCTTTTGAACAGCAGCACCATTCAATGTGTAGCCAAGTGTTAACTCACGTAGACGAGTCCAGCTACCGTCGCGAACAAACTGCTCACCGATAGGTCCGAATCCTCCACCAATACTCTCATAGTATGGCTCAGTCAACGCAACTGGTCCAGAACCGAAGTCCTCGATGTTTCCACGGAACTCTGTTCCGGCAGGAATCACGTTACCGTTCACCTCATTGAGATCTACATCAGATACCTGAACATTAGCAGTATTTGGGTGAATACCGAAGTGGTGAAGTACACCATAAGTACCAGCCCACATGTCGTTGCCTTGCATTGTCTCAAACAAGAAGCTTAAGAGGAAGCCTTTGTAGTTAAGCTCTGCACCAAGGCCACCGCGCCAATCCGGGTTTGGATCACCTATTACACCTTGTGACTCAGCAACAGTTGGGAAGCCTAACTCATTAGTGACGATGTTTCCACCCTCATCTCGTGCATACTGACCGCCATAAATAGCAGCGAAAGGCTCGCCTTCAACTACTGCAGAACTTGTACTTGTAAATCCATTAAGGATGTAACGAGAAACATCTGGAAGAGCCTCAACGATGTTGCGGTTACGACTGAAGTTAGCGTAAACACGCGCACTGAAGTCCTCTGAGCTATAAAGCTTGTAACCAGCGTCAAGCTCGATTCCTGAGTTAGAAATCTCTGCAGCATTCGCAAAGATCTCAGCGAATCCGGTAGATGCTGGCACCTCAATTGGTAGAATTGCATCGGCAGTAGTACGGTCGTAGTACGTAGCGCTTAAAGAAAGTCTGTTCTTCAAGAAACGAAAGTCACCACCAACCTCAAACTCACTTACCGTCTCGATTGTGAGGTCTGGGTTTCCTTGGCGAGATCCACGACGGAAAGTTCCACCATAGTTCGCTCCGTCATAGTACTGTCCCCAACCTTCACTACCTGATGTAGATGCAAAGAAGACGTTCTGGTTGCTGTACAATGCTGGCTCGATACCAATCTGTCCCCAGCTCACACGACCTTTCGCGAACGAAAGATTTGCGCTTGGGTTATCAGCGAACTTGTAGCCAACAGATGCACTTGGGAAGAAAAACACCTCATCCGGTACAGTAGCTGTGCGCTCTGCACGTCCTGTAAGCTCTACGAAAAGACGATCATCGTAATCAAAGTTAAATACTCCAAATACACCATTCTTTCTGTTACGGCTCACGAATTGAGCAGCGTCTTGGTTTGCTGCAGTAGCATTATCAAAAATGAACTTCGATGGATCATTGATGAAGAAATTATTCGTTCCACCTGTTTGACGAGCAAACTGGTTGTCATAAAGCGTGTATCCAACGTTGAAGTTGAAGCCTAGCTTATCACTTAGGTCATAATCACCTGTCAAGAACGCAAACACGTTCTGTGTCTTCTCAGTAATGTCATCACGAAAGTATCCACCACCATAGAAATCACTTGCTGAACCTACAGGGAAGAACGTAGTACGCGCGTCACCGTAGTAGTCAATACCATAACGAAGTGTCGCAGTAAGACCTTTAGTAATTCCCCAATTCAATTCTGGAGAAACAATGAAACGGTTTACCTGGCTATCATTTACCTGACGATTCGTCGTCCAACCTGGGTTGTTGTAAATCGGTCCAACGTTAGCATTGAATGAATTCGCTAACTGATTACGGTATGTACGCTGAAGCGGCTGAGGTGCCGCACCTTGTCCAGAAAAGTAATTTCCATCATAATCTTCTCCGTCAAAGTCAGGAGCTGTACGCAAGTATCCTAGGTAAAGACCTGCAAGGTTAGAACCTGTCTGAATACGATTAGAGGAAGAACCTGTCCAAGAACTATTAATCCGGAAGCTCAAGTTGTCAGTCAAGTTGATCTTATTATTCAAACGAACAGTATTTCGGTTGAAATCACTGTTTCCTTTTATAATACCTTCCTGATCCGTACGACTAAAAGAAATGAATGAGTTCGAGTTATCCGTGTTGAAGGTTACGCCAACGCTGATGTCTGCAGTTACTCCTGTTTGGAAAACTTGGTCACGATTCTTCTCGTTGTAGACCTCTTGGCTATTCTTTTCAGTGATTGGGTAGTAAGTAGTTCCTGTTTGATTTCCTACGAAAAACTCCCCTGTTTGATCAACACCATCAGCTCCACCAGCACGCTGGTCAATACGGTCTCCCCAGCTTCCGCCTTCGAATCCGTTACCTGCGAAAGATCCACCGCCGCCACGTCCGTAAAGACCTTGCTTAGGGTGCTCGGAGTTAATTTGGTCAAAACTGACTGAAGAATTAACGCTTACTCCGAAACGCTTTCCTGAACCAGCACCAGACTTAGTTGTGATTACAAGTACGCCGTTTGCTGCACCTGTACCGTAAACAGCCGCAGCACTTGCACCTTTCAATACAGTTACACTTGCGATGTCGTCTGGGTTAAGGTCATTCAAACGAGACTGCTGAACAACACCTGCAGTTGCACCTGAATTATTTCCAGCATTTGCACCTGTGGTTGTAGTTGAGTTTGAAATCGGTACACCATCGAGAATGATTAGTGGAGATGCATCACCAAGAATCGTGTTCTGGCCACGAATCTGGATATAAGCACCAGCTCCCGGGTCACCCGAGTTACGAGTGATTACAACGCCAGAAGTCTTACCTGCAAGACCTTGAATTACGCCAGTCTCTCCAGAACGCTGGAGATCTTCTGCACTAATCAAGGTAGCTGAACTTAGGTCCTCATCTTTCTTGCGCTCGATACCGAGAGCAGTAACAACCACCTCATCGATGTCGATACCTTCTGAAAGAGTAAGATCGTAAGTACCTGCGTCGCCTACAGTAACTTTTTGCGAACCGTAGCCCGTGTACGAAATAACGAGCACAGCGTTGTCCGTGACCGAAAGTTCATACTTTCCGTCAAGGTCCGTCGCGGTACCGTTGGATGTGTTTTCCTCGAGAACCGTAGCACCGATAAGGGGCTGGCCCTCCGTGTCTACGATTGTTCCTGTAATAGTGCGGCTCTGGGCAATCGCCAGACTCGCAGTAATCACAAGAGAGAGGACTAGTAGTAGTCTTTTCATTGGTTGAAGTTTTTGTTTCAGTTTTCTAGTTAAGAGACCTGATCTCGAGACTGCAAATGCAACCTTCTAATTCAGGGAGAGTCCTTGTAGTGTAGAGCAAGGTGTCGAACACCGAAAATCGATCATGTACTGTGAAATTCACAGACCGTGAACTATAGACGAGTACCCTGATAGTTATCGACAAAACGCTTTACAGAGCGCCAATCTACCAAACTTATGCTATTGCGTTAAGTAAATATTAAGTTTTGCCAGCGAATATTCGCAGGAAACTGTCAATTTTTGTACAAAATCGCTTCAAACCGACATAGCTAAATAGAAAACGACGGTTAACTGAATCGACCAAACAATCATTCGAATCCAGTTCTATTTAACTAATCTCTGTTTTGGACTCTGTTCAAATCCCTGCATCAGGGTAATATGTTAAGGTACTTTTTGCATGGCCGTCGGTCCACAAATTACACAAGCCCTAGAAGGTCGCACCAGCGTAGAATTTCGCTTCCGTTGAGGTCATCTAACTTCTCTAACCAATCATGACGAGGAACCAAAAGCAAGATGTCTTTTCGTAGTTCCGAGGGCATGGCAGGCATCAATACCCAGTGATCTTCCTCATATGTATGTGCTGAAACTCCGTAAATTCAGCGATTCGTGCTCTGGAAAAGAGCGAAAAATGAGCTAATTGTATGACCCTGATTTCGCCTGTCATAAAACAAGTAGCAATCAAATGAAGTAAAAAGAGTGGTTTAGAAGCTTAGTGGGCATGGCCTGAATGGGCACCTTTTAAGGGTCGAACAGCCAAAGTGGTTCTCTCTGGACTCTCCCCTTGCACGATCAAATAACTCGAGTTTAGCTCTATCCCTTCGAGCACTTGCGTATCCCTCTCTTTGTTTGGCCACTCGATCTCCACACGATCAACTGAAATTGCATCGGCGAGTCCTATATGAGCTACCAGCGAATTTCCTCCGAAACTTCCTCCTGAGTTTACGGTGTGATAACGTATAATTTCTTTACCGCTGGCAGCTTTCGCCAAAACCTTCACTCGAGCTCCAATTGCCGATCGGTTCGCCTGTTTTCCCGAAAGGTGGAGACTCAACCAAGCGCCTTGCTCTTTCAATTGATTTTCAAATAGTGCGTTAGGGAAATTATCACCCTCAAACGCTCCTCCTAGCACCGTATAAACGTCTAGGTCGCCATCCATGTCAAAATCGGCAAAACCTACGCCGTGTCCTTTCTGTACATGACCAAGTCCAGACGATAACGTGTTTTCGCGGAAGCTGCCCTTACCCGTATTCACATAATACAGGTTAGGAACCACCGACCGTAAGTCAGGAGCACCTGTACCGAGGTACATGTCCGGAAACCCATCATTCGTCAAATCGCCCATGTTCGATCCCATTGTATAGGCTGGTCTGTCAATTCCAGCTGCAGCACTCGCATTGACAAACATGCCCATCCCGTCGTTCTTATACAGCACCAAGGGCGCTTCTGAAGATTTTCGACCTGCACGCACACGAGCTTCTATTCCAGCTACATCTGTTTGGGCTTGCACATCATACCCACTCACAAAAAGATCCAAATCGCCGTCTTGATCATAATCAAACATCCACGTCGGAAAGCTAAAGGTTGGTTCAGCGACACCAGCCGTTGCCGATACATTTTCAAATCGGGGAATACCGTTTTGTACGCCTCGATTTAAATAGAGCACATTCGGCTGACCGAGACAACTCACATATAAGTCCGGCAAACGATCACCGTTTACATCGCCCGCGGTCACGCCCTTTACCATAGAGATAAGGTCTACACCAGCTGCTTTTCCTACTTCGACAAAACCACCCGCACCATCGTTGAGATACAACTCACACGGAACGCGGAGCGCATTGCTCGCCTCGTTGCCAATGAAAAGGTCTAAGTCACCATCTAGA
>JBGCGF010000039.1:0-18708 GCA_045110575.1 Saprospiraceae bacterium
TCAACTGACAAGTTTACAGGTACTCAGCCTGATGGATAAACGCAGCAGGACTGTAGCTTTAGGTAAAAGCTGCAGTCCTGCTCAAACTCTTAATCAACACATTTTTAATCAAATCCTTATGTCTCTATTCCGTTAAGCACAGGGTTTACCCGTGCGAATTCTCACTCCACCACCCGAATCCCAAACTCTTCCCGAACCTCAGCGAGCGGTTTATTCAAGTACGGCTCATAATCCGACCACACCCAAGGCTTGGTCATTTGTCTTGCTCTACTTATGGTTTTAGGAATGGCCAGCAAGAACCGGCCGATGCTCTTGACTACGTGCTGAAAACTAAATTCTCGCGATAGACTAAACGCGCTTGCCGCACGATAGCCTTTTGTTACTGCCCAGAAGCTTTGATCTGTGCCGAAGGCCGTCCACACTTTTACGACTCCCTCACCATACAGCGTGGTGTTGCAACCGAAAACTACGTGAGCGATGTCGTGGCTACGCAAAAAACGCTTTGCCTCTTCTGATATAGGCTTATCAGAGAAATACTTCGCGTTCCTCTCCTGAAACCGATCTAAACCTTGTTGGAGTGTACGTTCCGTTTTCATCTGGTCAAAGTCCTCAACTGCACTGCTACAGCAATGTACTGCCTAACAGCTGCTTAAGAGCGTGTTTAAGAAATCCTAATTCGACTAAAAATCGGATAATTTCAACCTGATTCTCGTTAAAAATGCTCGAATTAGCCAGCTAAATCTTGCGCTTTTTGTCTTAATCAGTCCTAAATCCTCTCAATTTCGCCAGAATCTGAATTCTTAAACACGCTCTAATTATTTCACTTCCCTTTGAAAGAAGCAGACCGGTCCAGCTTTATAGTGATCTGGTAATCCATCTGTATTTTCAAGGGGCGCACTGCCCAAGAAATCAAACCCGAGCTTTTGGTAATGGCCAATCAAGCCTTCATTGAAGCCAACCGTATCCATTCGAACATATTTCAGCCCTTTACGCTTACAGTACTCATCGGCCCAAGCCACAAGTTGCTTCACGAGGTTCTGACCACGAAAGTCTGGATTGGCCGCTATTCGATGAATATAAAGGGATGGGTCTTCATTCTTGTCGCCCCAAATCAGCGCATCACTCAAAGCCGTTGCCCAAACACAAGCAACCTCTCCATTTGAGACGAGCTTCCATTGTCTTTGGGTTTCGATTTCAAAACGAATTAAATCGGCCGAGAATTCTGGCCAATGCACCTGTTCCTTCGACTTCATGTACGCCGTTGCAATCCTGTATAGGTCAAATATCTTCGGCATATCCTCTGAAAGGCTATTTTCGACATGCATACTGTTGAGCTTTGCGGTCCATTCAAGTATTGCTGTAAGATAGGAGCTACGTCTACTTTTCTAATCCGCAAACTGGTCTCTCAAAGGGCTTACAAGTACAACCCAAGTAACGCTATCGCTTTCTCGTTCTTTTTCTCGGTTGCCACAGACAGCGCGGTGTCGCCAGCCCAGACCTCTTTAATCTTGGGATCCCCACCAGCATCTAAGATCAACTTCATGATGTCCAGTTGATTAAAACGGATGCTCTCTACTAAAGCAGAAGCCATAAATTCTGGATGCTGATAATTAGGATCAACACCTGACCTCAGGTAAAAACCGACCAATTCTATGTCTCCTTCTTGGACAGCCTTAAACATGTGTTTCCAATCCCCTCCTGACATCTTTATTCATTTTTGCGAGCAACGAAAATGCACATCACTATTTTACGCCTAAAGATTGACTAGCTAAGCTTCATCTTTCTAAAGGTCATGCTGATCCGCCCACGATCAGAAACCACTTTCGGAATCGCATGCTGCCACTCTTCTTGAATCGAGATCGGAGAGTAGATCATGGAGCCTGGAACAAGTACATAGTTCAATAACTCTGTCGGTACTGCTTTTCGCCTCACCTGAAAGATTCGAGTGTCTCCAACACTGAGGATCGCAATCCCGGTCTCAGGCTCCAGGAAATGCGTAGAGTCCCCATGCCAGCCCATTTTAGAACTTCCGTTTTCGTAGTAGTTCAGAAAGCAGTTGTTCGGCTTGAATCCAAGAACGGGTTCTAGACGCTCGCTCAATTCCTCCATAAACGGAAGAAACGGCTCGTACGTACCCACCTGCTCTGAACCAACATTCGGTTGACCAAACCTAGCCGTCTTACGGGCACGCATACTGTCGTCCCAGTTTACGTTAGCCACGAGGTGCTCGAATATCTCGTCAGCTTTATCGAAGAAACTGGGATTGAAGAGGATTTCGGATTTGATATTTCTCATAGGTCTCTTTGTTCGACTAGCTTTTACTCACTCTCACCGTCGCCAACATTCGTCCAGCATTATCCATCAGCGATAGCGAATAAAGTCCAGCTGCAATACTTGAAAGGTCGACCTCCCCAGCAGCAATCAACTGGCGAAGCACCACCCTACCTTGCGCGTCAGACACCTGCGCGTACTTCGCCTCAGCAGGAGCATCGACTATCGTAAGCGAGGCCTTTGTAGGATTCGGGAATACAGAAATCGACTGTAAAGGCGCGTCTGCAACGCCAACCAATAGGCAAAGACTTATCACAGGATCAAGTTCGATCGGAACTTCTGGAGTTAGGTTCTTTCCAGCTAGGCGAGGATCATCAACCGGATAGTGAACCACCTGAAAGATCGTCGACCCTGTTGGTCGCAACCCTTGACGAACCGGCCCACTCGTTCCTACAGGACTTACATATCGCCAAAGCTCTTCGCCCGATCGGTCAAACTCGAAGAAGGCTCCAAGACGACCGACATTGACGACATAACCACCTGTCTCCATTGGTTGAGCAGAGGAAAGGATCGAACTATATAGACTTACATCTAGTGGCAGTTCTTCTTCTTCCAGCGGCGCAGGAAACACGTTATTCTCTAAAAGATAATCCCCCGCAAAATCAAATCGAGGAACCCAACGATAGATGCTCGTAAACTCCCCGCCTGGACGATTCACTCCATTATTGAACACGCTGAAGCTTCCTTCATTCGGACCACTCACTGCAATCCGTGCATCATGTTGCCCATAAAGTGGACGTGGCTCGGTTACATTCTCTGCATAGTTATGGTCATTGCCATATCGATATAGCAGGTCACCACCGAGACCAAATTCACCTCCGGTACTCGAAGCCGCTTCAGCAGTTGTGGTTGTATGATCGATGATGTACACCTCATTTGTGCTACGCGCAGAAAGGATAACCTGCTTTCCATCAGGCGTCACTGTTACACTATTAAAGTGCAACCAGTCCAAGTTCGCGTCAACATACTGCCCCCGCATATTGAGATCGAGTCGGCGAGGATTCTCACTGACCACCCCAAAGTTGGATGCCGTAGACGAATGGTCTTGCACCAAGTGATCCCAAACGCGCCATCGCCATACCTCGCTCCAACTGTTCGCTGTAGGAGCAAGTTCGATAACTCGCTCACTCCAGATTAGTGAATCCAATAACGCTTCATTGGCACCCTGAGAAATGGCATCGGCGCGATCATGTACTTCCCAAAGAATCACCAGCAAGTTTCCATTGGGTAGTACCGTAAAATCATGATGCGCATGAAGCTGATCGCTAGCGAGCTCAATAGATCGAACGGTTCTACCATCCCAATCTACCTCAATGAATCGCCCCCCAACACCAGCTCCATTTACCGCTGAAACCATGCGCTCCGTGCGCAGCAGGTTGCCGTTAGGCAATAACTCAGAAGCTGTTCCAAGTGATTCTGTGTGTTGCCATTCCTGAACCAAATCGCCACACGGATCAATAAGGTATGTCTCGTTAAAATTAAACGGAGCGAAGAGCAAATAGCCTTCACTAACCGCCGGCGTATAATTGGTCAGACCTACCGTCCGCTGTCCAAAAACAGTGACGACAATCACCAACAAGACAAGTAGCATTACGCTTTTGAGAATCTGCATTCCTACAAAGCTAGCACGTGACAGATAACGCTATCTTGCAGCGTGCATTCTATTCAACCTATCTGTCGCCTTGCTGGCCATACCTTCCTTTCTTCTGCATCTGCACTTCTCGTGTTGGCGTTCTTGGCCTTTGCACCCGCTAATGGGCATTCGCAAATACAGGAAGATGTACTCCCTGGCCTAACGGGCAATGATTTACTCAATGCTCTACAGGCAAACTATAGTGCGAGTGGGCAACTCGATTACGGAATCGCTCGTGACACCATGTTTTTGTACGTGTGGCGAAAAAACGGGAAGCTCGCTTGCCAATACACCGACTTCGAAATAGATCTACCCGATGGCGTAGATCCAACAGAATACGCATTCGACCGAGGCATTAATACAGAACACCTATACCCCCGTTCAAAAGGAGCTGGAAGTGGAAATGCAAATGCAGACATGCACCACCTTTACCCGACACGTGTAAACGTTAACGGTGATCGAGCCAGCAATCGTTTCGAAGACCTTGACGACAGTGTCACAGATAGCTGGTACTACTTAGACCAAACCCAAAGCTCTCCCCCTCCAGCTAGCGAAAGAGACCAGTATTCAGAATCTACTCGCTCTCGATTCGAGCCGCGTGAAATTCGCAAAGGCGATATCGCTCGGGCCATGATGTACTTCTATACTATCTACCGTGACGAAGCGATAAATGACGATCCTAACTTCTTTTTCCTACAGCAATCGACGTTCTGTGACTGGAATGATTTAGATCCTGTAGACGCAGATGAATATGCACGAACCCTTGCAATCTCGACCTTCCAAGGCAACAAGAATCCATTTGTACTAGACTGCACATTAGCTAATCGTATGGGCTACTGTCCGCAGGTTTCACAGGCTTGTTTGCTATTAGACAATGAGGAGGCAGCTTTCGCCAAAACCCCAGTTGCGTTCCCGAACCCAACCTCGGGCAAGCTTACGTTCACAGATCTGCCCAACGACGCATCACTCGTTTTGATCGATGCGCTTGGACGCCGACTTGAGACATACGCTGCTGCAAACGGTAACCTTCAAGGAACAACTACCGCATCCCTTGTTTTGCCGAAAGGCCTAAACTCAGGCTGCTATACCTTAGTAGAACAACGCACTGGCTGGAGCCACCGAATTCTTTTTTCGGAAGGGCTGTAACGTTTCCTTAGTCAACGCGTCTGCCTTTTGAAATGACGCAAGAACTCTTTATCTCCACCGTTCTCCCACTGCGGGACAAATGCTACCGGTTCGCCGCAAGCATCTTACGCAACGGACCAGAAAGTGAGGATGTAGCACAGGAAGTCCTGCTTAAAATGTGGGATCGCCGAGATCAACTCGACGAGATTAACAACCTCGAAGCCTGGGCCATCAGAGCTACCCGCAACCTTTCACTTGACCGTAAGCGACACAGCGCTTGGAAAACAGGAGACGTAGATGCACTCTACGCACACTCCAGTAATTCAATCGCTTCTGACACACAAGTCGAACAGCGTGAGGCTGTAGATGCAGTCTTCGATTGCATGAAGCAGCTACCCGAAATGCAACGCAACGTGCTTCACCTCCGAGAGGTCGAAGAACTCAGCTACGACGAGATCGCTCAAGCACTCGACCTCAGCGCGCCACAGGTAAAGGTTTACCTGCACCGCGCTCGAAAGAAGGTGCGCGAACAACTCGACCCTTCGCACGCTCCCAACGCACAGACTAGACAATCCCAAACAAATGACTGATCCACAAAAACTTCGAGCCCTGCTCGACCGCTATGAGGCTGCCGAGACATCGGTCGCTGAGGAGCGCGAACTTAAAGCCTTGTTGCAGGCAGCCGACCTCCCAGCGGAGTTCGCTCCGTACCAACAATGGTTCGGTATTCAGACGGTGATTCAAACCGCCAAGTCTACCAAACCATTTGCCGAGGCTCCTTGGCTAGCCCCAACCAAGAACGGAGCGGACCATGGCAAGCAACCTCAACTCCGAGTAGTGAGTAAGCGAAGCGGGCTGAAGGCTCGTCCAAAATTGCGCATCGCGATTGCAGCTGCCGTTATGCTCGCCGTTGTTATGACGGCTGGTTTTTTCTTCCTCTCGAATGAAAACAGCCTGACTGCAAGTCAACCAATCGCCAGTAACAACATCGTAGAAGCCCAAGTCGCAATCGACTGGAGCAAATACGAAATAACCGACCCCGAAGAGGCAACACGCATCACGCGCGCAGCCCTCTCTAACGTTTCTCGACGCATCGAGAATGGCAGCCGCATCACTAGTAAGGAAGTAGGCCGCATGGAACCCATTAATAACGTCTTCAACTCAAAATCATGAATTTCAAGTTTCTCTTTCTAGCCTTTGCTCTATTTTTCGCAGGCACACTCAGCGCTCAACAAGACGCCATCAGCGCACACTTTTCAAAGTATGTCAATGATGAAGATTTCACCGTCGTTTACGTAAGCGGTAAGATGTTCAACCTCATGGAGACGGTCATCTCTAACCTCGATACGGATGACATGAATTCCGATCAGGTAAAAGCTTTGACCGATGTAGTTCAAGACATGAAAAGTCTTCGCATCCTAAACCGTGATGGCGATGGTATCGAATTGTACAAAGAAGCAAAAAGAACCATTGCAAATGCCAAACCGTACGAGGTCTTGATGACCGTACGCGAGAAAGGCAGCACGTTTGTCGACTTCTATGTCCGTGAAAACGACGGTGTAGTAGATGAGCTTCTCCTCCTCGTTGGCGAATCGGCCGACGGTCGTGCAGCAGCTCTCCTTGATGGAGAAGACGAGGTTGATTTTTCTGAAGGCAATTTTACTCTACTCAGCTTCGAAGGTCATATCGACCTCAACAAGATTGGTGCCCTCGCCAAGGCTTTTGAAGACGATGATGGTAAAGTCAATATTTCAATTGACTAACCCCTTGCCCAAAACTAGGCTATCGATTACGCTCTGAAAAGAAGCGTAGTCGATAGCCTAGTTTTAGGGCATGCCTTAGATGTGCATATGCTCTAGCTCCTGCCTTATCCCGTCTGCCAATTAGCCCTCATGAAGTCTCTCTTACTACTACTACTGACTCTTTTGCTCAGCACACTTGCGTTTGCTCAGGACCGTCCGCAGGAAACTCGGCCAGCGCCAAGCCCTTCTCGACAAACTGAAATTCGCGACAGTATCCGAGCACGCAGCCGCGTAAAGTTCATCGAGCGCGAAAACGAGGGCCCGATGAAATACCAGGCGGATCGTGCGCTGCTCATGCCCAAGATGGAACGGACTTCCATTTTCCGTATCGGTATCCCTGGCTTTCTTATGCGCTTAGCACTTAGAGCCGGAAAAGGAGACTTCGATTCGGAAGAAGAATTTCGCGCGGTGCGCAAACTCTCAAAAGGGGTTCGTTCTCTACGAGTAGCCGCCTTTGCCGAAAACCCTGCTTACGAAGCCAAAAAACTCAGAGAAGACTACGAGCGCTTCATCAAACGAAAAAAAGGTGAGCCCGTCCTTTTCGTTCGAGCGCCAGAAGGTGGTGTACAAATCCACGTCAAGCAACGCCGTGGTAAGATCAAACTGATCACCCTCATGGCCTATGGCGATGAAGGAGCCGCTATCGTTCGGCTTAAGTCCAACTTTAGTGAGAAGCACCTTAAGCAAGCCCTCAAGTTGATGACGGAAGCTGCTGAAGAATCAGCGGGTGTGGTGATTGACACGGAAACGTGATTTTGCGGGACGCAAAGTCAGAGCCTGCGGCGCGAGGAATGCCTGCGGCGCGGATAGCCTGCGGCGCTTGCCTTAGGGGACGTTGATTTGCCTGCGGCGCTGCATTTCTAGATGTATAAGCCTGCGGCGCTTGCCTTTCATAATGACGGTTGGACTGCGGCGCTATAAAAGCCCACGCGCCTTAAACGTGCGTCTCGACTCTGCGACCTCTGCCCCTCTGCGAAGACCGAAGGGCGCTCTGCGTGAAACTGCTTGACAACACACAGCAAGCGCTATGAACGTTCATCTAGCATTGCACGCCTTGCTAAAAGGCGCTTTAGGATTAAAAAAATGGCGTCCCACACAGACGGAATAGCCCCGCCTTTTGACCCTTGTATCCCCTACCTTACCTCCGTGATACAACCGATAGACTTTACCAGTATTGTTAGAGAGGCCTGGGCCGATTACGATGACTCTCGCGAGATTAGTTTGGTGACAGACATCTCAGCGATGGTGTCGACCAACCACGTATACCGAATACGCTTTACCGATCGCAGCTTTGTGGTTGCCAAACTGAGCTACTTCGGGAAGTACGAGCACTTCGTTGAGGACCACCGCATCATCAACACGCTTTCGAACAACCTTCCGGCTCCGTTCGAGAATTTCTTGGCGCGAAGCCTTATGAAAGGTGAGCGTCTCTATGTTTATCGCCATCAAGATTCTCGCATTGATGCATGGGTCGTTTTCTATCGCCCTGTAAAAGTGCGCGAGCGGTTGCCACGACGTCTCGGAGAAGATCAGATTGATCAGATGGCGGTTGAGTTTGCAGGATTTCACAAGGCCTGCTATCAGGTACGTAAGACGTTGCCGCAATCTTCGAAGGACACGCATTCGGACATCAACCATCTGCTTGCATTGCTCGACACGCCCGAAGGGAAGTTTGAGTACCGAGGCTTTGAAGACGAAATCCGCAAGCATTGCGATCTCTTTCGAAAGAACACGGCTCGGCTTAAAGTCGCAGACTTGCCCAAAATTCCTGTCTTCGTAGATTGGAACATTGGCAATTTCTCCTTGACACCAACAGGTCGTTTTTACTCACGCTGGGACTATGATTGGTTCCGAATGAGTTCAAGGATGATGGACTTCTATTTCGTTGCACGCGTGGTTTCTAACCGAGGCGACCGAACAGAGTTCACTTATAACGTTGACATCTTGATGGAGGAACGCTTCATTCGTTTCCTAAAGAAGTACCACGAGATTTATCCGTTCAATGAAACGGAATTAGAAGCGCTCGGGGAAGTTTATCGCTTCTTCTTGCTCAACTATGTCGTGAAAGACGGACGTTACTTCTTTCACGAAATTTTCGCTTCCAAACTACTTTCAGAGGCCTTTGGTGAAGGTCTTCCAAGTGTCGAACGTTTCGATGCAGATCTTTTGAAGAAGGCTGTTCTAGGCTAATCTTCGCTTATCCATTCTGTTTATTAATTCCCCCACTTTCGTGAAAACCAGTTCCTTCCTAACGCTAGCCCGTAGTTTTCGAGCGATTTTTTTTGATAGTTACGGTGTACTCAAAGTTGCTGGAGGCAAGGTTGAAGGCGGTCCAGAATTGATTGAAATCCTTCGCGACGAAGGCATTGAGATCCGGGTATTGACCAATGATTCTTCAAGGAGTCAAGGCAACCAAGCGATGCGTTTTCGTGAATTAGGCTACTCCAGCATTCGCTCAAGTGAAATCATCACTAGCGGTATGATGGCCAAACTGTTCTTGAAAGAGAAGATCACCAGCGGTAAAGTCGCTTACCTCGGCACAGAGGCATCTGCTCGATATGTGCTCGATGCTGGTTGCGAGGCAGTACCAGTAAGTGAAGTGACGAATCCAGATGAGATCAGTGGCATGGTCTTTTTGGATGACGAAGGCTTTGATTGGAACACCGACTTGAATGCGGTGATCAACTTGATTCGCAATCGTAACATCCCAACCATTGTTGCCAATACAGACTACCTCTACCCTACCGCTGGCGGTCAGGTGGCGCTAGCCACGGGCGGTATTGCAAGATTGGTTGAGTCTGTGCTTGGTCGCAAATTCTTGCATTTCGGCAAGCCAGATACACAGATGTTCCACTACGCTTTTGAAGACCTCAACTTCAGTGATTCATTTGCGAAGAAGGATGTACTCATGGTCGGCGACACACTGGGCACGGACATCATTGGAGGAAACAAGTTTGGTATTCAAACCTGCTTGGTGCTGAGCGGCAATACCAGCGCTAAGAACTACAACCAGGACATCGTTCGTACTGGAATCGGACCAGACTTCGTGGTCGACTCTATTGGTTCGTAGACACTTCTTTTAATGCCTCGATTGACTTCACGAATACCATATCGATCAATCGCAATTTGATGGGTCTGCTGGGCGGATCCTGTAGTACTTAGTAGAAGTAATCCGCCGTTCTATCTTTGACTTACAAAGATCTAACCATGCGTCTCTCACAATTCTTCTCTATCAGTCTTCTATTTGTAGCAATGCTACTTACGTCTTGCGGCACCTTTACGGAAGAGGTCTGGATCAATGCAGATGGCAGTGGTCGCTACAAATTGGATTACGATGCTGCCGAATCACTTGCGATGCTTGAGATGATGGGAAACATGGGCGGTGAAGAGGACACTAACAAAAGCGATTCTGACAACCCTGAGGATGTCATGAAGGACGCACTCGCACAGGAGAAATTTGATACGACGTTCAACTTGATGACGGTAATGCCAGACAGTGTCAAGCAAATCATCGGGAACAAAAAAGCGCTTCGCCAATCGTTTGCAGATCAAGGGAAGTCCATTTCGGACAATGGAATCGATAGCCTTCAGACTGCATTTGGCCTACTTAAGAACCTTGACTTTGCAATGCGCATGGACAAAGGGGAAGGCATCCTCGGATTCGGAATGACTATCAATTTTGATAACGCGACCGAGGTAGGCAACACCTTCCGAAGCATGGATGCCCTTAAGGCAATGGATGCCGAAAGCTCTCAAGCGAGCGGCATGGCCGATAAGATGGGTAACCGCACCACCTTTGAATTAGTAGGCAAGAATAAGCTCATTGTCCGCCAAGCACCTGCAGCAAAAATGGATGAGATCCTTGACGCAGCTGGTGATAATGCCGAAGGGATGGACGCTGCTCAAATTGAGCAAATGTTGGAAATGATGGGCCTCAGTAGCTATCAAGTTAAGGTCCACGTACCGGGCTTGGTTAAGTCGGTAACAGGTGCAGACTATGTCAAGGAAAACGACAATACTGTAGTATTGAGCATCAATTACTTAGAGGCAATGAAGGGTGGCGAGCTTATGGAAGCTGAAATCACCTTTAAGCCGAAAAAGAAGATGCGCCTCACTGTACCGAAGTAAGTAGCGGCCCTTGGATTTCGTTCGATCGTACAACGGTTGGACCACAACGCGCAGCTGAGCTGGAAGAAAAATCTAAAGTTCTTCTTCCATCTCATCGTACGCTCGTTCGGCTTTTTTTATTCCTAGCGCGACGTAATCTCTTAGCTGCTGCGCATAACGTGCGGGGCTTAAGGCTCCATGTCCGGCGATACGAAGGCTACGCTTGCGGAGTGCTTCGAAGTGGCCGCTGAAATAGGCGATTGCCTTCGGATCTTCAGTTGAGAAGAAGTTAGGATTGTCGAATGTGACGAAAAGTCGATTTGCGTGCGGGCCAGTGAACTGTAGAATGCTACTTGTCGCATGCAACCGATTCTGCCAGAGCTTTAGCGGCCCTTCGTCTTCACTTCCTCCGTTTAGGCTTTTTTCAAGGCGGTCAATGACTCGACCGATGGCTTCAAATAAGGCAAGGCAATCTTCGCGCTGAATGGCCGACCCTTCCACCAACAATAAAATTTGGTAGGTGAGACTTCTCAATGGACTTGGCCCCCAGGCTTCTTCACGTTGTGTTGATCGGTATGCACGAGAGACCGTTGCTGTTCGTCCGATAAAAGTCCCGTGCGTTTTTCGGGCGGTAGCTAGATCAAAGCGTCGTGCTCCTTTGGCATCTATGGCTAGACCGAAGAGGTAGCGTTTTAGAGCAGCTAGGTCTGGCTCGCCAAAGAGGTAAAAGATTGGGATGTCGGTAGTCGAAACGAGTACCGAGACATCTTCAGGTTTGGCAAACAGTTGACTACTTGCTTCCAATTGACTGAGGTAGCGGGTCTCGTTGAACGTAGCGTCTGCTTCCATGGGTGCCACAAATCCAAAGCGCGGGATTGCTTCTTTGTTGGGCAGCATGTCCAAACCAAAGCGCCGTGAAAGCATGACATACTCGTAGGCAGAAAACGGCATATCACCTCTACGTCGGCGATAGTAGGCACTCTTGCTAATTCCGAGGAATTCGGCTGTTTCCTGTCCATTTTCATTGGATGCATCAGCTGCAGCGATGAGTCGCAAGCGCCAATCTTCCATGAAAGCATGTTCGTTAACTTCTCTAGTATCCATACCCATTTTTGCCTTTCTAAGACAAGCAACTTACAGAGCGAATCTGGGTTGACCTAGCAACTTAGCTGCTTTACAGGGATTTACCCAGAAGTAGCGGTTGGGCGACGAAGTCTCTCTTCATCGTTGCGCACATGCCAGAAAGGGCCGTATCTAGTGCATGTATGCAGACATCCACCTCCCTAATAGCTGTCTCTCAACGCTTTTTGAAGCTTAGCTTTTGCTTCTTGCTATTACTTCTTGCGGTTCAAATGGATGCGCAGCGCGTTTCATCCACAACCCCACCTACTGTTCATGTAGGCGTGTCTTATCAACGGACAACCACTGGCTTTGGCATTAGTCCTACCCTTGGTTATCGCGTCACAGAAGGTGTGGAAGCGGTCTTACAAGGCTCTTACTCAGCCTATGAGTTTTCCAAGGTGCGGTGCTTAGCTTTTGATTCCGATACGATTGCGCTGTTGCCAGGATCACTGTTTTACCTCGGTGATGACCAACGAGAAGCAAATGTATATTTCCGTCAGCGAGCAGAGTTGCTTACGGGAGTTAACCTATCAGTAGGAGATCGGGTGCGGGTTGTTTCCTCCTTCCGTTTTGGCGCAAGCTGGATATCAATGGAGAGTGAAATCGACTCGCGGACGTATGCACCTGTGGTTAGACACCCTGGTGTTGAATGCGGAGAGCCATTTCAAGAATTCAATCGACCTAGCGGACCGGTAGCGCTCGTCGATCCTCTAGGATTCACGACGAATGCAGTTGCAGGCGTAATGTCCTTAGGAGTCGGCGTAGAAGCCTTGACAAAGGAAGGGTGGCGTTGCTATGCGATGCTACACAACAGACAATTGATCTACGGAACAACTCAATTCTTGGTGTATGACCCGCGCCGTCCTGGCTTTGGGTCCGTTCCTGCTCGAATACGCGACCATGCTCCTAGTAGTGAATTTCGGGTTGAGGTAGGGGTGATGGTTCCGCTAGCTGGGATGATTTTTTGATGTCGGATGTCGGAAAAGAGAAGCTAGACCGTTTCACTGCTCGACCGCTGCGCTACTAGAAGATGGACTGCTGATAGGGACGTACATCACGCTCTGCTAAATCCGGTGCAAAGCACAAGGATTGAAATTTTGAGTTGACTTTGGGATGTCGTAAATTGCGGAGGTAGAAACAAGACATAAAAGACATCACTTTTCAGGAACGGGAGCGACCGTAGCACGCCCAACTTCCGCAGCGGGGATGACGCGTAAAAGAAGTGAAACCGACCCATTCAAAGTCGGATATTCGCCCTAACAACAGGGAGTTAGCTCCAAAATCTTGTCGAAAACTGACCGAAACCCGAAAACCAAGTTTCGGAGTTTGGGGGTTTTTTCGCGTTGAATGGATGAAGTTTCGCAGGGAGCGGCAACCGACCTAAAATAGGGTCCTGTTGGCGTCTGGTTTGCAATTGTTACAGTGAACGACACTGTAAGAAACCTATGAAAACTCACATCCTGCTGTGCACAATACTGTGCATTGTGACCGCCTCACTAACGGCACAAACGAAGCAATACTCGTATATCAGTGACCGCACCTTTGCGTCGCCTGACCAATTGATTGGATACGATTTCAAGCCAGCGATGCGCGAAGTCCCAGGTGAACCGCCTGAGGAGATTCCGATTGGCAAGTACTCCTTTGGTATCACACGAGCGAACCTTTACGTGGAGGGGCCAGAAATCCAAGGCGTGTATAGCGTCAACAACATTAACACGACGGAGTATGGCTTCATCATGAAGCTCATGAACGCACGTGACCCTACCATTCAAGGTCACCTAAAGGTTGTCGTTGACCAAATGGGACAGGTAGAAGGTTTGATCTTCAAGCGTTCGAACAAAGAAAAAGAGGTAATCTTCTTCCTTCGCATTATCCCGAAAGAGATTGCTGCGGCTGAGGCCGAGTACTTCACTCACAAGGGTGAAAAGCAAATCAAAAACTTAGATAGCCTTTGGACAGGTGTTCACGTTCGTCCATTCCTCCGCGTATTCCACAACATGGGTGGAGTTCAACAGCGTATCCTGCCTGCAGACTCTGTGTATCTTAACTTCTATGAAATTACTACGATAGAAGAGAAGGAGAGTATCAAAGAGAAAATCGGCAAGAAGAAAAAGAAGAAGAAAGGCAAGAAGCAGGAAACCATTGATGTGCAGGAAACCTATGCCGATGTCGCAGCTCCAGCCGCGGCAGATCCAGAAGCGCAGGCTGCGGCTCGAGCTGCATTGCTCGCACAGGCTCAAGGCGTAAGCCCAGACAGTGCAGTTGTGGTCGTTCCTGTCAAAACGCAAGAGGAAATCCTTGGAAATACATTTGATAATGTAAGTGCCGATACGCTTTTGCTTTCAAACGAAGGGGAGACCGTTGCATCGACAGACAGTGTAGCTTCTGATAGTATTGCGATACTTCATCCGGACAGCCTTTTCTCCATGCTAAACCTTGCTGCGCTTACAGATACGGTACCTGCGGTTGATTCGTCCAAGTTGAAGATCACGACGGTTTACTATGTCGACCTCAACTCGTTCATGATTTATGACGATGGCAGCTCCGAAATGCAGCACCGTACCTACCAAGTCAACGGTGTAGTAGAGCGTGAAAACACCAATGCTCGCCCAGGTGGTGATCGCTGGCAGTGGGAACTCAACCTGCACAAGCAGCCGAATGCCTATATCTACCTGAATGAAAAGTTCCGCGTCAATTCAATTGTGATCGACGGGCAGCAATTCTATATGCGGGGTCAGTAAGCACCGAAGGTGTGAGGTGCATAGAAACGCCAGCATGAGCAGAGCTCGTGCTGGCGTTTTTCATATTCCTGCAACCCGGTGGGTAGCAGATCGGGTGCAAAGGGTAGGATCTCTAAAGAGGTTCTACCCTTTGCGCTTCCATGTCTGTGTGCGGTAAAGGCCCGTCCAATGCTTACCGCGTACGTAAAGCACGTTTGCATCGTCCTCCAACCACATAACGAGCTTGTAGGTCGTATCACTTTCCGGATCGTAGATCTTGCCATCCCACTCCTTGTCACCGTCGGGTGCAGCAGCCGAAATGATTTCCATACCGATGTAAGGAGCATTCGCGCGGTCGCCGGTACATGCTTCACAATGCGTCTCTGCCGTCTCGTCTAGCGTTACAGCAATTTTGCCGTAGAGCTTACCGCCTTTTTCGTAGACCTCAATGTGACTTCGATCTTCACCTGAATTGTCGTCGACGGTGATCCAGGTGCCTATCGCTGATTGCGCACTGAGGGTGAGTGTGGCAACTATAACGAGAAGGAAGGTGCTTAGTAATTTCATGTTAGGCGTTGTTAGGTAGCTACGAAGTAACGAAAGCAAAGGGGAATTTAGCCTGCGGCGCGTTTTAGCCTGCGGCGCGTTTAGCCTGCGGCGCGGCATAACTAGAGATGTATAGCCTGCGGCGCTTAATGACTAACGCGGGGAGAGCCTGCGGCACTGCATAACTAGAGGCATGCAGCCTGCGGCGCTTAATCGCTTAATCACCAACGCGGGGAAAGCCTGCTGTGCTGGTAGCCACCCACGTCGTTAAACCCTAGTGAATACCATATAGGATAGAATGAAATCAATGCTTCGGTGGACGGTGGTTTAACGACGTGGGCTCATCGTGAGCTCGATTTGCGCACGTAGCTACGGTTCAGTAAGCTAAGGCGACGATTCAGTGGGTTTTGGCGAAAGCTGGACTATTTCCGGGACCATCTTCGAATCAACAATATCGAAGATCATGTCTACTCGTCTACTTACCCTCGCCTTTTTTCTCCTTAACACTACGCTACTTTTCGCTCAACTCGAAGTGAGTGGACGCATCGTTGATACCGACGGTGACCCGCTACCGGGCGTGAATGTTTACGACCCTGTCAGTTTTGAAGGGGCGACCACAGATAGTGTCGGAGTGTTCGTGTATACAGCTTTCCCTTCAACAAGTTCAGGGGACACTTCAACAAGTGCAGGGCAGGTTACCCCTTTCACTATAAAGACCCAATACATCGGTTTTAAAGAAGAGAGCTTCGTTGTAACGGAAGAGAATGCAACAGGTATCACCTTTAAATTGAAGGAAACAGCAACGGCACTTTCAGAAGTTGTTGTTTCTGCAGGCGCCTTTGTAGCCAGTGACACCCGAAAAGTGGCAGTGCTTTCGAGCGTTGATGTCGCAACAACAGGTGCAACCGCAGACCTTGCCGAAGCAATGAACACACTTCCAGGAAGTACACCGGCTGGTGAGTCTGGCCAGTTGCTCGTTCGTGGCGGTTCGGCTGCAGAAACCCAAGCTTATATCAACGGAATGCGGGTGCCTAACCTCTATACGAGTGCATTGCCTGACGTTCCGAGTCGCACACGTTTCAGTCCGTTTGCTTTCAAGGGAATCACGTTTGCATCAGGTGGATTCTCCGCACAATATGGTGATGCACTTTCTGCTGCACTCATCTTACAGACGCAAGATCTTCCTGAGAAAACGGCTACTCAGGTAAGTCTCATGACACTTGGTGGAGACGTAACGCACACCCAGCGCATCGGCGAGAACCAAGCCTTTGCGATTGGCGTCGGTGGCACACACATGGGCGGGTATGCACAACTCAATGATGAGGTAAAGAACCTACTTATCAAAGCTCCACAAGGCATCAATACCCAGGCCGCTTACTGGTGGACGGGCAAAGACGGTCGCAACTTCAAGGCTTTTGCGCAAGCGGGCACGAACGGCTACAGTGCAGCCTCTGAAGCTCAGGCTAAATTTTATGGAGGTACGGAGCTGTCCATCAGCAACCAAAACCTCTATGCTCAAGCCGTGTATCAGCAGCCACAAGGCATAACCGGTCTTTGGGAAGTTGGAACATCTGTCGGTGGTAATCGCGATGAGTTTACACTCGATCAAGGCGGAAAGGTGATTGACCAAGTAGACCTTCAAGCACGAGCGAGTTACAGTGACAACTTCAAGGAAGTAGCACTTTGGCGTGCAGGTGTTGAGCAGCAAGCGCGACATGAGCAGGTCGACGTTTCTAATGGAGAGGCAATGATCAATGTTGGTGACCAAACTCGTCACTACACAGCAGCTTTTGCGGAGGCCGACTGGTACCTGAATCGTCGTTGGGTGGTTCGCACAGGTCTACGTGCAGACGCATATGCAGATGGCGCTGGCGCGTTCGCTTCACCACGTGGCCAGCTTTCGTACCTCTTCTCTGCAAGTCACCAGATCGCTGTTTCTGCAGGTCGCTATGTGCAGCGCCAATCGGACGACGAGCTCTTCTCTGTTGATCACAATCTTCAAGCGGCTACGCTTAACTACTATGGCCTTACCTACTCTCGTAGCTGGGAAGGTCGCGTGTTGAGGGCTGAAGCTTACGCCAAAACCTATGATGCACTTAAGACCAACCTCAATGGTGTACTCGCAACAGATGGTGATGGATATTCTCAAGGATTTGACCTCTTCTTCCGCGATCGCAAGTCGGTCAAGAATTCAGACTTTTGGATCAGCTACAGCTACAATGCTGCAGAGCGTTTGCGCGATGGTCTGACGGAGCGTGCTCCGGTAACGTTTGCCGCGAAGCACAATGTGGCTTTGGTTGCCAAGCGTTTTTTCCCGAAGCCTAGCTTCGGTATCAATGCGACGTATCAATTTCACAGCGGTCGTGGCTTTGACAATCCAAACTCAACGGAGCGCTTTGCGGGTGTTACTCCAGACTTCCATAACGTAAGTCTGAATGTGACGTACCTCACGAATATCAAGGGACACTTCACGGTGATTTTTGCAAGCTTAAGTAATGTAACGGGTGCTCGCCAAGTACACCAGTATCGTTATGCGCAGCAGCCGGAGGTGAATGGTAACTATGACCGTTTAGAGGTTGACAGCTTGTTCCCACGCTTCCCGTTTGTCGGGATGTTTGTGAGCATTGGCGATAAGAATCGTGTTGGAGATGTGGATGATATTTAAGTGGATGCCCCGCGCGTAGCGCGAGGGTCCCCGCACAACGTGCGAGATAGGACCACTTCGCTGTCGGATGTCGGATGTCGGATGTCGGATGTCGGATGTCGGATGTCGGATGTCAAAACGTAAAGCCATCCTTGCAAATCACGAATTGGAATCGTGATTTGCAAGGATGGTTTAAAAAAACGCCGCGATAAATCGCACGCTACGTCTGGGCAATCGCACGCTAACGCGGCTCACTTGCATGACGTGCTAGCAATGCCCTCCTTAAATATGATACTACTGAATATTCTGTGATCGATGTACATCAGAGTATATCGGATCTTTTAAATCTAATCCCCCACCCATGCTCTTCAGAAATCGAGTACGTTTGAAGTTTCAATATGAAAGGTACTTGAATGCCATTACGTTCAGAAATTCTATCTATTTTTTCTAGCATATCTATCGTTTCAGGTGAATTATTCGAAACTGCAGAATATAGATCATATCACACCTGTCCAAAACGTTTGAGCTAGACATAACCTAGCTTGTAAAACCGTGGGTTTTGTGCTGAAAAGAGGTCCTTTGTGAAATCTAGCCTACCCTGTATCAAACAGTGTTGCTTGTGATTCGATTCTGCCACTGGTTCTGTATGGCTTATTGAGCCACTCCCAAAGATTAATT
>JBGCGF010000040.1:0-37337 GCA_045110575.1 Saprospiraceae bacterium
GAAAGTGTCGCATTTAGATCGATCATGGATCCAATTATGACTTCACGGTCAGGACCAAGGTCTACTGAAAAGGAACTTTCAGAAACAAGGGTAACCGTTGTGTCGAAGCCGCAACGCTCAAGCGTAGAATTGACTCTGAAATCGTAATCACCTGCACTACGATTTTCAAATAGCTGAGGAGCTGTATACGCAGTACCATCGAGCACGAAGTTCGTTGCATCCATGCTGGCCTCGAAGAAAATCGATCCGTTATTCTGACCTGCACAAGTTTCCTCAACTACAGTCAAAGCTTCAAGTGTTGGTCTAGCGTGGACTACAATATCAAGGGTGTCCAAAGCTTCACAAGCATCTGGGCTTACACTTTGGAGTGTGATGAATCCGTCAGCCGTTGGTGAAATGGTAATTGTGCTATCCGTTGATCCATCAGACCATAGGTAGGTTGTATGCGGAAGAGACTGATCGCTGATCTCGTTTCGCAAAACGAGTTCTTCTCCAATACAGATGCTTGTATCCCTAACTCCAAGTTCGACGAAAAAGTCACACTCAAGCTTGGCGTACCAAATGTCATTAGAGCGAACACCATTAAAATCTGTACCGTAAGAAGGTCCGTCCTTCCAGTCGAAAGCATCAGAATTGGACTCACCAACGAAGTACCATCCTCCGTTTTCAGATCGAACGATACCACGGATATTTTCTCGGCGATTACCTCCTCTGGCAATGTCCCAAATCTCTTCTCCGTTGGGAGAGATATACTTCATCCAGCTATCATCACCTCCGTCGAGAACGTCAGTTGCAACACCTCGTGTTGATGATCGAGTATTTCCAGTAAGTAGTACGTAATCGTTTACGTTTCGAACAGCAGTAAAAGCATTATCATCTTGATCGCCTCCGAAGGTTTTCTCCCAAATTACAGCTCCTGAATTTTGATCGAATCGAATACACCATAGGTCCAGCGCTCCGATTGCAGCTGATGCCTTATTTCCTGATGGCCCAGACCGCGTCTGGCCAGAAACGAATAGGTCACCGTTGCCGTATTGTGTAACGAACTGAGGATTTTCAGGTTGGTCACCACCAAAAGTGTATTGGTTAAGGAGAGTTCCTTGCTGGTCTATACGAATAAGCCACATGTCGCTCGACCCAAATGAGGCGGAGGTTTTATCCAGTGAGATACCAGATTGGCTTGTACCGTATATTAACAGAGAGGCGTCTTCTAATTTCCGAACGCCCCAAAGTTCTTCTGATCCATCTCCACCGTAGATATGCTCTCGAACGAAGTCTCCCGTTGAAGTTGCTTCAACAATCCAGTAGGAGTTAGATCCTTTAAGTGGAGCAACTCGCTGAGGTGTAGTTGCATGAGGTTGTGAGTCTGTGCGTGCTGCGATAAGCAAATTGCCATTGTCGGCTTCAACGACTCCAAAAGGTTCTTCACCTCCTGTTCCTCCGTAAGACTGTTGCCAAAGGAGATTTCCCGCTAGGTCATAGGCGACGACCCAGATTTCTTGCCAGCCAAAAACTTCAGTTGTTTTGGCACCAGTAAGTCGACTGTTACTTCTACCTGCAACGATAATTTGACCTCTTGAATCAATCAAGATTTCAGATGCTACATCGTTACCATCTCCACCAATCCGTCGCTCCCATGCAACGGTACCGTCTTCGTTCACTTTAACGATTAAAAAATCATTAGATCCGTAAGCTGGTTGAGTTAAAGTTCCAGAAACGGGGGAGCTTGAAGCTCCTACAGCTACAAATCCTCCTCCTGGAACTGCAGCTAGTGCCTGACCTTCTTCGAATCCTTCGCCTCCGTAAGAGGACGACCATTCTTCAGCTGGCTGTGCATACAATGTGAGTCCCCAGCAAAGGAGAAGCACTGCCAACGAAAGGCGAGTTAAAATGTACATAGAATAAGTCTCGTGCGCTGCGGAGGGGGGGAATACAAAGCAGGTAATGCGAAAATGGGTGCTAACTACCTAGTTATGCAAATCTTAGGCCACCGAATACCTACTTCAAGGTATTCGAATCAGACGCTGATTATCAGCTCTTTACGCGTTATATATAAATCGAGAGTCTAAATAGCTGCCGCTTAAATAGTTGACTCTTCAACCGGCACAGTTTCCTGAAGTTCCTGATGAAATTGTTTTCCCCATTCCGTACTCGTCAAGGCATACTGTACACCAAAAAATAGCGCAGCCATGAGAATGAAGAGAATGAAGAAGCGAGAAAATGCTGTTGGACGTGATCGAGATGCCATAGTTGGTTAGTCAAAAAATGAATCGTACTGGTTTCCGTCCTTGCGGTCTTCTCTTCGTACTGGCTCCGCACGTGGCGCGTCAATATTGAGAATGTTGTCCTCGTCGTTTGCTTCTGCTAGAAGTGAATTCTTGGTTTCTGATCCGAGAAGAATAGAATCTCCTTCCTTTTCCCATTTCTCAAGAAGTTCCAAGCCTTTTTCTTCGAAGTGTCCGTTCTGTAAATCTACAGAATCCATGAACGTTGAAGACATCTCCATGAAACGCTCCATCTCACCAACCTTGGCGCTGACATCATCTGCGATTGCCTCGAGTGCTTGGTCATACATGAATCGAGCATCCTTGTCCTCACCCATTACGGTAGCTGCAGATTGCATTGCACTGTGAGATGCACGAATAGCCTTACGCTCCTGCTCTTTCACTAGCGCTTGATCTCTTACATCTTCGATGAGAATTTCACCGTTGCGGTACATACGGTCAAGTACACGATAGAGAATCTCCATCTTCTTGTACAGATCTGAGAGACGGATATTACTATCCTTTAGACGTCCTGCTCTTCTCGTCTTTAGCGTGAAAACCTCAGGCTTGTCCTTATCACGAGCTTGAGAAGCGATACGCATATTGGTATCAATCTCTTGCTTGTTGTTCTTGATTAGTTCGTCAAGCTTGTGCATTTGCCCGCGAAGCTTGTTGATCTGCGAGTTCATGTCCTTAAGGTTACTCTCAAGGTCGTCGACGTAGCTTTTCAGAATAGAAATAGGATCCATCTTGACGAAAGCAGACGTGATCTTTCTCATGGTACCAGTATAGCCGTACCAGAGTAACTGCCTCATTTTCGGGTCGAATGCCATGAATAGCACTCCGAAGACTAATGCTGCGAGTCCAGCTACATAAAGGGCATTCTCTAGAATCGCACCCCAAGGAATGACTACCAAAAGCCAGCCCACAAGGGCCATAGCTCCAATCGCGAAGATTGCTCCTGTAATACCTTCTGGACGCTTCCAGAAAGGCTTCTTTTTGCCATAACCGGCAGGTAAATTTGGCGTTGTGCTCATGTGCTTTTCAAATTGATAGCGCACCAAAGATAGCTTTGATACGCACTAACGATGCTATGATAAGGAGTCTTAGCGAGAACTACTCGATGTTTCGACATGCGTACAGTAGGATTCGACTAAACCGATGCCCATATTGGCAAATTCCCTCTCTGACAAGATTTTACCTGAATCACCACTAAAACGCTTGTCTAATCCTGTATTATTGCAACATGACGAAGCCTTGTGTCAGTAATGAAATCGGTCGACTAAAAGAAGTGATCGTACATCGCCCAGATGCGGGTGTAAGTCGTGTAACGCCAAAGCGTTCGGATGAGCTACTATTTGATGACATCGTCTACTTACCTGCTATGCAGGCAGAGCATGATGTTTTTACAGATGTACTCAAGGCGTTTTGTGACCCTGAAGGAGTTCACAGCTACGTTCAGCTCTTAGTCGAAGCATTGAAATCAGACAAAGATCGTCGGAGTCAATTGATCGACGAAGTTGTTGACTATGCAGAGCTTCCAAAGGCGACAAAGTCATTCTTGTCATCTTTAAGCGCTGAGGAACTTGCGGAACTACTTATCAGTGGACATCATGCTCCACTCGACCGTATCCTATTTGATCCGATCCCAAACTTTGTGTTTACACGAGATTTGGCGATTCAGGTGAATGAGTATTTGGTTTTGGCGAAAGCTGCAACCGATGCACGATCAAGAGAGAATTTCATTGTACGCTTCATTTTTGATGCGCACCCGAGATTTGCTGAACTACGTGCTGAGGGTAAGATCATAGACCTTAATAACGTCGACAATTTCCCTCCAGGTCATAGAGGACAGCCTGTGCGTATTGAAGGCGGCGATGTTATGATGCTTCACAAGCGTTATTTGCTAATCGGTGTCAGTGAGCGTACGAATGCGTATACCGTTCAATTGCTGAGAGAGGCCTTGTTCGAGAAAGGCGCTGTTGACCATGTTGTACAGGTTAATATCCCGTCAGATCGTGCATTCATGCACTTAGACACGATTTTCACTCAGTTTGACACGCACCACTATGCTGCCTATGGTCCGATCATTATTGATGGACTCAGCTCGAACGTGGAGGTCGTAAGTCACTCAGGAACCACTCGCATGTATTCTAGCGTCGAGGAGTTTGTAACGCGTGAGCTTGACCCAGAGGCGATTTTCATCCCTTGCGGAAATGGCGAGAGCCCTTACCAAGAGCGAGAGCAATGGACGGATGCTTGCAACCTTGTTGCGGTGAAGCCAGGCGTAGGAATTACCTATGATCGCAATACCGTAACAGCGGAGAGCTTTGCTCGAGCAGGTTACACCGTGATTCATGCGGAGGACTTATTAGCAGCTTTCGCCGATGGCTCGCTAAAACCAGAAACCCTCGAAAAAACAATCATTACCCTTCCAAGTGGTGAATTGAGTCGAGCACGAGGTGGCGGTCACTGCATGACATGTCCGCTGATTCGTGAAGCACTAGTCTAGTTTATGTACCAGTACCAGGTGACAAAACGTGTCCGCTATGGAGAGACGGACCAAATGGGCTATATCTACTACGGCAACTACGCGCTCTATTATGAAATAGGACGGGTTGAGTTGTTGCGTAGCCTTGGTCTTACCTACAAAACAATGGAGGATGACTGGGGAATCATGATGCCTGTCGTAAACATGTCTACGCGCTATTTGCGTCCAGGTCGATACGACGATGAAATCACGATACAAACCCAACTAAGGAGTCTTCCTGGCAAGGATATCACCTTTCATTTCGAGCTATATAATTCAGCTAAGAAGCTGATTAACGGTGGTCGGGTGAGTCTATGTTTCATCGAGATAGCGAGTAATGATCGTGTACCTTGTCCAAGTCAACTCTTAGGATTATTAAGCCCACACTTTGAATAAATGGTATCGCATAGCGCTTCGTCGTTTCGGGCCTTTGCGATCTTTCATTAGGTGGTCAAAGCGTACGGCATGGCCGGGGTTTCAGCGTGTTTCGCTCTATGACACCTCCATTTTCCTGCTCAACGAAGCTCAGCGAAATGACATTACGTTTCGTAGTTACGCTATTGCCTTTACGTTCTTCATCAGCCTCTTTCCTGCGATACTGGTACTTTTCACGTTGATTCCGTATTTGCCGATCTATGAACTCATAGATTCGACAGTGGAGAGCTATCTCTATGACTTGCTTCCGAGTGAAACTGCTGAAATATCCTTTGACTTCATTCATGACATCGGTACTAGAGAACGAGGCGGTCTTCTTTCCTTATCCTTTTTCCTAGCACTGTACTTTTCTAGTAACGGCATCATGGCGATGATGCGATCGTTTGAGAAGAACTATGAGAACACGTACCGCAAGCGTTCCGTATTCAAAAAAAGAGCGGTCGCGATTGGGCTTACGATGTCCTTCGGATTCCTGCTTGTTGCTTCTGTACTCTTGATTACTGTAGGGACGACTGCCTTAGACTGGTTGCAGCGTGCACATGACCTTGGAGGCGGATATGAGTTTGGGCTACGCGCTCTGCAATGGATTGCGATTACGTCTTTCTTGTATAGTGGAATTACCATCACTTATCGCTATGGTTCTGCGACGTTTGAGCGTTTTAGGTTCTTTTCACCGGGCACTACTTTAGCGACTTTCCTAAGTATTTTAACGTCATTAGGCTTTGCGATCTATATCGATAACTTCGATAGCTACAATAAGCTTTACGGATCTATTGGAACAGTGATCGTCTTCATGTTATGGCTGCAGCTCAACGTGTTATGGATTCTAATTGGATACGAGTTGAATGCCGGAATCGCTGTAAATCGAGACCTAAAACAGGTGTTACCAGACGCAGAAGCAGATTAAATATGTGTTGTTTTGATTCTGCTGGCGCAGCTTTTGCCATACAAGGGGCGAACAACACATTGACACACAGTGATATCTTACGAAGCGCCACAGGAACGTCCTGTAAGCAGCCATGACATGGCTAATTTCCACACGACGACACTCAAAACCTGGATTGGAGGATTCCGAAACCGTCCAGAAGAATGGACTGAACCTAAGAATTGGTATCCTCATGGAGTACCCAGTTGGACGGACAAAGTCATATTAGGAGGATACAGCAAGCACCGCTGTCACATTGCCACGGGAGTGGATGACATTAGTGCGTTGAGCGTACTCACTGGAGCCACACTTGTTATCGGAGAAGATGCTAGACTAACTGTAGATGGCTTAATGGCCGATCCTTTAGGCATGCTTGGAGACAGTGGCCTGAGCAACTCAGGAATCGTACACAACAAAGGTGAGCTCAGTATTCGTAACGTCGCTCTTCAAGGGATCCACAACCGTGGCTTGCTTGTAAATGAGGGCAGAATCTACGCGGACGGTAGTGTTTCGAGTGATGACAGCGACTGGGGCAGGTATGCAGACCGAGGTGAGAGAGTATTCCTCTTACCAGGATAGCTTCACTATATGCAGTGTTTCAGACCTGCAGGACAAGTTTATGTGATTCAATGTTCAAGGTGCCTTAAACACCTCCATACAGAATCAAGTCTCAAAATCCTGACCACTAAAGGAAAGGTCGCCCGATGTAGGGCGAAAAGAAGAAACCCTTGATCGTTTAACAACGGTCAAGGGTTTCTTCTTTTAATCAATTTTTTCGGCATTCGCCTAAGGACAGCTTAAGTAGCTATGCCAGTGCCGCCATGTCGCGGACCAAGATCTTACCTCTGTTAAAGTAGATCAAGTTTGCCTTTCTGAGTTCGTTCAATACAAGAGTAACGGTCTGACGTGATGTACAGGTCAGGTTAGCGATGTCTTGATGCGTTAGTGAATGACGAATCAGATACTCTAGTCCTACTTTACGGCCTCGTGAGGCTACACTTTCCTTGAGGAAATCGATGATACGCGTGCGAGCATCGTGTGATACTACACTTGTCAATTTACGATGCGCCATTTGAAGCTGTTGCCCCATGTTTTGCAGTACAAGCTGACAAAGACCAAAGTTTGACTGCATCATCTGGTTCAAAGATCTCGCTGGAATCTGATAGATAATCGTTCCGCTATCGAGACTTTGAGCAAATCCTCCACGTTTCTGCTCTCCTGTGATTGCTAGCTGACCGAACATTGCGTTAGGTCTCAATACATTTCTAAGAATCTCACGACCATCACCTCCGTGATTGCCTAATTTGACTTCTCCAGCCGCAACGAAATATACAGAATTCGCATCGTCACCTTCATTGAAAATAAACCGGTGCTTTTTATAAGAACGCTCTACTGCTAGGCTACGTAATTCAGATTGCTGATCCTCAGTAAGTGTACTGAAGACAGGGTACTGTTCGATTGGTAATAAGGCAGCCATAATATTGGGTCTTAGCGGTTTGCAGTTAGATGTCAGGTATAAGACACATGGGTACAAGCAAACCCCCAAAGAGACCAAAAGAAATTCGTAAAAAAGTGAAAAAGCCCAAATAAGGATCATCGGAACTCTAGAAGGAAGGTCGAATTTGTCGAGGCAACGCCACCGAAAAGGCCTGTACCTCCCTCTACGTTATTGGAACCGGAAATGCTGAGATCAATCAGCGTACTACTCTTAGGCCGTGAATTCTGGCGGTGAAAGTTAAAGTAATCAACACTCACGCTACGTATCTCAACGTTTACTGATGGCTCAGCAAATTGAACAACATCCTCCTTATTTATTAGGACAACTGCGCTAAAAATACCATCTCTGAAATCTTTGTCACTAAACATCCAACCTGTATCGTTGAATCTACTCACATCTGAAGGAGGTGGAAACAGTCCGAAGGTTATCTCAAGTGGATCTACTGCTGATTCCGGTGAAGTAAGATCAATCACAGTTACCACAAGGTGATATCTATTGTCAAGTCCTATATCGACATCAGAGAAGGACAGGGGGAGGTGAAAAACATTGTCTTTTGGCAGTAATCCTCCTTTTGGACCAAATTCACCTGATGGATCTTGAACAATAACAGACACTGCATCAGGCACATCTGTTATGCTTCGAACCTCATCCAGGTCAGGAGAGTTGATCAAAAGTGTGTATCGCGTATTTGCTTCTATTATACAATCACTTGAAAAAGTAGCGCTAGAATCAGAACTAGCTGTAAGCCCAAAGACAATAGCTTCTGATTGATCTTGTTGAAGTGTGACAGTGCTACTTTCTAGATCGTATGACCTAAGTGTTTGACCGTACTGATCAACAACACGAACAGTTACCTCAGGACTCTTACCGGCTTCTACACGCGTATCAATAACCACCTTAGGGATTACAATGCCCAGATTCGCTAGATCCTCGCAACTGCTCAACAGCAGAAGACCAAGAAAGCATGTGAAACTGAGTAGACGCATATGTTAGAACGAAATACCGTAACGAATGAACGGTAAGATTGGAAATGAGCTGACAAAAGTCTCCCCATAAAGGGATTTTCCGTTATCACGAACATCAATTGCCTGCAAATTAATAAATAAATGGTTTCTGCGCAGGTAAACGTTCTGAACACCAAAGGATAAGTTGTAAATGTTCGTTTTCACCATCTTTGTGTATCGGAACCCTAGATCCAATGAGTGATATGGTTTTAATTGAACTGCATCTGTTAGGTACCCCCAAGGATTGGTTAATGGTTTAATTCTAGGAGGTGGCTCAGAGCTCAGTGAGCTCCTGTCAGGCAACCTAGCTGGAAGACCTGAACCTATGCTCCAAGTCACTCCAAATCCCCAACTATCAGACATGGCATATCGAGTGCTAAGCGCATAAAAATGACGTCGATCAAAAATAAATCGTTCTTCTGGCTGTACGACTTGACTCTCATTTTCATAGGATCGGTTAGAAACCATGAATGTATAACTCATGTCATATTGGATCTTAGCAAGATTACCCGTGTGCTTAGCTTCTAAGCCATAGGAATATCCTGAACCTCTTCTAATTGAATTGCTCCAATCCTGAAGCCTTCCACCAGTCAATCCATTGCCAAAACGAGAAAGTCCATCAATTTCGTTGGCAAAGACATCAGCACTGAATGCAAAGTTCTTTTTTGATTCGAAGCTCATTCCAAGAGATACATAGCGATTTTCCTGTGGTGTAAGGCCATTTACACTAGGCACCCACAAATCTCTTGGTAAGCCTGGATTGAGTGTACTTACTTGATGTATGTACTGACGACTCATCCCTGCATCGCCATGAAAAGCCAAATCTTCAGTTGCAGCATATTCAAAAGCTAACCGAGGCAAAAGGGCCAGAAAGGTTTCTTCCCCTCCAAGCTGACCTGAGCCTCGAAGACCCAAGTTTAAGCCCAGTTTGTTGTTCATCTTCCAGTCTAAATAGACGTAACTACTTACGTCATACGTGTTTTTCAACCCTACGAGTTCTAGTTCATCTTCTGCCGAGATCAGCGCGGTGTCAACATTTCCTTTGGTTCCAACTTGAAACCTGTGTTGAACAGCGTCGACACCAAGCTTAAGGCTAAGCCTCTCCGTCCATGCAAACTCAGCATCTTGTCGAAGGCCAAAGTCTTTCAGTCTTGTCCCGTTGATGTATTGTGAAGATTCATACCCTGGCTGAAGCAGGTCTATCCCTTTTATTACCTGGATAAGGTCTGAAGCATCGTAATTAAACTGACTAACAGTCAAAGTTGTATTCGCAAACCAACGAGATCCGATAGTTAGGTTGTAACGCAGTGAACTTACCAAATTAGACCAGGACCTATTCGAGTCGTTTTCGTACTCATTGAGCACATTGTCCAGCACTTGGTTTGTCCTGTAATCTTCTTGATACTGATTACTACCTAAAAAAATGCTCGCATAAATGCGCTGACGTGGTCCAATAGGATAGTTAATCTTGCCTGCGACATCGTAGAAAACATAGTTGATATTAGGAATTCTAGATCTTTGAGGCTGGATAGTAGGAGTCAGTGCCTTAATCCAAAAATCTGTAAGCCCTCGCCTACCGCTTACGAAATAGCTTCCTTTTCCGACAGGGCCTTCCGTATTAAATCTTATGTCCGTTAGTCCAAAACTCAGTTCCGATCGACGTTTTTCCGTTGACCCATCCCGCAAGCGAATGTCAAGAACCCCGCCGATGCGATCTCCATATCTTGCACTACCTGCATTTTTGTGGAGCTGGACACTCTTAATAGCTTCTCCAGGAACTATACTCATGTACCCCGAAAGATGCGAGGGTAGGTAAAGTGGAGCGTCATCGAGAAGTATTAAATTGTGGTCTGGATCAGCACCTCTGATACTAAAACCGCGAAAACCAGAACCAGAGCTCGTAATTCCAGGTTGAAGATTGAGCCATGCATTTAGATCAGGACAACCTCTTGTGTATTCTGTTTTTCGAAGAAGACCAATTGGAATACTACGTCCAGCATTTGGCAGTTGACCTAGCTCGTCCTCGACGGGGAAAATCTCTACTAAATCAAGTAAGTAGCTTGCTCTCAAGCGAATGGTTAATTGACCACCTTTTGCAGATTCAGCAACAACTCGCTTGGCAGGATAACCAAGATACTTGATCGTAACAACGTCAGATCCACTGATCTTTCTAAGCGAGAAGTATCCATACCCATTTGTATACGTCCCTCGTGTTGAACCTTCAATGTACACTGCTGCACCAACAAGGCGTTCTCCAGTAGTAGCGTCTTGTACGAACCCACTAAACGTCAACAATTCTCGCCGTGTGGTAGTTATAATCGCCTGGTTAGCAAGCAGATTATAGGTCAACCCAAAGGGCTCCGTAAGTAGATCAAAAGAGGTTTTGGCGGAAGCTGAATCAACTATTGAAAATGCAATAGAAGTATCCGGAATAGAGGAGGATGAGTAAATCAAGCTGTACCCAAAATAGGAAGCTGTGACATCTAGATGATCGACAAGCTTAGCTTGCTGACCGTGCACAGCAGAGGTCAGGCAGATAAAACTGAGAAATAGTATAATTCTCAATGCCATTACCTAAACATAACGACCTACAATGATAAAACGTCCCTGATAATCGTCACATTACTGACAGTGACCGCCTTTCAGCTCAACGTTCTGGCCGTTGATGCTAAGCTCTGCACTAAATAAAACAGCCAAGGAAGATGCAATCTCAGAAACGCTGTTCTGACTGAAGTCAGCGGTAAGGCTACAATTTGCTAGCTTATTAGGAATAACAAGATTTATATCGTGCGCCTTTTCAATTGAATCCACGACTTTACTCAGTTCTTCAGATTCGAAGCGAAGAGAATTCCATGCAAGAATAATAGGATCCTCGTCAACGACAACCAATGCAGATCGAATACTAGCCTGATCGCCTGCACGTAAATCTGTCCAATCAACTTCGTTACGACCTCGTACACGAACATGACCTTCTCGTACAGCAACGCTTGCACTCGCACCACTGCGAACAGTAAACTCAGTACCAATGACAACCAAATCCAACTCAGGCGTAGTGACCGTAAAAGGACGTTTAGCATTTGGAGCGACATCGAAAGAAGCCTCACCAAGAAGTTCGACAAAACGAGCATCGTCTTCCATGCGAACGGTAATGCTTGCCCCTTTTTCAAGAGTTACTTCTGTGTTGTCTTCTAGGGTTAGTGCTTTTTCAGCATTTTCAATGTTGGCGTACTCAATAACTGAGTCGCTGCTTGCGAAAAAATTAATAACGAAGAGTAAGGCTACTGCAGCGGCAGCGGCTGTAAGTGACCTTTTCCAAGCGAACCGGCGAACCTTTGCTTGAGGCACTTCTTGTTTAGTCTCTAGATGTTGCTCAAACTGAGCCCATGCCTTAGAAACATCAACATTGGTGCTTTCGCCAAAACCCGCTGACATGTCCCAAAGCGCATCAGCGCCCTGAGGGTCGTCAGGGAGGAGTTTAGACCAATCTTCTTTGTTTGAATTACGCATTACTGTATCAATGACACATCGTTTTGGGAAAACCCCTAAAACGTATGAAGATTTAATGAAAGAAGTATGCCTAAAGCTTTAGGCAAGTAAGACCTTAGTAATTTAAGGCCCCTCGCAAGCTGATTTTCGACCGTCTTAGGGGCGATATCAAGCTCTTGAGCAATCTCTTTATAGCTAAGTCCTTCAAAACGATGAAGGATAAGAATGACTCTGGCTCTATCGGGGAGTTGTTGAATCGCCTGATGGAGCTTTGCCTTCATAACTGCAATGTCAGGCGCTTGGTCAGTAGGGAAGTGTTCAACAGCCGACGTAAGCGCTTCATCCCCCACGAATTGAAGCCGTTTCCGGTCACGAAGTGCATTAAGTGTCCGCGTCACGACAGCCCTTCGAAGGTAAGCGCCGGGAGAATCGGTTCTTTTCAAGCCTTCACTTTCGTAAAACTTGAGGAATACATTCTGCACCACATCCTCTGCAATGGACATGTCCTTACATATCCGCATTGCAGCAGCCACAAGGCTTTTGTACTCCTTACGGAACACCTCTTCAAAAGACGAATATTGCGGAGTTTTAGCCATTTTACTTTGCACAAAGTTGCTGTGGGCGCAATATCGTCCCTTTGTTGGTTCCTGCAATTGAAGATTGACACTACTTTACGGCCAGCTTTTACTAGCTCCAAAACTTCTTATGAAAAGATTCCTAAGTCTCGCCGTCCTTCTAGCCACCTCTTTTACGCTCTTTGCGCAAACACCTCCTGCCCCACCCACGGGACTCGATGCGTGGCTTCAAAAGTTCTTTGAGCCGGTTACGGCTGCCATTGAATCCGTTGTCTTTTTCACCGTAACCTTTGGTGACTTTACCATTCCGTTCGTCCTCATCTGGCTGGTTCTCGGTGCGTTGATCTTCACGATCTACATGGGATTTATCAATATCACCGGTTTTAAGCATGCCATTGATGTCGTTCGAGGAAAGTATGATGATCCAAATGATGCAGGTGAGGTTTCTCACTTCCAAGCACTAACAGCCGCTCTTTCAGGAACGGTAGGTGTCGGTAACATCGCGGGTGTTGCGTACGCAGTTGCTCTCGGTGGACCTGGTGCTACGTTCTGGATGATCGTTGCAGGTCTTCTAGGTATGAGTTCAAAATTTGTTGAGTGTACACTAGGCCTTATGTATCGTGAGGTACACCCTGACGGTAGCGTTTCTGGTGGTCCGATGTACTATCTCGACCGTGGTTTGAAAGAAAAAGGACTAGGTGCGCTTGGTAAAGGACTAGCTGTACTTTTTGCTATTGCATGTATTGGTGGAAGTCTTGGAGGTGGTAACATGGTACAGATCAACCAAGCTACCGTTCAACTCACTGCCATTACAGGTGGAACGGAAAGTATCTTCTTCGGTCGTGGATGGATCTTTGGTTGCATGATGGCAATCGTTGTCGGTATCGTCATCATTGGAGGAATCAAGAGTATTGCGAAGGTGACAGACAAGGTCGTGCCTTTTATGGTAGGTATCTACATTATCGCAGCACTAGTTGTTCTGGGTTACCACTTCACTGAAATTCCAGCGGCATTTGGTACAATCGTAGACGGTGCGTTTAACGCTAAAGCGATTTACGGTGGAATCATCGGAGTTCTGATTCAAGGTTTCCGTCGAGCAGCTTTCTCAAACGAGGCAGGTGTTGGTTCAGCTTCTATCGCTCACTCTGCAGCGAAGACCAACGAGCCGGTAAGTGAGGGAATAGTTGCGCTTCTCGAGCCATTTATTGATACCGTTGTCGTTTGTACAATGACTGCTCTTGTTATAGTAATCACTGGATTCGGTAACATCAACGGCATCGCATCTACAGGAGCCGAAGAAGCTAACCTGAGTAAAAAGATCGAAAAGGGTCTAGAGCTCAATGACTCTCAACTCACGTTACTTGATATTCCTCTTGGAACGACCACAGCCAATTACATCGACTATCCAAAGTACACCGAGTACATTCCAGTAGGAGATATTGGCTTGACAAGTGCTGCATTCGAATCTGTTATTTCATGGTTCCCTCCAGTGCTTGGACTTGCAGTTATCCTCTTTGCACTCTCTACCATGGTGTCTTGGTCCTATTACGGACTCAAGTGTTGGACGTACCTCTTCGGACAGTCGAAGCGTAACGAATACACCTACAAGATTCTCTTCTGCATTTTCATCGTCATCGGTTCTGCAATTTCTGCGCAAGCAGTATTCGACTTCGGAGACGCCATGATCTTCGCGATGTGTTTCCCGAACATTCTAGGTCTATACATCTTGATGCCTAACGTGCGTCGCGCTATGAAAGACTACTTCGCCCGCGTAAAGTCAGGTGCTATCAAGGAGTATAAGTAATTCGAGACTAGCGGAAGGATGTGTAAATCCTTCCGCTAAATTCGATTTTGGGACTACTACTTTTCCGCTGTGTCGAGAAAAGTGAATTGCTATATCGGTTTAGGATCGAACCTCGGTGAACGCAGTGCGAACATCAAACAAGCGCTTCGGCTAATCAGTCAGTCTATTGGGCCACTGACAGCCAAGAGCTTTCTATATGAATCCCCTCCTTGGGGCACCTACGAAGGAGAATCTTTCCCTTACCTAAATGTTGCGATTCTAGTATCGACTCAGCTAGAGGCAAGTGAAGTCCTTGCTCAGCTGCTCTCTACTGAAGCAACACTCGGCAGACGAAGATCTACGCAGAACGCTCCGAGAACGTTAGACCTGGACATCTTGTACTATGGTGAACAGATCATCAAGACGGACACACTAATCGTTCCACACCCACATCTAGCTAATCGACGCTTTGTGCTGGAACCTCTAAATGACCTTGCCCCAGGTTTTGTGCATCCCATCCTTGGCCTATCTAACAAACAGCTACTCTACGTTTGTCCAGACCCTCAAGAAGAATTAACCCGTGTCTAAACCAGATCTAAGACAAGACTACCTCGTGATTGAGGGCAACATTGGCGCGGGCAAAACCACCCTCTCTACTTTACTTGCTGACCGCTATGCGTGTAAGCTTGTCTTGGAAGAATTCAGTGACAATCCTTTTTTGCCGCTTTTTTACAGTGACAAGGAGCGCTATGCGCTGATGGTAGAACTCTACTTTATGGCTGAGCGTCATACGCAGATGGGGCCGCTACTTTCTCAACCAACGCTTTTCCCTGAACGTGTTCTTGCTGATTATGTCTTTTTGAAAACGTGGTTGTTCGCGCGACAAACCTTGAAGGCGCACGAACTAGATCTCTTCAGAAAGCTCTTTGATCAACTTAACGCTCAGATTCCGCTTCCGCAAAAACTCCTGTTCATTCACAGGCCCGTTGAAGTGCTATTGAAAAACATAGCAAAGCGCGGCCGCGACTACGAGGTCAACATTACAGCTGATTACCTCACTAGCATTCAACAAACGTATTGGGATTACTTCCGTGAAGAGAAGCGCTACCCTATCGTAATGGTTGATGTCGGAGAAGCTGACTTCACAACAGATGAAGCTGTGCTCACACGATTGATTGACATCGTCAATGCACCAGCAAATAAAGGATTGAATGTAGTGGAGCTATGGCCTAAGTAAGGGTTCTTACGTTTTAGAAGCTTCATTTTTGAACCCGCTTTACTGGCAACATCCCATGAGCGGTTCCTTGAACGGAACGGAGCGAAGAATGCATGTAGTTGAAAGGCCGCGGTACTTCTACAAGTTCAGGAAACCGCTTCAGTTTAGAAACCACCAAACTCTGGCAACACCCCATGGGAGGTTCCTTGAACGGACCGAAGAATGCATGTAGTTGAAAGGCCGCGGTACTTCTACAAGGTTAGGAAACCGCTTCATTTTTGAATCCGCCTTAATGGCAACATCCCATGAGCGGCTCCTTGAACGGAGCGAAGAATGAGTGTAGTTGAAAGTCCGCGGTCCTTCAACAAGTTCAGGAAACCGCTTCAGTTTCGAAACCGCCAAACTCTGGCAACATCTCATGAGCGGTACCTTGAACGGAGCGAAAAATGAGTGTAGTTGAAGGCCGCGGTCCTTCAACAAGTTCAGGAAACCGCTTCAGTTTTGAAGCCGCCTTACTCTGGCAACATCCCATGAGCGGGTCCTTGAACGAACCATAGAATGCGTGTAGTTGAAAGGCCGCGGTATTTCAACAAGTTCAGGAAACCGCTTCATTTTTGACAAGCTTCGATTTCCTGAGCTTGTCGAAGGACCAGGAAACCGCTTCAAAAGCAACGCTGAGCACTTTACGCTAACTCACCTGCTTTCATCGTCAAGGTCCGATTCGCATGAATCGAAGCCAGTGATTCATCATGGGTAATGAAGAGCACAGCTATTCCTAGCTCTGCTCTCAATCGATGCAGTGTAGCCATTACATGCTGGTCCCTGAGCGTGTCTAATCCGGACGTAATTTCATCGCAGATTAGAACCTTTGGCTCAACGGCTAAAGCTCGAGCAATCGCAAGTCGTTGCTGCTCACCAGTACTCAACGTGAGCGTGTTCTGATGAAGCTTATCTAAGTCAAGGTCTACAAGTTCTAGTAGGTAAGCCGGTTTGATCGATCTATTTCCGATGGCCTCTTGCAACGTCTTCTCTACAGTAAACTTCGGGTTCATGCTCAAGCGCGGCTCTTGCCAGATGTACTGTACACGGGGATCCGCCTTCCCATATTGAGTTTTGGCGAAAGCTGAGGAATCACCACCAATCAGCAAAGATCCTGTAGCAGGTTGAATTCCGGCGAGCGCCTTACCAAGACTACTCTTGCCACTTCCTGACGGACCTAATAACGCAACGAACTCACCCGCTTTCATTTCAAGCCTAGCACTCTTAACGGCCTTAAAAGCTCCGTAGGAAACGTTTAAATCAGCTGCCGCCAAAACCACTTCCCCGAAGGTTAGTGCATCAGGACGTTGCTCTTCAATTGAAGGCGCTTGTCCACCAAGAGAGATGCGCAGACCTGCATGCTGCTCCAAGAGCTTTAGGTTGTGGTCTACGTGTAGAATCGCTGTTCCTGATTGCTTTACCCGTTCTACTTCATCCCAAACAAGCTTGGCGTTGTCACCATCCAATGCAGCCGTCGGAGATTCAAGTAAAAGAAGCCTCGGACTCTTTGCAAGCGCAAACGCTAGTCGGACGCGCTGGGCCTCTCCCCCACTTAACTCATGCGGATACGCACGAATGATTCGATCAGTATCCTGAATACCAAGGTCCGAAAGGGCGACACCAAGGTCTGTGGCCATATCGTAATGCTTCCAAGAAGATGAAATCGCACGTTGAGGATGAAGTCCTCCTCGAGGATTTTCGGTAATCATTGAAACGACACCACGCCTAAAATCTATTCGATCGGAAGCTGGAGTATTGATAAGATCCAACAGACCATCAAACGTCAATTGACCTGCCACCGTTGGATTGTGATCTAAGCCAAACAGCCCTGCACAAAGCCGAAGCAGCGTTGTTTTCCCAGAACCGCTCGGTCCAGAAAGGCCAAGGTGTTGTCCTCCTGACAAGGAGAAGCTGAGGTTATCAAAAACAGGCGACTGATTGCCGTAGGAAACCTTCAAATCGGTAGCCTTTAGCAACGGTGCGCTCATTATCCATTGATTTGTGCGAAACGAATCGAACGGCCTTCAAGCACAGGTTCGAAACGGTCAAGGTCACCAAGAAGCGTCAGTACGTCATCACCGAGAAATTCACTTCGCCACGTTTCAGAAAGCTCATTAAGCTTATCCTGATTACCCGTACGAAGGTCTCTCATTACTGCACGAGGCACAACGAGATCAATTGCGATTTCTTCTTGGATACAATGGTAGCTGAGGTACTTGTATAGTATCTCTCCGAGAATCTCTTGGCGCAGATCAGTGTCTTCTGGCGCTTGCAATTCCAAGAGCCATTCTTTCTCTAACTCTGTCGGCGGATCTCGATACATGTCCTCCCAAAGGTCGAAATGCTTCATCCAACTCTTGTTTTTGAGGTGGCGGTTGTTCAAGAAAGCTTTGCGTCCGTTACGCATGAGGCGCGCGACAGCATTGACGTCCTTGGTTTGCATTACCATCTCACGACTGTGATCTCGGTGCTCTGCAAGGTCACGTCTCCAACCGATGATGCGAATGAAAAACACCTTTTCGGCAGTCTTCATTTTGTACACGCCGGCCATGCTTTTTACCTCGTCAAGCAAGGTCTTTTCGTAAGATCGTGTGTTTTCCCACGTCTTCATCTCGCTCATGAACCAGTCATATCGACCAGCAGTGCGAAGCTTAGAGGTTACCACATCAAACATATCCCTGAGGTACACCACATCTTCGAGGGCGTACTTCAAGGCATCCTTCTGTATCGGTCGCTTCGTCCAATCAACAACCGCATAGCCCTTCTTGAGAGAAACACCGAGGTGAACGTCAACTAGACGCTTGAAATTGACCGGATACTGCTCAGACAGAAAGCCTGATGCAAGTTGCGTATCAACAAGGTTGACTGGCTTTGTTCCGTAATTCTGAAAGAGTAGACGGTAATCGTTCTCTCCTGCGTGAGTGATCTTCAGGATCTTCGGATCTGAGATCAAGTCCAAGAAAGGTCTCAGGTCGTGAATTTCGATTGGGTCAATCAAGAACAGGCCATCAGGTGTGGCAACTTGAATGAGGCAAACAAGGGTCACGAACCGTTTTTCACCAATAAATTCGGTGTCGAACGCAATCCACTTATGTGACTTGGTTTGCTCTGCCCAGTCCCTCAAAGTGGCCTCATCTCTAATAAAGATGTGGCTGAGGTCGTAGTGTTTCTTCTGATCAGTCTCTTGCTCCATGCACTGCAAATGTATGTGCTTTAGTGACGTCATCTATGTGACTTTATGTACGAGCGACGTTATAAGTGTATAAAGGTTGGTGAATGAACACCAAATGACCTTTAAAGCGTTACTATCCTTGCACTTCCGTCAAAACACCCCGTATGAAATTCTTTAAGTGGATAGGCCTCACACTTCTCTTCCTTCTTCTCGCACTTGTTGCGTTTGTTTTTGCTGCCCCTATGATCTACGGAGACGAGATCCGCGCTGAGGTGAGTAAGCAACTGGATCAAGTGGTTGACGCCGACGTCGTATTTGGCGACATTGACTTGACCATCTTCCGAGATTTCCCGAAGTTAACCGTTGTGGTTGAGGACATTGCCGTTGATGGACGCGGAAAGTTCGACTCACTTCGTTTGGCCGGCATCGGCGAAATGGCCGTTAGTATCGATTTTTGGTCTGCCATTGGCGACGGACCTGTACAGGTGCGAAAAGTGAGTCTAATAGAGCCTCTCTTGAATGTCATGGTGTTACCTGACGGAACGACGAACACCGACATCATGCGAAACCTCAATGAGGCCGCAGAAGCAACTGCAGAGTCTGACGGAGCGGTATCCATCAAATTGGATGAGTATGAAATCGTAAACGGTACGATCACATACGATGATCGCCAAGGAGGTACTTACCTCGCCATGAACGGTCTCAACCATAGCGGAAGCGGAGATTTCCAAGCGACTCAATTTGCACTTGACACGGAAACGATGATCAAGTCACTCACAGTCAGAAGTGGTGGCGTTCCCTATTTGCGGAATGCGACGGTTGACTATGACGCGATTCTAGATATCGATATGGACAAAGGAGTAATAACTCTTGCTGACAATGCGCTTAAGCTCAACGAAATGACGTTGAACGCAGAAGGATCTGTAAATCTTCCAAATGAAGCAGGTGATATCACGACGGACATCGCCTTCAACACACCACAGCAAGACTTTCGCGCTTTGTGGTCTGTTATTCCAGCAACGTTTACGCAAGACCTTACCGGACTTAAGACGAGTGGTAGTTTTGGCGTAAGCGGAACCGTAAAAGGAACCTATGAAGCTAAGTCAGGCAACCTCCCTGGGTTTGCCATTGACATGAACGTGAAAGACGCTTCTGTTCAATATCCAGACCTACCGAAGGCACTTACAGGCATCAACGTTAAGGGCGGCGCTCGTTCGGCTGGACGTGATTTAAAAGACCTCCTGATTGATGTGGAGCGATTTGACTTCAAGTTGGGTGCAAATCCATTTAGTGGAGCACTCACACTACGTCAAGGAACGACAGACCCAACGTTTGACCTCGTCGCTGACGGTACACTTGACCTTGCTGATCTTTCGGATGCTGTTCCTATGGAAGGCGTAGAAACGATCTCTGGTAAAGTCGTGCTTGACATCAAGGCGAAAGGTTCGGCGAGCAGTGCTCAAAATGACCTGCGAAGCATAGATGCGAGTGGCGTTATGTCTATGACCAATGTCGTTTACGATGCGGTTGACATGCCGAAGGTCGAAGTAAAATCTGGCCAGGCTTCATTCAATGGCCAAGCCGTTGACATTCAAAAGATGAATATTCAAGCTGGTCGATCCGACATGCAGATTCAAGGTCGTTTGACTGATCCGTTTGCCCTTGCTACTGAAACAGGAACCCTCGGAGGAAACTTCAGCATAACCTCAAACACACTTGATGCGAATGAGTGGCTGGAAGAACCTGCAGCTGCGGCATCAACGACAACTACTCCTACTGAGGCTATTCCTTCAGCGCGTCCATTCGACCGTTTTGACATTGCATTTGATGCGAACGTAAAGAAGTTGATCTATGACGTGTACACGCTCGACAATGCTTCTTCAAAAGGATCTGTAAACGCAGATCACCTTACACTTGAAAGTACCAAGTTTGACCTTGAAGGAAGTGCGATGTCCCTTTCGGGAAAACTAGACAACCTGTTCGGGTATGCTTTTGAGAATGGTGACCTTACGGGTAACCTAAACTTCAAAGGAGGCAAGCTCGATGTGCTCAAGTTGATGGAAATCGGTGTTGATCCTTCGGCCCCAGTAGCTGAGGTTGACCCTGCAGCGGCTGAATACCTAGAACTACCAGAACGTATGGCGCTAAGGGTAGCAACTTCTGTTGACGAGATACTCTATGACAACATCACACTGAGCAATGTCAAGGGCGTAATTGCTTTAGCTGATCAGAAAGCCGTGATTGAAAATGGTGTTGCGAACGGCCTTGGTGGCACAATGGGAATCGATGGTTCTTATGCCTACAACGGCCCTGAAACTGCTCCTGTATTTGACATGAAGTACGACATCAAGGATGCGAGCTTCCAGCAGGCATTTGAAAAGATGAATACTGTACGTCAACTTGCTCCAGTAGCGAAGTACATGACTGGTAATTTCAACACGAACATGGTGATGTCTTCTTCACTCGGAAAAGACATGATGCCTGACCTCACTAGTTTGAGTGCAGATGGTTTTATCAATACGTTGAATGCTGCGCTGTCAAGCTTCGGTCCACTGAAGATGGCAGGCGAGAAGCTTGGAATCAAAGAACTTGACGATGTTCAAATTAAGAACACGAAGAACTGGTTCACGATAGAGAATGGCTTTGTAAACGTAAAGCCGTTTGACGTGGATTGGCAAGGTATCGACGCTACTATCGGTGGAAGTCACGGCCTTGACCAGTCGATGGACTATGACATCATCGCACTTATCCCGCGTGACAAACTTGGTAATAATGTGGCTGGTGCTGCTGTCAACCAAGGACTTGATTTCTTGAGTGGACAGGCGAGTAAACTCGGCCTCAACATTGACGCAGGTGAGTTCGTTCGCGTGAAGATCAATTTGAAAGGAAGCATGGACGACCCGAAGGTGAGTGTCAAGCTTCTCGGAACAGAAGGTGAAGGAACCGCAAAGGATGCGGCTACGGCGGTCTTAAAGGATCTTGCCAAGCAAGCGAAGGATAGTATAGAGCGTGTTGCTCAGGCTCGTCTTGATGCTGCCAAAGCTCAAGCAACGGCCAAAGCGACGGCGGTTGCCAATGATGCAAAAGCAAAAGCTGCAGCAGCGGCTCAAGCGGAAGCTGATCGCGTTAAAGCACTCGCCAAGGCGAAGACGGATAAGCTAGCGGCGAAAGCTTCAGCTGAAGCCAAGAAGAAAGCGGAAGACGCTGCGAAGAAGTTGCTAGACGACAAGGCTCGTAAACAAGCGGAAGAGGCTGCACAGAAGGCGAAGGCGAAGTTGAAGGGGTTGTTTAAAAAGCCAGATTAAAGACTGCTACGCAGTTTTTAATCTGGCTTTTGGTACGATTGGATTTAAGACCGCTTTGCTGCTGGACCACTACGCTGTCGGACTGCTAATTGGGACGCACGTTTGGGACGCACGTTTGGGACGTGAGCAAAATTTTGTCCCGCAATACTGCGAGATTTAATGCTGGGATACGAGCAGGAGGTTGTGAGGGTGGTAGCGTCGTATTCCTGCGAACCAGTGGTTCGGCAGGACAGCGGTTGGCTCACGTTGTGCAATTCAAAGTTTAAAATTTAGTCATCGTTCTTGATTTGCGAAGCAAATTGAACGATGACTCTGAGTAAGTTTGCGCCATGGCCGAACTCACCCCGCTTACCTCAATTTCTCCTATAGACGGACGCTATGCTGGTAAAACAGCAGACCTCCGTCCTTACTTTTCCGAACATGGTTTGATCCAGTATCGGGTGAAGGTAGAACTCGAGTATTTGAAAGCTTTATACAAGCTTGGACTTCCTCAGCTCGCTGGAGATTTTGATGCTGCCTTTGCTGCCTTGACCAAACGTATTGTGGGTTTTAGCGAAAGCGATAGTCTAGCGATTAAAGCGATCGAGAAGACGACCAATCACGATGTAAAAGCCGTTGAGTACTGGTTGAAAGAGCAGGCTGAAATAGCTGGGCTTGGATCGATCAAAGAGTTCATCCACTTCGGACTTACCAGTCAAGACATCAACAACACTGCAGTGCCGTGGTCATTGATGGACGCACTTGCTGATGTACTGAATCCATTGCTCGGCGACCTAGTTGCAGAGCTACGCCTTTTGGTGGAAGACTGGGCAGATGTCCCAATGCTTGCACGCACACACGGACAACCGGCGTCACCTACCCGTTTGGGAAAGGAGTTTGACGTCTTCGTGTCTCGACTTGACCTGCAGATGCTCGACGTTGCAATGTTGAGTTATCCAGCAAAATTTGGTGGAGCAACAGGCAACTTCAACGCACATCACGTTGCATATCCAGAGACGGATTGGGTAACGTTTGCAGAAGAGTTTGTTGAGTCATTAGGACTTGAGCGTAGTGCACCTACCACTCAAATTGAGCATTACGATGGCCTTGCAGCTATCTGCCACGTGTACCTGCGTATTTGCACCATCTTGATGGACATGTGCCAAGACATCTGGCAATATGTGAGCATGGAATACTTTAAGCAGAAGACGATTGCTGGAGAAGTTGGAAGTTCTGCGATGCCACACAAAGTGAATCCAATTGACTTTGAAAATGCGGAAGGCAACCTCGGAATAGCAAGAGCGCTGTTTAGTCACCTTGCGGCAAAACTTCCGATCAGTCGCCAACAACGCGACCTTACCGATAGTACAGTGTTACGTAACTTGGGCGTGCCGTTTGCGCATATCCAGATTGCAGTGACGAGCATCCGTAAAGGGCTTGGTAAACTGGAGTTGAACAAAGTTGCTTTTGCTGCTGCGCTCGAATCAAACTGGATGGTAACTGCTGAAGGAATTCAAACTGTTCTTCGACGCGAAGGATACCCACAACCGTATGAGGCGCTCAAGGCGTTGACACGAGGGCATTCTGAAATTGGAGAGACTGAAATCCATGCATTTATTGACGGACTCGACGTCAGTGATGACTTGAAAACAGAGTTGAAAGCAATCCGCCCAGAAAATTACGTAGGCGTTTAGAGCCTGTCTAAGTTCTAGACCTTACCACTAACACAGAATTTAAGAAACATGATGTATACCAACAAGCGAGTTCGCCTTGCAAAACGACCTGATGCCCTTCCTCCTTCAGATACTTGGGAGCACGACGTTGAGCAAATTGAGGCCTGTCCTGAAGGTTCGTTCGTAATCGAGCAGCACTTCATCTCGCTTGATCCGGCCATGCGCGGTTGGATGCGCAACGTTCGCTCTTACATCCCACCAGTAGGTGTTGGAGAGGTGATGCGTGCGGGTTCTGTAGGAAAGGTGGTTGCTTCAAACAACGAGCAATTCCCTGTTGGAGCAACGGTTACCGGTACGGGTGGCGTTCAGCAGTATGTCGTTACAGATGGCAAAGGCTGGCACTTAAATCCACTTCCTGATGCGATGATGCCGAAGGCATTGGGTGTCTTAGGAATGCCTGGCTTCACCGCGTTTTTCGGCTTACTAGAAGTTGGTAAGCCTCAAGAAGGTGATACTGTTCTGGTAAGTGGAGGTTCTGGTGCAGTAGGCTCTATTGTAGGTCAGATTGCGAAGCTCAAGGGATGTCGCGTTGTCGGTATCGCTGGAGGCGAAAAGAAGTGCGCGTACATGAAAGAGACGCTCGGCTTTGATGAAGTAATCGACTACAAAGCGGGATCCGTTTACAAAGCGATCCGTGCGGCATGTCCGAATGGCGTAAACGTGTACTTCGATAACGTCGGCGGTGAGATTCTTGATAATGCATTGGCCAACCTTGCACCAAAAGCCCGCGTGGTAATTTGTGGTGCGATTAGTCAGTACAACCAGACCAAACCAGAAGGTCCTTCGAACTATTTGAGCCTTTTAGTGAACCGTGCATCGATGCAAGGCTTCGTGGTTTTCGACTATGCCAAGCGCTACGGTGAGGCTGCTCGCGAGATGAGTGGATGGATGAAGGCAGGCACGCTGCATAGCCAAGAAGATGTGTATCAAGGCATTGAGAACTTTCACGAGACGTTCTTGCGCCTGTTCTCAGGTGATAAATTAGGCAAGCTGATTTTACAAGTAAAAGATTAAGTTTGCAGCGCCAGCCCTGGTGGTGGAACTGGTAGACACGCAGGACTTAAAATCCTGTTTCCATTGCGGAAGTACGGGTTCGACCCCCGTCCGGGGCACTAACAGCTCATGATTAAGTTCATGGGCTGTTTTTTTTGCGTCTTGGTGGCTTCCGTGCTCCATGCGGGAGAAAAAAGGTTCAAGGTTCAGCACAATTCCTTGTGCTGCGCACTTCAGAATTGTGGTTCGAGGTTCAGCACAATTCTTTGCGCTGCGCACTTCAGAATTGTGGTTCAAGGTTCGCCAACAACGACGCTGTTAGAGCGCTGTTGTTGGCTGAACCTTGAACCACAGCATGTGAGCCTAAGCGAACATGATGTGCTGAACCTTGAACCACAACATGTGAGCCTAAGCGTACATGATGTGCTGAACCTTGAACCACAACATGTGAGCCTAAACGAACATGATGTGCTGAACCTTGAACCGTAAAGCTGATGTTCAGCCTTCGGTCGTCCTAACGGCTGAACATCAGCTTTACTACCGCACTCGTAGGCTCACCTCTACCCTACGTGCGCTTGCTAGGTCGCCAGCGTTCAAGTCTGGGCCATTGGCGTTTGAGCGAATCTGAGTAGGATTTACCCCCATGCTAAGTAGAGCACTTCTAACTGCATCAACTCGACGTTGAGATAGCGTTTGATTTGCTGCTTGGCTGCCTGTTTTATCCGTGAAGCCTGTCAGATTAACAAGGATTCGTTCAGGATACTGTCGGGCTCCGTTGGCCAAACCTGCTAGTGAATTCATGCCCTCAGAAGTAACAGCTGACTTTCCTGTCGCAAAGAACACTTGAGCGGAACCGTATTGGCTCAATACAGTAAGAATCTCTGCATCAATCGCCTTGGGTACCGGAAGCGGTGCTGGAGCACTAACAACAGGAGCGATAACTACTGGCGCTGGTGCGGGCGTAACGGGTTGAGGAACCATTGATTTGCGTAATGCCGTCATCTCCTTTCGGAGAGCAGACAACTCAGAGTCCAATACAGGATCCGCTGTAGGTGCTTGAGTGATTACCCGTGGAGTTTCGACCACTGGTTGTGCAGGAGCGACAACACGTTGAACAGGAGCTACTGTAGCGCTTGTGTCTTGATTCGCCTTCATCTCTAGCGACATCGCTGCCATTTGAGCAGATAGCTGGGTTACTTGCGAACGCAGCGTTGCTTGTTCACGAAGTAGTTGTTGCATCGCACGTGTTTCTGCTTCATCATTCTTAAGTAGACCACGATCGAATTTGCGTTGGGTTTGATCGTCACGCTTCGCTTCTTTGGCGATTTGACGATCACGAGCTTCAAGCAATTTGAAGCGATTCTCATCTTGCTCAATCAAACGTTTGCGATACGCTTCCGTATCCTTTGCCTCTTGATTAAGACGAACCAGTTCGGCTTCTAATCGGCGAGTCGCTTCTTGCGCTTCTGCATTGATGGGAGCCGTGACGATGCGCTCAACAAAGACGGTATCACTACCGCGCACCACAACACTATCTGCTTTGGCAGGAACCAGCTTCATCGCGGTTAAGGCAGCGCGAAAGCTATCTATTTGGCGGGTTTTGGCGGAAGCTGCCTCAGAAAGACTATCGAGACGAGCAGTAGAAGTCATACTCGTTGTTGTCTTAGTTCCAAAGTTGATATCCATGTTTTGAATGGATTTGCTCAGGCTATCGTTGATCTTGTAATTCTCATCCTTTGCCCACTCTGGATAAGTAGACACAATCTGAGCAGGACGAGTAGTCTTAACGACGCTAGTATCAATGGACTCGCCATAGATTTCCTCCCTTGCATAGGAGTCATCGCCTACGTAAGATTCTACGATTAGACCTTCGTCCTCAATACTAGGAACATCAGCGTCTCCATCAGTGTCTTCCCACTGAGGCGCTGGAGGTAGCACACTTACAGGAGCTACAGTTACCAAGGCCGCAGGAATGTTACTTACTGGCAGCGGTGTGATTTCCAACGGCGTAAGTGGCTCTGGTGGACTAAAGGCGAAGAGACGCTTTTGAGCCGTCATTGTATCGCCTAAAGGCAGTTCGCCTAGCACGACAACAGGTGAACGGAACTCCTCCGCTCTGTTACCAAAATAGAAACGTGCACCGATGTAGGTGAAGGCATACCAATCGTTACCTGGCTCCCCACGATTCTCGCCTAAGCCAAAGTTCCCTGGATTGTTGGCAGCGTTTTGACTTGCCTCAGGAAAGCGGGCAAAAGGTCCACTCACATTGTCAAGGTTATCGGTAAAGGTGTACTGGACATCCGTTCCAAGCTGCAAAGAGAAATTGCTGCTGACTCGGAAATTAAAACCTAGGCCACCGAGTGCCGTGAGTGAATATTTCCCGTACGATTCTCCTTACGTGTTAAGAGGACGAAGGTCAGTGTCGTAGGTTGCATCTACGCTGGTAGGTTCCAATAAATCAAAGTTACTTTGAATGAAGACTTCTCCATCACGATAAGTGTATGGTCGATTTGATGCGTCGGTGAGGTTTCCTCTCGAATTGAACTTCAAGATACCGATGCCGAGCTTGGCATAAGGTGAAAAGAAAGCAGTCTCTTTAAAAAGCTTCCCGTCATTACCAGACCAAAGACCGTATGCCGAAAGCTGGCTGATCTTGGTATTGACGTTGAGGGATCTGTTGAAATTCGCAGAACCGCGCAGGAGATTACCGTCCCAATCAATTGATCGATCAGAGGCAGAAAACTCAGCTCTTGTGTATGAAAATCCTAGTCCCCAAGCGTTGCCGACATAGGTCTCGTAGTCAATTCCCAACGTAGCGTAATCGAGGTTATTGAACAGGTCAATGCTTTCCTCAGAAGCTGAGAAGAGGCGACTATTAAGTTCGCCGTAGTACGTAGCAAGGCCCGTACGAATACCGAGACTGCTTTTGCGCTCAGCTTGCTGAGCAAATGTAGTTGTGCCGATGAGCAAGGCCACCGACAGCAGGAATATGCGTGTCATAATGGTCTATTTGTCGAGTGAAATACTCAAGTTTAGTTTGGCGCTAAGTCCAACAAAAGGGCGGACTTTGACACCTGAATCAACGGCTAGACCGAAGTCGTTTTCTACCTCTTCAAGAAGTACTGCTCCAGCATTGAAGCGTACAAATGAGAAGAGCTTGTAGTCTAGTCCCACGAAGACAGGTTTGTTGACGATTGGACCAGTAAACGTGCGACCGTCGACGTTGAAGTCTTTCGTGAAAATACCAGCACTGAATGCGGCATTACGAAGAAACTTAGGAGCCATCTTGGTTGTCGCGAAAGGGAAACCTAGTCCGACGAATGGATTATCGTCGTAGCTCACATTGTCTCCACCACCACCATAAAACATTGCGCCGTAGCCGCCAACGATGAAGAAGTAGCCAGGCTTGTCTTCTACCTTATAGTTTGCCAATTCGCGCTGTGTACGCAGCATGACGATGTCTTGGTTGAGAATGCTACGTAGCTCACCATCGATAAGCGACAAGAGAGAGGTTAGCGGTGAAGCTTGAGCATTTGCAGTCGAAAGCTGGTAGCCATCCAACGACTTAAGCTGCGCTAAGACGATGTCTGAAAACCCACTAAACGCGCCCGGAGAAGTAATGCGATACTGACTCATGGATTGAAGCACGATCTGATCAAGTTCGCGGCGCAATTTGCGTGCGCTTTGCTTTAGTTCGAGTTCGTTATCGTCGGGATCTATCTCGTAATTGAGGTTGAGGTACGCTTCGAGGTTTTTTCGTGTTTGCTGATAAAGCTCCTTACGTGCTTCGGCTTTGACTGGCGTATAAAACGATAGTACAAAGGTGTACTCACGCCCTGGGTTCAAGGGGTAGTTCATCGGTACAGAGAACTCTGTCGCCCCTGTAGTGCCATTGGCCATCCAAAAGCCGGTGTAGAGCTCGTCTTTCGGTTTCACTTCATCTTGATAGAGAATGACTTCAACAAGTTCAGTACCAGGAGGTAAAGCGCCATTTATGAGTAGATCTTCCTCTGCAGGTAGGTCTTCAAAGTTGCCAAACGTATTTTTAGCAAAATCGTAGTAGACGGTAGCGCGCTGGGAAAACGCTGATAATGTTATGATTATCAGTGCTGTAGTTAGTGTTAGTCTCATTATTTTGGTTTAAAACTCACCTGCTATTAAAGCAATGAGTTTGCTTGATGCTATAAGATCGTGTAAAAGCTGACGATTGTTCGACAGTGATCAATATGCATATACCATTAGACAGATTCTTAGCTACTGGGTCACCTTAAAACGAAAGAATGAATCGGGTATTCAGGGACATTAAGAGTTTATTAGGAATCTAGAAATTGATATAATTTCCTAAAACTCTAGGCAACAAGTCTTTATAAAGCACAGCGGGTATTGAGCGCTAAAAATACCATGCAAAATGCGTAATCCTCAATGGGTCAGGCGTGCAGAGAGCCCCAACTTAGCGATTGCGTCTACGCTTTTTCTTCCGTTTCCGTCCGTTCACCTCTTCACGAAGAGCTGCGACTTCTAACCTCAAAGCCCTTAGTTCATCAAGGATTGCTTGATGAGCGGCTTCTACTGCGTTGTCGCTTGAGGTTTTGGCGGAAGCTGAAGATCCTGCACCAAAACTGATGTCTAGGTCAGTGACGCTTGAAGCAAGGCTATCGTAACCGAGTAGAGCCTCATCTGAGACGCTTGAAGGGTAAGTCGTGACGATTTGTGGTGGCCGTGGCGTGGTGTCGAGTACCGTGCTTCCAATGCTGCTAGCACCGAAACCAATCGATTGGGCGTTAGAAGCACTGGCCGTTGCGCAAAGAGCTGTCAAGAGCACAAAGAGAGCAATCTTGTTCATACTGTTGTCTTGATCTGAGACTTGTGATCTGCGATGTGGGATGTTTACAGGGACGCTCGTCCTAGAAAGGAAGAGACATGAAGTTGCATTTAGATAACATTGCTATTGAACCTCCGGTTTTTCAGGTCTGGGAGAACTATTCGTACTACGCTTTCCGAAGTAAATCCGAGCACCGACATACGTATAGGCATACCAGTCATTACCTGGCTCACCACGAGTATCCTCTTCTGAATTATACGCTGGATTGTTGGCGGCTCCTACGGCTTCATCTGAAGTGAAGAAAAATGGTCCACTGACGTTGTCAAGGTTGTCGGACAACATGAACTGAACATCGGTACCTAGCTGAATAGAAAATGCATTACAAAAGCGAAAATTGAGTCCTAAACCCGCCGTTGTCGTGATAGAAAATTTACCGTAAGGTTGAGCTTCCGTATTGAGTGGGCGAAGCTCCGTTTCATAAACACCATCCATCTGAGTTTTTGCAAGAATGTCTCCACCTTCAACTCCATAAAGCTCATCCCTGCCGTAAAGATATCTCCACCCGTTGGCATCAAATAAATCACCGTAAGAAGTAAACTTTGAAAAGCCCATTCCGAACTTTACATAAGGCGAAAAGAAAGCTGTTGTTTTGAAAAACCTCCCATCGTTACCAGACCACTTACTATACAGTGAATACTGTTCAATCTCAGTCCTGAAATGAAGCGACCGATCAAAATTCTCAGCATCAAGGACAAGGTCTCCGTTCCAATCGAGGGCTCTATCTGATGCAGATACGACGGCGTTGGTGTAGGAAATGCCAACGGCTAACGAATTCCCGAAATACTGCTCATAATCAATGCTCCAGCTGGTAAATCGCTGGCTATTAACCAGCTGAATTGTCTCCGTAGTAGAAGGCAGAAGCTTGTTGTTCAGTTCTCCATAGTAAGTAGACATGCCTACATTGGTACTGATACTCCCAAAGCGAAGAGCTTGTTGAGCAGAGGCGATACAACTTACGGAAATCGCTAGTGAGATAAAAACTACTCTTAATACATTCATATAAATGCAATTTATTAAGGAAAAGTATTGGGAGGTTGTCGTGCAATTGCCAGAAGGTTAACTAGGGAGCATGACAGTACGAATTATATAACCGTCTTAGTAGGACGCGCTTTGCAGAGTAGCTTTCGGAGTTGAAGTATAGGATGTGGTTTCCTCGGGTCCTCCTTCTCCATTCAAATGAAATGGTGCGGATGCCTCCAGGCAGAGATTAAAGCTTGATTTTAAAGGATTGTTGGACCCGAGGAACTCTGAGATCCTTTACGAACCTTACGAAGAACCTTGAACCGTTTTGAATGAGCCGCGGCCCTTCAACATCCTGAGCTTGTCGAAGGATCAGGGAACCGTTTCTATTTAATCCTTCTTCTCTACCCTACTCAACCCATAGATCAAGGCCATTCCTAAGACTGCCGCGATGATGGCTGCAATGAGGTAATTCGGCTCTTGTGTGAGCTCAAAGTAACGGTCTGGAGATACTGGGACTTCCGTCAAAACCTTCGGCAGGCCTTCTTTATCCAAGACCTGCTGACCATTTGCATCGGTGAGGTAAGAAGTCACCTCGCGCCATGGCCACAACTTGTACAATGAGCCGAGCATGAAGCCCGTGAGCAACGCTAGGGTGACTTGCGGGAACTTCTTAAACAACCATGACAGCACGCGACTAAACGTCATCAAACCGGTAAGGCAACCGAGCGCAAAAACGATCACGACCATAAAGGCATCGGTCTCCAAGGTGAGGGCAGCTTTTACGCTTGGAACGACAAAACTGTACATGCCCAACAGAAGCAGAATGAACGAGCCACTGATGCCAGGTAGTAGCAAGGCACTAATGGCGATCGCACCTGAAAGGAAGACAAACCATAGGCTCGTATTTCCTGCTGCAGGCGTGCCCATAACGATGCTCAATGCAATACCGAAGCCCGCTATAATGGCGACTATTTCACCGATCGACCATGGCTTGACCATGCGGCCGATGTACCAAGCTGAAGCTAGGATAAGACCGAAAAAGAACGCCCAGATGATTGGTGGGTATGCTTCTAACAGGTAGGTGATCGCGAAGACTCCGAAGATGAGTCCGGCGGCCATGCCGACGAGCAAGTTGAGTAAGAACGGTCCTTGAATTTCAAGCCAGACTTCCTTGATCCCGCCTCGCTTGAAGGTGCCGAAGAGGTTCGGACCAACAGAGGTGATCGACTCTAGCAGTTGTTCGTAAATACCGGTGACAAAGGCAATGGTGCCTCCGGATACGCCAGGTACTACTTCGGCCATGCCCATGGCGGCTCCTTTGAGGGCGATTGAGATTTTACTGTTCATACTGTTGTCTTGATCTGAGACGTGAGATGTGGGATCTGAGATGCTAATAGCAACGCCCAATCTGGACGCAATGTAGGAATGTAAACCGAACGATTTTAGAACCGTCATTTCGACTGAAGCTGGCGCAGACGCGAAACGGAGAAATCTGTTGCGAAGCGAACGTAACTAACGGATCTCTCCGCTGCACACCTTCCGTCATTTCGACTGAAGCTGGCGCAGACGCGAAGCGGAGAAATCTGTTGAGCGAGAACCGATGGCCTGTGGGTTATATGAACGGATCTCTCTGCTGCACACGTGAAGGCGCGGAGTTGCTACCGCAGTAAGAATACAACCGTGTTTCGGTCGCGATGACGGGCTACAACTCCTCTGCTGCAAGCGTAGCAAACGCCAGCAAAGCATCAGGATTACGCAACGATCCAAGCTTAGCCACCTTTTCCATCGCATGGCCCATGAAGAGCTTTTTGACGGGTGCCTCTAGCTTCTTACCAGAGATGGTATACGGGATATCTTCCACCTGCTCGATACGGGTTGGGACGTGCCGCGGACTGTTCTCTGTACGGAGGGTGCGTTTGATGTTTTGGCGAAAGCTGTTGTCTAATACCACACCAGCAGCAAGCTTGACGAAGAGGGGCATTTCATCGCCACCGTCTTTTGTCGCATAGTTGATGATGAGGCTATCTTCTATGCCTTCCATGTTTTCTAGGACGCGGTAGATTTCAGCCGTACCGATACGCACGCCTTGGCGATTGAGGGTAGCATCTGAGCGACCATGGATCACTATTCCACCTTCCTCATCGATTGTGATGAAGTCACCGTGACGCCAAACGCCAGGAATGTCTTCGAAGTAGCTTCCTCGGCGTGCTTCTCCGTTGGTATCGTTCCAAAACATGACCGGCATGCTTGGCATTGGTTGGCAAACGACGAGCTCACCTACCTCGCCAATGACGGGCTGGTTATTTTCGTCGAAGGCACGTAGATCACAACCGAGGGCGCGACCTTGAATGACGCCTTGTCGTACATCCGTCCATGGATTGCCACCGACAAAAGCAGTACACACATCGGTGCCGCCACTCATGCTCGAGAGCCAGAGGTCCTTTTTCACGTGCTCATACATGTACTCGAATCCTTCTTCACTCAGCGGAGATCCAGTACTTCCGACACTACGAAGTGTCGTCAGATCTGCAGAGCCCATGATGTCGATTCCTTTCTTCAAGCACGCATGAATGAACGGCGCAGAAGTACCGAAGTGATGTATCGGAAGTTTTGCCGCAAGGCCCCAAAGACGCTTCAAGTTTGGATACCCAGGACTGCCATCGTAGAGAATCGGAACCGCACCCACGAGAAGACTCGCTTGGAGGAAATTCCACATCATCCAGCCGGTCGTTGTAAACCAGAAGAAACGTTCGCGCGGACACACATCGGCCTGCAAATGCATGTACTTCATGTGCTCGAGCAGACAGCCGCCATGCCCATGCACAATTGGCTTGGGCTTGCCGGTGGTACCCGAACTAAACACGATCCAAAGTGGGTGATCGAACTCGACACGTTCGAAAGAAACCTCCGTCTCTTTCGGCCAATCTCCGCCGGTCGTCCAACCGTCAAGTCCGCCTTTGTTATTGAGGTCAAAGCACACCTTCGCTTGCAATGTAGGAAGGCGATCTGCGAGTTCATTAATGACTGCCGATCGATCGAGGTATTTACCACCGTAGCCGTATCCCTTGATCGCAAAAAGCACTTTCGGTTCTAGTTGAATGAAGCGGTCATAGACGGCTTCTGCCCCGAAATCAGGAGAACAGCACGACCAGATCGCACCAAGGCTAGCCACGGCGAGGAACACGACAATTGCATGCTCGGTATTCGGCATAAAGCCTACGACGCGATCCCCTTTCACGACGCCATTTGCCTTCAGGTAACCTTGCACACAGGCCACTGCTTCGTGCAATGTTGCGTTGGTAAATTCACGAGGATCCTGGTCTTCGCGCATGCAAATCATGGCCAATTCTTCCGGTTTCGCTTTCGCAAAACTGTGCTCGGCATAGTTGACTTTCATGCCTTCAAACCACGTTGGGTTCGCGATGTCGCTCAGGTCAGAAGGTCCTACGGGACCATCGTGTTTGATGTCAAAGTATTCGATCAGCTTTCGCCAAAACCCGTCGACGTCTTCCACTGACCACGCCCAGAGTTCCTCGTAGTCTGAAAAGGGTCCGACACCTTGGTCGGCGAGCCAATTCGTAAACGTGGTCAAGTTTGCTGCTTGCTTAAAAGCAGCGTCTGGAGACCAAAGGGTTTTAGGAGCGGTTTGGGGCATAGGCGGGAATATAGGTTGACCTATTGCGACTATCCAATTTAGCGAATGTTCGCTGTGGGCAGCGAAGATGTGAGATGTGGGATTTGGGATCTGGGATCTGGGAGGTGAGATCTGGGAGGTGAGATCGCTAATAGGGATGCTCGTTAGGAGCGCACGGACAACAACGCTTTTTTATCGCAGGGTAGTTAGTCCCGTGCGTAGCACGAGGATCCTCGCTCCGCGGGACTGCAAAGGGGAAGAGATCGTAGGGCTGGCTGGTGGACATAACGGCACATCTGCACGCTTTTTATCGCAAGGGATAGCTAACGCTATCTACGCAAAGGAGCAAGGTTCGCAATGCTAGACGTAAATACCTGACTCTAGCCATACGTCATGTTAGGGCTTGACAACACCCTGCATTGCGGCCTTTGCTCCTTTGCGTAGCCCGCAGGGCGTTTTGCGATAAAAAATGGCGTTTCAACTGCCCCGCGCTATAAAAGCCTCCGCGTATAGCATGAGCATCTCGCCTTTGCACGCTCTGCCCCTTTGCGAAGTGGCATAGCCACGCCTTTGCGAGAACCAAAGAACACTAGACGTGAATACATGACTCGAGCCATACGTCATGTTAGGGCTTGACAACACCCTACATTGCGGCCTTTGCTCCTTTGCGCAGCCCGCAGGGCGCTTTGCGATAAAAATGGCGATTCAACTGCCCCCGCGCTATAAAAGCCTCCGCGTATAGCATGAGCGTATCGCCTCTGCGCACTCTGCCCCTTTGCGAAGTGGCGTAGCCACGCCTTTGCGAGAACCAAACAATACTAGACGTGAATAGCATAACTCGAGACATACGTCATTTTAGGGCTTGACAACACCCTGCATTGCGGCCTTTGCTCCTTTGCGCAGCCCGCAGGGCGCTTTGCGATAAAAAAAACATCGCGATTCAGTTCATCTCGGTGGACCGCAGAAGCGATTGACTACAAAAACACTGCGATAAAAAAACTTCTGCGATTCCCATAAAATCATGTTACACCCCTTACATTCCCACCATGAAAAAGCTGCTTGTTGCCAACAGAGGTGAAATCGCACTCCGGATCATGAAAACGGCCCGTCGCATGGGCATTGCCACCGTGGCCGTGTACAGTGACGCAGACCGTTTAGCGCCTCACGTGCGGTATGCCGATGAGTCTTTTTGTTTGGGTGCGCCAGAAGCATCGCAGAGCTACCTCGACATTTCAAAGCTGATACAAACGGCGAAGGATACAGGCGCAGATGCGATCCACCCAGGCTATGGCTTTTTGAGTGAGCGTTCTGAATTTCCTACGGCGATTGCAGCCGCAGGAATGACGTTTGTCGGACCGACCGCTGGGGCGATGGACAAGATGGGCAGCAAGCTAGAGGCGAAGAAGGCGGTAAAAGAATTCGGGGTACCACTGGTTCCTGGATTGGATGAGCCGATTGAAGACTTAGCTGTTGCGACCAAGATTGCTGGTGAGATTGGATACCCTGTACTCGTCAAAGCCTCTGCAGGTGGTGGCGGTAAGGGTATGCGTATCGTCAACAAGGAATCTGAGTTGGCCGAAGGCATTGAGTTGGCGACCAATGAGGCGCGCAATTCCTTTGGTGATGCACGGGTGTTCTTGGAGAAATACCTAATTGATCCACGTCACATCGAGATCCAAGTTTTTGCGGATACGCATGGCAATGTGGTTCACTTGTTTGAGCGTGAATGCTCGATCCAACGTCGACACCAAAAAGTGATTGAGGAGGCGCCAAGTGCGGCGGTTTCTCCTGAGCTACGTGCGGCAATGGGTGAAAGTGCGGTCAACGTAGCCAAGGCTTGCGACTATGTAGGTGCAGGTACGGTGGAGTTCATCATGGCAGCGACGGGCGAGTATTATTTCTTGGAGATGAATACACGTTTGCAAGTGGAACACCCGGTTACGGAGTGGACAACCGGTCTTGATTTGGTCGAGCTACAGTTGCGTATTGCACGTGGTGAAGATTTGGGCTTTCGCCAAAACGACTTACGTCAAGAAGGTCACTCGATCGAGCTGCGCGTCTATGCAGAGGATTCGAGCAATAACTTCCTTCCAGACATCGGGGACCTCAACGTTTATAGCGAACCTTCGGGGGAGCACATCCGTGTAGACAGTGGCTATGAGCAGGGTATGAAAGTGCCGATCTACTATGATCCGATGCTTTCGAAATTGATCGTGAAGGGTCGTGATCGTGCCGAGGCGATTGAGTTTATGCGTCAGGCGATCAAGGCATATCGCATCGAGGGTGTGAAAACGACGCTTGACTTTGGTCTATTCGTTATGGAACATGATGCTTTTCGGTCTGGCAACTTCGATACGGGCTTTGTAGGGAAGTATTGGACGGGTGAGATGCCGAAGGTTTTGGCGGATGCGGAGGTTGCTGGGATTGGGAGGATGTTGTGGGAGAGGGAAGTTGGGAAGGTGCGGTGAGTGGTGAGAAATGATCTTTTCTACAACTGTAGAAAGAATTTAATCATCTTTATCATGTGATACGATCACATTAAATCCTTAAACTAATAGCGGGCTATTCAGCTTGAGCTAAAAATAGATAGACGATGATTGACACTAGCGCCGTGTTTGACAATGAAAGTGACGTTGAGCAAAAATTTGCGTACTTACTTTTATCTACAGAAGAGCCAAACGGCTTAGGGTTCAATGTGTCTGAAATTAAAACCAAGCCAAATATTCGTAAGTATAAAATTGATAAAGGCAAAAGTGAAAAATACTACTTCCCAGACTACCTTAACGCGTTGCACGGTTGAAATTTAAGCCAGCCAGTGTTTTGTTTGGTTCAGCGATTTTCCCGTGTGGTAATTTACCCATTGCTTCAATGTTCTAGTAAGCAATTTACTAGATACTCTAGCTGCTAATCCGCTGTATCGT
>JBGCGF010000041.1:0-5457 GCA_045110575.1 Saprospiraceae bacterium
TGCTTGCGTAACCTTGTTCTTCCACTGAATCCAATATTCTTGTAATCCTTCCGGTGTCGCTTTTAGATTGCTGATGTCCAGTTTATGCCCCTCCAGAAGAGCTTTCTGTAATTGTTGCTTTCGTTGCGCAAGCGCCGGAGCATGATTCCAACCGCCGACATGATCGAAAGATGTATACGCATCGCATGCTTCCTCTACTTCTACGAATGGAATAGACAAGTAGTATTTGACTTCTCCCGATCCCATTCCTTCGGTTGTCATTTCAATAGTAGGGTGCGCCACCTTCCTGAATTTGCCCAGAGCGTAGAGCTCTTTCAGTTTGTCTCCAACGGCCTGTGACATCTTATTAGAGAACTGATGCGCTACATCCGATCTATTGATGAACTCAGGCCCTGTGTACGTGCCTTTGCAGCCCCCGTCAGTGCAGTGGATGACGTGTGGCTGAGACGGTACAGGTGTAGTGGTTTGCGCTTCGTTTGTCGCGCAGGTTGTCTGGATTAGACAAATTACTAGTAGGAAAAACAACTGCTTCATCTTGTTTGTGTAAGCCTACTTCTTAATCACTATAGAAGTAGTCGAAGAGCCTTCGAAGTAGGACTTTAGAAAGTAAACCCCTGACGGGTAGCTCGACATGTCGAATGTGTTTTCGCCCGTTGAAATGGTATTTAGTAACGCGCCGTTGGCATTAATGACCTCGATGGATGTGAACTTGAGTTTTGGGTCCACGTGCAGTAGGTCAGCAACAGGACTGGGGTAGAAGAGTGGTGTTTCGGTTACGTCTTCCTCGTTTGTACTGCTTGTGGTAAGCGCGATGCTGGCTAAGAATGTTCTATGTGGACCGATGAAGTCTGTGAGGCCGCCAGTACCAAATGCAATCAGCTCATTAGCATTGGTGCCGAGGACGTATTCAAGGCTTATGACCGCCTCTCCATTAGTTGTCGCATCGATAGTGGTCTCCCAGATCAAGTTGCCGAAAGCATCTATTTCTCCTACAAAACCTTCGATACGATCTGAAGTAGGGCCACTGCGCCCTCCGATAAATAGTCTCCCCTCTCTAGCGACGATGTGCTTGAGACCTAACGATTCGTAGCCTGTCGGCCTTGGTAGCTCTTTTACCCAACGTAGCACCTTATTGGTGTCTATCAAAGCGATTAAGCCTGCGTGTGTAGACAGGTCTCCTCCTGTTCCAATCACGTAGAGGTTCCCGTGCTCGTCGAACGTCAAATCGGAGAAGAAGACGTTGCCCGGTTGTGTGATATCGACGATGGAGGATATTTCTAAATTTTCATCGTAGAAATAGATTCCCGCCCCTTGGATGTTTGAACGTAACTCCGCACGAGTGCCCGTGTTTGAAAAGGCTATTCCATTCGGATAGCTTTCGTCTTCTCCGAGGTTTCTTGATATCGCAAGTGTCTCAAGGTCAAGTGATGCTCTGAGGGTTTGATCTAATCCATTAACGGTCACTGAAGCAATAAAGTAAGCGGTGTCGCCAAAGGTCACGTCGTAGTGGAAATTTCGAATCCGGGTTGAAGAAGATGGTGCAAGCTGGTCAATCAAGACTGCACCGTCTCCATTTGCATCTGCTTGGTAGATGAGTCCATCGACCGCTACAAAGATTAAGTCATCACTCGATTGTTCAGCGGCGAAAATTAGCCTTTGAGCAGAATTATCAAAATCTCGTTCCCACAGTAAGTTCCCAGTATTACTCAGCTTGGTTACTTCGTTTGTTGCAGAAGTATCTGAGGATTGACTTGTAATTAGGTAGCTCCCATTTGATAGTAAGGATAAGATTTCTGCCGATGATTGTTCTCCTGCTACGTATACCCAATTTACGGTTTGAGCGAGTGTAGAGACTGCATTAGCTGAAAGCAATGTGTAGAGGAGGGCCTTGAGAATAAAGGTGCGCATAGAGAGATAAACTAATAATCAACGTACGCTAAGATAAGGTGGCGCTTTCAGTATGCTGGCGATCAATGTGGTTTGGTCTGGGCGGTGTCTATTTTATACTCCCGTGATATTTCATCGCCTCTTTGTTGGAGTAGATATCTAGTAGGCTTTGAGTGTCCGCTTTGGAGAGGGGGCGGAAAGAGATGACCGATGGCATTTAATCGAGTTTATAAGGCAGCTGTACCGAGACGTTCAACTTGTACACTGTGCAATTTGCACTACTAGCCCTAAACTACTTCAGTCCAGCTAGCGACCAGTTTCCCATCACTCTCAAGCCCTATTCCTTGGTCTGTGGGTTTACCTTCAACGTTCCAGATAAGCGTATAGCACCCGTCTTCAAGAGAAACGGTGAGGTATATGCTGGGAGATGGTTGCCCAGCGCTATTCGTGTATACGATGTCATACGATCCTTCAAATTTCCTTTCGGGCTCTATCTCAGTTAGTCGCACAGCTACTCCAGTCCCTCTTTCGGTCTTACCGTTCCTGTTGAAGACCCATTCTGCATTCATTCCTTGTTCGGTTAGCGTGTAGATGACGCAGCCTACATTGATGTTGGGGTGGTTGGGCATAGGGTAAAGTTATTCCGGTAGAACGGCAGGGCTTAAGAACTTATCAATAAACTAAATGCTCAAACCCCATTGATAGCTCGTCCTTTGTTGTAAGCACGGTATCGAATTAGCTAATCACCAAGGTATATCTTCCTAGCTGTCGGTCTACTTCTGAATGTCAATATATCTTCTGACCATGGTGTAAGGTCTTTAGGATAGAATACATAGGGTACCCAATGAGGAGCCTTTTCAGAATTCCCTTTAGATGTCAAAGAATTCAGTCGAAGAAAGCGCTGATCACAATCAGAATTGGTGCAGAGAGTATTAGGTGATACCCGACTCGAGTAGCAATTATTCTTCTGTCAAGTTTCTTGTGAAGTTTAATGTTTGAGGTCATCCCTCTTGCTTCTCTGAGTTTTGCAAGAGTGTATCCTCTTCCGTATTTCCTCCATCCCGTTCGTTTTAGACCGATTTTTTCTATTTCCCATGGAAAAAGAAAGAAGCCCGAAATGGAAAGGGAAATTATACCAAACACCAAGTTGGTAAAAGCTATGAAGGTGAGAAAGTCTGCCATTATTGATACTCATTATTGCGTCAGCCTTAGTTGCAATATTCATCCAAACGTTCTTGAGCACTATCGTCTCCGAGATCTCTCGCTTTGGTCCAATCAGCGCATGCCTGTTCTTTGTTATTGAGCCTGTAGTTGGTGTTGCCTCTATTGAAATAGGCTAGTACGCTTTCTGGATTTACCTCAATGCTGCGATTATAATCTTCAATCGCCCCTTCGTAATCCTCGATCTCGTCTTTCTCTGCACCTCTGTTTTGGTAGGCCTCCACGTAGTTCGGGTTTATTGAAATGGCTTGGTCAAAGTCTTCAATCGCTCCTTTTTTATTTCCGAGCTTACTTCTTACGTTACCTCGATTGAAGAAAACATCTGCAATACTATCGGGATGCATTTCAATTACTTTTGAAAAGTGTGCCTGCGATTCGTTGAGTTTATTCTCAAAGTACAGATTGAGCCCTAAGTCATAATATTCGCCAACGCTAAGTCCTTCTTCAACCTTTACTTCTGACTGGTCTGGGATTGTACCCCATCCGTCAAAACCGCAATCTCTCTCAAATCCTAGCTTGCACATTTTGATCGTCCATTTGCTGACGCTATCAGGGCTCATGGGTTGTTTTTGAGTCCAACCACTCACTATCCACGTCTCGTCTACTAATTCGATGCTCCTTTTTTGGTAGCCAAGTTCTTCTAGATCTGAATTCAATGATTCAGCCTTTTTCTGCTGGTTTGTATAGAAGAAGTATTCAAGGCTAAGTCGAGAGTCTTTTGTTACTCCATATAGAGATAGCTGATAGAGTACTTTATTGTCTGCTGTAGCCTGGCAGCCGAGTTGTGTATTGTGTTCAGATTTCGAAATGTGCGTTGCACTCTCTCCGAACTTGAAGAAGCTGAATAGTCCCACAATGAATAGAGTTATAAGCGTGAATGAAAGTTGTCTGCGCTGGGAATTGTTCAAATGCTGGAATTCGATTTTGTTATGAATAAAATAGGCATTCTAAGTACTGGGGTTAGGGGTTTTCAGTCAGGCCGTAATCATAGCCCTTGAAGTTCACGTTTGTGGTTACCTCAAGACAATCAATCACATCTTTTGTAAACCTGATGCCAAGTAGAGATTCACTTTTTTTGAAATTGATCCAAAGAACGGTTATCTCCTTGCCTTTATCGTGTCCTCCAAATCCACCCTCTAAAATTTCATTAAAAACATCTAAGTCTTTACCCTTTTTCCAGTAAAAACCTGGCTGGAAGACCGTTTCGACATGGTTAAAGAAGCTGTTTTTTGATTTAAACGTTGCTCCATTGATTGTATATGTCAATGCTTGGATTTTTGAGGAGGTTTGCACTGAAGACTAGGACCCTTTGATCCATTCCTGTATATCACTCCCTGACTGTGAGCCGAGTATGATTAGTTCTTTGCTTTTCCCGCTTCTAATTTTTACGTATACTTTTCCATCATGAGGGTAGTGTGCCATTCCCCATTTTTTGCTCTTGTCGTAAAGTACCGTTTTGATATCTTGTCGTTTTATCCTGAAGTTTGAATTACTAATTTTTAATATTTTGTCTTCAAAAATATTGAGATTTTCTAGCTCTCTCAGATATTTCCCGTTCATGTACGAGTAGGGATTGCTTAGATTGTTTTGTATTGACATGCTTTTCGTAATTGTTCGTGTTAACGGATCCCGTCCTCCTTCAGCGCTAATTAGGCCGTTAGTCTTTAGACCAATTAAATACTCATCCGTAATCAGGATTAAAAAGGTTCTGTTCATCATCAAGGCGTAGTACTCCATTGCGACAAAGTGATTCCCTTGCTCTAGTTGATAGTCTTTTAATTTCATAGGTTAGTTTTGATCAACATAAATTAGGGGCATGCATCTATTGCGCTGCCCTTGTAATACTTAATAGTAGGACCGAAAACGAGATGACTACTATTGACGATAAAGCGAAATAGGAGATGAAGTGCTTTTTTCGCAGTGATTTTAAGTTTCCTTCCTCTAGCATGTCCTTCTTGTATAAGAGTTCCAGAATAGCTAGAAAAGTGTAGCCAAAATTAAGTCCAGCTGCAATCAACAAGTACAAGAATGGCACTTGGATCGAAGCAATAGCTATTGATCCAATACCGATAACAACCATAAGAAGGTTGTACAGGATTCTATACGTTTCCCACCAAATGATGGTTTGATACCATTTTGAATAGCCACTATCACTAGCTAGGAATCCTAGCAAAGCCCTAAATGAATTGGTTTTTTTCATCGCTTTCCCCCTCACATCCCCAACAACTCCTCCATAAACAACTCCGCAGCCTTCTCAGCCTTGGCCTTGATGTAATCGCGGTCCTGCTCATCACCAACCTCATACGTCACGCCAATCGCCTTATAGTGCTGCGCAAACCAACTCGCACT
>JBGCGF010000042.1:0-30597 GCA_045110575.1 Saprospiraceae bacterium
GCCAAGTCAGACTCTTCATCCATTCTTGCACGCAAGGCTGCCGCAGCAGCTTCTGGGACCTCTACACCATAGACATGACAAGCCAGTAGCGAAAGCGCAAAGTCAGGCTGCCAGTGCAGCGTCCATGTTTCTTTAAAAGTGCCTTTTGCATTCAAAGAAGCATCATCGCGCGACCCAAACGGAATACCAAGCAACAGCAATTGACAGAGTAGCTGACTTGCTTCCAAGTGCTTCTCCTTGCGCAAATCGAGGTTCTTCTCGATGCGCTCCATGTCGCGGTACGGCTTCATGAGGCGCACCGACTTCAGGCGACTTTCTAAATCACGCTGCAACGGTAAGCTGCTGAAATTCTCTGGAACCCTCCCCGTCGTTCGATAACTCTCAACGTTCTTTCGGATCGCATCCAAGCGACCCTGCGCACCTTCTGCAAGTGTCCCCAGAGCTGCTTCCTGAATCTCATCAAGACCTGGAAGAACTAGGTTTCTTAAGTCCGCCAAGCTGTCCGCCAATTCAGTAGCATCAACAACCTGAGCAGTAGAGGCCGGCTGCCCCATCGAACGCAGTTCGATCGCCATCAACGTAAGGTAATGCTCAGGTGCCAAGCGTGGATCATCAAACAATAGCCCGTACCAAACAGGTGACGTTACGCCCGCACCATAGCCGCCTCCCGAACGAAGTCGTTCGTAGGTCCATGGAATCCAAGTCACCTCCAACTTCGGACCTTTCAACCCGCGTTTGGCAGCTGCGTATCCTTTCGCTGTTTTGGTGAGCATGTCTTGCTGTAGCGCTGGTGCATGCCATGCACCACAGACGACGGCGATGTTGTCCACACCTTGTTTTTGTAAGCCCAGAATCGTCTTGGCCATGTGCATCTCTCGGAGCTTACACTCGGCGTCGGTTGCTTCTGGATAGGATTCGCGCAGGAGACGAATCATCTCAGTCGTATGCTCGAAAATACCAGCGCCTGGATTTTGAATCTCGAAGGTTCGTTCCCACCAACGCTCGCGATCTGCATAGCCAGCTAACTTGGCGAGTTCACCCAAAGGGTCACGACGCACGCGACGGTACTTACCCGCATTCGGCTTTAGGTCAAGTTTCTGTCTCTCGACTTGCGAAAGCGCAATCATGAGGCTTGAAGGCAAGTCCATCGCATGAATGGTCGCTTCGTTGTCAGCTGCCCAGCGCATCGCCACCCATTCCGGACTGAAGCGTGCAAGAGGGTAGTAGAGTGCTGTACTCACCGACTTTGGATCGTAGGCTGTCAGCGCAACAGGTGGTTGCAAATCTTCCGCACCGATCTGATAGAGCGCTGTTTGCAAGTCCGCAGGCATCTCAATCACCAACGCCTTCGGAGGATTTAATTCCAATGCATCCAGCACGGCGCGCGCCGAACCTGGTCCGTGGTGGCGAATGCCGTAGATGCGGAGGGTGGATGATGGCATTTTGCCAAAATTTCAAAAAAAACCTAAAAGTAGACGCAGTAATTCGATGTTCACTTGATCCGCCCCTTTTTAGTTTTTTCTAGGATTATATAGGAGAGAAGTAGTATAAAAGTCTGAGGTTCGGGCTAAGTCAATTATCATATTCGTTAATGCAGTGTTAATGCGAGCTAGCCAATGTGGAATCCTATCTCTCATGCAGTCTTTCATATGAATCATTAGCCTAATTCAGTGTTTAGTGATTGTGAGGTCAAAAGGATCTAACCTTATATCTCAATTCGAAAAAAATCATACGTATGCTTCTCTCTCTCTCTCTCTCTCTCTCGATTTAGTTCATCATTAGCACTAGCTAGTTTTTTTCTTTTGTTTACGGGGACTGTAGGCTCAGCACAGTGTTCTATAAAGGAAATGTTCGACGAAGCTGATATTGTATTACAAGGTCAGATCGTTTCCGATACCGTCTATGAAGCAAACGGATGGATTTATACGAGCTACATCATAGAACCCTGTACTTATACGGATGATTCTCAGTCGGCGAGTAGAGGTAAGCCGCTGGCAATAACAAGAATGGGTGGAGACCTAGATGGGGTTTCCTATTCTAAACCTCATGGGCTTGAAATATTTGGCGGTGAACAGGCCGTATTCTTTCTAAAGTACATCGAAGGAGACACGATTACAGCAAGTGATCTAACGTCCGTGCAGCCTATTTGTGGTCAAGCAGGATTTGCTAAGTACCTTACCGATGACTGGAAGCCAATTGTCGCGATGGGTGAAACGGTACTATCAGCTGCCGAATTTCGAACGCAAATGAAAGAGTACATCGAGTTTGAGTATTGTAAAACTTATCCATCCTACTATATAGCTGCTCCGTCATTGACTTTTGAGGATGGGAGCCCTACAGGGGAAATCGGTTTCGCCTATGAGAGCCATAATCAATTGCCGGCTCAGCCCATGACTATTGAGTTTCAGTTTGAAGAACCTATGGCAGATCAAGCTCTCGATAATGCTTCCTTTTCTCTAAGTGAAGCCATCGACTATGATGCTGAATCACTTGATCCTTTTACGCTGTCAGTCACTTATTATTTAGATAGTTTTCCCACTTATTTAGACTCAATAGTCAGCTTGGGAAGTATCAGCTATTCTTTAGATGAGTTGAGTGCACTAAGTAACGTTCGAGCCATGCCTGTAGAACAAACAGCAGATCCTGAGAAGTCTGAGTTAGATAGAGTGATCTATCAAGAGGAAACACCAGGGAAAGAAGGATTTAAGAGAGCAACGATCACGGAAATTACTTCTGAGGTTGTCGCAGGTATACGTAGACCTCTGAGTTTACCTATACTCGCAGGAGCACCGAATCCTGCAGGGCCTGCTAGATCAGGGATTGTAACAATCAAAGGAACTGAGTTTAATGATTACACACAAGCAGAATTGAACGCTAAAATACCAGTAGATATAAGAATTGATTTAGTGCGCGAGTCTTTAGATCTTTCAAATGTAAAAACAATATCCCCTCTTGCTGGTGATTTTATTTATTGGACAGACAGTGAAATAAAATTTTATGCCCCTACTTTAGGGTACATAGATTATGCTACCTCTACGTCAAGTCTCATTGAAAGAGCTGGGTCATTCGGAGGGAGAATATTAGTAGTTACCGAAGGAGGGCAAGCTTTAGCACCCTCAAGAACTGAGGTCGTCTTCAACCAAAGAAGTTCTCCGAGTGGCGATCCATTAAGGATTCCCAATCCTTTTATGACTCCGTCGTCGGATGATATATCGATGAGAAAGCAACTAAAGATTGATGATTTTGAAGCTGAATCTACGGAGCGAGGTCTAACTTTTATTATTGATCCTTCGTTCACGACATCGCTAAAGTTCAGAGGGGCTGATTTTGCTGAAGCGAAAATTGATCTTTGTGATGCTGCTGGAGAATGGACGAAAGCTACAGGTATTCCTATTGATATCGTGGAAACCTGTCCTGTTGGAATTGAGTGTTCAATAATAAATGGTGGTCAAATAGGTGTGAGTACTGCTTCAGGTGAAGTACTCGCAGCTGGGACAACTAGGTCTACAGCACAACCTTCTTGCAGTGCGGAAGAACCACGGGCGTTTTCTGCTGAACTACGATTTAGTAATGTTGCTGATCCTCCTGTTTTTATATCTCGCGCATTGTCTTCAACAGGTGGTGGCAGAGATGTTATTTATGATTTGGCCATGCACGAGTTCGGTCATATTTTACAGCAAAATCACGTAGATAATCCAAACGAACTTATGTTTCCAATTGCGAGAGGTAGTTACACTATAACCCCTGCTGCAATTGAATGCGGTATTCATGTTAGTAATGTGTCCCAATTATTAAATGGCCAATGTAGTAACGTGCTAGAGAAGAGCTTTATAGCGACCGATTGCAGTACTTCTCCTACTAGCGAAGCTATCTCAGAATATAAAGGAATCAATATTCAATACGATTTAGTTTCAAAAAGCCTACGTGTAAATATAGATCCGATAATTACCGAAAAATTTGAACTGATCGTTTATGACGCAGTTGGTCGACAAGTGTTCGTTAGGAAATGTGAAAACGGTGAAAATAGGTTTGTATTGAGGCAGATGCCTTTAGGGTTTTATAGTGCTTATTTAAAAGGAGGTAAAACACAAATTGCTACTCCTTTCGTAAATTTCTAAACCTAAGTCGATGATACCTTACTTTCGAATTTTGGCTTTTATTTGTGTATCGATTTTGTTGAGTGCAATGAGTTGCGACAAAAATGAATCGTCAAGAACTGATGTTGTGATTGGTTTAGCCGTTTATACCGATAGTTCATTCTGCCACGGCCTCGCTCAGACCTGCCCTAAACTTGCAGCTTTTGTTGAAGCCTATCCTCCGAGGTTGGAGGGGGCGACTTATTTCGTTCACGCAGAGCTACTCAGCTATCTATTGGATAGTATTGCTGACCCCATGATATATGGTCAAGGGTTACCGGGGCCGTGTCCTGGAGTGACTCGTGAGCAAATACGATGTGCCATGGGTGAGCCTTTTAGTAGTGGGGGGCGCATAGAATCAAACGAGAATGAATTTCTGATTGGTGATTCGTATTCATATTCTCGCGATCCTAAATATGGGTTAGATCCAACATTGTTTTGGCGAGAACCTTATTATACGGCTTCACTCTTTTATAATGGTGGTGACACTTTGGTTCTAGTCGAGCACAATGGAATATGATTCCTTAAAATCATGTAGCAGTTTTTTAGATTTCAAAGAGCTTAAATCTCAGGTTTCTCTTTCAATCCCCAAGGAGGGTAAATTCGATTCTCTCCCGCTTTGTAAAGAACGAGCTCGTTTCCTGCAGGATCAAGCAATCGGGCCTCACGCCATCCCCAAGATTCGTCTTGAGGCAATTGCTTAAAGACGAAGCCTTTAGTTATCAGTTCTTCAACTTTCTCGTCTAAGTTTTCTAGCTCGAAATAGACCTTTGCTCCCGATCCAGAAGGAGCTTCTTCAACAAGGTGAATGGAAAAGGTAGCATTTCCAGGAGTGCACAAAAATCTCGCATAAGCCGCAGAGTCAACAATGAGCTCAAGGCCCAAGGCTTCATAGAATGCTTTCGATGCTGGAATGTCGAGTGCTGGGAGGGTGACTTGGTTGAGGTTCATCTTTTAGGCTTTGAATTCTGTCAAGGCGGTGTACCAATCGCGCCACTTGCCTGGGCGCTCTTTAAGCACACCTTCGACATAGCTTCTCCAAACGGCACCATCACGCTCTTCGTCTCTGATTACTGCACCTCGAAGTGAAGGCAGGTAATCTTCTACTTGCGGAATGCCATCGCCAAAGTGAGTGGCTAAGCTCACCGCGTTTTCAAGTACGCTAATCGCTTCTGCGGTACTCAATCCTGAACCGGGCTGCTGCACTTTCGTACTCCCTTCTTCAGTGATGCCGTTGCGTAATTCACGAAAGATGGTGATCAGTTTCTCGATATCCTCAACTGCAGATGAGGTCTCAAGGATTTTACTTCGATCTCCCAAACTGCTGCGCTCGCGCACAATGCGAAGCTCTTCGGCGAGGCTGCTTGGTGAAGGCAGAACCACAGTATTGAATCGACGGCGAAGTGCGGTCGAAAGCTCGTTTACACCACGATCACGCTGGTTGGCCGTTGCAATCAAGTTGAATCCTGGAACAGCTTGCACCTCCGTGCTTAACTCAGGAACAGGTAAGGTTTTCTCACTCAAAACGGTGATTAAACTGTCCTGTACTTCACTTGGAATACGTGTCAATTCCTCAATACGAACGATCGCGCCACGTTGCATACCCGTCATGACAGGACTTGGAACCAACGCTGACTCTGAAGGCCCTTTACTAATGAGTTGGGCGTAGTTCCAGCCGTAGCGCAAAGCGTCTTCACTCAGTCCGGCCGTTCCTTGAACGAGTAGGGTAGAGTTACCAGAAATCGCGGCCGAAAGGTGTTCGCTTACCCACGTTTTGGCGGTACCTGGAACGCCCGCGAGCAAAAGCGCACGATTGGTGGTCAAGGTGGCAACCGCTACTTCCATCAAACGACGATCACCGATGTACTTCGGAGTGATTTTTAAACCCTTTGCGATCTCGCCGCCCATGAGGTAATCGACCACACGTTTTGGCGAAAGCTGCCAACCGACAGGCTTCTTGTCCTTGTCTAATTTTGCCAATGCAGCAAGCTCCTTTGCGTAGATCTGCTCAGGATGCGGACGGAGAATTTGGGGCGTTTTTGCCATGGCCTCAAGAAACGCTAAAAAGGACTATTGGGCGACGGGAAATGCCTCAATCACTCGTTGCTTAGCCAGCATCATCGCAATGAGCGCATTCAAGGTATCGGGCTGCGTGTCCTGTTTTGTCAGCCCGCCCTGAGCTTGTCGAAGGGAAAGCAAATGGCCAAACGCCTGAGGATTTAGTTTGTGCGGATAACGACCAGATATCGTCTCTGCAGGTGGGGCATATCCATGCACGGCTTCGTTGGCGAGGTCTTCTGAAAGCTTGGTGCTAAAGGTGTGCGGGCTGGCTTCAATAAAGGCGACAACCATCGGGTCGCGCCATCCTTTTGGGTAGCAATCGTGGGCGTAATCCATGAGGTCTGCATAGGCTGGCTGGCCTAAAACACCTGCGAGTTGAGGCAGGGATTTCTGTCCTTGTATGAGTCTATCCTTGCTCGTGGCTGCGTGTTGGAGTAGGGTAGCGGCTGCGCTTGAGCTGCGGCTACTAATTGCAGCTTTCGCCAAAACCTCAAACGTATCTCTCTGGTCGCATCCGTCTGGTAGCGAGGAAAGTACGGTGCGAGCACGAGCGAACATTTGGAGGCTGCGATCTTCATCTAATTTGCATTCAATGCGGAGTACTTCGAGATCTGTGAGGTCATGCTTTCGCGAAAACAAGTCCATTAAGGTTTTAGGTCTTACGACTTCCGTCAAAACCCCTTGATCGAGGATTTTTTGCAGCAGTCCGAAGGTGCGAGGCACCAACTTGGCTGAGGTGAAAAGCGCACGAAACCGATTCACCAATCTATAATCAGCTGCACCTTCTCGTTCAGTTTCTGATCGAAGCAGTTCACTCCACCAAAAGTTGACGTAGGCAGCACGTTGTTTTTCGGATTTAGGGAAGGTTTCAGCTTGCAAAAAGGCAACTTTTCGCTTGAATGAGGGGTGTTTTAGCGAAAGCCAAAGACCTCTACGCCCTAAAAGTGAGAAAGCTTCGGGTTCGACATTTGTCCTTCTGATGACGGCTTCTAAGAACCATGGGATCTTGCTCGCCGGGATGACGAGTCCACAATCGAAAAACGTTTTCACATCGGCGCTACCTCTAAAAGCGAGCGACGCTTCGAGGTAGTTGAAGAGGTGTCGCTCTATGAGTTGATAGTCAGGATGTTCGGGAATTGACTCCGGAACTTCAATTTCTTGAACAGCGGCTTTGCTAAGGTTTGCAAGGTGCGCGAGGCTTTTTGCTGCAAGAAGGGCCAATGCCTCTTCTGCAGGGTTCCCGGTTTGATCCATGAGTTGCGCTGCTAAGCCTTGCGTCTCTTCATCGAGCGGCTGGCGTGAAAGTCCTATGATTGCAGCGGTGTCAAGGTTCATGATTGGCGGTAAAATTATCAAGACTTAGGACGTGTAAACACGTCTACACGCACTAAAAAAAGCACTACGAAATCAGCGCTAAAACCATTGTCGAAGTACAATGTAGAAAAGCAGACCAATAGAATTTTAAAAAGCCGCTAAGAAAGACAGCGCGAAACGCTATCTTTGCGGCCGATTTGGGGCACATTGCCTCAAACTGGATCAACTCGCACCACCGAATATGGCAAACATAGGCCAAGTAAAACAAGTGATCGGACCGGTAGTAGACGTTAGCTTTTCAGCAGAGGGCAACGATCTTCCGGAAATCTTTAACGCCCTCGAAATCTTGCGTCCAGGCGCAGATACGCTGGTTCTCGAAGTGCAACAGCACCTTGGAGAAGACAGTGTTCGTGCGGTAGCAATGGATTCAACCGACGGACTCGTACGTGGACAGGAAGTAACCGATACGGGACTTCCTATCAGCATGCCAGTAGGAGAAGCTATCAAAGGTCGTCTTTTCAACGTTGTTGGAGAGCCGATTGACGGACTACCTGCTGTTCCAAAAGGAGCAACTGCTTCACCGATTCACCGCAAGCCACCTGCTTACGAAGATCTCTCTGTATCAACGGAGGTACTTTACACAGGTATCAAGGTAATCGACCTCGTTGAACCTTACCTCAAAGGAGGAAAGATCGGTCTCTTCGGAGGTGCCGGTGTAGGTAAAACGGTTTTGATCCAAGAGTTGATCAACAACATCGCTAAGGGATACGATGGTATCTCTGTATTCGCCGGTGTAGGTGAGCGTACTCGTGAGGGTAACGACCTCATGCGTGAGATGCTCGAAGCGGGTATCATCAACTACGGTGAAGATTTCCTCCACTCGATGGAAGAAGGCGGTTGGGACCTTTCAAAAGTTAAGGTTGCTGACCTTAAGAAGTCGAAAGCAACCTTTGTATTCGGTCAGATGAACGAGCCTCCTGGTGCACGTGCACGTGTTGCTCTTTCTGGACTTACGATTGCTGAGTACTACCGTGATGGTGATCTTACGGATCCAAACGGTGGAAAGGACATCCTGTTCTTTATCGACAACATCTTCCGTTTCACTCAGGCAGGTTCAGAGGTGTCAGCACTTCTAGGACGTATGCCTTCAGCGGTAGGTTACCAGCCAACACTCGCAACCGAGATGGGTGTGATGCAAGAGCGCATTACCTCAACTAAGCGTGGCTCTATTACGTCTGTGCAGGCGGTATACGTTCCTGCAGATGACCTTACTGACCCTGCTCCGGCAACGACGTTTGCTCACCTTGATGCAACGACTGTACTTTCTCGTAAGATCGCATCGCTCGGTATCTACCCAGCGGTTGATCCACTTGATTCTACGAGCCGTATTCTCGATCCAAAGATTTTGGGTGACGAGCACTACGATACAGCACTAGCTGTTCAGCAGATTCTTCAGCGCTACACAGAGCTCCAAGACATCATCGCTATCCTCGGAATGGAGGAGCTAAGTGACGAGGACAAGGAGGCTGTAACTCGCGCTCGTCGTGTACAACGTTTCTTAAGCCAGCCGTTCCACGTAGCGGAGCAGTTTACTGGACTTAAAGGAGTACTCGTACCTATCGAGGAGACGATCCGCGGATTCAAGATGATTCTTAACGGAGATCTCGATCACCTACCAGAAGCTGCCTTCAACTTGAAGGGATCTATCGACGAGGTTATCAAGTCAGGTGAGAAGTTACTTGCAGAAGTAGAGGAGAACTAGCACTACCTAAACAGTTACGGTTATGAACATCAGTGTTTTAACTCCTGAAAAGGAATTGTACTCAGGCTCGATCAACAGCATTTCGGTGCCTGGTGTTGAAGGCAAGTTTCAAGTATTGCGTAATCACGCCCCAATTGTGAGTGCGCTTGCAGAAGGCGGCGTTACGATTAAGCGTGCTGATGGCCAGTTCATCACTTTTACCATTGAGCGAGGCTTCATCGAAGTCTTGAACAACGAGATCGCCTTGCTTGTACAAGGAGCAGAAAATTTCCGTGACTAAGCGAAGCGGGATTTCTACTACATAAAAGCCTACTCAGAGCAATCTGGGTAGGCTTTTTTATTGCTTTTCCTGCGACCAGTCGTTCGCGGAAAAGGAGTATATAACTACTGAAACTGCCCTAAATTTGGTATTTATTGGTGGAAGGGGCAATATGAGCATAAGCTTTACATGTGGTAGGTAACTTGTGTCCAAGTCACAAATCGCTGATTCAGCACTGTCTATGTCCCCTAGCATTACACGATTTTATTTTAAAGCTTCCTTTTTCTTCATTTTGTCCTTCTGCGGATCACTTGTTTCTATTCATGCACAGACAGCAATAACGGGTACGCCGTGGATCAATGAAATTCATTATGACAACGCAAGTAGTGATGTTAACGAAGGAGTAGAAATCGCAGGCCTAGCAGGTTTAGATCTAGCTGCTTACGAACTTGTGTTTTATAACGGTTCGAACGGGACTCAGTATGATACAGAGACGCTTTCCGGAATACTTCCAGACGAAGGTGCAGGCGGTGGAGCTTTAAATTTTCTCAACGCAGGAATTCAGAACGGAGGACCAGATGGGATCGCTCTAATAGAGGTTGCTACTGGAATAGTCGTTCAATTTCTCAGCTATGAAGGAGCATTTGCAGCCACCAATGGACCTGCATCCGGCATGATGAGTACTGATATTGGAGTTTCTGAAACGGGCGCTACAGCAGTAGATAATAGCCTTCAGCTTATTGGAACTGGTAGCACCTACAGTGATTTTACTTGGCAAGCACCAGCGATGCACTCTCGAGATGCATTGAATCAGGGACAAACGTTTTTGATTCCTCTAAACAACCTGCCTCCAACATCAACCTGTGCCAACCCAATCATCGTAAATGATCCAAATCAACCTCCAGTCAATACACCTTCAGGTGGCTGGGGACCGATTCCAGCGAATGGAATGCTCGGCCTCTTACTGGGCTTTCCAGGAGGAACATCTGCTACAGTAGATCTTAACTGCCTCGCTGATGACAACGATCCTGTGGGTGCACTTGAAATTCGCCTTGCCTCTTCTACCATACTACCTGGCAGTCCTTACGTGTTGGAAAACGTTTACGACATCCGAGATGCTGATGGTGCAGAGTCTTTGGAGCTTATCACGGTCCAGTTAACAGCTGCTCCTATAATGAACCAGCCACCTATGGCAGGTGCACCGCGTGTCAACGTTGAGCTTCCTACTTCGGGCGGAGCTGATTGTCCGGCGGCAACTATCGTATCTGCTTCAATTGGTGACGAATTCCTCGTCGGTGATGCAATCACGATTGCTGGTATTGGTGTTCCCGTTCCAACGGCAGCAGAGATAAGTGATGACATTGATCCGGATTCGGATTTGATTATAAACGTGACTGATTTAGTAGTAACAATCGATGCTTGTACAACGACAGTTGCTATTACCTACAGAGTAGAGGATACAGGAGGGTTGATGAGTGATCCTCGTACGGATACATTCCTTGTCATTGACAACGAAGCTCCAGTAGTGACCTGCAGTGAGTTTAGCATGCCGTTCAACCGCTGTCCAGATCCACTAGGACCTAATTCTCCCGATGGCGTTTGGAGACCACTTCCGGCAAGTGGGGTAGTACAATCTGCGGCAGGTGGATCATCGATTCAGTCTTTAGACTTCGGCAGCTGCGTTTCAGATAATTGTAATTCATTGGAGTATCGCATCAGCGCATCTTTCGAGGAAAATCGAGTTCCTGGTTGCTCTCTTGATATCGTCAATGAGTACGAGTTTCGTGATGAGTGCGGGAATGTGAGTCCTGACAGAGTCAATGCTCGATTTGTATTCACCGACAACTCAGCACCTATAGTTACCTGTACTGATTTCTCAGAGACGTTCACCGCTTGTCCAGATGGATTAGGGGCAAATACACCAAGCGGAACGGCTCAACCCCTTCCAGCTTCTGGCATGTTCAGCACTACAATCGGTGGTGTTTATACTGCAACGCTAGATTTAAGCTCCTGCATTTCTGTAAGCTGTGGAAGTCTAGCTTCTGTTCAGCTAGAGCTTATCGCTTCTTCTGTTGAGTCGAGTACTCCAGGTTGTGCAATTACCATCGTTAACGAGTATCAAGTTCAAAGTGCCTGTGGCGCGGTTGCAGCTAATACGGTCACTTTCCGTGGAACGGTAATGCTCGATCCTGCAGGACCGACGATCACTGCTCCCGGACCGGTCACAATTGATTGTACCGACGACGAAACAGATCTAACCATCACAGGTATGGCTAGCGCAGGTGACGCATGTAACCCAGCAGGGCCTTCAATGCCGATGCCGACAGCTCTTCCGGTTTTCATCAACGAGATTCACTACGACAACGCTGGCGGCGATGTTGGTGAAGGAGTAGAAGTAGCAGGTCCAGCAGGGACCAACCTTGCTGGCTATACGCTCAGTCCGTACAACGGAAATGGAGGCGGTGAGTACAATGTCCAAATGCTTTCAGGTACTATTCCTGATGAAGGAGGTGGATTTGGCGCCGTTTGGTTCCCTATCGGTGGATTGCAAAATGGAGCACCTGATGGCGTTGCGCTTTGCGGCCCAGGAGGGGTTTTAGAATTCTGGAATTACGAATCAAGCCCTTTTGCCGCATCCAATGGATGTGCAGCAGGTACAACAAGTGTTGGCGTAGGTGTTTCTGAAACGAGTGGTACTCCAGTTGGCCAAAGCCTTCAACGTATCGGATCAGGAAGCATGACTTCAGCATTCACTTGGACAGGTCCAGTAGCGGCTTCTCCAGGCAGCCTAAATGCAGGTCAGACAATCATGGCAGGATCTACCGGAGGTGGAGGAGGAATGGGACTTCCATCAACCTTTGCCGATGTTGTCACTCCAACAGCATGTGCTGGGAATTACACAATTCTAAGAACCTTCACTGTTGCTGACGGCTGCGGAACTACAGCAACCGCTTCTCAACTCATTACTGTTCAGGACATTGTTGGTCCAACCTTCACTACTCCTGCAGGCAGCTTAGATGCAGCTTTCGCCAAAACAGCGCTCATGTCCGTTTCGACTGGACCTTGTGCGGATGACATTGACCTCGCTGCGCTCGCTGCAGCAGCTACAGCTTCTGCCAACGGAGGACCAGCATTTGTGTTGGGTGCGCTTCCTGTTGCTACTGATGCATGTTCATCGACACCTATTAGCTACACTGCAACAGCAAGCTTTGGTGCAGCAAGTAGTGCGTGTGAGGCGATTGTTGAGTTAGAAATAACAGCAACAGATGCCTGCGGGAACGATGGCTTAGTTCCATTTACGGTTACTTACACAATCACTGGTTCTGGTGCCGCTACACTACCACTTGCTCCAGCAGCAGTGATGGCTATGACGAGTGCAGGCGCAAACTGCCTTATGCCGTTCGGTACACTCGCGCCAGGAGCCATGTTTGCTCCAGGAGCAACGGTAATGATTGCAGGCCAACCTGTGGTTCTGCCTACCGCAACTGAAATTATGGGATGTGTTGGAGCTAATCCAATGTTCGTTGTAACAGCTGTTACAGCTACTCCTTCAGCAGATCCTTGCATCACAGATCTCACCGTTGATTTTGAATTCAACAGTGACTGTGGCGCCGCGGCTCCTCTGCCATTCACTTTGACTGCAGAGTTGATAGACGATACTGCACCAGTCGTGGTCGCTCCATCTAACATAATGATCACCTGCTTGGATGATCCAAACGATGTACTATTAACAGGTGAAGCAACAGCGACAGACAACTGTACCCCGCTTCCTATCGTTCCGCTCACCGCAGCTGGTCAGATTTTCATCAATGAGTTCCACTACGATAATGTAGGTGGAGACGTTGGTGAGTTTGTTGAGATAGCAGGACCTGCAGGTACAAACCTCACCGGCTATACCATCGAACTAATGAATGGTAATGGCGGCGGTGTTTACAATACCAATCCACTTTCAGGAATCATCCCAGATGAGGGTGCTGGATTTGGAGCACTTGCATTTATGTATCCTTCAAACGGTCTTCAAAATGGAGGCCCCGATGGTATCGCACTTTGCGGACCAAGTGGCATCATCGAATTCTTAAGCTATGAAGGAGCCTTCACTGCTACAGGAGGATGTGCTTCAGGCATCATGAGTACAGATGTTGGTGTGGCCGAATCTTTCCCAACGGGAGGTGTAATCGGCTCAAGTCTTCAACGGACAGGCTCTGGAACAAATGGAGGTGACTTCATCTTCGTCGGACCAACAACTGAATCTCCAGGCCTCCTAAATTCAGGACAAGTATTCCAAACAGGCGGACCAACAGGACCAACTGGAGGAATGATCGCAGTAAGCTTCACGGACAATGTCATTCCAGGCGCATGTGCAGCGGAATTTAGCATTCAACGTACATGGGAAGCTGTAGATGCTTGTGGCAACATTGGTTCTGCTCTTCAAATTATCACGGTAACAGATCCTACACCACCTGTGTTTGATCAAGCGCCAGGTGCATTAGATAACACGATCACAACGACCGAACTAGCAGCTGCTGGACTTGGTAGCTGTGCGGTGCAGGTTGATCTTTCAACCTTGCCATTAAGCCTCAACTTTGCAATTGCGTTCGGGCAGACCAGTTTCGCTGGAATTTTCGATCTGCCAACTGCAACAGATGATTGTGCAACGGTAATCTTACAGGCAACCAATGTTGCGTTGGTCAACGTTACCGGAATGGCTCCGTGTTCTGCCGGAATCGAAATTACTTATACCGCAACGAATGACTGTGGTCGTATGAGCGAGTACAAAACGACCTTAACGATCGTTGACGATGAAGCTCCAGTCATTGATCCAGGATTCAACATGGCACTTACCATCGAGTGTGACATGCCTTTTGATACAGCGACGACTGGTCAGCCAACATTCACAGACAACTGTGGAACAAGTATGGCGCCGACTTCAGCACTATGGATTAACGAATTCCACTACGACAACAATGGTGGTGACCTTAACGAATTCGTTGAAGTTGCTGGTACCGCAGGAATCAACCTCGCTGGATATAGCCTTGAGTTCTACAATGGAAACGGCGGATCAGTATACCGTACGACGCTTCTCACCGGTGTTCTTCCTGACGAAGGGCAAGGAGGAGGAGCTATTTCAGTAACGCTTCCATCGAATGGTATCCAAAACGGTAGCCCAGACGGAATTGCTCTGATTGATCCAGCCGGCATGGTTGTCGAGTTCATCAGCTATGAAGGTGTAATGACAGCAAGTAATGGTGCTGCAGCAGGAATGACCTCTACCGATGTTGGTGTTACGGAGAATGGAAGTACACTTTCGACAGAAAGCCTCCAACGTGTTGGTGCAGGAAGCATGGCTTCAAGCTTTGTCTTTACAGGCCCAGCCGCATCAAGTCCAGGCATGCTTAACGTCAATCAAGTTTACTTGTCGAGCCAAACGGTTACAGTAACCTTTAATGAAGATGCTGTTCCTGATCCAACTTGTCCAAACGGCCAAACGATCACTCGTGAGTGGACAGCCGACGACGGTTGTGGTAACGTAACGGTTGCGACACAAATCGTAACGGTCGTAGATCTCGAAGCTCCTGAATACGCGAGTTTCCCGAGTGATACAACTGTTGAGTGTTCTTCTTTGGGAGGTTCGATCAACATGCAGACGCAAGTTTCAACGGTAGCAGATGCGCTTCCATTCCCAGTGATCACAGACAACTGTACGACAGGCTTGGTCGCTACGTTTACAGATGTCTTCACGCTCACAGGGCCTTGCCCAACAGTCAGTGTCTTCGAACGAATCTTCGATGCGGTTGATGACGGCTGTGGTAACATTCTTCCAAGTAGAACACTAACGGTTACCGTTATTGACACGCTCGCACCAGTGTTCACTTCTATTCCGCTTGGAGGAGATTTCGATTGCGCAGACGGCGTTCCTCCAACAGGATCAGTAACGGTTAGTGATTGCGATCCAAACGTTGTGATCAGCGAAGTTGATGATGTTACGATCGTAGGCGTCAACCAAGTTGTCAGTATCACTGAGCGCACCATTACTGCAACAGACGCGTGTGGTAATGAATCAATGCAAATTGAGACGTACCGACTACTCGACTTAGTTGGACCATTCTTGATCAGCTGTCCTGATAATGTCGGACCGATTGTCGCTCGACCAGACGACATGGCAAGCGTACAATTCGCAACACCAGTGTTTGATGACAACTGTAGTTTTAGCGTAAGCGGAACAGCAACAAGTGGCCAAGACTTCCCAGTTGGAATCACTACTGTGACCTTTACTGCAATTGATGGCGGCGGCAACGTTACCATCTGCGAGTTTGAGATTGAAGTTGTCAAGGCGCTTAACCTTACCTGCTTAGATCAAGATATCAGTATCGATGATGCGGGTGACCAAACGCGCGCTGACATTAACTTCCCATATGCTGCAACAACGTGTGAGTCTTGCCCACAAGGAGAGCCGCTTCCAAGTTTGGAGTATCTCGGATATTTCCGTGGCCATCGCTACTACGTAAGTGCTGCAGGAGATACACGTTCATGGACAGAGGCGCAACGACATGCGGTTAGTCTTGGTGGCCGATTGGTCGAGGTTAACTCACTCGAAGAGAACCGATTCTTGCAACGTGAACTTCCTTACAGTGATGCACTCATTGGGCATTACACTGGACCTAATACAACGGGTTGGACAGGTACATTCTCACCAGTCATTTTCGAGAATTGGGCAGCAGGATTCCCAACTTCTGGCACCAACGAGTTCTTCGCATTACTAGATGCTAGCTCAGGTACGCACAGTAACGTTAACCACAACGAAAAGCCTTACATCGTTGAGTTCCCTTGCGTAGAGATTGAAGTGATTGACATGCCTTCGGATAGCTTGTTTGATCAAGGAACGAATTGCGTAGTGTATGCTGCTGTTGACCTTTGTGGCAATCGCGACACGTGTCACTATACGTTTGGCGTCAACACTTTCGATGTGTTGTATTGCACACCAACGGGTGAAGCATTCGGAGGAGAGGAAGAGTATTACATCACAGGTGTGAGTATGAATGCTTTCGCCAAAACCTTCGATGCATCTTCTCTTTACTTCCACACGCGTGATACCATTGAGTTGGACGAAGACAATGCAAATTCTTTCAGCTTCTCAGCAGAAACGAGTGGTATGGAAGGAGGATCATTCTATGCATACTGGCGTGTTTGGGTTGATGCAAACCGCGATGGTGATTTCTACGATGCAGGTGAGATGATTCACCAAGCATATGGTGACGCTTCTGTCACAGGAACACTCGACCTTCCTTCAGTACTTCAGACGATAAGTCCTACTCGTATCCGAGTGGCCTTCAGTCGATACGCTTACCCGGAGGCATGTGGAGACAATCCATTCGGCGACATCAAAGACTTCTCTTTGATTTCAGACAACCCGCGTTCACCAAGACTAGTACTTACTGGAGCTCGTGGAGTTGGGCAGCACTTGCTGACTACCTCAAGTGAGGAAGATCCAGAGATTGCGTCTTACCTAATGTTGAGAGGTGTAAGCCCTGATGACCTATCTAAGATTGATCTATGGGATGCTCTATATGGTGATGGAAATCGTCATGACTACGATCTAATGGATACTGATCCAGCGCTTTCAGCTTACTACCAGGCTGTTGCATTGGATGACCAAGGCTACATGGTTCGTACGAGTAACATCGTTCACTTAACGATGCCTGTTCGTCGCGGTCCAGTGAAAGCATATCCTAACCCAGCGAGAGATGCGGTCTATATTGATTTAGGTCCTCAGCTAGCAGATCCGACTGCTCCAGCTAAACCAACCGTTGGCGGAAAGCTTGATCTGTATGATGCGCTTGGTCGTGTGGTTGTTACACAAGCAATTCCTGAAGGAGCGACTAAAGTTCGTATGAACCTACCTGCACTTGCAACTGGAACCTATCTCTTGCGCATTTCTCAACCAGATGCCGAACCACAAACGATTCGAGTAACGATTGATCAGAGTGGTGAGAAAGTCATTCCTAGAGCGTAACGCGGAACGATAGATTTTAAAAGCCCCTTCGAAGCGATTCGAAGGGGCTTTTTTAGTCGAGGCTCTTTGTGTTTTTTTCAGAATGAGCCGGATGAGATTTAGTGCTCACAGGCAAAGGAAATCGACGCTGTTTGACGTCTATTGAGTAGAGTACTAGTTTGTTGGTCCTCAATACGTTACCTGGGACGTAATTCAGAGTTGAAATGCTCTTGAAAGTTATCTGTGCAACGAATATGTCGTCGTACGCAGTCCCTTGTGAATTCTGCAATTATGGGGACAGAGACTACACACGCCAAAACACAATCAAACAATAACGCTGCGATTAAGGTTAACTTTTTTACCTTGATCTCTTTGTGCAGCACTCTGTTATTAATGTTTGCCGGAAGTCTAGTTGCTTCGGGGCAGTGCAACCTCACGGTGAATGCAGGACTTGATCAAGTCAATTGTGCGATCCCTTCAACGTTCTTGCTCCAAGGCTCTATTTCAGATCAAACGTATCCTTTTAGCTGGTCTCCTAGCGCTGGATTATCATCGACTACTGTTCTAAACCCAACAGCGACGGTTTCTACGCAGACGACCTACGTCCTTACCGGAAGTACAATTGACTTTGCAGGAGATCTGGTTGTGAATGGTGACTTTTCTAGCGGAAACACGGGCTTCACGACGGACTATGTTTTAGATCCTAATCCTACTAGCGCAGGAAACGAGCTAGATGAAGGGGAGTACAGCGTTGGGGCAGACCCCGCACCGATGCACAGGAATTGGCAATCTTGCGGTGACCATACCACTGGAGCTGGAAATATGCTCATCGTTAATGGGGCAACGGTAGCCAATCAGAATGCATGGTGTCAAACACTTCCGGTTACTCCAAATACAGACTATGCATTTTCGGCTTGGGTGGTTTCTGTCGATCCCAATGGGCCTGTCGAAATTCAATTCAACATCAACGGTTCAGCCGTTGGAGCAGGTAACGTCGGTCTGAGCACAACTTGTGTTTGGACGAATTTTTTCGTCATCTGGAATTCAGGTGCGAACTCATCGATTGAGATTTGTATTGAAGACATCAATCTGGCAATGGCTGGAAATGATTTCGCCATTGACGACATTTCCTTTGCACCACTCTGCACGGTTACGGATTCTGTGACGGTTACTCCTTCGCAAGTTGTTGCAACAGCAAATAGTTCGAGCCCAATTTGTGAAGGCGAAACGTTATTTCTATTCGGATCTGGGGGAGGCGATTACTTGTGGTCAGGACCTCAAGGTTTTTCTAGTTCAGATGCTTCACCAACTATCCCAACTGCGACGGCCGATCGCGCAGGCACGTATACGATACTGGTGACTGATGCTAACGGGTGTACAGATATGACAACTGTAGAAGTAAGCATTGGACGAGACACCACAATCAATATTGTTGGGACAACCTGTGATCCTGCATTGGCCGGGATTTCCACTCAAACCTTAACAAATCAATCAGGGTGTGATAGTCTAATTATCACAACAAATACGCTCATTCCAACCATCACGGAAAGCTATGCTGTGACAACATGTGATGTGTCTCAAGTAGGGGCCGTTACGAATACGTATACGAGTCAGGCCGGCTGCGATAGCATTGTCACCACGACTACGACACTCATCCCAACCATCACCGAAAGTGTGTCAGCAACGACATGTGATGCAAGCCAAGCTGGCGTATCAATGATGACGTTTACAAGTCAAGCTGGGTGCGATAGCATTGTGACAACCACAACGACCCTAGTCCCCGTGATCACCGAGAGTGTATCAGCAACGACATGTGATGCAAGCCAAGCGGGCGTATCGATGATGACGTTTACAAGTCATGCTGGTTGCGATAGCATCGTGACAACTACAACGTCGCTCGTCCCTGTGATTAATGAAAGTGTGTCTGCAACGACATGTGACGCAAGCCAAGCGGTCGTATCGACAATGACGTTTACAAGTCAGGCTGGGTGCGATAGCATCGTGACAACCACAACGTCACTCGTCCCCGTGATCACCGAGAGTGTGTCTGCAACGACATGTGATGCAAGTCAAGCAGGCATATCGATGATGACGTTTACAAGTCATGCTGGTTGCGATAGCGTCGTGACAACCACAACGACACTCGTCCCTGTGATCAATGAGAGTGTGTCAGCATCGACCTGCGATCCTGGTCAGGCAGGAATAACAATGAATACGTTCACGAGTCAGGCCGGCTGTGATAGTATTGTCACGACCACCACGACGCTCGTCCCTGTGATCAATGAGAGTGTATCTACATCGACCTGCGATCCTGGTCAGGCAGGAACAGTAATGAATACGTTCACGAGTCAGTCCGGCTGCGATAGTATCGTAACGACAGTGACGACACTGATACCTACGATCACGGAAAGTGTAAATGCTACAACCTGCGATCCCGGTCAGGCAGGAACAACAATGAATACGTTCACGGGTCAGGCCGGCTGTGATAGTATCGTAACGACGGTGACGACACTGATACCTACGATCACGGAAAGTGTGAATACTACAACCTGCGATCCTGGCCAGGTGGGAACAGTAATGAATACGTTCACGAGTCAGGCGGGGTGTGATAGTATCGTAACAACAGTGACAACATTGATTCCTACCATCACCGAAAATTTGGTCCAATTAACCTGTGATACTGCTGAAGTAGGTCTGTTTACAGATACTTTTACCAGCCAGGCCGGTTGCGATAGCATTGTAATTACAACGGTTAATCTCGCCCCTCCTAACTCATGCGACTTAATAGTACTGGTTGTAGACGGGGTGATTCCATGCGGATTGACAACAGGAACACTTGGCGTCACTGTGGAGGTAGGAGAACCGCCCTTCACGTATTCTTACTCAGGGCCATCATCAGGAAGCGGTACAATAGCAAGCCTAAACGCTGCGATCATACTGGATAACCTTGGCCCAGGTCTCTACGACATCGTTCTAGTTTCAAATGATGGTAGATCGATATCGGCGCAAGGGCGTCTCACACAACTGTATCCACCAGCGTTAGATATCGTCAGTTTGAGTACTCAGAATGGATACGATATAGGTTGCTTCGGCGAGTCTACAGGATCAGCTGAAGTCATCGTTCAAGGAGGCTTGGCTCCCTACAGATTAAGTTGGTCTACAGGAGATACCGTCAACCAGTTGACTTCCCTTATTGAGGGTGTGTATGTCGTCACTGTGGAGGATTCTCAAGATTGTATTTCAATAGATTCCATTGAAATACTAGCTCCTTCTGCTGTGGAGATTGAACTAAACGTTAGTGATTTAGAGTGCTTTGAGAACTCCTTAGGAGAAGTTAGTATAGATGCACAAGGAGGAGTAGGACCGTACTCGTACGCTTTAAATGGAGGTGTAGCGCAAGAGAGTAACGTCTTCATGAATCTCAGTGGAGGTGCGTATAGTCTTTCTATTCAAGATGCTAACGGATGAACATCCGAAGAGCTACTTTTCGTGAATGCAGCCACGGACGTATCCGTCTATTTGGGAGAAGATCGGAACATTGGTTTTGGAGATTCTATTAGGATTGATCCGTTTGTAAATGTTCCGTACGATAGCCTAGCAGAAATAATCTGGACGAGCGGTGATACTGTTTTGTGTGAGCTATGTCCGACAATAGCTGTTGCTCCTTTTACTTCGACGACTTATGCGATTACCGTGGTATCAACGGAAGGCTGTTCAGCATCTGATGAGCTAACCGTTCAAGTTGCACGACCTGAGATTTTCGCGCCGACAGCTTTTTCTCCAAATGGAGATGGTTCAAATGATCGATTCACCTTATTTGCTCAAGAAGGCTACGTGGCTTCAATAAAGAGCTTGTTGATCTTTGACCGATGGGGGGATCACTTAGCCAGTCTGAGTAACCTTCAACCCAATGATGTTTCAGCAGGTTGGGATGGCCGTTCGCGGGATCAAGAGCTGAATACGGGGGTAGTTGTTTGGGTAGCGGTCCTGGAATATTTTGATGGAAGTGAAGAGGTCTTTCGAGGAGATCTTACTCTTGTTCGATAGCTGCAGAAGAATACAGGAGACACCGAATTAAAAAAGCCCCTCTGACGTGCGTCGGAGAGGCTTTTTTAGGGTTAGATGCTTGTAATGTTTTACGCAGCTACTTCGTCGAACATCACTTCGTACCTCTTCTGAAGTTTCTTCAAATCATCAGGAGTAGGGTAGTGCTCGCTTCTCGCACTACCAAGTTGACGAAGCTTTGAGGTATAGCGCTCAAGAAGGCTTCGAGTGACAGAAAGGAAAGATTGCGCTTCGTCTGGAGAAGAGGTCTTTCCATTTTCTACGATGTCTAAGAGTACTTCCGCTTTGAAAAGTGCACAGATCCAATGACCTGCTTGGTGCGGGATACTGTTTTTCATCGCACGATCACAATTGTCAATCGTTGCTGATCGCTCACCGCGGGCATGCGAAATTCGAGCTAATCCGAGGTGGTGACTAGGAAGTGCGGAGTACATCTTCTTAGAAACCTTCAAGTCAGCTTCAGCTTTCTCTAGGTCGCCTAATTCTAAGTATGCATGACCACGAGCATTATACGCCCATGGATGTCGAGGAAAGCCGTCAATCGCATCTGTAAGCGGACCAATAGCGTCCTCCCAACGTTTTTCGTTTACAGCTTCCATTCCTGCGTTGAAAGCATGGACAGTACTCTTGTCATTGTCTACTTCCAAAATTCGCTGTCGAGGTAGCTCTCCAGCCTCAAGAATGAACACGTCTATACGACCTGCCATCGCAAAAGAGAGCAATTTCTCTAAAGAGGCAATCGTGTGCGCAAGTGTCTTGTCTGCTGCTTCGTGGACTTCTCGTGTAAGTTCAAGGTGAAGGAATTCAAGTTCCTCTTCAGGATCCTCGCCAAACAACGTTTCAGGTCGGTACGCGAGATCAAATTTCGCAATGGTCTCTGCAAAACGCACATACTCTGCCCTTGCGAGCGTGATGCTACGCTTGTTTTTATACTCTATTCGACCGAAAATGATGACGCGATTCATAATGCAGGGCTAGTTAGCAGATTAAGACACAGGGCAACGATGTACATATTCCATACGACATGTCACCTAACCCAGAGGATCAAGCAAAGCGTCAGACGTCATGGGATGATCGATTTTCGTCGTTCATCCCTTGATAGTGTTCAGGAATTAATGGGAATTGGAGGTGCAAGACAGCGCCTCCGCAGTTAACAAAGGTCACACATAGTTAACACTTAGCCAAATTTCCACACTGATGTTTTTGGTGGCGAACGTTATTTACCCTTAATGTGTTCTTCTTACTCAAACCTAACACTATGTTTCTGCGCCTCGGTTTACTATTTGCTTGCTCTTTATGCTTTGCTTGTACAGACGGTGCGCTAGCCGCACAAGGGAAAATTCCAGACGTCGTTGAGGCTTCGCTCGCTGTAAAGTATCCTGGTGCCAAGAAGGTGAAATGGAATAGAGATCGAAACAATAGCCACGAAGCTCATTTTCAATTGAACGGCGTGAAGTTTAGAGCAGACTTCAATCCTGATGGAAGTTGGATTGAAACAGAGAGATCTCTCGATTGGAAGGATCTACCTGATGCAGTTCAGGCAGCGATCAAGGCAGAATACAAGAAAGACGACATCGTAGAATTAGAGTTGACAGACAACGCCAAAAAAGGGGAATTCTACGATGTGGAGCTCGATCCTAAAGGCCAGAAGAAGTTTGACATCGAGTATCGCGCCGATGGAAGCAAGCTATAGACCTAAACGTCGGCGGTCTCCCAGACCTTACAGCCTTCTGTACAGTTTTTACAGATTTCGATATGCTCGCGTCCTTTAAGAATAGATGCGCGAAACCGTTGGTAAGCCTTAGACTCCCAAATCTCTGTAAAGGTATTGGACTTCAAATCGCCCAATTGGTGCTCTGCATCCTTGTCGAAACAGCAAGGAACAACAAGGCCATCCCAGGTGATCACACAGGAATGCCAAAGCTTCCAGCAATGATTGAGTAGCTGGTTCTTGATTTTGTAGGTCCCGTCTTGCTGCTGAGCATAGCGACTGTACTTCTCAATGGTCGGAATAAGCGGGTTACCATTTTCGAAATCGTAGACCTGCGCCGTTTTAAGCTTCACTTCATCAACGCCAACTTCTTTCGCTAGGCGATAGATTTCAGGGATTTGATGCTCATTCGGCTTCACAACTAAGAACTGAAAAATGATGTGCGGATGGCTCGTTCCAGCCTCTTTTTTCGCTTTTACTAGGTTCCTAGCACCTTGTAAGACATTTTCAAGCTTGCCTTCCTTACGATACGCTTGATACGTTTCTTGATCAGTACCATCCACAGAAATGATGACTCGATCAAGTCCACTTTCTACAGTGGCCTTCGCATTGGCTGGACTTAAAAAGTGTCCATTGGTGCTCGTGATCGTGTAAATACCCTTGTCACTTGCGTGCTTCACCATCTCCAAGAAGTTGGGATTGATGTACGGCTCTCCTTGAAAGTAGAAGATCAAATACATCAATTCCTTACCAAGTTGATCAATGGTATCTCGGAAAAAGTCCTTCTTCAGGTTTCCTGTTGGGCGTGTGAAGTTGCGCAGTCCACTAGGGCACTCAGGGCAACGGAGGTTGCAGGCCGTAGTGGGTTCCACACTTATTGTGAAAGGACGCCCCCATTGCACAGGCTTACCCTTCGCTCGGGTAACGTAATAAGATGCGGCCACCTTCGTCGCATTCCAAACGCGACGTGCAGTAAGCTTTCGCAAAAACCTTAGGGTATCAGCAGTATACACGGCGGCAAGGTAGACGAGAAAGCAGAGCAATTTCAGTGGATAGCCATCGAAACCTGCTTTTTTAACCTCACGCGTACAAAAGAGATTCGAGCCCAAATCCAGTATGCGCTTCGAACAAGCGATAAGACGTTCGACAAACCCCATTGCTACCTAGGCATTGTTACTTTTGTCAAATCTTAAGATCAGCGCAGCTAAAGGCGAAAAAGCCATCCTATGCTTAAATGGATATCCAAGCTATTTGCCAGCATTTTCGGTAAGATGCCTGAAGAAGTGCCTACCGTGCCTGAGTCATCACCGCCACCAATTGAAGTATCAGAAGAAACTGATCCGTCCATGAAATATCTCATCGTTGGCCTCGGCAATATCGGAGCCGAGTACATGTACACACGCCACAATGTTGGTTTTGAAGTCCTCGATCACCTTGCGGCAAAACATAAGGCAACCTGGAAAACCGAGACACTAGGCGATGTCGCCCGCATCAAACATCGTGGTCGCACCTATGTCATGCTCAAACCGAGCACCTTTATGAACAGAAGCGGAAAAGCAACTCGCTACTGGCTTGAAAAGGAAAAGCTTGATAAGGAGCGTCTGCTAGTTGTAGTTGACGATCTCGCCTTAGACTTTGGCGTACTGCGTTTACGAGGAAAAGGGTCTCCCGGAACACACAACGGACTTAAGGACATTGACGAAATGACTGGAGGAGGTAACTATACCCGCCTTCGCTTCGGTATCGGTGCAGACTTTCCTAAAGGTCGTCAAGTCGATTTCGTGCTTGGTCGTTGGAGCGATGAAGAGTCTTCTAACTTGCCTCCTGTTTTAGCGAAAGCTGGAGAAGCATGCCTAGCATTCGGTGCAATCGGACTGTCTCAGACGATGAACAAGTACAATGGTTGATAAAGGGACTTTTTTCATGCAAGAAGCCGCCGTTCTAAACGTTACCAGTGCGATGAAATATTTATTGATAGGCCTAAGCCTTCTATTCGTGTTGCTTACTTCTTGCTCTAAAAACGAGCAAGTTGAGAAGCGTAATGAAGACGGGATCGTCACTGAGCGCTACAGTCGTAGTAAGCAAGATTCACTCATGAATGGCGCTTACGAAGCCTTTGATGACAAAGGGAATCTGCTCGAGAGGGCATTCTACAGTCAAGGTAGACTTAATGGTGACCGCATGCTTTACTATCCAAATGGAGGTCTGCAATACAAAGAAAGTCACCTCGACGGTGAATTCATCGGACCATACCAAGCCTACTACCCAGAGGGTCAGTTAGAATTGGAAGGTGAGTACATCGACAATAAAATGAGCGGCATCTGGACCGCTTACTACCCCAGCGGAACAGTTAAAGAAACGGTCACTTTCGTTGATAACGATGAAAATGGACCATTTAAAGAATGGTATTCAAACGGAGTCGTAAAGGCAGAAGGCGAATACGCGAATGGTGACAAGGAGGAAGGCGAATTAATCCTTTATGACTTAGAAGGAAACGTCAATAAACGCATGTATTGCGAAGCTGGCATTTGTAAAACAGTATGGTCAGCCGAAAAAGCAGTATCGAATGAAGGTTAGATTATTACTCTCGGCAAGCCTCCTATTGGCTGTTCTTTCATTTACTGCATCTGCTCAAGAGCTAGGAGGGCGGTATGCCCACGGCTGGTTGCAGCAAGCGCCAAGTGCAGCAACTTCTGGTTTAGCTGGATGGTCGATTCGTCTTGATGGTCGAGATCCAGCAATCGCGCAATGGAATCCCGCACTTCTTAATGCTAATACGGCCGACGTGATTCACGTGAGCCAAGATTTCTATCCTACAGGATCGGGGCGGTCTATCGTTAGTTACGGCCGTCAACTAGGCAAGCGAAAACTCGATGTAAGTGCAAATCTACAGTATGCGGGTTTTGGTGAATTTGAAGGCCGTACCGAGGCCGGCATCGCAACGGGCACCTTTTCCGCAAGGGAGTATGCAATTGGTGTAAGTGCCGCTCATCAACTTGCCGACCGTGTTCGAGTTGGGGCAAATCTCCAAGTCGCTGGCGGGAACATAGATTCTTACAGCAGTCTTGGAGCTGCCGTAAGTGCAGGGCTTACATACCAGCCCGATTCTGCCGGACTCACCGTTTGGGGCGTTCAAATGCGCCATGCGGGGTACATGTTTGATGGCTACACAGAGCAACAAGATCCGTTACCATTTAGCATGTCTGTAGGCGTGAGTCGTCGATTGAAGTATCTACCACTTCGTTTTGGCGTCTTGTATCGTCGATTGGATCAGTGGAATATTCTTTACGATGATCCTGATCGTCGCGAGTCTGACGGCTTCCTTTCGTCGGAGCCTATTGAACGTGGTGCAGCTTCTCTTTGGGTCGACAATTTTTCTCGTCACTTGGCCTTTAATGCCGAGCTCTACCTGGGTAAAAAGGAAGTCATTCAATTGCGTGCAGGTTACGACCATCAGCGTCAGAGAGAAATGAAAGTAAGCGAGTTTAGAAGCTTAGCTGGATTCAGTTTTGGATTCGGAGTCAACCTCCGGAAATTCAGATTTGATTACGGTCGCACCGTACAGCATATCGCTGGCGGTACCAATCACATTGGATTCTTGATCGATCTCAACCCAGGCGCTCGGCCATCTAAGGTATGAGCGCAATGGAGCCCTCCTTACTCCAATGCCTCGCGGAATTTAAGGTCAATGAACAGCGCTGGATCAACATGCAGCGTGGCGCTGATCTCCTCGAGCGTTGGCTAGAAGATCAATTGGTATACGGTTTGGCCGCACTTGAAAGTGACGCAGAGACACGTATCGAGGCTATTGCAGCCCAGCTAGTAGATAACCACCTGCCTGGAGCGGCCTCCTCGCTCCGCAAGTTGACTCCCCTTATTGGCGCCGAGCAAGGATGGGAAGATGTCGTTCTAAAGGAGCTGGGATACTGGCATTTAATTGCACGCATTTCTCGTAAGCCAGAGGACTTATCTGCCGATCAGCTTGGTGGCATTTTACTCACCTTAGGTCATCGCTTTCGCAAAACCGACATTACGGCAGCCGAGCCTATTCCTGCGCAACGGTGGACGTGTGTAGGCATACGGGAGGGCGAAGACCAAAACGTATACTATCGTCGCAGCTATTGGCGTGGGGCAATCGCGGGTCATGCCGGCGTCCAGCTTCAATTTCAATATGGATTCGCTGTTCCCTTCGGTCAGACGGAGGTTGGAACCTCTGCAGTGATACCCGTTCATTGTTATCCTGGCGGACTCCCCGGGCGATTAGAGCTTCCTGAGCAGATGACGTTGACGCCATACGACGCTTGTCCGCATCACTTCTCTACTTGGCAGGCGCAGCAACTCGCGAATGAAGAGGTGTTGACCCTTCAGCCATGGTCACGTGCAATGCCTGTTGCGATAGGCCCGCTCACTGTTCGTTTTGACGAAAGTGTAGAAGGCCTTCGATTACTTGACGTTAAAGGAGAAGTAGTGATTCAGCCTTGCGGCAAAACCGATGACGCGAGTTGGACGCTCTTAAGTGTTGCAGCCACTAGCCCTGTTGTGGTTTTTGGCCAATACGAAATGGGGAACTTGATCTTACATGCAGGCTGGGTGGAAGGAAGGCTGTATGCTTTGTAGTTGAACGTTAAGCGAGGAGAATCTCAATGAAGAGGTGGTCATTTGTAATTCGTCGAAATACGAACACCTGCGTCCAGAACGATACTTTTCAATTTTAGAAAATCCATGTTTTGATCAGATATCGCTAATATGTGATGAGAACAAGACTGCTAAGTTTATATGAGCCATATCCTAGGTCCCTCATCTCATATAGACTTGCTACCTTGCCGCCAATGATTAGCGAACAGCAAAGCTTACTGTCCAATCTGAAGGCCGCCAAAGCAGCCAACGAGAAGCGCTTCGCTGTGCTGATCGATCCAGATAAACTAAGAACGACTAGACTTGAAGAAGTCGTCGAACGATCAGTGGATGCTGGCGTCGATTATTTCTTCATAGGAGGCAGCTTGATCGTCAACAACATGTTGGATCAAGTACTCGTCGGAATCAAGGAGCGCTGCGATATACCGCTGGTACTTTTTCCAGGAAGTAGCTTCCAACTCAGCTATCGCGCTGATGCATTGCTTTTCCTTTCCCTTATCAGCGGAAGAAACCCTGAGTTGCTTATCGGCAACCACGTAATCTCTGCTCCTTACCTAAAGATTAGTCCGCTCGAAATCATGTCTTGCGGATACATGCTCGTTGATGGTGGCACCCAAACCACCGTCAGCTACATGAGTAACACGACGCCGCTTCCAGCCAACAAGGCTGACATCGCAATGTGTACAGCAGTGGCGGGTGAAATGCTCGGCCTTAAGCTTATGTTCCTTGATGCTGGTTCAGGTGCGAAACACCCTGTACCTACAGAGCTAATCAGCGCTGTAAGTAGTGCTATCGAAGTTCCACTCATCGTTGGAGGAGGTATCCGTACCCCAGAGCGCGCACGCGCAAACGTAGAAGCAGGAGCAGATGTCATCGTTGTCGGTGACGCAATCGAAGGAAATCCAAACTTAATAAAAGAGCTCTCCGCAGCCGTTCACGGATGGTAATCCGCTACGGTATTGTAACTCGTTCAACAGGCTCTTGGTACGAGGTCCTGTTTGAAGACGGCGACATTTGGTCTTGCCGAGTAAAGGGTAAATTCCGTCTTGCAGGGATGCGCACAACCAATCCCATTGCGGTGGGAGACCGTGTAGGCATCGAGGAAGACGAAGAAGGCGATGAGAATACAGGTCGTATTACTGAGCTCATCACACGGACCAACTACGTCCTGCGTCAGAGTCCGCGTAAAAAACACGAGGTTCATATCCTCGCAGCCAATGTCGACCTCGCGATTCTCGTAACTACGATTGTCGAGCCAATGCTCAAGCAAGGCTTGATTGATCGCTTCTTATTGAGTACCGAGCCTTACGATATCCCGACGGCAATCGTCTTTAACAAGGCAGACCTGTATAGCGAGCATGACCTGATGGTTTATGCAGCATTAGAGGAAATCTATACTTCGATCGGCTATGAGGTGCTTCTTGTAAGTGCTGAAGAAGGATTTGGCGTAGAGCAACTTCGAGCAATGCTCAAGGACAAGACTACCTTAATTGGAGGTCAATCGGGTGTAGGTAAGTCAAGTCTACTCAATGCGGTAGCTCCCGAGCTTGCTGCGCGCGTCGGCGGCTTAAGTGACCGCTCTGGCAAAGGAGTTCATACAACCACCTTCGCTGAGATGCATCCGCTTCCGTTTGGAGGAAGCCTCATTGATACACCAGGTATCAAGACGCTTGGTTTCAACTTCTTGAAGGAGACAGAAGTAACGGACAATTTCCGCGAGTTCTTCGTCCTTTCGAAGGATTGCCGATTCAATAATTGTCTGCACCGAGAAGAACCAGGTTGTGCCGTCAAGTTAGCCGTCGATGCAGGTGAAGCGAGCGAAATGCGCTACATCAACTACCTCACTATCTTGCAGGAAGTGGAGGATCAAAATTATTGGGAGATACATCGGGACGTTTAGTGCTTTTAGTGAAAATTGCACATTACCGCAGCTCTTACAGAATACAGTAGGGGATAATTTATCCGTGAAAGAGTTTTAAGTTTTAGGCAACGATGCTGTTTTAGTCATCAGTGCTTATATTTCTTGCGTTTTATTTTGAATTGTCATTTTTTAGGCATACATTTAACGTGTTTTTACATTTACCACGAAATTTAATACATGAAAATTATTCACATTCTCTCGTTCTATATTGCTTTCTTCTGCTTTCTTAGTTTCAACGTTTATGGCCAAGACGTTGCTTTAAGTCTGTTTTCAGATTTGCCTTTAGACGTAACTGAGCTTTCAACTGGCCAATTAGAAAAGTACAACAAAGCGACTAATCATGAATCAACAAATGCTTCATATATTTACTTAGGCGCGTTCTCAGTTGGGGATTGGGCTTCAAATGTTAATTTTTCCATCAAAGATCCTATTGATGGCGAAACCTACATCTATGCCGGATCAGACATGCAAAAATTTGACGATGGTAATAGCTTTAGTTGGTATGGAGAAGCCTCTGACCAGCCGAATGATATTGCCGGTGCCGCGTGTGCAAAGAAGAATATGTTTTTGACTCAGATCGATAATGAAATATTTGGAACCACAGCTGTCCAAAACGTTTGAGCTAGACATAACCTAGCTTGTAAAACCGTGGGTTTTGTGCTGAAAAGAGGTCCTTTGTGAAATCTAGCCTACCCTGTATCAAACAGTGTTGCTTGTGATTCGATTCTGCCACTGGTTCTGTA
>JBGCGF010000043.1:0-24286 GCA_045110575.1 Saprospiraceae bacterium
TCCTGTTCGTCCGTACCCACCTTTGTAGTCCCGCTTACTTCAGACCTCGGATCACTCCAGACGCCCTTGCGGCTTACTAGACAGCATAACCAACTAGCTGTCAGGGGACTTGCACCCCCTAGAAAACCTGTTATCTTTATAACAGGTGGAGCCCATTCTGGGCACACACATAGAGTTGCATCTATAGTACAGATGCATCTTTTAGAAGAATTGCATACACACGGGTAGACTATTTTGAAATAAAGGTCGAGAGGAATAATAGTAGACCTACGCATGAAGATAAGCTATGTAAATCTATACGTATGTGCATCCTACTTCAAACTCATTGAATGGACTCTATACCAACACCTGCCAAGCGTCTCAAATACAGTCAGCACCTGGCTGTTTTGCTACTCCTGCTGTTTTCGGCCGGTACAGTTTGTAGTTCAGCCAAAGCCCAACCCAACAGCATTCTAATAGAGGATAGCGCTTCGGCGACCTATTTGGCACAAGCGACCGTAAAAGCTTTCATGATTGATCTGTCACCTTCTTCCTACCATTCGTCTTGCGGGTACAGCAGACCTAAACCATCGGTCAACATCATCTGCAAACCGCACAACACCCCAATCTTCAACATCTTATCGGAATGGCCGAAGGACACCATCTTCGTTCAGACGGATCAACCTACCCTGACACTCTATAGTAAATGCCATTCCGGCGTACGTGCTTGGCAGGATCAAAATCAAGCCGTCCAAGCAACACTTTCAATTTACGATCACCAAGGACACGTGCGGCTGTCTCAAAAAAGCAAGGTTCCAAACAGCCTATACCGCTTACCTGAATCTTTCACCTCCGGAACTTGCTTGGTGGAATTATGGAGGCATACGAATGAGCTAGAACGGTCTTGGGTGTGGGTGATTGAAGGGGCGTCGCAATACACTCGGTGCGGGAGCTTTTGAAGGTGTGGGGGGGAGTTCTCGTAATGAGTAGAATTAAACCGAAGAATACTACGCCTTGCTTTCACAAAATTCCTCTATAGAGTACCACGTTCCTGCTGCTCCCGTTAACGCTTCATGAAAGTATGGATCTTCCTAATTTTACTTATCACTATTGCAGGTTGTGATACGATAGAACTTGAAAAAGCGAACGAACAGTTGTCGAGGTATGCAGAGATAAGTTGGTATTAAGAATGCCATCTTTTACCTAACTACTGTACAACCTCGAACTCCACCCACAATTGATAATTGCTTTGATATGTTGGATCAGGAGAAAATAAAGTACCTGCTGCATCCTTTCGATCTTTTGATAAATATGCAAGTAAGTTCAAAAGGTCTGAGTTGTGCCAATAGTTAATGGACGAACTAGAAAATTCAAAACAGCCCTCGCAGGAGCTATTGATCGTATCGTCATCAATCGAAAGAAGACGTAAAGAGGAGTAACCCTCTGATTTGGCAATTGCCATTGCACGGCGCTCTGCATTACGATAAGCTGCTAATGCACGCGGATCCTCACCTTCAAACCGAAGCCCCTCGTAGACAAAGTAAAACTTAGGAGTAACCCTAGCCTCCTTGGCTAAACGTTTTAGCCCGTAAGCAACTTCAGGATCATTGGATCGAAACTCGTGTTGCCTCCTTGGAAACGCAGTTTTAGTTGACAAAGGGAGCTCCTTTACCGTATACGAAGTCAGGCCGTTACTGGACAGCGCCTGAACGAATCCATCAAGCTGTTGCTCTAAACTCATGAATCCTTTCACCGGATCACACAGCGATGGATCTTCCGAAAGAATAACAGACATCGCCCAGGTCGTAGGAGCCACTGTCTCTTTGTGCTCCCCTAGTATACGAATAGTTGATTTCTGCTGCGCGAAGACAGTTGTAATTGAAAGGACTGACACACAAAAGATAAGAAATGCCTTCATTATCTAGTCTTTTAGGTCAAAAGTCACAGCTACTCTGTGCTCAACAGTAACATTGTCCTTCGCTTCTTTGGCCCTCATTGAAGGCAGAGACAAGGGCTTATCCTCAATGTTCAAGATCTTTCCAGCTACTAAGTCTGACGCAGATGCGATTGCTTTTGCTTTGCGCTTTGCGTCTTGAATAGCCGAAATACTTAGTTGCTGAGAAAGCTCTGAGGTTAGCTTAAAGTCGTACTTCACGTTTCCGAAAGTGATTCCTTCTTGAGTAAGTCTTACCACTTTTTCAAGATCAGCAACAGAGTTAAGTGTGAGCGAATATTGACGATTCTTACCTCTCGAGTTTCGTGTCCCTGTTGGCAACACCTCATTTATACTTTTACTTGAGTAGCCTATCGATTGAAGTTTTGAGAGAAGAGATTCCTTGTTTTCTTCGATCGACCGGGCAGCGATATCACGATAATCGTTTGCTTTGACTTCGCTGATCGTCACGACCAATGAAGCGCCACTTGCACTTACCTCTTGTGAAGCATTACCGATCACCCGTATGTAGCGTTCAGTTGACTGGGCGGTAAGAAGCGATGCCATAACGACGAGGAGGCATAAAATAGGGTATCTAATCATGCCGGCAAGGTAAAGATAGGATTCGGATATCCATGACAGCATTGGCAGAAATACCCGCATCTTATGTTTCAAATACCAAATCTCAAGTTTCTCCAACCTAACGACAAGCCTCCAAAAAGTCGTTCGCTATTTCGAAATCAGGCTTAAGCACTAAGGCTTTTTCGAAGTATGGTATGGCAGAAGATTTATCACCCGACTTGAATAGTGCTTCACCTAATGAAAAGGTAGCGTGCAGTCCATCTGGTTCTATACCTAACGAATCCCTAAAGTATTGGATCGCAGGTTCCCACTGCCCCATACTCATGTATGAAAAAGCCATATTGTCCATCGCTTGAAAGAAGGAAGGATAGAGAACTAGGCATTCTTCATAAAGCGCAATGGCATCTGGGTACTGCTGGACGTTGTCTAGCGCATTCCCTCGCTCAAGAAAATGCCATGGAATGTAGTCTGCTTGTTCGGTAGCCTCGAGGTACGTGTGGTACCCTCCAAAATCAGCCGTCGTTAGTGGCACACTCGCGAAGTGTACCGGATTTTTCAAACCGCCCACACTCAATGGAGCGTGCTGAATGAAAAGCTCAAGTTGGTCAAGCGTTTGAGCATTGGGTTGTTGTGAGACAACGTTGTACATACTGAGGTGCACGCCGCCTTGATCCGGTTCATACTTCAATACCCGGCATACGTGGTAGCCTTCATCATCAGTGGTATAGATGTAATCCCCTGGATGAAATCGAGTGTATTCCGCGTTAGACTGTTGTAGGTTTTCTTTTGCTCCGAATAATCGACGTAACCATTTCATCATAGTTGGAAATGTAAGGTTTTTCTTCGGGTGTGTTGGGGAGGGAGAATCTGTTTACAACCACACGCTACGCGGTTCGCGTATACGACGATCATACAAAAACGCCAATTCACATCTCGAGGGATGTCGCTCGCGCTAAGCCTATCCTGAACGACGAAGGAATTGAAGGATAGGATGCTCTCCGCGACGATAATGCTAAGACACGGTGTCGGAAACACCCCCATCTCAAACCTCACGCCTCAACACGCTCTATCAAGAGGATAGCAAATAAGACACTCGTGCCTGAACCGTACTAACCTTCCCTGGCATCGGACCTCCTCCCTCTCTGAATGAAGCAACAGGTTGAAGCCCAATCGTACTATTAACGCCTAACATCCACTTGCCTACAACATAGTCTGACGAGAATCCTAGGCTCCAATACTTGCGCTGTAGGATTAAGTTACGGGCGTCTTGGACTCCACTGTTCGATATCGTCCAATTGTATTTAGGCCCTGCGGTTAGAATCAAATTCTTTACCGGTTCTATTGCCAACGCAAAAGTAAAGTTTGGAGACATAAATTCTATCTGCTCTTCCACCAAAGGAGATTCAACCTCAAAGAATCCGACCTCCATACCTAGAGCTAGCCCTGCATAGCGAGTCGTTAAGAATAGTCCGCCTCCGGTCGAAGAGTGAAACGAGGTAGGAACCTCAAAAGTATTAACCCACTTCATCATGGACACCCCCGCTTGTGCGTACGCAAATGACCTGACTTTCAGCTTGATTTCACGACCACCTAACAACTTCTCCTTTGGTTGTGCTGCCATGCTCAATGACATGCATAAAAGGCCAAATAGTATATAGTTCTTCATGGTCCAATTTGCTCATTTGAGAATTGAAACGCATGCTTGTTAGGTGCATTGCAGTTCGTTAAATTTTAATGCACTGGAGTGTGGTGGAATTGCACACTGCATTGCCTGCCTATATAACGCTCGAACAATGACACTCCACGTCTCGGATCCTAGCGCGCGTCGCACCGACAGCCTGCCCTTAGCGCAGCCGAACGGGTAGGATGCGGATTTCCGAGACGACAATTACAAGGGACGATGGCGACATCTTGTATCATATCAATCTCACATCTCAACCGCCGCGATAAATCGCACGCTACCCTTCGACAAGCTCAGGGCAGGCTCATGCGAGCGACGCACGCTAACGCAGCTACTCTTCACGACGTTCATTCAATAACGCCGCCTCACATCTTGGAGGGTAGCCGTGTAGCTTACGTCGCCCTGACGTAGGTCGCGGATTTCCGCGACGACAAATGGACGCCACAAAGGCGGCATCTCATTTCATATCAACGCCCCGTACTTCAACCCGCCGCGATAAATCGCATGCTACATCCGAGCATCGCACGCTAACGCGGCTCACCTGCACGACGCTCGAACAACGGTGCTCATACAATAACGCCAACCCCGCGTCTCGGATACTAGCCGCGTAGCGCGCGTCCTTCGACGTAGGATGCGGATTTCCGCGACGACTAATAGGGCAGCACGATGGGCGAGACTTCATTCAATTTCAACACTCTGCATCTCCCGCCGCGATAAACCGCATGCTGCTGCTTAGCTTCACTCGGGCTAGGCTATGCGAACCTCCTTCACACAACACAGATAATCTATGAAATGCACAAATTGAGGCTTAAATTATACAAGAACAATTTGTAACTGTTCAGGTGCTTTTATGTCGACTGGCTAAAGTTAAGTGTTTTCGTACCCATCAATATATCTAAAGGTCTCAGCCCTTGTCGTATTGCTGTTGCTATGACGCTACGTATAGTGCAATACTGTTGCGTACCACTCTGTGATCGCCATTGGCTTGATACATTCATCTTCACTTTAGCCCCCCTGACACCTCGCTCGGCGTCATCGTTGTCTGGTGGCACATTCTTGTGATAGAGGCAAGTGGTCAGCTTCTCGCGCTGTTTCTTGAGTCCTTTATAGAACTTTAATTCTCCCTTTGGGAGATACTCATGTTCTATCCATTTGTCATCTAACAGCTCATCCAAATCTGCTTCTAAAGGTTCGTAAGTCGTCTTATAGCAGCTTCGTCCTAGGGCTCCGAACGTTACGATGTCTTTAAGGAGCGCCATCATAATCTCGATCCAAGGTGTAGCATTTTCTCGCTGCTCAAGACCACGACATTCACGAAGTAGGTGATGCGCACATATCTGGTTTGCAGCAGCTGGAGTCTTGAGTTGTGGAGACCAACGATCGGATGTTAATGTTGAAGTAGGGAAGCCATTAGGCCATTCCCGTTCTACGACTTCGTATGCTCTATTTGGCCCTCTGACTAAATACACATATTGAAGTGTACACCAGATCCAAAGGATAACTCTTCGACCTGCTTCACGGGCGAAGGTTTCGTCAGCAGCAACTACTTCACTGCCACTGATCGCCTTTTTGATCAATTGAACAGTTGGCTCGCAATCCTTGGCTTTGCGAGCAATCATATTAACAAGCGTACCCGTCGAAACGCTAGTTCCAAATAGATCTAGTATCAGTTCTTTTAGTCGCGCGTATGGCAAGTAGTGACGTACAGATAGATAGGCGACATAGCCGCAGATACGCTTGCCGTAACTTGTAGGCGCACTTGATACACCATCAGGTAGCTGACCTCGTAATTTGCGTCCACACTTACCGCAGGTACAGCCTAATACTCGGTGCTCTGTAACTAGTGGTGGTGGCGGACTAGGAATATCAAACTCTTGGTGACGGGAAATGACTTCGGTCGCTAAACCGTGGGTCACGGCACCACAGCCATCACATACTACTGGAGGATTATGAATACTAATTTCATCTGGATTATCAACCATCTCTAAGGTAGAACCAGTGTGTCCTTTTTGGCCTCCTACTTTCTTTTTCGTTTTGCCTCGTCGAGTTTGATTACGATCAAAATTGGGCGAATCCTTGGACGGAGGCTTAGATGAATTTGATGAATTTTTGTTAAGCTTCGATTTGAGCTCAACGATCTCTGCATCGCGCAGAGCTAGAAGTTCGTCTCTTTCTAGTAGCTTCGTTTTGAGCTCGTTGATTTCAGCCGCCTGGAGCTCAACACGCTTTTCGAGAGCAGTAAACCGAGCGCTTAAAGTGAAATCTTCTGGGGTGAGCATGATCTAACAAAGGTCGCAGATAGCCAACAATTAAGAAGACATAGACCATTCACAAAAGCACTTAGTCATTAAGAGTATTTGTTAAGAACAGTGCGATCAGATCAAACCACCTGAACAGTTACCTCTACACTACTTAACTCCAGCGCACTAGCTACTGGAGGGATTATATCTACATCAGCCGTAATCACTACAATTCTACTTATTGCATCATCCTTCAAAGAATAAATCAATATGTCTGACGCCATATGAGTGTCGACTTGCTTTTGGCCATATTGAATGAATATTTCGCTATTTATGCTTGAGCAGCCTTCCACCATGCACTCAGTCAAAGCAGAAGCACTCAATTTCTTTATGAATTTAGCAGGACAAATTTGATTTGAATGACTGCATTCGCTATTAAATCCTGGTTTTACCCTAAGATTCTTCATGCCTTCCTTTTGCACATATGTATTACGAATTTTAACGTTTCTCTCTGTCGCCAATGACCCTGCAATTTCGATTTTAATACGAATTATTAGTTCATTATCAACTAATATCTCACCCCTATATTCTGACAGGGCTTGCATTACAATTGAGCCCCTCCTACTAATTGTAAAATCATCCTCATACCACCCTCCATATAGTCTTATAAGCAAAGTATTTTCTCCTTCAGACCAGGCAAGTCTACTTACTAAATTGTCTATAAGACCACTTATGACTCTTTCACTTTCAGCAACATCACTCTGAGGCTTAGCCAAGTTATCAAAATCAACAATTGTTACAGTATCCATAAAATCAATAATTTACAATGCCCCCTACCCCATCTCATAAACAATCCCCATCCGTTCAACCGCCCGCAAAAAGTCAGTATCCGCCAACACCGTACGCTTACTCAAGAACGGCATCGCGATCTGGCGTTCCGGCTCGACGAGCGTGAAACGTAAGGCATGCTGACCCTTGTGTCGGTTGCACAACGCTTCTAAACGATTGATCCACTCCTCATCGATGAGGTGAATCGGGATTTGGAGGTGGACGCCCTTGCCACGACTTTCCGCGACAGACTCCATCATCGTAACCTCATTGAGCTTGAGCTGGAACTCCCCCTCCCTACCCCAACGCTCCTTGTACGAAGCATCGATCAAGACGACACAACCCGGCTCGAGCTTGTCCTTGAAGGTCTGGTAATCATCGGAGAAGAGCGCGAACTCTGTAGACGCACTTGTATCGGCAACAACGAACAATCCCCAACCCGTACCCTTCTTCGAGATACGGTGCTGGACACTCTGGACCACAACAGCCAACTTGACACCCTCGCCACGCTTCTCCTCGAGCGAGTCGATGAGGCAGTTACTGTGGTGCTTCACCTCATACTCGTAATCATCGAGCGGGTGACCGGAAATGTAAATCCCCACCACTTCCTTCTCCTTATCCAACTCGTGGATCAACGGCCAAGGCTCTGCCATGGGCACGTCTGGTTCAGGTACCATGATCTCGCCACTGCCCCCGAAAAGGCTATTGGCAGCGGTGCTTTTCTCGTGTTGGTACGCAATGCCATAGCGCAACGCATGCTCAATGAACGTTGCGTACTTCCCGTCATCACTCGGCGTGAAATACTGCGCACGGTTGATCCCTTCAAAACTATCGAAACCACCGCCCAAGGCGAGGCTCTCCAATACTTTTTTGTTGACCGCTCGTAAATCGAGTCGGCGCATCATATCGAACAGGCTATCGAAAGGACCGTTTTTGCGCTCAGCTAAAATCGCATCTACGGGACCCTCACCCACGCCCTTCATCGCACTCATGCCAAAGCGGATTGCTCCCGCTTTGTTGACCGAGAAATCTAGGTAAGACTCGTTCACATCAGGACCGAGCACAGGTGTATTCATGCGACGACACTCCCTGAGGAAGAACGTCATTTTCGTCTGGTCTTTCTTGTTGTGCGTCAATACCGAAGCCATATACTCGGCTGGGTAGTGCGCTTTGAGATAGGCCGTCTGGAAGGCCACCAACGCATAGCACGTCGAGTGACTCTTGTTAAAGGCATAGGCAGCAAAATGCTCCCAATCCTTCCATATTTTTTCGAGTCGATCTTCTGGGTGCCCGTTGGCTTTACAACCTTCGACAAAACGTGGGTACATCTTGTCGAGCGTCGCTTTTTGCTTCTTACCCATCGCCTTACGCAACGTATCCGCCTCACCCTTGGAGAAGTTGGCTAGTTTTTGCGAAAGCAGCATGATCTGCTCCTGATAGACCGTAATACCAAACGTCTCCGCGAGGTACTGCTCCATGTCCGGCAAGTCATACGTCACTGGCTGGCGACCGTGCTTACGATCACAGAAGTCAGGGATGTACTGCATCGGACCAGGACGGTACAAGGCGTTCATCGCGATGAGGTCACCAAACTGCGTCGGCTTCAACGCGATCAGGTGCTTCTGCATTCCACCAGACTCATACTGGAAAATGCCGACCGTTTCGCCGCGCTGGAAGAGCTCGTACGTTTTTAAATCGTCAAGCGGAATCTCGTCTGGATCTATGTCCACCCCGTGATTCTGCTTCACCATTCTTATCGCATCACGAATGATGGTCAACGTTTTGAGGCCCAAGAAGTCCATCTTGAGCAAGCCCGCATCCTCGGCAACCGAGTTATCAAACTGACTCACGAGGAGGTCCGAATCCTTGGCTACACTTACCGGTACGTACTTGGTAATATCGTCTGGTGTAATCACGACTCCACAAGCGTGGATACCCGTATTACGTACCGATCCTTCAAGTCGCTGAGCCGTGCGGATCATTTCACCGATATCATCCGTTTGCTCAGCAAAGGCACGGAAGCGATCGGCCTTCTCGACATCCTCAGCATTCAGTTTGCCACGGAAATCTTTGGACATGCCGCCTTTGTGCAAGACTTTAGCAAGACTTGCACTGAGGTTATCCGGGAAGCTCTTCGCCACCTTGTCCACTTCTGAGAGCGGAATATCCATTACTCGTCCTACGTCACGCACAGCACTTTTGGCCTTCATCGAGCCATAGGTGATGATCTGCGCCACTTGGTTTTTGCCATACTTATCGACCACGTAGTCGATCACCTTTTGGCGACCTTCATCGTCAAAGTCGATATCAATATCCGGCATCGATACACGCTCAGGGTTGAGGAATCGCTCAAACAGGAGGTCGTACTTAATCGGATCTACGTTCGTAATTCCGAGGCAATAGGCCACTGCACTTCCTGCAGCCGATCCACGACCCGGTCCAACACTTACACCGAGGTTTCTCGCCTCTGTGGTGAAATCCTGAACAATGAGAAAGTAACCAGGGTAGCCTGATTTCCGGATGACCTCCAACTCAAAATCGAGACGCTCTTTGTGCGTATCGGTCATGTCGAGCCCGTACCGTTTTTGCGCACCTACATAGGTAAGTTCGCGGAGATAATCATCTTGTGTTTCGAAGCCTTTCGGAAGCGGGTAGTTTGGAAGGAGTACGTCACGGGCAAGCTCGAGCACTTCGACTTTGCCTGCGATTTCCATCGTGTTTTCGACCGCTTCGGGCACGTCGGTAAACATGGCCGACATCTCCTGCTGCGTCTTAAAGAAGAAGTCCGAACTTGGAAAACGGAAGCGCTTTTCTGTTTCTTTTCGCTCGCCTGTGTTGATACACAACAAGATGTCATGCGGATCGGCATCGTCCTCCTCGAGGTAATGCGAATCGTTGGTGACGATGGTTTTGATGTTGTGTTTTCGCGAAAGCAGGAGGAGCTTTTGATTCAGATCTTCCTGACTCACGCCACTGCCATCGATGTTCTCCAGGCCGCGGTGACGCTGAAGCTCGATGTAGTAATCATCTCCAAAGATGTCGACCCACCAGAGGAGTTCTTTCTCTGCTTCGGCATCGTCTCCACGCAAGAGCTTTTGCTGCACAATCGAACCGAGGCAACAGCTCGTTGCGATGAGCCCTTCGGTACGTCCTTCGAGTGCTTCTTTATCTATGCGTGGCCACTTGGAATAGAGTCCGTCGACATAGCCGATCGAGCAAAGCTTCGCCAAGTTTTCGTAGCCCTTTTGGTTCTTCGCCAAGAGGAGCTGATGATAGCGCACATCCTTCTCGCCTTTCGCACGAGAAAACTCCTTGCGGTGACGGTCATCCACGATGTAAAACTCGCAGCCGATAATTGGCTTGATGTCCCGCTTCTTGGCCTCTGCCACAAACTTGAACGCCCCGAACATGTTACCGTGGTCGGTCATTGCCACCGCCGTCTGCCCATCGGCCTTGGCCTTGTCCATCATGGCCCCAATCGGCGTAGCGCCATCGAGTAGTGAATACTGGGTATGGTTGTGTAGGTGGGCGTACTTGGACATAGGGTTTCTTAGGGGGGCTTTCGCCAAAACAAAACACGTATTCCCTTGGGCGTACGGTTAGGCTTGCGCTAAAACAATCTGTGTCGTAAAGATACGGCGGCGGTGGGCCACTAAAGTGTCATGTGGAGGAGGTGTGAGGAAGTGGAGTCTTTGATGACGAGCGTAGCACGAGGCCACAATAACTTAACTGCTTTAGCAGATCATCTAATACTTCAACACAAACCCCAATGACGGCCTACAGTCCCCGAACGAAAATTTGTCAAATATCCGCACTCCCACTCAAAAAGCAACCCAGACGACAATAAGTCCAAATACACTTCGTATCTTTGATCAAGAAAAATTACTTATGAAAACCAATACCCCCCCCCATTTCCTAACCTAGTTTCGGTTAGAAACATTTTCACCAGATTTTTCGTGGCAGCGGCTCTAGTTGTTTTCTGCGGATCTGCAGTGTGGGCTCAAGATGATTACTTGCAGTATGAAAACGATGACGCCATCACTGAATCGCCTCAGCACGTAGAAATAACCGAAGTGTCTCAAACAGAAAATGAGCTATTCGAACTGGTGAAGCCTCTGTCTTACAGTGACGAGAGAGGGATTCTTCGTCCGGATCGGTTAAACAGACTACTGACTCAGAACCCAGAAGAAAGACAACAGGCTATAGATAACCTCTCTGGATTTCCAGCAAGAGAGGGGGTTCCAGTAATGGAAACAGGTGCAGTAATACAAATCAATACTGACCTACTCTTTTCCTCTTATTCGCAGCTAGAATTCAGGATACCGTGGGACAGTGAAATTCTAACTGTCGAGCCAAAAAGCTTTGACATAGAAAGCACAACCCACTGGACATATTTCGGAACCTTATCTGGCGACGAGGGGCAAGAAGTTGGGTATCTATCACTCATACGTAGAGAAGGAAAAGACTTTGGCCGGTTGATTACCGACGACAATTCCTATCTAATCGAGCCCCTAAACAATCAGAACCAATCGATTATATTACTAGATAATCGTGATCAAGAATTCATGAGTTGCGGGCACGATGAACTAACTATCGACTCCGAAATAAGTAAAAAAATAATTCAAGATCAAAGTAGATGCACCCCAAGCAATGAAGTCCGATTACTCGTACTTTACACTGCAGCAGCTGAAGCTATTTGGGATCCTTTTGCCTCTGCAACAGGATCTGTAGCGTTAGCCAAACAAGCACTACGACAATCAGATGTACAAACTTCGGAATTAAAACTAATCCATGTTGGAACTGAGCGACTTAATGAATTCATTGAATCCGGCAACAGCCTTACCGATGTTATGGCATTCCCAGTTTGGAATACCGCACCTCAACAAAGGGCAGATAATGGAGCTGATATAGTTGTCTTGTTAACTGATGATTCGTACAGCGGAGTCCAAGGAAGAGTAACCAGCACCCAGCCTGATGACCCTACACTTGGAACCAATCCTACGACGGGTATTGTTGACCCCACCTTAAATGCAGCCTTGCAAGGATGTGCTTTTGTTGTAATAAACTCCCCAGGAAAGCGAAATACCTTTACGCATGAGGTTGGACACCTTTTTGGCGGGCAACACGAAAATACCAATATTGCGGGGTTTGTCAACGTGGGAGCAGACGCATTCGGACATCGATGGAGGAGGAATTTTATCAGTAACTATCGAAACAGCATAATGCGATCGGGTCCAGCTATTGACTTTAGAGGAGGTGGAACAAGAGTTCTATACTTTTCTAATCCAGATGTTTCGGCCTGGGGTGAGCCAACAGGTGTTGTAACCACTGCTGAAATGGACAGACAACTACGAGCCCAAACAGGACTTCTTTCATGTTATTTTGATAGCCCACCGGCGCTTCAGGCATCAATTCAAGGCCCCTCTCGTTTAGAGCTTAATCAAAACTACACCTACAACTCTAATGTTCTGAACTGTGATGGGCCACCAGACTATCTATGGGAAATAAGTCGTGATTTTGGTCCTTACGAATTTCTATCAACCTCAGCATCAGCAATCGTTAGCCCAGGAGGATCTGCATATATCGTTTTAAGACTAACCGTAGAATGTAATGGGGATCAAACTGTTACTTCGAAGACAATTCATGTAGATGGCGGAATACCTCCTTGCGGCCAAGACATCCCCTGTTTTAAGCCTCAAAACCCATCTTCTTCAACTATAACATCTAGGCATTCGCCCTCTGGAGATGGCAAAAGTCACGATGCTACAAACCTTTTTGACTTTTGCTCACTGAGCAACAGTGCACAAAATCTTGAACTTATCTTAACCAATCCTTCTACAGGTCGAATACTTTCAAGACAAACTAACATTGATTTAAGGACTGCCAATTTGAACAGTCTTGCACGACACCAAGGAGTATCTGGAGTCGTCCTAGCTTCAATTATAAGCCAGGAAGGAGTTTGCTCCAAACTCCTATTTATAAATAATTAGCAATGAGATTCCTCACCTGCAGTTTTCTAGCTCTTATGCTGACCAGTGTAGCCTGCGACAAAGAAGAACCCCCTCCTAGATATGGAGGGGTTTCATTCGGATTTGTCAATGGAGAAATCTGGGAAGCGAAAACTTCACTCCGCCAATTTGAGGCTTGTGAGAGCTATATCTTAAGCCTTGATGTCTACACAGAAAGTAATTCACTAGCTCAAGAAATAGCCATATTTTTCTATGCCGAAGAAGTAGGAGACTATCAATTGTATAGCCAATCTTTCAATGACCAAAGCACTTACAATTGCTCTCGCTGGCCTGATACAACCTCTGTCGTTATGGGTACAGCCGATGATGATCTAGTAACTGCGATTTATCGCCTTGCCCCAGAAATAGGCCCTTCTACGATGCGTTTAGATTCCGTAAATGACGATCGAACTTACTTTGAGGGAGAGTTGAACATGCACTTCATAAACCCCGGATTCGACACCAGAGCATACCAAATGCAATTGCCTGACACAGTGGCCTTCACAGATCTAAAATTCGAAATGCGGCTTCAATAGACCTCGCATGATATGAGTGTTGCCAGATAGCACTCTTATCATACCATTTCGAAAGCTATAACATCAACCCCAGTAGCCAACGCAGCCTCCTTCGGCGTCCTTGGATTCCAGCCAAATTGATCCCTAGCCTTCTGGTTGCTAGCCAACCTACGCTTACCTAATTCGCCCACCATTACCTTGGTGTTCTTATCGAACATACCCATGGTTTTGACCAACCAATTCGGCAACTCACGCGTCGGCAACTTGCTCTTGTAGTCAGGGAAACCTTCGCCTAAAATTCCTGACAACTCCTTCATCGAAAGCATACCCGAAACTGCGAGGTAGCGCTCTCCCGCAGCCTTTGGATCTTCCAAGGCATGGATATGGAGTTCGCTGACGTCACGCACATCGACAAAGTCGAAGGCGATTTTGGGCATCGCAGGAATCTTCCCTTGGAGGAATTGCACCACAAAATCATTGGTTGCACTAAGACTAGCCGAACTCAATACCGGTCCGAGGACACCACTTGGATTGATGACGCTCAACTCAGGAGCACCGTTGGTAGCCTTTACATAGTCCCAAGCAGCGCGCTCGGCGAGCGTCTTTGATTTGGTATAACTACCGACATCTGGATGATCGACTTTCGTCCAACGCTCCTCGGTCATCGGCGTACTTGGCGTAGCATCGAGTCCGTATCCAACTGCGGCCAGTGAGCTGGTGAGCACGACGCGCTTAACGCCCGCAGTCGTTGCCGCTTTGAGCACATTGAGTGTACCGTCAACAGCAGGCTTGATTAGCTCATTCGGATCCTTCGGCTCGTAAGAAACGTACGGAGACGCAACGTGAAAAACGTAATCACAACCAGCCACCGCAGCATTCCAAGAATCAGCTTCGAGCAAATCAGCACTCACGATTTCGAGCTTATCGGTTGGCGCAAGCGCCTTGATCGCAGGAAGAATCTTGTCGCGCTTGGCTGCATTTCGCATCGTGCCGCGTACCGCATAGCCACGGTTAAGTAGATCTACTGCGAGGCGACTGCCGATGTAGCCCGTAATTCCAGTGAGTAGGACGGGCTTTGAAGTGATAGGTGAATTCATGATGCGTGCGTTGAGGTACTATCAAGTACGCCTAACGATCAGAGTGGTTGTGCTACCTGCCCAACAGTACAGCTGAACCACTGGTTCGCAGTAAAAAGGTGCAGGACAAAGGTACCGCCCAACTACCCTCTCACCTTCTAAACGCAACCAGCGCCCGCTTCATAAGTCGCCCATATGGTCGTAAACCTGCATCCATTTCCTCGGTCATATTGTCGAGCTGATAGATGTTGTAAACGCCCTCTTCTGTTGATCGAATCACATGCAACGAACCTCCATCACCGCAATCAGGACATCCAAAATCTTCACGTTCGTACTCCCCTAGATTCCCAGGCAATTGACTAAACAAGGAGTCATAGAGTAACTGATCAATGTTTGGCAAAGGGGTAGAAGAAAACGTATGATTCGCAGGATCGAAACTGACTCGATCAACGCCCGAATCGGTATACACCATGTCGTCTTTCAGCAAGTATAGAAAGGCACAATCACCGGTACACTCTCCATAGGAAAGACCAATGACAAGTTCATTGGTAATAACAGTTGTCTCGTCTGCCGAGCAAGCACCGAACAATAATAATGGAATAAATAGGTGTACAAGTTTCATATCCTATCAACGAATGCTACTCTATCATTGCTGCCAGAATGAAACCTAAAAGTTCGCAGGTGACTTTAACCCGTTAGTCGCGTCTTTACTTTGCCTATCTCGATAGGCGTTTTCGTATTTTCATTTTAAACGATGTCCAACCCAGAAGTTTTGGCGAAAGCTGAACACACACCACACAAGGTTATCGCTATAACACACGGCACCAGCGCCTTGGGTAAAGCCCTATGTGAAGTCTTCGCCTCGGCGGGAGCGACCGTTTATGCGTTGGACACAGACGCGACGGCATTGGCACACATGTCAATCAGCTTTCGCCAAAACAAGCTGCGCCTCCGTGGAGTGCCTTGCGACCTGGAAAGCGAAGCATCAATTACAGAAGCTATTCAAGAGATCACGAGTCATGCGCCTCCCGTAGATTTATGGATACACGCATGTGCGCTAACGACTGAAGCAGTCGATTCGCTCAAGCTTGCTTTTACGGCGTTCGGACGCCACTTCGACATGCGTGGCAAAGGACATATCTCCTTACTTATTCCGCCCACGTTAAAAGCGGAAGAAAGAACTATAATTCAAGAAATCCTGTCAGAATCTGAACTGACGAAAATTACCGCTATCAACCTTGTAAACACAAAGGAAACGACGCCATCTAAAATAGCTATTCAGGTTTTTAATATCAGCACGAATACGCCCGGCATACATCTGCACTCCATCGATTCGTAGATATCACAGTTCGGCAGGCACCTCTTCCACCACGGCCTTCGTTGGCAATATGACATGCACATCTGTGCCTTTACCAAATTCACTCGTGAGTGATACTTGACCGCCAGCAGCAACGACAATAGCCCGTACCAGACTGAGTCCTAGCCCAGAACCTGGATAATCCTCGCGGGTGTTCAATCGACTAAATAGACCGAACACCTGTTCGTGATACTCTTCCTGTATACCGATACCGTTATCAGAAAAAGTGATCATTATGCTTTCCGCATTAACAATGTCCACTTCAATACCGACCTTGAGCGTACGGTCTTCTGAACGAAATAGAATGGCATTATTAAAGAGTTCTTTAAAAATATCTGTCGCATGCTCCGAATGCATGAAAACTTCAACTTCTGATAGTTCATCTGGAAGCTTAACAGACACCTCGACACCGAGCTTATTCAATCCCAATTCAGGAGTAGAACAAAGTCGCTGAAGCACCCCGATCAATCCAACAGATTTCTTAGAAAGACTTGCTTTATCGATTCGACTGTACACCAAGAGACGCTCCAACAACTGGTGCATTGAATCTGAGCTTTGTTCGACAAATTCGAAATGCTCAGCAAGACCGTCTTGCTCTACAATTTCAGCTGGAAGTCTACGGCGAACCACCTGCAAAAAAGACCGAATCGTTCGAATCGGCTCCTTGAGGTCATGGCTGGCAGCGTACGCAAATTGCTCTAACTGATCTTGGCTAGCTGCTATTTGAGCATGTGCCAATCGTTCATTCATTAGTGCAACACGCGAGGCCTCATACATCGAATCCAATTCGCCCTTTTGCGACGCTAAGGAATCATAGGCAATACTTGAAGCTTGCTTATATTTTTCGTGATTGCCTGCTTGAATCTTAGCACTATGCACAGAAAGGCGCATAAACTCCATATGAAAACGAACAAAAAAGCCCGTAAAAATGGCGCCTGCCAATACATCGAACAATGCTTCAAATCTAAGGTCATATGCAGATGAACCGACGGCAAGGTCTGGAAAAAACCAAATACTAGAAACGAGCAATGCCGCCACCATCAAGGCTGCGGTTCCAAACCGCACTAGTTTATTACTCTCTACAAAAAACATGTAGGCCAAACAAGGCAAAAAAACAACAACTGTCGTAATAATATTCGAAGCGAATAACAACCCAATAATAACAAAAGTAGATAGGATAAAAACGATACGTTCTTGAACCTTAAAGTTCGAAACATTTGTTTTTAGGCTAATCGTCAACAAGGTTAAAGATAAGGCCATTACAAAAATGGCTAGAAATAAATCGTATCCAAAAACACCTGCCAATAATGCCAACGTAAGAAAGCCAACGGAAGTGACAAAGCTGTTTCGTTTTACATTCGCGCAACGCATCTCATCGAGCTCCGCCGAAGTCTTAAACTTATTGGTCAAAAATATTCCCTCGTTAGTCATAGCTCACCTTCTTTTGGTTTAGAGGAGGAAAACTCATTGCTCTTGCTGAGTCGAGTGAGGCCTGTGGCAATGCGAGATAGAAGGTAGTTCCTTCACCTATCGTACTTTCTACAGTTAGTGTGGCTGCATGCGAAATAGCTATCCGTCTGCACAAGGCTAGACCTACGCCGCTTCCTTCGTACGAGCCTCCTTCGTGTGCCCGATTAAACAATCCAAATACTTTATCCAATTGATTCTCGGGGATACCAACACCATTGTCTTTAATCTCAATGACAAACTTCGACGCATCTGGCTGCTTAGCAAGTGGTCGAATGATTACTTGAGGAGCCAAATCTTCGCGTCGAAACTTCAAGGCATTCGATAAGAGGTTTTGAAACAACTGCTTTAGTTGCGTCTCAAACCCAGTAACATTGGGCAACTTCGCCACAATTACTTTAGCTTCTGACCGCTCAATTAGATCGAATAAATCACCTTGCACTTCTGCTAGTAATGAAGTCAAGCTAATAGGATGAGGAGTCTCAGTATGATTATTCTTTGAATACAACAGCAGGTCGTCGAGCATAATAGCCATGCGCTGACCACCGTCAATGGCAAAGCCCAAGTACTCTTGCACGCCTTCTGCTTCGGGGCGTTTCATAAGCTTGCGACGTATCAATTGACTAAACGAAACGATGCCTCGAATAGGCTCACGCATGTCATGGTGAATCGCATTGGTTAGTCGCTTTTGATCATCACGCTTTGCGGACAATTTAGAAGTCGACTGCGCTTCCGCCTTAAGTGTATCTGTCAAAAATAACGTACCACGCTCAAGGGAACGATTCCCTTCGTGAAGCAGCAAATTTCGTCGAGATATTTCCGCCATCTCGCGCTCAATAGACTGCTCCGTGGCCGCTAAATTCTCCATCGATTCGCTAACGGTTTGACGCGCCCTACTAAATTGAATAGAAAGCGCGATGGTCGCACTCAACAGCAATAATCCGAAAGAGCACCAACTAGGAACGTTCGTCTCTATAGGATAAACGAGACCTATAAGCGGAAATAGAAAATAGAGACTTAGTCCAATGGCCGACACGATCAATCCGCGTTTCAACGATTCTGACAGAATCAAAACTATCGTAACGAAAACATAAATCAGCATCGCCGAAGCAGGCCCTTGAGGCAATACAAATTGCCCTCCGAGCATTGAAGCTCCCAGAAGGACTTTAAGGGTCAATCGCTGGTGCCTAAATGGGATTCGATTTAAATATCGAACATATAGAAAGTAGGTGGTACTCGTCAGGGTAAACCACATGACATGCAGGCCATCTTGAAACCATAGCCCAAGCAAAACCATGGCGAGTCCTATAACGGACTGACCATACCCACTTACACGCAAAATTGACTGCAACGCTTTGACAAAGCTAGGGTCAGGTTTGGGTGCCTCATTTCTATAAGAAGAAAAGCTCACGGAGCATTGTAAGCCACAAACGTGCCAGTGAGCGCTTCTTCAGACAACAAATTGCAGCTGGACGGCTAAAAAGTGCTTAATACCGGCTCAAAAGTGCGATTTAACCGAAAAGATCTAACCTACGGGCAATTCAAAATGAACGGTCGTCCCACACTCCCCGTCACTTGTCAGGAAAAAATCACCGCCCTTCATAGTTACGATTGCCTTTGCGATACTGAGCCCTAGTCCACTTGTAGAAGTTTTATCGTCTTTTTGCAAGCGCTGAAATAAGCCTATTACTCTAGGAAGATCTTGTTGCGAGATCCCTATGCCGTTATCACTTAGCGTGCAGGAAACAAACCCTTCCCGAACTCGCTCAGCCGTAAAGACTAACTCGAGTGGACGTTCAGGTGAGGCAAACGCGATTGCATTAGACATGATTTCCTGAAACAAGCGCTTTGCCCTCGACTGATCCAATCGGACCTCTTCGCAGCTCGCATTGATATCAACCTCCAAGTTCGAATTTCCACCTTGCACAAGTAAGGTCTCCTCAAGCAAGCTCTTAAGCGGTAATCCCTGACTCTTCCCTTGATTAGATGACAAGCGACTAAATAGGAGTAAGCGTTCTAGCATGTTGTGCATCGAAGAAGACCGCCCCTCTACGAGTTCGAATAAGGTCGATATTTCAGCTTTCGCCAAAACCTCAGGATCGATCCTTCTGCGAATAACCTGATAAAAAGACCTTACCGTACGGACAGGCTCTTTCAAGTCATGACTAGCGGCATAAGCAAATTGCTCTAGTTGCTCTTGACTCGCACGTATCTCACGTGCAGCCACGCGCTCATTTTCAAGCGCCAAGGAAGTTTTCTCTTGGATTGCAGATAAATGCGTTCGACGGTGTTCAAGCTCCGAAATCGTAATTTTAGTTTGCTCCATCGAAGTCTTGAGCCGTGCACCGTGCGCTTTTGCTACCTCAATAGTAATCCTAGAAAAAACGGTGTAATTCCGAATAAAAAGGCCAGAAAAAACGGTCGCCATTATACAGTCCATGAGCGTTTCTAGCTGCAGTAGGGATGAAGAGATTCCATCCAAACCGACAGCAGGAAAAAACCTCAAACACATCGAGTATACTACCAATAAGCTAGCGAAAACGTAGAACACCCTGAAGGACCTATTACCTTCTGTAGTAAATATAAATGCGAAGAGTGGCACGAAGTACAACGTAGTAGAAATAGATTGACTCAACTCTGCCCAGCTAGCAATAATAATGAATACAAACGCGACTAACACACGCTGGCTAAGTGCTAGGTATTTTTCGTTCAAATATACGCCAACAAGAAATGAAGAAACTCCAAGTCCTACTACGGACAAAATGAGGTTCATTTGAAATCCATAAATAAAAATAGACACCAATGAGATCAAGCTACATATAGCTACAACATATCCATTGCGGCGCATCCCCATGACCTCGAGATTCGCCAAGTCGTCACTTGAATAGGCACCCGCGGAAGGATAAAGAACATCAGACTGATTCATTCTGAACAGTTTTTCGTGATGATGATATATTTACAATGGGTGAGTGATTTGGATATTCAACGATGGAAGAAGTCGGAAAAGAAATTGTAAACTGACTTCCTTCACCAGGAATACTTGCAACCGTCAACTCGGCATCATGAGCGACTGCAATTCTGCGGCAAAGCGCAAGGCCTACACCACTTCCTTCGTATCCCTCTTCCGAGTGGGCCCTGTTAAAAAGGCCAAAAATGCTGTCGATTTGATTGGCAGGTATACCCACCCCGTTATCACGGACTCTAACCATGAATCGATCTGGATTATCTTGTATTTCGGCTGAAAAAATGCTCACTTTTGGCGGCACACCAGGACGACTAAATTTGAGTGCATTGGAAAGTAGATTCTGAAAAAGCTGTAATAATTGAGTCGAAAAACCTTGTATTACAGGTAGTTCACTTGCCACTAACGTTGCACCTGATCGTTCAAGCAAATCTGAAAGGTCTCTCTGCAAGTCCGAAACGACCGCATTCAAATCTACTGATTCAACCTCTTGAGCATCGTTCCCTTTGGTATACTCCAACAGGTCATCAAGCATGGAAGTCATTCGATTTGCTCCATCGATGGCAAACCCTAAATAGGACTTCACGGGCTTAGCTTCTGGAAGCAGCTCAAATCGCTGTCGCAACTCTTCACTAGCAGTAACAATGCTTAACAAAGGATCTCGTAGATCTCGGTGAATGGCTTTGGTGAGCTCTTCTTGATTCGCTCGTTCCTCTTCCAGAACCGAATTCGTCTTGGACTCCTGATTGAGCGTATCAAGCAATACAGCATTACTGGTGTCTAGTTCAACATTCAGTGCAGAAAGCGTCGTTTGATAACGCTTGAGCGCCTCCTCCTTTACCTTAAGTTCAGATTCTGTTGCGACAAGACTACAGAGCGCATGCTCGACATTTGTCCGAGCACGGTTCAATTGAAAAGCCAATACACCTCCGCTATAAAACAGCGTAACTAAGTAGGAAAAAAGTACTGGGGTATAATGTTGGTCCGGTATAAATAAACCAGATTCTGAAACAACAAAAAATAGTACTGTTCCAATTGTAAAAATTAAAACCCCTCGAAACATCGTCTGCGAGAATATCATCAACGTAATACCTAATGGAAAAAGAAGTACTGCGCTTGCTGCCCCTTCTGGTAAAACAAGATGACTCCCACTAACGCCTACTACTATCAGAACCTCACCAATACCTACAAAGTATCCATGTGAAAGGCTCTTAAATAGCGTAGCGTATGCAATGCCGAAAACAACGAAAGCTGCAAAGTAGAGCGCCATCAGGCTATCTCCATAGACCAAACCTAATGCCACATGACCGGCACTCATTAACGCTAGCCCCAGAGAATTTCTCTGAAGATAGATCCGATGCAGTTGCTCCGCACGTTCCTTGGTATAAGGGCTTGTTGTTTTCAATTTCACTTCTGACACATCTTAATAGATGCGACAAGTGTGCCACGGCTCCAATAGCACAATCCCATTTCGTAGAACAGGGTATTCCCCCTGCTGAATGGTAGCAAATACCCGCCCTCTGACAGCTTTATTTACAAGCTCAAAAGCGGTGTTCTCGTCAGCCGGCGGGCTACACACCCTGAATAGGGTACTAAAATAATAGATTTAAAGAGACTTCAAGAGGCGGCAAAAAAGGATATGCATTATAGATGCAATGTGCATCTACCTGCTAAACAAGCCTATGAATTACTTGACTCAAGTTATCCTTGCCGCCACTTTTCTCCTGACTCTCTTAAGCATTCCCTTACTCGCGCAGCAAACACTTTCAGGGGCGGTCACTGATCATCTGGGAGCCCCGATCACAGGTGGAACCATTACGGTTCTTCAAGAGAAAACTTTCGTTACAGGCACTGCAACCGACTTCCAAGGCAACTATAACATCAGCCTAGACCCAGGAATATACCATGTCAAATTTAGCTATGTCGGATACAAGTCGCAGCTCAATGAAGCTGTTGAACTAAATGCTCAAGAGCAAATCAAGATAGACTTCAAATTTCCTAATATAAAAGTCGAAATGCGTCCCGTCCAGAAGAAGTGTTTCCTTCATACAGACCTATATGACCCTGGAGAAACCACCCAAGGCCTAATCCTTCACTCACGCGAAATACGTCGCCTTAGTAAACCGAACTAAGTGCCACCCTGCGGACGTACATTTCGGCAATGGATCGTCTCGCATTTCTTAGCACTACTGCAGAAGCAGGTTTATTGGTCACCGTTGCTCCACCAGCAGACGAAGAACAAGATGAGTACGCTGAATTTTTCAGCCTCCCTATTTACAGGGCCTATGTGCGCGGATTACAACACCGTGAACTCCCCGAAGGCTATATCGACGATCTCTACGCTCCAGAAGAGCTAGACCTAGTCCGAGAACCAGATAATCGTCACGACCGCAAAGCAACAGCGGTGTACCACAACGGGCACAAACTTGGCTACTTGCCGCGAGAAGACAATTTGCTATTAGGGAAACTCGTGCGCCGCGGATTGCCAGTCGAATGTCGCCTTATTGGCGTTCAGCCCGATGAAGATTCTCAGCGCCAGTTAGCAATTGAAGTAGCACTACTCTACCCTCCCCATGCAAGCACGGATCCATCTATTAGCCAATCTGAAAACGACCGCGTCAAAGGATTGCAACACGTAAAGAACAAGCCTAGCCATAAGCTCTATGAATCGGGCGACCCACTTAGTATGCTGCATGTATGGGATGGGTACTTTGATTAGATAGGACTTCAGTCAAATAACATTTTAATACAGCTTTTGAAGGATATCGTTGCAAACGTTAAATAAAACGAAAATCCGACCCTAATAGAGGACGAATGGCGACCTTTATCCGTAGTAGTACAAACAACTTAACTATTCAGATGAAGCACCTTTTCGCCCTCCTATTCTTCTCCATCAGCCTATTAGGCTTTGCACAATCAAACAACGAACCTTCCTACACGTTAGAACCTACCTCGTCGAAAATCATAGGTGGCTACTTTGCCATAGACGGCAATTCTTCTTGGTCTGAAAACGGGAACAACAGTAACGCTCACAGCATAAGCATAGGACCCTACATGTCTCTTAAACGTTCAACTAAACGTGACGTCCTCCTCAGAACGAATCTATTTTTCCAGAGTAGTGGAAATGGAACACAACGTACTTCTAATTCAATGTTCTCGGCAACAATAGGAGTAGACTGGCGACACCAACTATATCAATTCAATAAGTTCAAAGTCTTTGGGAGCTACGGTCCACGCCTCGGATTCAACTTACAAAACAGTCCAAACTCCGATACAAACCTAGGCTTCGACTTAGCAGCAGTAGGCAATGTTTCTCTAGCATATGAATTCAACCAAAACTTCAGGTTACTGACTAGTATTTTCAATGGTTCCGCTCAATACAGCCGCTTTGGAGGAGATTACAATCGGTTTAACTACAGCATACGTAATTCTATTCTCACCCCAAATTTCAGTATTGAGTACATCCTACCAAGCAAGGCGTAGCAGTAGCTTTTAAAATATTAAGAGCGTGTCTAGGAATTCGGATTCTGGCGAAATTGAGATGATTTATTGCTGATTTAGGCAAAAAGCGCAAGGAATAGCTGGCTATTTCGAGCATTTTTAACGAAAACCAGTGAAAAATCAGCCAATTTTTAGTCGTATTGGATTTCCTAAACAC
>JBGCGF010000044.1:0-91001 GCA_045110575.1 Saprospiraceae bacterium
CTAGAAGGTGCTGGATAGGAAACCTCTTCAAAGAACATATGGTCTCGATCTTGATTGATTGTCGTGTAACTGTCGGCATTTACGAAGTATTCGATATCGTAAACGAATTGCTGAAAGTCCTTGGTTGAATACTTCTCCTCAGAAGTTGAAGCCAACATTTCATTCCTGGCTAATGCAACATCCTTAGGGTAGATTGGATCAATGCGAGGGCCCAAATCTGAATTTCTAGATTGCAATTCAGTATTTGCTACTATTTCAGTAGGAGTCTGTGAAGTATCTAAAATTTCGTTTTTTGTGCACGAAATAATGCCCAACAGTAGGGCAATGCAAAAACCGTTTAGAACGATTTTATGATTGGTGATTGGTGATTGGTGATTGGTGAAAAACATTATTTACTAAAATTTAAGGAGTGAAAAGTAGAAATTACAATTCAATTATACGGCAAAAACTTTGAAAAACCTCTACAAATAAACACTTTAACATTTTGCCATTGTTACAATATTACTTTCACACATGACACACTGAAAGCTCAACTGCCTCCTTCTTGTACTTAGAAGATACTATCTGTGACCGATACCGAAACAATCGTGTCAAATTCAAAACAGCCCCTATAAATCCAGCCCTCCAACTCAAAACGCCGCTATGCGGCTACAACGTGCTTCCAAAAATGGAATGCATGCTGTAGCCGCATAGCGGCGTCTAAAGCTAGCCTTGGATTTACCCGAGACGATTTTTTAGTTCAGAAGTATATTATCTACTCCTCCACAAACAAGTCGAACTCAACCCTACGGTTAATCGCACGCTCAGCACTAGTGCCTTCACGTACCGCTGGGCGTCCTGCTCCTACTCCGTCGATGACCATACGTTCGATGGCAACTCCACGAGACTTTAGGTAACCAGCACAAGCTTTTGCTCGCTGCTCACTTAGTGTAGTACGATTAGGTACAGGCTCAATAAAGTCAGCATTACCAGTAATACGCACTTTGTACTGCGGATATTGGTCAAGGATTTCAGAAAGCCCAGTCAAGACCTCGTAGGCTCGCTCATCAAGGTTACTTGATGATTCATCAAAGCCAATGCCTTGAACAGCGAACTCAAACATGGAGCGCTTTGAAGCAATGATTTCAGGACAACCGTCAAACTCTCCCGCAATGTGTGGGCAGCGGTCAGATGCATCATCAACACCATCCTTGTCACTGTCAGGGCAACCGTTAAGCTTACCTGGCATGAGTGGACAGTTATCATCGATATCAGCTACGTTGTCGTTGTCACGGTCAGGACAGCCTCCAGTCGCCTTCGGACCAGCTTGCTTAGGACATCTATCGTCTTTGTCACTAACTCCATCGGCATCCGTATCTGGACAACCACTCAACGTTCCTGCATAATCAGGGCAACCGTCAACGTCGTCACCGAATCCATCACCGTCACGGTCTGGAAGTGGACAGCCTGCACGATCGGCAAGACCGGCTTCGTTTGGACAAGCATCATCTGGATCAGCTACGCCATCTTTATCAGCATCTGGGCAACCACCTTCCTTTACGGTTCCAAAGTGCAACGGACAAGGGTCTGCCGCATCATTGATTCCATCCTCATCTGAGTCTGGGCAACCTTGCATAAAGCGACTTCCTTTGATATTGATACACTGATCTTCATGATCCATTACACCATCACCATCAGTATCCCAATACTTCGGGTTGAATTTTCCTCGACCTAGGTTGAAGACAAGGCCAACTCCAATTTGCGAGTTGTTGCGATCAGCTTTAAAACTTTTGCGAAATTCATACTGCGCTGTGAAGTAAGCTGCTTCCGTCACACGGACCATAACGCCAGCTCCCATTGGGACTTGCATATTGGTACCAACTTCTGGCTCAACGGAAAGTCCTCCACCAATGAGCGCATACGGCTCAACTCGGTCGTTAAGTAATGGATACCCTGCGCGAACGAGAACATCTGCTTTTACGAAAGGGCGTTTTGTTTCTGGCTGCTCCAACACGTTGAGTACACCAACTTTTGCTGGAATAACAATTGAGGTGTACTTCGAAAATTTACGAGCGTATGCAACCTCAAGACCATTGGTGATCGAAGAACCATTTGGTGCCTCAACGCCATAGTTGATCATCAAAACTTTAGCAGAAATGCTGTGCGGATAATCCTGGTCGCTTGGTTCGGCGGCTGGTGTAGGGCTATCAAGCTCTTCTCCTTCAGCCGCTTGTGCAGTTACTGTTTCCTCACTAGGTGAGGTGTTTTGCGCATTAAGCGAGAAGATGCTCCCGAGCATCAGAAGTAAAAATAGTTTCTTCATGGTAGTCTTCCGTGACAGCGCATCGTCGGGGGCGAGTGCGCATGGATACACGAAGACATTGCAAAAGCGGTGCCTTTTCTACGTTAAGAGGCAGCTTTCGCCAAAACTGGGGTAAAAACAGTAATTGTCAATTGCTAGTTGGTAATTGATAATGTCGAGATGTTTGGCTCGCCTTCGGCTCATCCTACAGAGTGGAGGAACATCCCAATTGGGAGGGTCTCCCGACCGCCATTAGCAATTGACAATTATTCAATTACCAATTGAAATAACGCTCTCGCCTTATTTCTTGTAATTCGTGGTCATTCCTTCAAAGTCTGACTTAATTTCAGAGTGCATCGCTTCGTAGGCTGCGATCATGTGCTTACCTCGATCTAGTACTCGTTCCTGAACATTTTTCAATGCCTCCTCGAGCTCTATTTTCTTCGCCTCAGCATCCGAAAGCTTTGCCTCGATTGTAGCTTTCTGCTCAGTCAACTTCGCAATTGCTTGAATCACCTTATCAATCTTGGATTGGTCGGCAGCAACTCCAGCAGTCATGCGCTTCTCCATGGCTTGCGCGAACTTCTCGTGCTCGGACTCAAGAGTCTTTAGATAAGCCTCAGCCGATAGCGCCAATGCTTCACGGTCCACCCCAATGGTGAACGCTGTCGTAAATACAGATTCAAACGCCTGCTGCTGGTCCTGACCATTGGCCATTAGCTGTTTTGCCGCAAGGCGAAACTCTAGATAGCTAAACGTCGACTTATCTGCTGTAGATAAAGCCTTTGAGAGTGCTGCGACCGCATCTTCATTGAGTGAGCCGTCTTGATTGAATGCTTTGCTAGGATCCTTTGCCATATAGCAGCGAAGCTATACAACTAGCCGATAATTTCCACCTTGCTTCGTCCACTGCTTTGGCGCACTAGTCGAATTTGTGCACCAATCCGCTCCTGAAGCGAGGCGACGTGACTGATTATACCGATCGTTTTGCCTCGTTGCTGCAATTTTTCTAACGCTTGGATGGCTTTATCGAGGGTTTCCCCGTCAAGCGTACCAAAGCCCTCGTCAATGAAAAGCGTGTCAATGCTAATGTTGCGAGACGCCATGCGACTGAAACCAAGCGCCAAGGCCATACTCACCAAAAAGCGCTCACCACCACTTACCGTAGCCACTTTTCGTACATGGTCTGCTTCATAGTGATCACAGATGAAGATTTCGAGCGGATCAGTGTTTCGAGCGTCTTCAGAACTAACGCTAAACCTTGGATAAAACTCCTTGAGGTATTCATTTGCGAAAGCAAGTAACTGATGAAGTGTTATGCGCTGCGCGTATTCACGGAATGAAGAACCCGTCGCAGACCCGATCAGCTTATTCAGCGTCGTCCAATCTGCCAGATCATCTTCCTGCTTGGCAACGGCAGCGGCATCCCGCTCCATGGCTTTACGATCTTCAAGCGCGCGCTTGAGCTCCTTTTGAATTCCTCCCAAGGCTACTTGAGTACTAGAAAGTAATTGCTCTAAGCGAGTAAGCTCTTCAGACACCTTTCTCGCGTCAGGTTGCTTGTCGAGCTTGAGCGCAAGAGACGCTTCACTTTCTGCGATGGATTTACGACGCGTCTCGAGGCCCGTCTGAGTTCGTGCTGCAAGATCCGTTTCTGACTGTAATGCTTCTTGAGCTGATTCTTCCAAAAGACTAGCCAAGGCTTGCTCTACAGAATCAAACTCGCGCTTTTTGACAGCCGCTTCTAAAGAAACCGAGAGGGAAGTGATCTCCTTCGTCAATTCTTCGATACGCTTCGTACGCTCAGTTTGCTGAAGTGTAAGCGTTTCTATTTTCTTGTTGCTTTCTGTGAGTTCACCAGAGACTTTAGTAAGTACCGCTTCTGACTTCTCGAACGCTTGCACTGAATTTGCGAGCAGCGCATCAGCTGATTCAAATCCTGCGAGCAATGCAGTTTGTTGGACCTGCTTTTCAGCAAGCGACGCTGATTGCTTCTGGAGTTCTGCAACCGAAGCGATCAGTGTCTTTTCAATAGCATCGAGCTGCTCCACCAATCCTTGCGCTTCCTTTTTCGTAGCAGCTTCTTTGGTAGAAAGCACTTGCAACTGCGTCTGATATTGCTTGAGTGTGTCAACCCGCGATTGGAGCTTTTCTACGAAATCATCAGGAAGTGATTCAGGAATAGGTAGTCCAGTTGAAGTAAGCGCTAATGAAAGGTTCTGCTGAGATGTCGCCAGCTTTTGCTTTGCTTCCTTAAGGTCTATTTGTACTTTTTGAGCTCGTTGATTTTGATCTGATTCACGAGCTTTCAGAGTATCTAATCCTTGCTTGTAGGTAGCTACAGCTTTCGCCAAAACCTGAGCTTTGGCATAACTAGCTCTGCTAGATTCTAGCTTTGAAGAAGCTGATTTGTACTTCCCTCTTAAAGCGGATAACCCAGCATCGTCCAGCGAAATACCGGTAAGCTCCTTTTCCGAAAGCTCGTTCCATAGTGAGCTCTTCAGGCGATCTGTTTTTTCCTGCTGATCGGCAAGATCCTTCGCTGTATTAACATCAGTCAATGCTGCGACCTCTACCTGTATTTGATTGGCATTTTTTGATAGTGATTCGAAAACATCTTGCTGCGCAGCAACTTGATTTTTTGCTTGAATCCAAGCTTGCTCATGAGCTGCCGGTTTGACTTCTGACAACTCATTCAACACTGGATGCTCGAGCGCTCCACACAAAGGACAAGGCTGATCGTCGACAAGTTTGTGGATGTGTGTCGCACGTAATTCGGCGGTTAACTTGATCGCTTGAAAAGCTTCGTTGGATAGCTTTTCAGCTGCAACTAGTTCCTTGAATTTCGCATCAGCCTTGGTCAACTCCTGTTTGGCAGTTTCCAACAAAACACCTTTTGCTGTGAGCTCAACTTGCTGTTTTAAGAAAGCATCTTTACGCTGCTCAAACAGAGATAAATCTTCAAGGAAAGCTTTGAGTCTTACTCCAAAGACACGGAGCCAAGCCAATATTTTCTCAATAGATTTTATTTCATCAGCAAACACCTCTGGCAACGTTTCATGTAAAGCTGATACTGCTTCTTCATCTTCACCAGGTTCAAAAGGTGAATCCTTAACGTGGTCCGCTAAGGCTGACTCAATTTTCTGTCCAGCCTCTTTAACCTCACCCCAAGCTTTCTCAACTTGTTGCGCAGACTGACGATCACGCAAATATCCTTGCTGTAAATTCCGAAGAGATGGAAGTTTTGATTCCAGGTTTACATAAGAAGCTAACTCCTTAACCTGCTCCGAAAGCTTAGCTTTTTCATTTGCAAATCTTTGTTGCTCTGTTGTAAGATCTGTTTGTTTTTCAAGCAACTTTCCTTTCTGCGTTCGCTGCTGTAAAACGGCCTCTTCTAAATCTCCTTTTGTCTTTTTCGATTTCGCTAAAACCTCCTCTAAATCCTTCAGTCGCTCAACTGTGATTTGTACTTTTTGTAAGGCATCTGCAGCTGACTTGTGCTGGGTTTTGGCGGAAGCTTCAAATGTCTTCTGTTCTTCAGCCAGAGAGAGAAGTGTCGGCAACAACCCCTCTGCCTGTTTGTATGCTAAAGAGACCTTTTCAACTTCAGCTCGTTGCAATTCCAAAGAGCGTAAATCAGCAACCAAAGGCTGAGCCCGCCTATGTGCAGCTAACTTTGCTTGCACATTAATTCGATGATTCGCTTGCTCCGCAAATTGCACTTCCTCCCGCTGTAAACGCTCCTTTTGAAGTTGAACCTGCGTATTTTCTTGGTGCGCCTGATGCACCACACGAAGCAACTTAATCGGCTCTGTTTGTGCAGTTACCAATGTGGTTTTCGCAACCTCTTCTTCGGTCAGTTTCTGGATTTGATCTTCATCCGGTACACCGCGCTTATCTAACTCTTCTTTGCGTGCTTTTAAACTTACAGCCAATTCTTTATGCCGCTCATAAACCAACTTAGAAACATCAGAATAAATCTGCGTTCCAGTGATCTGCTCAAGTAGGTCGCTACGATCTTTAGTTGGAGCAACTAAGAAGGCATCAAACTGACCTTGCGCCAATAACATGCTCTGCGTAAAACGCGAAAAGTTCAAACCTGTTAATTGCTCAATCAGCTTAGGAACCTGACTCACTTTTTCGCCTAGAATACTGTCCTCACCTTCTTTGGATTGATCAACCAACGCGAGCTCCATACTCGGGGTACCCGTCGGACTTTTCCCTTCCGTTCGAGGCTTGGAAAGTCGCATGCTCCAGGTAGAGCGGTAGCGCTTTCCTTTTAATTCAAATTCAACCGTACTCTCAGCCTTCTTTGAGCCACGACTTATAATTTCATGTTTCTGATTACGAGCAGTAGAACCGTATAAGGCTAAACTGATCGCATCTAGAATCGTCGACTTACCGGAACCTGTTGGTCCAGTAATCGCAAACAACCCAGCTGCTCCAAGCGGACCATCAACGAAGTCGATATCAACTTCTTCACGGAGACTATTAAGGTTAGAAAATTTGACCGATAGAATCTTCATGACGCTTCGATTTTTCCAGTTCGTGCATCATGAACGACTGCATGAAAAAGTCTATCCAACCGTGTCTGCACATCTGTTGGAATACCCTCATCCGCACACTTACGCGCGAACACTTCTTCGACACTCAGTTCATCGAGTGTTTCAAAATCTTCAGGCTCTTGATGCGTTGATTCCGTTGCCGTTCGTTGACGAGTAATCTTGAGCAATTTCACGCCAGCATCGACAGATTCTTGACGCAATTCATTACGACGCTTTTCGTCCGCGAAATCATCAACGAGAACAGCCTCTGCCCACGGGGTAAACTCATCGTCCGTGTGACGAGCGCCAAAGGCTTTTACCTTTTCAGTGATTTCATCGCAGGTGCCACTGAACTGCTTCAAGCGACGAACAACCGTCGAAGGAATCCATTTAGGATCGGGTGCTTTACCTGCCTCTAAATCCAAAAGCCAAACGCCCTTTTCATCAGATGATTCTTGAAAATCAAGCGCAATTAAAGAGCCTGAATAAGTGACATGTTCGGCTCCCGGTAATTTCTGCGGACGGTGAATGTGCCCTAACGCTACGTAGTCAAACCTAGAAGGCAACTGTGTCGCATTCAGGTTTTTGATGTTACCTACGTAGATGTTGTCTTGTCCCTCACGAGCAACAGCTCCAGAGGCAAACAAGTGCCCAGTTGCAAGCACAGGTACATCCTTTGGATAGTCATTGCAAGCCTCCGCCAATCGTTCAAAGTGCGCATGAATTCCTGCGGTGAGCGCACGCTCTTTGTCCTCCAAGGTTTGGTCTCTCGAAGAACTCCGAACGTATCTGTCTTGCAGGAACGGAACCGCTGCGACGACACCTCGCAATTCATCTGTTTTTGGGTCTCTGAATTCGATCAAATCGTCTTTACAATCTTCAGCCGCTGCAGGAATCGCAACGATTGAAATATTGAATGCACCAGCCAATTCCTTGACATTGGATATCATGCGCGGACTGTCGTGGTTACCAGCGATGATAACCACCCATTTTACGCAACTCTTCGCAAGCTTGGCGAGACAATCGTTGTACATCTTACGGGCATCCTCCGCAGGTGAGGCCACATCGAAAATGTCCCCAGCGACGATAAGTGCCTCCACTAGATTAGCCTCAACGGTCTCCAAGACCCAGTCAAGCGCGCGTTGCTGTTCTGCTTGACGCGGTTGTCCAAGAAGCGTTTGACCTAAATGCCAATCAGCGGTATGGAGGATTCGAAGCATGGGCTTAATCTACAGCCAAGAAGCCATTTGATCACGCAAATTTTTCGCTTCGGCAGCAGCTGCTTCTGCGAAATCTGTTCCCGAGCTTTTGTAGATGATGCCACGCGTTGAATTGATCAATAATCCGCCGCCTTTGATGAGGCCATGCTTAAGCACACCTTCTAAGTCACCACCTTGTGCGCCAATGCCTGGAACGAGTAAAAAGGTCTCTGGAGCGAGCTCCCTGATGCGCTTAAAGGCTTCAGGTTTGGTCGCACCAACTACGAGCATAAGGTTGTCGGGTGTACCCCACTCTACACATTGCGAGATGACGCGCTCCCAAACGAATTCGCCTGTTACAAGCTTCTGCTGCTCAAAGTCTTGACTACCTGCATTTGAAGTCAGCCCGAGTACGATCGCCCAGTGATTTTCGACGAGAAACGGTTCTACAGAATCGCGTCCCATGTAAGGAGCAACCGTGAGCGCATCGCAAGTGAAGTGATTGAAAAAAGCATCCGCATACCGCTTGGCCGTGTTTCCAATGTCTCCCCTTTTCGCATCGGCGATCACGAAGTGTGTATCAGGAATGTGCGCGCGGGTTTTGGCGAAAGCTTCAAAACCTTTCGGGCCAAGACTTTCAAAGAACGCGAGGTTGGGCTTGTAGGCCACACAGTATTCTAGCGTCGCATCTATGATCTGCTTGCAGAACTCTACGACGCCATCTACATCCTTCGAGATACCTTCTGGAAGGCGGTCGATGACAGGATCAAGGCCCACGCAGAGTAGACTTTTACGACTAGAGATGTGAGATTCGAGAGTCTTGCGGTTCATGCTGCAAGGCTACGAACTTTTGGGCGTGAACGACAAGAGTAGACGCAGAAGCTTTAGCAAAAATCTAAGTAGGACGGTGAACCGTCAGATCTACACTTCAATTTAGGTTGAACTAGATATTCAGGAATACGATCAAGTGAGGTAGTCGGCAGCAACTGCTATGCAAGGCACCAAAAGTGTCGCCTGTTCGGAACAGGTAACAACTAGCGTAAACCCGGTTGGCACTTGAAATTCAGAATTACTTGAGGTCAGTTAAAGGCTAGATCTAACGGTTCAACTGTTCGGAACACGCTACAACTACGCCGTCGCCAGCTCACCACTAGCATTTAGGCCATTAACAGCCTTAATGCTCTTAATCTCTGGTACACGACGCATCACGGCATCCTCAACACCAGCACGCATGGTCATCACACTCATAGAACAACTGCTGCACGCACCTAACCACTTGATGTGAAGGCAATCATCTTCAACTTTTACGATCTCAATGTTCCCGCCATCGACAGCGAGGTGAGGGCGAACCGTATCAAGCGCCGCATCAATGCGGGTAATAAGATCTGTTTGGTCTGCCATAATTAGTTGACTTGAACCGGTTGCGTCGGTGGACGTGCTTCAAGACGAAGCGCGAGTTGACGCAAGGTGTTTTTTGCAATATCGGAATAGTAACCCGCTGCTGGGTGATTTGGATCTGCTGCAGGTGGCACGCCACCGTCAGAAGATTCACCAATTCCTTGAACCAAAGGTACTTGCCCAAGCAATACCGATTTAGACTTATGCGCAAGTGTCTTTCCGCCTCCTTTTCCAAAGAGCTCGTAGCGACGATCAGGCATATCGAGCGGCGTGAACCAGCTCATATTCTCGACCACACCGAGTATCGGAACATTAACATTGGGCAACAAGAACATGTTCATCGCCTTAACTGCATCATCTAGCGCAACCTGCTGAGGAGTTGTCACCAAAACAGCACCCGTAATTGGCACTGTCTGCACGAGCGTAAGCTGAATATCACCTGTTCCCGGAGGAAGGTCAACAATCATTACGTCAAGGTCTGGCCATACAACGTCCAAGAAGAATTGCTTGATGATTCCCGCGAGACGTGGACCACGTAAAACAACAGCTTGCTCTGGCTCGATGATGCTACCGATTGACATCGTTGGAATTCCAAATGCCTCAATCGGCATGAGGCGTGGCTTACCATACACGTCTTGCACCTTAGGTCGCTGACCTTTTAGACCTAGCATGGTTGGAATACTCGGACCGTACAGATCGGCATCGATGAGTCCAACCCGCAATCCCTGTGCTTTTAGCGAAAGCGCAAGGTTGACACTTACCGTGCTCTTCCCTACTCCACCTTTGCCACTCGCAACAGCGATGATGTGCTTCACATGAGGAAGCGCCATAGAAGTATCTCCAGGGCGTGACTCTGATTGCAAGTGAATGTGTACTTCAGCTTTCGCGAAAACATCAACTATGGCCATCTCACAGCTCTGAATGAGAGCAGGCTTTGCATCTGCTTGCAAGCCGGGAACGATCAGTTTGAAACTGACTTGATCGCCATTGATCTTCAAGTCACGAACACGATGTTCGGGTTGAATCGTCTGCCCAGTAAGCGGATCTTGGACCTTACTGATGGCATGGAGTACGTCGTCTTTTCTCATTGGTAGCGCAAAGGTAATCTGAACAAGCCGCAAAGACGACTTTGTGCGTCATCGTTACGTCCACAAAACACCAAGAATAGTTCTAAGAAATCTGAGGTGTACTAGTCTGTTCAGCGGACTAGATTTGCGGGCGAATGAAGGTGCATCGCGATTTAGACTCTCTTCCTGCGTTTCGGCGACCTGTCTTAACGATTGGTAGCTTCGACGGAGTTCACTTGGGCCACTATGCCCTGCTACAGCGCATAGCTGAGTTAGCCGACCGAGCTGACGGTGAGCGTGTGGTCGTCACCTTCGATCCACATCCACGTCACGTGTTAATGCCTGATGCGAAACCACCGCTCAAGCTTTTAACCACGATCGAAGAAAAAATCGAGCGCTTTGCAGCTGCAGGCGTGGATCACTTAGTCGTTGTAGAATTCACGAAGGCCTTTTCCAAGCAAACGGCCGAGGAGTATCTCGACGACTTCCTCTTTGGAAGGTTCAAGCCGCACACAATTGTGATCGGGTACGACCATAGGTTCGGTGTTGGACGTTCAGGGAATTTCTTGACGCTCGAAAAGCGAGCGCACGAGATGGACATCAATGTCGTCGAGATTGTCGCTCGCGATGTCGATGAACTAGCCGTTTCTAGTACACGTATCCGTAAAGCCATTAGTGCCGGTGAAGTCAAAGAAGCGGGCACACTGCTTGGTACGCCGTATTGGCTATCAGGTAAAGTCGTACACGGACAAGCGATTGGAAGGACCATTGGTTTTCCAACGGCCAACCTAGACCTTGAAAGTCCGCACAAACTTCTACCCGTAGACGGTGTCTACGCTGTTCGCATAACGGTAATCGGTAAAGAACCTAAGCACGAAGCCATGCTTTACATCGGCGAGCGGCCGAGCTTAGAAGGCAAGCGACCACGTACCATTGAAGCCAATATCCTTGACTTCAAAGGTGACTTGTACGGCAAAGAACTGCGCGTAGAACTCATTCAACGCATTCGCGGTGACGTGACCTTCGAATCTCTTGATGCTTTGAAACAGCAGATTCAACGGGATCGGGAAGAAACGATCGATATTTTCCAGCAACTCAACGCCAAGACATGACCACTGCAGTCGTCATACTCAATTGGAACGGAGTTAAGCACTTAGCTACCTACTTGCCGAGTGTCGCTGAGCATAGTCAAGGCGCTCGCGTAATTGTTGCTGATAATGGGTCGACTGACGACAGCAAGTCTGTCGTTGATCAATTTGATGGCGTTGAATGGTTAGCCCTTCCGGAAAACTATGGTTTTGCCGAAGGGTACAACCGTGCGCTCAAACAAGTCGAAGCGGACATTTACGTGTTGCTTAACTCAGATGTCCGCGTCACAGCCAACTGGCTCAATGCTCCACTAAGTCGTTTTTCAAAAGATGAGCAGGTAGGAGCCGTCCAACCCAAAATACTCGCTGATGAGCGACCTACTGAATTCGAATACGCTGGCGCTGCTGGCGGATACATTGATTCACTAGGCTATCCGTATTGCAGAGGCCGAATCTTCGATACCGTCGAGATCGACAAAGGTCAGTACGATGATGCGGTTGAAGTAGACTGGGCTACAGGAGCGTGCTGCTTCGTGCGTGCAGACGCCTATCATGCCCTTGGCGGACTTGATGGCAGCTACTTTGCGCACATGGAGGAGATCGACTTTTGCTGGCGCTTGCGCAGGGCTGGCTACACTTGCTGGGTTGAGCCTGCGAGCACAGTCTTCCACTTAGGAGGAGGTACGCTTCAGTATGCGAGTCCGCGGAAGACCTACCTCAACTTCCGCAATTCACTCACCACCCTTACCAAGAACGCTGCAGGAGGGCTTCCGCTCGTCTTTAAGATCATCGTTCGCATGAAGTTAGATGGTGTTGCAGGACTTCAGTTCATTCTAAAAGGTCAGCCGAAGTTGTGCTGGGCGATCATTCGAGCGCACTTTGCCTTCTATGGCAAGCTTGGAACCGTTCTCGGTCAGCGTAAGCAAACGCACCAAATTGGAGAAGGCAGCAGTAAATCTGTTTTGGCGAAAGCACCTAAAAGCATCGTTTTCAGCTACTTCGCGTCCGGAAAGAAGCTTTTCTCGGACCTTGAAAAGTAACCACAATTCGAGGTTGGTTTTTTCAATTGGTCGACTACATTTGCAGCAGTCGAAGAGATGACGACCTAATCCGTCTAATTCTCCGCGACAAACCCTAAAGCGCAAGCTTATGGGCCATTAGCTCAGTTGGTTAGAGCGCTGCCTCGACATGGCAGAGGTCACTGGTTCGAATCCAGTATGGCCCACCGAGCGGCGGAGCCGCTCGAATTTTGAGTTGTGAATTTCGAATTTTGAATGTTCGTGACGCACGTGACGCTATGCGGTCCTTGTGAGACTAACGAATCTTTTTGAGGATTGCCTTATCATCGCGGGATGTAGCGCAGCTTGGTAGCGTACACGCCTGGGGGGCGTGGGGTCGCAGGTTCAAATCCTGTCATCCCGACTCATGAAAGTCCATTCTCAACGATGTTGAGGATGGACTTTTTTTGTACTGCCTAACCACCGGTTCGCAGTTACATAGCAAGGATAAAAAAGCCCTGTCACAACTACGTTGCGACAGGGCTTTTAAGTACTGCGAACCACTGATTCACAGTATCAGATAGTACTACAACTCCAAGTCTCCAAAGTCAGGAATATCATTCACGTGATACTTCGCAATGACCTTTGAATCCTTCAGGATCAAAAGACCAGGACTGCTGCGGATAATCGTCTTGAGCATGATGTCGTCACCCTCATAGATCGGGTGAGCAAACTGAACCGCGTGCTTGAACGCATCAACGCGAGAAGCATCTGTGTAGGCCGTAGTGGCAAATACCTTCCAACCTGCTGCTTCTGCAGCGTCTGCGAAAGGAACGACATGCTCAGTCCACTTCTTCGTGTACCAAGGAGACCACATCGTAATGTCAGCCACCTCACTGCGCTCTTGCATTCCTGCAAAGACGCGTACAGGGCTATCTGGATTCTCTTCATCAATTACGAACATTGAGTCCTGAACCATCTGCTCCTTGCGCTCCATTCCCTTGTCGTAAAGCTTGTAAGCAACAAACATCGCCGTGTAGCCTTCGTACGCTAGGACCTCTTCATGCACGGGATTGCCATCACCATCCTCAAGTTCGAACTCGCTGATCTTGGTGTGGGGGACCTCTAACTCTGAAGTGATCTGCTCTAACTCAAAGTCAGCAGAAGGGAAATCCTTGTACTGCTTCATGTACACGTCGTAAGGAAGCTCTTGGTACTCCCCAGTTGCCTTGCTTGTGATTCCGTAGGCCAATACGTCTACATTAGATGCAGCCTCTTCCTCAAGTGCTTTGCGCTCACGAATGTTGACGTCTTCGGCAAACGGGCGGAAATCGTGAATAGGCAACCCCCAAATGAAGTTGCTCATTCCGAAAAGACTCGCTGCAACGACTGATCCCCATCCGATTGCAGAACGTGTAAACGGCGATAAGAGCTGATGCATGCTCTTGTTCATCACGATGAAAATCACCGCTGGAATCATCAGCAAACAATCCTTAATAAAGCTGGTGTACGGCTCAAGTTTGAGGAAATCACCAAAGCAACCACAGTCAGTGACGCGCATATTGGTCTCCACATACTTGCCCCAAGCACTGAACTCGAAGAAGTTGCTTCCTGAAGGAACGTAGCCCGTCAAGAATGTGAAGCCCGTTAGGATGGTGAAAGACACCATGATCCAGAAAAATGCCCACGCAGTAAACTTCGGCTTCGTACCCAAGATGAGCATGAGACCGAGTACAACTTCAAGCACGACCATGAACATCGAAATATAAATGCTGATGTCTGAAGACCACTGAAACAGCGGCTCTAGAAAGCTGAACGAAGTTCCCGCAGCAGTACTACTGAACTCGTCGAAGTATTGCTCCATCTTATAGGCCGTGCCTAGTGGATCAGCCACTTTGACGTACCCACTAAAGAGGAACCACGCTCCACAGAAATTCTGAAGCAATGAAACACCTAAGTTCTTGGTAGCCTTCAGGGCAAAGTGAGTGATCAAGGTGATCACCAACGACGCCAAGGCGATGTAGAGGATTAATGTAGTTAGGGTCATAGTCCGCTTGTATTAGTCTAGTGAGCGTCTCAATCTCACCTTAAGTGCAACGCTAAAGATCGCGTCTTGGATGCAACATACTTCTGTCATTGACAAAGCCTTATGCATTTTCATAAAACTGGCCGAAAGCTACTCGGTTTCGTGCTTCATTTTAATCAGCGCGAAAAGAGAGTAATTGGCGATATCTGCATATCCTCCCTGAACACCTTCGCTCACTTGCGTCTCGCCTTCGTTATCCTCAATCTGCTTTATGCGGTGCAACTTCATCAGAATCAGGTCGGTCAACGAAGACACACGCATGTCTCGCCAAGCTTCACCATAATCATGGTTCTTCGCTTCCATGAGTTCGCGGGTTTCTTCAGCAACCTTGTCATAAAGAGAGAGTGCTTCTTCGTGAGGCAGCTCTATTTCGCCATCAAGACCAAGAGAATTCTGGATCAATGCCATGTACGCGTAGTTGACCAATGCAATAAACTCGGGCTCGATGCCTTCATCCACTTTCGACATCCCGTTTTGCTCTATACTTCTAATCCGCTTCGCTTTGATGTAAAGTTGGTCGGTCAGAGAAGGTAGGCGCATGATTCGCCAGGCAGTTCCGTAGTCCTGCATCTTCTTTGCGAAGAGCGTTCTGCACGTGAGTCGTGCTTCAGCATATTGAGCGGCAGTGTTCATGGTGCGAATGTAAGCGCCTAGAACCGTCAGATCGGCCGAGAAATTGAGTTGGTCGAAAATCTTGAAATTGGTTATGCTGGAACTGTCAGATCAGTCGTCAATTGTAATTCGTCGAAATACGAACAGTCAAAAACGGGTCCTCTACACTTCCCCTGAAGTCCACTACAATCACTAGCAAACCTCGGTTACATTCGCGCCGTGTTAGCCCTAGCCATTTGCATTCTTGCATCGACCATAATCTCCCTAATTTTCAAGGGATTTCAGATCTTCGGAGTTCGTAACCTTCCAGCGATCGTCGTCAACTACTTCGTGTGTGTAGTGTGCGGTAGCCTCTTCCAAGGAGAGTTCCCACTTTCTACAGCCATCTTCTCCCAAGACTGGATTTGGCTCGCCTTCGTGCTAGGCTTCATTTTCATTGGAGGATTCAACCTCAACGCCCTGAGCGTCCAACGGGCAGGAATAGCCGTAACAAGCGTTGTTCAACGAATATCGTTACTGATCAGCGTTCTCTTTGCCGTCTTCTTTTTCCATGAACCCATGGGCATGACGAAGGGCCTCGGAATCCTAATGGGCATAGCCGCAGTATTCCTGACGGTCAAGTTTGAATCAAGTGAAGGCGAAAAAAAACGCAGCAATTGGATCCTTCCTATCGGCGTCTTTATCGTAGCAGGCCTAATCGAGGTTTTACTCACTGTGGCACAACGTGCCTATCAAGCAGACGGAGATGTAACGTTCAGCGTCACCCTATTCTGTTGGGCTGGTATACTTGGCCTGGTCTGGGCATTGCTCAAACCACCCGCTGATGGCTCACCACGCTTCACAGGTAAGGACGTACTTGGCGGCATTGCGCTCGGTATTCCGAACTTCTTCTCTATCCACCTCATCTTGGTGGCATTAGGTCAAGGCTTAGATGCAGCTACCGTTTTCCCCGTACTTAATGTAACGACCATCGTTCTGAGTGCCATAGCTGCGCTCGTCTTTTTCAGAGAGCAGCTTTCGCCAAAACAGTGGTTGGGCGTAGGAGTCGCCACCTTTGCAATTCTCTTAATCACCGGTACCTTAGGCTAGAGCGTCTTTATAAAATCTAATTCGCCTAAAAATTGGTTGGTTTCCTGTTGGTTGTCGTTAAAAATGCTCGGATTAGCCAGCTAAACCTTTCGCTTTTTGCCTATACCAACTGAAAACCTCCTCCATTTCGTCAGACTCTAATCTCATAAATACGCTCTAATGGCTAGCGACGAATTCAAAACGATTACGGGACCTAGTCCAGAAGGACTTTTCAAAGCGAAGGGCTCTAAGTTCTATGGCTATGCCTTTCCTGTTTTAGATGAAGAAGAGGTCGCTACTTTCGTCAAAACCGTACAAGACCTGCATCACAAAGCACGTCACCATTGCTACGCGTATCGCATCGGACTAGACGGTGATCGATGGCGTGCAAACGACGATGGCGAGCCGAGCAGTTCTGCAGGCAAACCAATACTAGGTCAAATCGATTCTTTCGAACTGACCAATGTGCTCATCGTAGTTGTGCGATATTTTGGAGGCACAAAACTCGGTGTATCTGGACTCATTGAAGCCTACCGAGAAGGAGCCATCGCTACCCTATCTCAGGCCGAAATCATCGAAAAGGTTCAAACACAACGGCTTCGCATCCATACAGACTACGGCCACCTTTCCGACCTGATGAATGCGGTCAAAGGTGGAGCCTGGGAGATTACTAATCAAGTCATGGAAACAGCTGTAACGCTTACACTGTCACATCGAAAAGATGGATTTACAGAGGCGCTCACCAGTCTTTGGCTGGTTTTGGCGAAAGCCTACCCGGGTGACGAAAACCTAGAAGTAAATCCAGAAGGATACACGATGGAGGTCTTAGATTAAGACCCTAGCTAAGAGCATCTCTATCCGAAAACACATATAAATGTGTTCACATACGAGGCCCTTGGCACAGATATCGCTTTTCTATAGGCTATGTCAAGCACGCGCACTTTACTAATCCTCTGTCTTTTCGTATCTGTTTTCACTGCTTGTCGTGAGGATGGAGCTATTCCCAATGCGGAAATAAACGAGCAACTTAGAAGAGTAATCGAAGCGAGTGGTCAGTCCATGGATGGACTCCGATTGCCTGCAAGCGATGACCTAGAGAACATTCCACAGGACCCCAAAAACCCATTGACGCCTGAGAAAGTGGCGCTTGGTAAGTTGCTATTTCACGAAACAGCTTTGGGCATTGACGGCATGGCCGACGATCGCAGTCAAACATGGTCTTGCGCAAGCTGTCACCATGCAGATGCAGGTTTTGCTGCCGGAACGGTACAAGGAATTGGTGAAGGTGGAAACGGTTTTGGATTAACCGGTGAAGGCCGATCTAGAGCTGCAAACCTGACCAATGCGATGCTAGACGTTCAACCGTTGAAGTCGCCATCCATTCTGAACACGGGCTACCAAAAAGTAACACTCTGGAATGGGCAGTTTGGCGGAACTGGACTTAATGAAGGAACCGAAGCATACTGGACTGATGGGACACCTAAAGCGTCTAACAACCTTGGCTTTGAAGGAGTAGAAACACAGGCAATCGCGGGACTTAAGGTCCACCGTCTCGATGTGAATGAAGCAATTCTTGACACGTTCGGATACCGCGCCTTGTTCGACAAAGCATTTTCTGACATCCCCGTTGAAGATCGCTATACCCGACTTACTTCTGCACTCGCAATCGCCGCTTTTGAGCGCACCGTTCTTGCCAATGAAGCTCCCTTCCAACAGTGGCTGGCAGGTGATATTGCCGCACTCAACGATCAAGAAAAAGCAGGAGCTGCCGTTTTCTTCGGAGACGGTGATTGTGCAAGTTGCCACAACGGACCGTCACTCGCATCCATGAGCTTTCACGCCTATGGCATGAACGACCTTCATGATAATCCAGAGCCTGTAATTGGTTCTATGGCTAGCCAAGCAGCTCACAAAGGACGTGGCGGATTCACACTTGTTGAAGACGACATGTACAAGTTCAAAACGCCACAGCTTTATAACTTAGCTGACTCACGCTTTTACGGACACGGATCGAGCTTTCGAAGTGTTCGTGACGTCATCGAATACAAATCGAACGGTCAGTCACAAAACGAACGCGTACCTGCGAATAAGCTTTCATCGAACTTCACTGCACTCAACCTGAGTCAGCAGCAGATTAAGGATCTCACCGCCTTTTTGGAGGATGGATTGCGCGATCCAAACCTGAAACGATACACACCCGAATCGCTTTTGAGTGGTAAATGCTTTCCGAATGCAGACGCACTCAGTCAAGCTGATATGGGCTGCAACTAAGCTAATTTGCAAGCAAGCTGTTTGCTTCTAGCTGCAAGACCTACTTTTGCAACTCGATCGAGTTGTCAATATGGCTTCTTGATCGTATCGAGTTTTAGCTCAAGCTGAAATTCGAATTGATCAAAACGCCTTCCTGTGTCTATAATCTCGCTAGCTCCCAATAAGACTGTTGACGAAAACCGTCAAGGTGAAGCCTTTCCTGAAATTGCTGAAAAAGCACATGACGGGCCGCTTTTCTACATTGAGAGTTATGGCTGTGCGATGAACTTCTCGGACTCCGAGATCGTCGCAAGTATCCTTGGCGAAGCCGGCTATGCTGCAACACGAGAAATGGAGAAATCAGATCTCATTCTGATTAATACCTGTTCGATTCGCGAGAAAGCGGAAGATACCGTTCGGAAGCGTTTGAAGATCTTCAACCAGATGAAGCGCAAACGGCCGGGTGTCCTGATCGGCGTACTTGGTTGCATGGCCGAGCGTCTCAAGACCAAGTTCTTGGAGCAAGAGAAACTGGTTGACATCGTGGTAGGTCCGGACGCTTATCGTGACCTTCCGAAGTTGATTCATACCGCCACAGATGGCGAGAAAGGAATCAACGTTCACCTGAGTCGCGAAGAGACGTATGCGGACATCAGTCCGATTCGCTTGGACAGTAATGGTATTTCAGCGTTCATCTCAATCATGCGCGGTTGCGACAACATGTGCTCGTTTTGCGTTGTACCGTTTACGCGTGGCCGAGAACGCAGCCGAGACACCTTTAGCATTATAGCTGAAGCTACCGAATTGCTCAACCAAGGTTATCGAGAGGTGACCCTTCTTGGTCAAAATGTTGACTCTTACAAGTGGACGAATCCTGAAACGGATGAAACGATAAACTTTGCGCAACTACTCGAACTAGTAGCTAAAGTTGCTCCGTCGATGCGTGTTCGCTTCTCTACGTCGCACCCAAAGGATATTACCGACGAAGTATTGCATACGATTGCGAAGTATCACAACATCTGTAAGCACATCCACCTCCCTTCACAGAGTGGCAGCTCTCGCGTCTTAAAGCTGATGAACCGCACTTATACTAGAGAGTGGTATTTAGAGCGTGTTGAATCGATTCGTCGCATCGTTCCTGCAGCGACGATTAGCTCTGATATGATCACGGGCTTCTGTACAGAAACAGAGGAAGACCATAAAGAAACACTAAGCTTAATTGAGCTCTCTGATTACTCCTTGAGCTACATGTATTACTACTCTGAACGCCCAGGCACGATGGCTGCCCGGAAATTTGAAGATGACATCCCCTTAGCGGTTAAAAAGCGTCGTCTAGCAGAAGTTATCGAGGTCCAACACCAAGTGCAAGCAGCACTCAATCAGAAAGATCTCGACCAAACCTTCGAGGTTCTTATTGATGGAGACTCTAAGCGTTCGGATCAAGAATGGCGTGGTCGTAGTTCACAAAACAAGGTGATCATTTTCCCGAAGGTCGACGGCACCAAAGCTGGCGATTATGTCCAGGTTAAGGTGGTAAGTGTGGGTACGGCGACGTTGAGAGGCGAGCAGGTTATTATAGCGCCAGCGGCGCTATAATCGCCTGCGGCGCTGCTGTACTGCGAACCAGTGGTTCGCAGCTGAAAAATGCAATAAATTCTACTCTTCTGAATACACCAAGCTCGCTGTTGGTTCTTGGCGCACATCACTTTCGATGTACCCATCACGTAGACGAACGACGCGGTGTGCGTAACCAGCAATTTCAGGTTCGTGCGTAACGAGAATCACTGTGTTTCCCTTTCGATGAATTTCATCGAAGAGGGCCATGATTTCGATAGACGTCTTGGTGTCGAGGTTTCCAGTTGGCTCATCGGCGAGGATGATACTTGGGTTGTTGATCAACGCTCTTGCTACTGCGACACGTTGACGCTGTCCACCTGAAAGCTCATTCGGCTTGTGATCCATACGATCTCCAAGTCCAACGCTCGTTAGTACCTCGGCTGCACGTTTGTTGCGCTCTCCGCGAGAAACACCTGCATATACCAGGGGCAAAGCGACGTTTTCAAGTGCCGAAAGCCTAGGCATAAGGTTGAACGTCTGAAAGACGAATCCAATCTTGGAGTTTCGAACCTTAGCAAGTTCTGAATCACTCATCTTATCAACTCGATCGCCAGCAAGTGTATAGTTGCCACTTGTTGGTGTGTCCAGGCAACCCAGCAGGTTCATCAGTGTCGACTTGCCAGAACCTGAAGGCCCCATTAGCGCTACGTACTCGTTTTCGCTCACGCTAAATTCAACACCTTGCAGTGCATGAATAAGCTCCGTACCCATTTGGTAAGTTTTAGTAAGCTGATCGGTTGAGATGATTTTAGACACGGTATGCAGGTTTAATAGGTTTTGGCGCAAGTCCCGCGGTAACGCGAGGATTCTCGTGCAAGGACGGGACTGACAACCAAGCACTAAAATGGCTTGATATCCTAAACGTAATCCGAGTAGAAGGAAAGTCACTGCACGAGTCGATAGATCGTCGAATTGCATAGACGAGCGGCTCAAATCTTCCAGCTGAAGCCAAAATGTGAATAGATAGATGCTTTTCAGGGGCTTTCTAGGTGATAAAAGACCTTCAAAAAACTCTCTATCGCTTTGTTTTGCAGCATGTCTAGTGAGTCTAATCTAAACGTACACCCTAAGTACATCGCCGTAAGTGGCAATATCGGAGCTGGGAAGACCACCCTCTGCGAAAAGCTCGGTAAGCATTTCGACTGGGAAGTGCAATTCGAGAGTACAGATGACAATCCGTACCTCAACGATTTTTACGAAGACATGAGTCGCTGGGCGTTCAACCTTCAGGTGTATTTCTTGCACAACCGATACAAGGGTATCCTTGATATTTTGAAAGGTGAGAAGACGGTCATTCAGGACCGCACCATCTTTGAAGACGCGCACATCTTTGCTCCAAACCTTCACCAAATGGGTTTGATGAGTGAGCGCGATTTCAATAACTATTTTGAGTTGTTCCAGTCAATGCAGACTCAGATTCAGGCGCCTGACTTGGTAATCTACCTGCGCGCAGGAATCCCAACCCTCGTCAACCACATTGGTAAGCGTGGCCGTGAGTACGAAGGTTCAATTTCGATCGATTACCTAAAGCGTCTCAACGTGCGCTATGATGATTGGATCCAAGCATATAATGCAGGACCGAAATTGATCGTAGACGTGAACGAGATCGATTTCGTCAACAAGCCAGAAGACTTGGGTATGATTATCGACAAGGTCTCAGCTCAGCTCGGAGGCCTGTTTTAGCCCTTTTTCTGCCGTAACATTGCAGAGAGAAGCCGACAACCTATGTACAAGACTATCCTCCAAGAAGCCACTGCTTCTGATGCAACGCTCGTTGCTGTATCCAAGCGCAAGCCCAACGAAGCGATCATGGAGCTCTACGAGCAAGGCCATCGTGACTTCGGAGAGAATTATGTACAAGAGCTCGTCGATAAGTATGAGGCACTTCCGAAGGATATCAATTGGCATTTCATCGGAACGCTGCAGCGCAACAAGGTGAAATACATCACTCCGTTTGTGCACCTGATCCATGGTGTGGATTCGCTCAAGTTGATGACTGAAATCAATAAACGAGGACAGCAAAATGGTCGCATCATTGACGTGCTGCTTCAGGTTGACGTGACCAGTGAAGAAACTAAGCATGGCTTTACGCCTACAGAGCTCGTTGAGACTATGGAGTCCAACGACATTCATCGCTTGGCATGGGCACGACCTTCTGGTATCATGGGCATGGCCTCTAACACTTCTGACAAGGTTCAACTAGGTGATGAGTTTAAGCAGCTTAAAGAGTTGTTCGATACGGTAAGAGTGAAGTATTACGATCGCCGTCCTGATTGGAATCACCTCAGCATGGGCATGAGTGGTGACTATCAGCTTGCGCTAAAACAAGGCAGCAGTATGCTTCGTGTCGGTAGTTTGATCTTTGGGGCGAGGGATTAGCCAGCGGCTTCCGTGCTCTGCGCGGTGCTGGTTAAGTAACGAGCAATCGAGGGCCGCGCGGAGCACGGAAGCCACCTCGAGTTCCATACCCATTTACAATCTCATGCTCATTCAAAACCGCAGGGGTTTAACTATGTTACACCCCTAATGGCATATCGCAACCTTCAAGAAACCGTCGATGATCTCGACAAGCATGGCAAGCTACTCCGCATTAAAAGCGAGCTTGATCCAGACCTAGAAATTGCAGCCGTTCACCGTCGAATCTTCGATGCTCAAGGCCCAGCCATTCTGTTTGAGAAGGTGAAAGGTTCGCCCTTCCGTGCACTGAGTAATCTGTATGGAACTTATGACAGAACGAGCTGGCTCTTCAGAGACACCCTCGATAAAGTACAACGGATGGTCGAGCTAAAGATCGATCCGATGCGCTTTTTGAAAGCGCCGTTGAAGTATGCATCAGCACCGATGACGGCCTACACTTCTCTACCTAAGAAGTACTTAGGCAAAGCGCCGATTTTGAAAGGTCGAACGACGATTAGTCAATTGCCTTTGATCAAGAGTTGGCCAATGGATGGCGGTGCTTTTGTTACGATGCCACAGGTCCTCTCCTTCCCTCCAGGATCTACAAATCCGATGGAATCGAACGTCGGTATGTATCGCGTTCAATTGGATGGCAACGAGTATAAAACAGACAAAGAAATCGGCCTGCATTACCAGCTCCACCGTGGAATTGGTGTGCATCACCAACAGTACCTCGATAGCGACGAACCGTTCCGTGCAAGCGTAATCGTTGGCGGACCGCCGAGCTATGCCTTCACGGCGATTATGCCTCTACCTGAAGGACTGTCTGAACTCACCTTTGCCGGTATGCTTGCAGGAAAGAGCTATCGCTACGCGTGGGACAACAATCACTTCCTCCCTGCCGAGGCAGACTTCGTAATCACGGGTACTGTCCGCAAGGATAAACTGATGCCTGAAGGTCCTTTTGGTGACCATCTTGGATACTATTCACTTGAGCATGATTTTCCAGTGATGGAGGTCGACAACGTGTATCACCGTCCCAATGCTATTTGGCACTTCTCGGTCGTAGGTCGCCCGCCAATGGAGGACTCAAGTTTTGGGTATCTCATTTCTAAGATTGTCAAAGACTTAGCTCCGGTGGAGTTCCCTGGTGTCAAGGCGGTTAATGCCGTTGACGCTGCTGGTGTTCACCCGTTGCTACTTGCTGTCGGTAGTGAGCGCTATATGCCGTTCAGGGCTGATGAGATGGACAATACTCGTCCACCAGAAGAGATTTTAACGCAAGCCAACCGACTGCTGGGAAGTGGCCAAACGAGCCTTGCGAAATTCCTCATCATTGCGGATGGAAGCCGTGAGAAAAGTCTCGATTGTCACGATGAGCCGGCTTTCCTTCAGTTTGCACTTGAGCGCATTGATTGGAAGCGTGACTTACACTTCTATACCAACTGGACGATCGACACGCTCGACTATTCAGGTGAAGGATGGAACAGCGGTAGTAAGGTCGTTTTTGCTGCGCGAGGAGATAAAAAACGTGAGTTAGGCCGAGAGGTGCCGAGCATTTCGCTTGGTTCGCTTTCGCCAAGAAAAGTGACCGTTCCACTTCCGGGTGTGCTCGCCCTAGAAATCGAAGCCTTTACAGGAGACGAAAGTCGTGAGAAAGCTCAGCATGCGCTTCAGGAATTATCAATAGAGCTTGTCGATCAGTTCCCATTGATCCTGCTTGTAGATGATGCTTCCTTCGTCGCCAAAACCTTCAACAATTTCGTCTGGGTTGCCTTTACACGAACCAGTCCCAGTAGTGATATCTACGGCATTGGCTCGATGATGCGAAACAAGCACTGGGGTTGCACAGGCCCACTTGTAATGGATGCGCGCGTAAAACCGCACCATGCACCGGGATTGGTTGAAGACCCCGCTGTTTCAGCTAAGGTCGATAAGCTCTTTTCGAAAGGTGGCGAGCTGTATGGCGTTTTGCCGAAAGGACATGTAGTCAACATTTAGAAAGGCTATACATAAATAGGGCCTTGACTCTTTTGAAGAGTCAAGGCCCTATTTATGTATAGCTTCAGATTACTGTACAGTGTACCGAACTTCGATAAGACCTAGTAGTGGGTCTATTGACTGCACGCGTAGCTCTGTTGCGTCCAACTGGACGATATCAAAGTCATTTTCCACACTACCGCCACCTGGATTAGTGGCTCTAATTAGTAGAGAGTCATTTCGCACTTCGAAAGTTCCTGAGTAAGGATCAAGTGTAACAGTGCAAGTGTCAGACTCCATAGCGTTGTCAAACACTACAGCTCCTGCAGCATTGAAGGATAGGAAGTCGTCACCGAGACAACTTTCAAAACCGATTGCATTTCCTCCGAGGAAGAGGTCAACGTAAACCCAGTTGTTTGCTATAAGTAGATCAGTCTGGGTAGTCATTGGGGCGTCGTCATCATCGCCACAAGCTCCAAATGCAAGAGCAGCTAGCCCAAGGAAAAAAAGTGTTTTAAAATTCATACCTGAAATTTGAGGGGTTTCTAAGAGCGTGCGAACATAGAACTGTTTTCGCTTTGTTAGAAATAAAATCACTTTGGTCGACTAGCTTGCCCTCATGGATTTAAGCGCAGTCAAACTCGTCATCTCTGACATGGACGGGACCCTTCTCAATAGTAACCACGAAGCAAGCCCACGCTTTTATGAGTTGTACGAGCAGATGAAAGCGAAAGGAATCACATTCATCCCAGCAAGCGGCCGCCAGTATCACAGCATGCGTGAAAAGCTTGCTCCAATTGCAGACGAACTATTGATCGTTGCGGAGAATGGTGCCTTCGCAAAGTCTCCAACAGAAACGATGGTCTCCACCTTCGTTCCCGATGGTACTGTCGCAAGTGTTCTTGCCGCTATTCAAGGTCACGACGATATTCATCCGGTGTTGTGCACCCCGAATGCCGCCTACGTTAAAGCCAACTCTCCGAAGTTCCAAGCAGTCATGAGTGAATTCTATAGTTCACACAATGCTGTTGAGGACTTAGCAGGAGTAGAAGTTGACGTTCTTAAAATTGCGCTCTACAACAGTGAAAGTTCCGAGCGATACATCTATCCGCACACAAAACACTTGGAAGGTCCACTTAAAGTAAAGGTCTCGGGGCTCAACTGGGTGGATGTATCTCATCCCGATGCGCACAAAGGTTATGCGATCCGTATGATTCAGAAGCAGTTGGGAGTTAGCAAAGCAGAGACAATGGTTTTCGGTGATTACCACAATGACATAGAGATGCTAGCACTCGCAGACTTCAGCTTCGCAATGGGAAATGCACATCCAGATATTGTGGCAGCGGCGAACTTCCAGACGACCAACAACGACGACCTAGGTGTGGAGCGTGTTCTTGAGCGCCTCCTAGAAGCTCACGGCTAAAGACGTGTAATCAGCCCAATCTTCTCAGACGTAGCATTAAACTTAGCTGGCAATGCTTTGCTCAGGTCGATGTCGTAATCTGCCGCGAGAAGATCTACGCAAATCAATATGTCCGCAAGCTCCTCTGCTAAGTGATCGACCGTATCACGGCTTCCTTTAATGCCCAGTCGCTCACGCTCTAGCTTCTTGACAACATTGAGCGCTTCTCCAAGTTCGCCGGCAAGTTCAGTAGCCCGATAAAGCGGAGTGATCTGATTGCCGGTGTCCCATTCTTTTTGGCGGGCGTTGTTGGCGTCACGAAGTTGTTGAAGAGTCATCTATCAAGATTTGGAATGTGAGATGCCTGTAGGATGCTCGGAAGAGATGCACCATTGAAACGTACCGTTTGGATTAGCCTGTGGCTACCGTCAGCCCAAGCTTTATGCCTTCTTCGATCATTCGTGCTCTTGCAATTCCTCGCTCACTCGTAATCTCACCTTCTAGGATAGCCTCACGAATGGCACTCTTGATGATTCCCACTTCACGGCCAGGCTTGATACCGAAGGTTGTCATGATGTCGTCTCCGCTTATCGGCGGCTGCCAATTGCGTAGTTGATCGCGCTCCTCTACTTCCTTGATGCGTCGGCGAAGCTCCTTGTAATTCTTGAGGTACTTCTTGACCTTTGCTGGATTCTTTGAGGTTATGTCCGCCTCACATAGTGTCAAGAGGTCATCTATGTCATCACCAAGATCAAAAAGCAATCTTCTCAGGGCAGAATCAGTTACGACTTCTTCTGTGAGCGCTATTGGTTTCTGGTGAAAGCGTACCATTTTCTGTACGAACCGCATCTGGTCGTCCAAAGGAAGCTTGAGACGCTTAAAAATCTTAGGAACCATCTTGGCTCCTACCACTTCATGACCATGAAAGGTCCAGGTTTTGACTTCAAAACGCTTGGTCTTCGGCTTACCAATGTCATGAAGCAAAGCTGACCAGGTTAACCAAAGGTCATCTGAAGAATCAGCCAGGTTGTCGACCACTTCAAGTGTATGCCAGAAGTTGTCCTTGTGCCCGATGCTACCTCGCTTCTCAACGCCATGCATGAGTTCTAACTCAGGCAAAAAATGCGGTAAAAGCTTCGTTTCGCTGAGTAAGGCCAATCCTATGCTGGGTTTTGGCGAAAGCAGAATCTTATTGAATTCCACGTGGATACGTTCGGCGCTAATAATCTCTAACCTTTCGGCAAAACGGACCATTGCTGCCTTGGTGTCCTCATGCACCGTAAATCCGAGTTGACTGGCAAACCGAACACCACGAAGCATTCGAAGCGGATCATCTGTAAACGTCTGCCCAGCTTCACGAGGAGTGCGGATAAGCTTCGCGTCTAAATCGGCAAGGCCATTGAAAGGATCTATTACCTCACCAAAATCTTCTTCAGCAAGACTGATTGCAAGCGCATTGATGGTGAAATCTCGTCGGATCTGATCATCTTCCAAGGTTCCTTCCTCGACGGCAGGCTTCCGGCTATCGGGCGAATAGCTTTCCTTCCGAGCACCTACAAATTCGATCTCATCGTCGCCTACACGGACCATCGCGGTTCCGAATCGGCTATACGTCTTCGCTTTCGAAGCTCCTTTAATCTGCTTTGAGACTTCTAGAGCAAGTTCAATCCCACTACCAACACAAACGACGTCTATGTCCTTGGTCGCACGACCGATCAAATGATCACGTACAAAACCGCCGACTGCGTATGCCGGCACTCCGATGGTTTGGGCGCAAGCACCAATCGCCTTAAGAAGCTGAGTCTCGTGTTGGGTAAGCTGAAGTTTCATGACGGTGCTAAGGTAAACGCGTCAGGAATTTAGTGTCGACAAACTTGACTATTAAACGTTAGACCTTTGCCCCTGTAGACTACAGTCTATTGAAGGCTAAACTCTACCTCCTCAAATCTGTGCGAAAAGATCTTTGCTTCTAGCATCAAGAGATTCCTATTGGACCGACTTAACTGCACGTTCGGCTTCAAAGCATACTTCTATTGATCTATTAAATATCCTATACTTTTACAAGTATGCATATTATACACAGCTTAGTACTACTCGCACTCTTTTGCCTAACACTACCTTTACAAGCTCAAAAGCTTGAGTTTATTGGAGAAATCCCGAAAGACTTAGAGAAGGCATCCTTAACGCTTTATTTCCAGGGTAAAAAGGCTAAAAATTTCAACCAATCACTATCAGGGACTTTCTTAGCCTTTAAGGCTGCGGGATTTCAAGTCCATGTAAATGGAGAACGACGATTGGGCTACGGTGGCCAGGTTTCAAGCGCAACAGGTATAGAGACTGATCGAAAACAAGCAGGAATGGACATTACTGTAAGTCCCATTCATGAAAACGCACCTACTGAGCTTGTTGCAAATATCAGGGGGAAGTTTAGAAATGCTGCTGTCAGAGGGCTTTCAGTGTCAATAATTGACCGAGCAACTGGAGAACTGCTAATGTTGATCAACACCCAGAAACCTAATGACGCAATCATGTACAATAAGCTGTACCAAGAACTGAGTTCAATTCTTGCTCCTGAAGGAAAAAGAGTGTTGCCAAAGAAAGCATTACCTCGACGATAACATTACACTAACGTTTTGTTAATACGCCTTAACAGATTGTCAGCTGATCTTGTAGACATGAAATTTAGATCGATACTACTGCTTATTGCTTGTTGCTACTTCACTGCAAATCTCGACGCACAAAAACTTGAGTTCTTTGGGGATGTTCCGGAGAATTTGAAGCGATCAACGGTCACCCTTTTCTTTGAAGGGCGTGTAAATCAACGAGTACTGCCAGCAACCTTCATTGCCTTTAAAGCGGCAGGCTACAGCGTATTCTTAGATGGAGAGCGTAGACCAAGTTTTGGCGGTTTGGTAACATCCGTTACTGTTCGAGACACCACTTTTACTCGTCGAAGTAAAGAGGTAGTCGTCCGTAAGATTCATGAGAACACACCCTCTGACTTGATCGTCACCGTAAAAGGAACCTTTACAGATCTCGCTGTCAGGAAAGTCTTCATTAACATCATTGATAGACGGACCGGTGAACTACTGCAGTGCATTACTAGAACCCTGCGTAATACAAGCCTGAATTATCTAGAGTATTCCGAAGAACTCCGCGATATCCTTATAAACCTACCAGAGAATACTAAGAATGTTAACCGTCGCTAACTCTCCCCTATCTGTTCTAACGTCTTTCCTTTTGTCTCGGGCATCATGAAAGCAACGAAGAGTAACTGAAGCACCATAAAGCCAGCAAATCCAGCAAATACAATCCACGGCACATCGCTGGTTGCTTCGATAACTGTTGGTCCTACTAAGGTGATTAGTGCAGCGAAAACCCAGTGTGTACCCGTACCCCAACTTGCTCCTGCTGCGCGAACATCGTTTGGAAAGATCTCCGAAATAAATACCCAGATTACAGCTCCCTGTCCGATCGCATGGGCGCCAATGAAAGCACTCAACGATGCGACAATGATAAAGGGAGATAAATCTGCATAGAAGGCATATGCCGTCATTCCAAGGGTCAAAATGTAGCCAATGCTACCGATGTACATCAAACCTTTACGTCCGATACGATCGATTAAGTACAAGCCTACATACGTGAACACGAGGTTGACCACACCAAGCGCGATCGAGCTACCCAAGGCGGCATCCGTGGCCAGTTTCGCTTTTTCAAAGAGTTGAGGCGCGTAATAGAGTACGAAGTTGATGCCCGACAACTGATTGAAAAATGCGACCAAAAAAGCAAGGATGAGCGCGGTATTGTGATTTCCGGAGAACAGTCCTGTGCCGCCCTTCTTTACCTCATCGTAGTGATCTGCCTCTATAGATGCGACCTCTGCATCGATATCTTCTACTCCAGCTTTCGCCAAAATCTCCTTCGCTTCTGTCAATTTTCCTTTCGCGAGTATGAGCCATCTTGGGCTTTCAGGCACTCCCATTAACACCAAGGGCAAAATCAGCGCAGGAATTGCTTCCGCACCTAGCATGTATCGCCAATCGTTGGCTCCTCCAAATCCGTCAAGCAGGTAATTGCTAAAAAAGGCAAGTAGGATTCCAAGGACTAGAAGGAATTGGTATCGAGCGACTAACCTTCCTCGACTAGCAGCTGGTGCAATCTCAGCAATGTACATCGGTACGGCAACCGTCGATGCTCCGACCCCTAAGCCTCCTAAGAAACGGAAAGCCGAAAAACTGTACGGGTCCATTGCAAAGGCACTGCCCAAAGCAGAAACCAAATACAACAATGCAATGATGAACAGCGTCGGCTTACGCCCCAGCTTATCACAAGGGATACTCCCTAATAGAGAACCAATAACGGTGCCCCACAAGGCCATCGACATAATGAAGAAACCATGCGACCAATCACCCAGTCCCCAAAGTTCTTTCGTAGGCAAATTCGCACCACTGATAACGACGGTGTCGAATCCAAAAAGGAAACCTGCTAGCGCAACGGCCCAAGCCCAACGATTAATGTGACTATTCATGACGTGAGTATACGCGAAAGCGCTAACTCAAACGGCATAAATCATTAAGCTACTGGCTGTAGCTCAAGTCCGTTGTAGTGCGCTTCAACCTCATCGAGTGTAGCGAACAACGTCGACGGCTCATACTCGGTTACCAGAATTTGACGGAATTTCTTCACGTTCGGTAAACCTTTAAAGTAGTTGGTGTAGTGGCGTCTCATTTCGACAACCCCTACCCTTTCGCCTTTCCAATCGATGCTACGCGTCAAGTGCTCTCGTGCTGCTGCTACGCGCTCATCAATCGTTGGAGGCGCCATGTGCTCTCCCGTCTCAAAATAGTGCTTGATCTCTCTAAAAATCCAAGGATAACCAATGGCCGCTCGACCGATCATGATGCCTTGCACACCGTACTTGTCACGATAAAGCGCCGCCTTTTCAGGAGTCTTGATGTCTCCATTTCCGAAAATTGGAATGTGAATCTTCGGATCTTGTGCGATCTCTCCGATCAATTGCCAGTCTGCCTCACCCTTGTACATCTGCTTGCGCGTCCGTCCGTGAATACTCAAGGCTTGAATGCCGACGTCCTGAAGTCTGTCGGCAACTTCTTTGATTTTTATAGAGTCATCGTCCCAACCAAGGCGGGTCTTAACGGTAACCGGAAGACTGGTCCCTTTGACAATCGCGGCTGTCAGCTTGACCATGCGGTCGATGTCCTGAAGAATACCGGCCCCAGCCATTTTGCAGACGACCTTCTTTACAGGACAACCGAAGTTAATGTCTAAAAATTCAGGTTGCGCTTCCTCTACGATAGCGGCTGCACGCTCCATGCTGTCTATCTCGGCACCAAAGATTTGGATACCGATCGGACGCTCTTCTGGATAAATATCAAGCTTCTCAATGCTTTTGGTCGCATCACGAATGAGTCCTTCAACGCTGATGAACTCAGTGTACATCACGTCGCAGCCCTGCTTTTTGCATAGGGCGCGAAACGGAGGATCGCTAACATCTTCCATTGGCGCTAGCAACAGCGGGAACTCGCCTAACTCGTGATTACCAATTTTAACCATGTCGCAAATATAGGAGCTTCCAAAGGTCTCGACACGTTCAGAATTGCATGTGCTAAGTAATGTTTGAAATCCTCAATGTGGACCGTTCAATACTTTCCAAATTTTCGATTAGAGATAGTGCCATACGCCTTCTACCTTGCCGGCTAAAGCACAAAGACTCTGTTTTATGATTTACGCTGTCATTGCCGCATTCGTTATTGGATATGTTGCCATCGTTTTTGAGCACCCGCTCAAATTGGATAAAACCGTTCCTGCACTCATCATGGGTGCAGTTATCTGGGCATGTATTAGTCTCGCGCACATCCCTACCGTAGGCGCAGATCACCACATCGCAGAGATGGATGATGTACTCCTTCACCACATCGGTAAGGTGGCTGAAATCCTCTTCTTCCTTATTGGAGCAATGACCATCGTTGAATTGGTCGACCTGCATAAGGGCTTCAGTGTCATAACCAATCGGATATCGACGAACAAGAAGAGGAACATGATGTACCTCATCTGTGTACTTGCATTCTTCCTATCAGCAACCCTTGACAACCTTGCTGCGACCATCGTTTTGGTTAGCCTCCTTCGCAGGCTTGTGCCTGTACGAGAAGAGCGTCTATGGTTCGTTTCACTCGCCGTTATCGCTGCAAATGCTGGCGGTGCATGGAGCCCAATAGGTGATGTAACAACAACGATGCTTTGGATTGGTAAGAAGGTAACCACTGGAGGCTTGATCAGTCACTTGGTGCTTCCTGCGATCGTTTGTATCGTTGTTCCAGCAATCATTGCCTCCTTCCTTCCAGCTTTCAAAGGCACCATCACTCAGCCAGTTCGAGATCCAGATGCAGATGCCGAAACAGAGAAGCTACTTTCTTCGAAAATTATGCTATTTGTAGGAGTTGGCGCACTTGTCAGTGTTCCGATTTTCAAGACGCTCACACACCTCCCACCTTACGTAGGTATGATGCTTGCGCTAGGTGTTGTTTGGCTCGTTTCTGAGTACATACACCCTGAAGAGAACTTCGACAAGGCTAAAAATGGACATGTATATAGTGCTCACCATGCACTGAGTCGAATCGAGCTTTCGAGTATCCTTTTCTTCTTGGGTATTTTGGTTGCTGTAGCTGGACTTGAGTCTGCTACCCTTCCAGGAGAGACAGTTGGCCTACTCGCTAGTATGGCTGGCAGCCTTGATGCCGCGGTTCCGAATCAAAACTTAGTCATCATTATCCTCGGTTTCTTATCGGCGATCATTGATAACGTTCCACTAGTAGCCGCATCTATGGGTATGTACACCTTCCCTACAGATGATACGCTTTGGCACTTCATTGCTTACTCTGCTGGTACAGGGGGAAGCATGCTAATCATCGGTTCAGCAGCAGGAGTTGCTGCAATGGGCATGGAACGAATTGACTTCATTTGGTACCTTAAAAACATCGCATGGTTGGCCCTACTTGGCTTTCTCGCAGGTGCTGGCGTATTCATCGCGCTGCAATCTGTATTCTAGCCTTTACCGCAGTATTCGCGGCTTGCCAAGCCGATCGCACACCAGAGCTTCTTGGAGCTTGGCAAGCCACCTTACTCGTTGAGGAAGGTGATACGATAGAGGTTATTCTTGACGATGTTGGACTCTTCTTCGATGAGGAAGGGAAATACATCTATACCTCAACGCTTGACTACGAAGAGTCTGGCATTTTTCGGACGAAAGGCAACTTACTTTTCACAACGCCTGTCAAGCAAGACACGCTCGTAGAGCGTCCTGTTGCAATTGCCTTACTAAACGAAAAGGCACTTCACCTTAACATGAAAGAGGGTGATAAAAACAGGATTCTTGAGTTCGAACGCATCACTCCCGATGCTACTGAAGAGGACGAATTGCACGATGGACACGACCACGATGGACATGGTCATGAAGGACATGACCATGATGAAGTGATCGAAGAGAACGAGTACGACACTGCAGTTGACACAACGAACCTTGACGAAGTCATTGACTAGCCTTTGAGTTTACTCTGTCGGAATTCGATTCACTCGTACAGCTAAGCTTCCGCCAAAACGAATCTCTGCACTAAGTCCATCAGGAGTAACCAAACTCTCGATGATACTAACGTGGTGAGCTGCACCTTCTACTCGTATTCCAGGGGTGACCTCTTTGCCTGATAGCTGGTTGTTAATCTCTTCTCTTACGCTTGCCAGCTGTGCCGAGACCTGGTCACCAATCTGCGTGTTGATCTCCTTTTTGATTCGGTTCCTGAATAGGTACCCTATCGATTTGTATAGGATGTTTCTGGTGTCGAGCGTGATGTCTATATCTCGCAATTCCATGCGTTCGCTATCGGCATCATAGACAGGTTGTGCGCGTAGATATGCCCAGCCCGTATAGTCTCCGACCATTCGAAGACCAATGACGAGGCGTTCGTCTTGACCGTACAATTCGATTTCTTTTACCGTTGCCGATCGGCCTGCTTGGCTAATGGTTGTGTCTAAAAGAGCTTTCGCCAAAACAGATCGCATTTCCGCAAACGGAAGTAGGCTTTGAATGCTCAGTTCAAAGGAATTTAGAGGATTGCTCACGCCGCTGTTTTGCGGTAACGTTGATGGATAAACAACGGGTGGAACACCTAAGCCTAGTTTAGGCCGAAGGGTAAGCTCTAACGTAGTCGCCATGCCTCCTTCCTCCTCACGCAGCTCTCCTAGACCGATTGACTCAGGATTAGCTTGGAGGTAACCAGCATATTCCTCCGAAAGAATTTTTGGGAGCCCCATGTCTTTGTAGAGCGGGGTAAGTGAAGATTTCAGATCGACATTAGCCTCAATACCAGCATCAATCTCTGCGGTAATCTGAGATTGCATCCGCTGAATGAGTTTTGACGTAAGTCCATCGATCGGAATATTGACCGGTCCAAAACTCAATTCTGGTGTTTTGATCCACTCATACCCTTCCAAAACGGTCGCCGTTTTGACTTTCCAATCACTTCCAACTCCGATGGTCGTCGCAAACCTCAAGTTCAAGGTTCCGTTGGCCTTCAAAGTGGTGAAGACTGCATTTTTGGCCACATCTATTTGAAGCGGAACTTCATAATGCAATGCTCCTGCTTTAGCGTCCTCTCCTGGGTTTTGCCGAAAGGCCATTTGTAATTCACCAGAACGACGGACAGACAAAGCAACCCCATAGCCTTGAAAATTATCATCGGCTAAGAGTTCAACAGGCATTTGCTCGTTAACTAGACCTACAAGTGCCTGGCGTTCGATAACAATTGGAATGTGTAATGTGCTGGCTGCGTTGGAAGACATGTGGATGTAACGTTCAGTGGGGCGTACAACAGGATTTGATTTACAAGCTTGCGCCAAAACCAATAGTGTACAAGCGATCAACGCCATGAAAAAGAAACGGTTCTTCATAAGTTTGGGCCAGCTTAATGAGCGCACCTTTCGGTAAGCTTATGCTAAAGTTGACAAATTGTCTACGAGATGCAACGCTACGACAATCTTCATGTCTCTAACAGCAAACCTATTAACGTGAGTACTCTACTTCGATACCCAACTCTACTTTTCCTTCTTCTGTCTACGACGATGCTCTTTGCAGCTGAACGTAACGATAAGCGCGACCATGAGCGTGAAGACCGTTGCGAGCTGAAAGGCTTTTTTGGCGTAACGCACGATGAACCAGACCGTGACAAGCTTTCGAGCCTTGGATATGATACGGATGGAGGAACCATTGTTACCAATGTCGTTGGCTGCACAGGAGCACTCAATGCAGGAATTCAACCTATGGATTACCTGTACGAAGTGAATGGTAAGACCACTTCCCGTTCGAATGGATTCTTTTGTCTCATGAGCGAGTTCGACATTGGAGAATCATTTCAGGTAGGGCTCATTCGTAAAGGAGTTAAGAAAACGGTCTCCGTTACACTCGGCCGCAAATCAGATGCTTGTCAAAGTCAAACCCCATTCCCAAAGCGTGGTTTTTTCGGCATAAATGACACGGAAAGTGATGACAAGCCAGGTGTTTTACTGGACGTCTCTTCTAGCGGCCCGATTGCTCAGCTTGGATTGGAGGACGGTGATCGTCTACTACGAATCAATAGCTATCCTATTTCTGATTGGGGCGATTTAAGTACAATCAAGCGCTTGATCTCCGATACGGACAATGTAACGTTCGAAGTAGTCAGAGATGGTAAGGATGTATCTGTCACTGGTGCAATTCCAGAGGAGCAGCACCACAACAATGATTGGAACAATTCAAGCAGAAATATTTTTGCAGAATGTGCTGATGAAATTGAAGATGCTTTCGACGAGATTGACTTTGATGAGATTGAACGAGAGATTGAGTCAGCAATTCGTTCAAGTGACATTCGAGAAGAAACCGAGGATGCTGTCGAAGAAGTAATGAAGGCAGTACGAGAAGTATTTGGAGGAGTTCGCACTCGAGGAAACAACTGGGACGACGACAATGACCGTACTCCAGATATAGATCCAAGTGATATGGACGCTCGCGTTGAACCAATGAGCGAAAGTGATCTGTCGCAAATTGAAGATTTTGAGTCGGACATGCCGAAGAACCGTGACTTAGTTGTCAATGATTTCTCTGCTTCTCCGAATCCAAACCAAGGACGATTTAGACTTACTTTCGAACTCCCTTCAAAAGGAGATACTCGTATCGCTATCTATTCAGCAGCAGGACGCGAAGTGTACGCCTATGACTTAGGTGAGTACTCTGGACTGTTTACGGATGAGTTAGACATCATGCGCAATGGACCAGGAACATATTTCCTCGTCGTGCGTCAAGATCGTCAAGCCTTCGTCAGAAAGCTCGTCCTCGTCCGACGCTAAATTTCAATTTCAGGGGCGCTTAAGAGCTAAGTGGGGGTTGCTTTTTCTATGAAAAAGTAACCCCTTCCCCTTTGTTTACGTATGCTCACGAGCACTCTTACAATCCTTTGAGAAGAGTTGGTACCGTAAATTGTATTTCGGCTACCTTTGCGCCGCTTTTCGATCCTGCAGAAAGAAGAGCTTGTTTAAATCACACGCATGGCAAACGAAGTAAAAGAAACACCAGCAGTTCCTGTAGCACCAATCGGTGGTGACCAAATCACCATGACTGAGGTACAGGGAGAGACTAGTGATTTTCTAGAAAACAATCAGAAAACTATCCTTCTCGTTGTAGGTGTTCTTGTCGCAATCGCGGCTGGAATTTTCCTCTTCAACAAATTTTACTCTGAGCCTAAGCAGGCTGAGGCAAGTGAATTGATGTGGAAGGCTCAACAGATGTTCGAACGTGACAGCTTCTCGTTGGCACTGAGTACTCCAGCTCCAGGATACTTAGGTTTCCTAGACATCGCTGACCAGTACAGTAGCACACCTGCTGGAAACCTAGCGAACTACTACGCTGGCATCAGCTACCTCCAACTTGGACAGTACGATGCAGCTATCGACTATCTCCAATCATTCGGTGAGGATGGATCAATCTTCCCTGCAACTAAAAACGGAGCCATCGGTGACGCTTATGCGCAGAAAGGTGACCTCGACAAAGCCGAAGGTTATTACAAGACTGCCGCTAGCGAAGCTGGTGACAACTCATTGCTCGCTCCTTATTTCCTCAACAAGTTAGGATTGCTTCGTGAGCGCCAAGGCAACAAAGCCGCGGCAAACGAGCTCTACAAGCGTATACAAACAGAATTCCCAAACAGTAACGAAGCTCAAGACATTCAAAAGTTCTTGATGCGGACAGCTGGTTAATCCCTTGAACAGGATTTCAACTTTCTTTAAGGCACTGCCAACCAGGCAGTGCCTTTTTTGTTTGTACACCTGAACCAAGTCAATTCCTCCTATGGCAAGCGCGCTGAAGAACCTTTCTACCTACGATGAATCCACTATGCCAGATGGCAGTGAGATGAAAATCGGAATCGTACTCGCCGAATACCATACGGACATTACGCACCCGCTTTACGAAGGAGCATTTGACACGCTGACCAAGCATGGTGTCAAGGAATCGAATATCGAAACGGTACAGGTACCTGGCGCCTTCGAACTTCCTGGTGGAGCACGAATTTTAAGTGGGAAAGGCCGATTCGACGCGATTATTTGCATCGGATGTGTAATCAAGGGTGATACACCACACAATGATTACATCAACCAAAGTGTGGCGAATGCTTTGCAAACAATGACCGTCGCTAGCGGACGTCCTTTCGTGTTTGGCCTATTGACGCCAAACGACCACCAGCAGGCGCTTGATCGTTCGGGTGGCAAACTTGGTAACAAGGGCGTTGAATGTGCCGTAGCGGCCCTTCGTATGGCTTCTCTTCGCAAGACTGCGAGCGAACCAGAGAATAAAATTGGTTTCGGTAGATAGATCAGTCCAAAATGACGTAATCAGCAACTTCAGAAAATGAAGTGCTAATAGCCGCTGGCGTCATCATCAGGGTTTCTTGCATCTCCTACGCCGATAAGCTTTGCTCCTTTCACTGAGATTGCTTTAACACGGCCAATTGACTTGACCTTTCTAAAAGTATGTCCTTTTGCTTCGAGTCCTTTGCGTACTTCTTCGCTAAAGGCTCCCGTTTCGTAAAGAACTTCGTCGGGTAGCCATTGGTGGTGAATACGTGGCTTGGCAACGGCATCTTCTAGTGTCTGGCCATGTACCAGATCGTTAAGCAAAACCTGAAGGACGGCTGTGATAATCGTAGACCCACCAGGACTTCCGAGTATTAATTCATTTTTCCCGTTGGTCTGGATGATGGAAGGAGTCATACTAGAGAGCATTCGCTTGCCTGGCGCAATTGAATTTGCCTCTCCGCCGATGAGTCCAAATTGATTAGGAGTTCCTGGTTTCGAGCTAAAATCGTCCATTTCATTGTTCAAGAAAAACCCTCCGGTCTTACTCCAAACTTTACATCCGAAATTACCATTGAGGGTCGTTGTTACGGAGACTGCATTTCCTTCATTGTCTATGACGCTCGTGTGAGTTGTTTCATAGGTTTCCTTCCCTTGAATCTTTAGCATCGCCCCACTTGGCGTTGCTTTTTCGGGATTGTAGGTCGACCACTTTGAAGAGAGATACGTATCCGTGAGGATGCTATCGATCGGCATGGTCACTTCGTCAGGATCACCAAGAAACGTAGCTCGATCTTGATAGGCGCGTCGCATTGACTCTATAAGCACGTGGAGATAGGCAACACTGTCAGTTGCCGCAAGCGACTGCAGGTTTTGGCTCTTTAACATGCCTAGCATCTGGGCGAGTACTACCCCACCCGAACTTGGAGGTGGCATGCTGTAAACGGCATGCCCTTGAAAGTCACAAGCGATTGCTTCTCTCCATGCAGATTGATAGGTACTGAGGTCTTCGGAAGTCCAAATACCACCTCGCTCCTGCACTTCTGCTGCTAGTGCTTTCGCAAAAGCACTATCGTAAAAGTATCCAGCTCCTTCCTCTGCTATTCCTCGGAGTGTTTTCGCAAGTTGCTTCTGTTGCAACAGATCGCCTTCGACCCAAGGAGTGTCTTTTACGAAAGGGAAGGAGAAGTCGTTCTGCCGCTTAAATGCTTCTTGAAATTTGTTGAGGCGTGTTGCTTCTGTTTTCGAGATTTTAAAGCCATCCTCAGCGAGCTTGATGGCTGGCTGTAGGAGGGATTTCCAGTCCTTCAGCTTACTACCAAGGGTGTAAGCCATCCAAAGTCCATCTACTTGTCCGGGAATTCCTGCTGCAAGCGGACCTTCAAGAGATTTCGTCGGATGCACATCTCCTTCAGGAGTTAGATACATGTCTCTTGAGGCTCCGCTTGGCGCCTCTTCACGATAATCAAGTGATCGCACCTTATCTCCAGCAGGTGCATACATCCAAAATCCTCCTCCACCAAGGTTGCCTGCGCGCGGACACACCACAGCAAGGGCGAACTGTACCGCAATGGTTGCATCTGTTGCGTTGCCTCCCCTTTTCAGGACCTCCTTCCCTGCATCACTTGCAAGAGGATGTGCACTGACGACCATTCCTTGAGAGCCTTCTACTACTTGACTTGTGCGATATCCAAGCTTAGTACTGCATCCAATAAGTAACAAGACACTTACAATGAGCGTAGAAAATATAGTGTTATTCATCATCTGAATCGGATTGGTGCGGCTTTTGTATTAACACATTAAAGTAATCTTCCATGCGATACATCCTCGCTGCAGTTTGGACGTCATTTGTTGCACTATCTGCGATGGCACAACACGAGCCAGTACACTTCAGCCAACCCGTCTCGATGATGGGTTATGCAAGTGGTGTTTCCATCGAATGGAAAACAACAAGTGAACTTGACGTCGACTATTACGTCATACGCAGGTTTGCAAAGGGGGAATATAACATAGTCGCGACGCTAGAACCAAGAGCGATTCACAAAGACAGCACCTCTACCTACAGATACATAGATCAAACGGACTTCGTACATGATCTAGCTTTTCAACTTCGTGTTGTCTATTTAGATGGAAAATACGAGGAAACAGAAGAGCTTCTCGCTCAACATGCTCATAGCAGGCGGACAAGAATCTTGAGCGCCCTGGACACAGAATCATTGGCTCGTTTGCATATTAGCTTAGACAGTAAAGAAGACCAACAAGTCGTCTTGAACATCAAGACACTTGGTGGTGAAACGCTAGAAACGTATAACAGAAGCCTTGCTCAAGGGGTAAATACCCTAGAAATAGATTACGAAGGATGGCCTAAAGGTTACTATTCTGTAGAACTTTCAGACAGCACAAGTTCCACTATGCAGTGGTTAGTACACGTAGACCCAAGTGTCCCTATGGCTAGTACACAACGTGTAGTACAACCGTAATCGAGTTTCCTTTGGATTTTACACTTCGAAAACCGAAGTGATATCCAAAGGAACATTACGACATCCATTTGAAGGATACATCGGCCCGAAATGCTTGAAAAAGTAGGTAAGACTCCAAAATTAAGGAGTGCTGATAATTTGGCATTATGAACAATCAGGCAAATCTACCAGCCGATTGGCCATTATTCAGCAATTAATGGTTGGCAATACCCTCGTTGGGTAGTCCATGATTACACCTAATGCTTTGATAGTGAGGATGGCGTACATTTGCATACGGTTCACACATCTAATTTATCTAACTACTGTTAGATGAATTGATTTGAATCGACGCCCCCCGTCTGACTTGCTTCTTGTTGAAGCACAATCTTGACAAAAGGCTTGCGCCCAGTCTCATGCTGAAATTCTTCGGTTTACTTTTAACGGCTATACTATTTAGCCATTGCGCGATTGAGCGTGCTTCAGAGATCAATGTCTCTGTCGAAGAGCAGCTTGGTGCAACTAGTATTGCTAATACTGTTCCAATTGTTACGAATCGCAAAATAAGCGCTTCGAAAGTTATCACAGAAGTTGGCCAGAGAAATCAGAGAGCAACATTCATTGCGCACCGCGCGAAGATGCTCATGACGTCTCTTCCAACGATTACTTCTGAACTTAAAGATGCTCTCGAGATACAAAGAGCCCTTATCAAGCGTCAAAAACCAAGGAAGACCTTTGTTGTAAATGGTGATGTATATACACGTCAAGACTTCCTTCAGGTTATCGATGACTTACTCAGTGGCAAGTACCATGAGCAATCTCTCGCTCCCGTTTCTATATCGCGCCAGGCAGAAGTGAAATTCACTGGCTACTACAGTCCTGAAGTGAATGTCAGCAAGAAAAAGACGGCTGTCTATCGCTACCCACTTCTTCAATATCCTAAGGATTTTGAAGGCGAACTTCCTAGCCGCAGAGAGATTGAGTCTGGAAATGCATTTGATTTAGAAAAATACACGATCGCTTACACAAAGCACCCCTTAGACGTGTACATGTTGCAACTTCAAGGAAGTGGCTTTGTGAAATTTCGCAATGGTGAGCGCAAATACCTAGCGTATGGCGGCACCAACCGCTATCCTTACCAAAGTATTGAGCGTGTTGCTAGCAAGCTTGACTCTTCTATAACTGACTTGAGCATGCGTGCTTTGAGGAAGTGGGTATCTGCGAATCAAAAGCGAGACACTATTACGCGTGTCAATCCGAACTACGGATTCTTCAAATTAAGTGACGGAGCAGCGCGTGGAGCTGCAGGCGTCGCTTTGACACCGATGGTAAGCGTAGCCGCAGATCCAGATCACTATCCAATTGGATCCGTGCTACTAGCTTCCGTTCCTGTGGTAGGTAAAATTGGTGTTTTCGAAACACGTATTTTACTTGTTCAGGACACAGGCGGAGCAGTCAAAGGAAAGCGACACTTAGACCTATATACAGGTGTAGGAGATGCAGCTCTCGATGTTGCTGAAGTAACCAATGATTATGGCGAAGTCTTTCTCTTGACGACTCGCTAGAAGCCGTTTAATTCTGATCCTAAAAGGGGCACTGCGTTTTATAACGCGGCGCCCCTTTTTGCGTAGGCTATGTAAGCAGGTTGTTAAGCACCACTAGTGACGAAAGTAACTACCTATTTCTAAGGATTTCTTAACATCTAGTAATCCCGCGAACCCATACAGCACTGGACTTCGTAGACTAAAATCATACCGAAGCAAAGAAAAACACCAAGTCGCTTGGCATTTTTCAAAATATGTAAGTAGCTTTGAACCAGACTTTAAAAGCAGTCATCACAAACAAGCCATCCTGGCTTCCCCATCAACAAGGGTAATTTCTCAAACCCACCCCAGAAGAGACTAGACTAGCCCATGAAAAAAACCTCTACAAAAGCAAATGGAAAAGGAAGATCAGAAAAACTCCTGTTACTAGCCATTATGGCGGTAGGAATATTAGGACTTACATTTAGTTATGGTAGCAAAAGAGTCGAAGGAGCTAACGTTTCTGCCTCGGCAAGTGACACTACAAGCTCAACTGGAAAAATTCAGTCCGACCGAATGATTCTCAACCTTAACCAACGAGACCGCGATACTCAGTTATCTAAAAAGATCACCCGATTTTAAAATGAACGCTTACCCTCCTTGGGTGTAAGCATACTGCACCAAGTTCGCTCCCATTTGGAGCGCTTGGGTACGAGTGGCTGGTGGATCGCTATGAACATCTGCATCTTCCCAACCATCTCCGAGATCCGTCTCGTAACTATAAAAGCAGACCAGTCTGCCTTCGTGAAGCAGTCCAAATCCTTGGGCTGCTTTTCCGTCGTGTTCATGAATCTTAGGCAGACCAGCTTCCATCGGAAACTGCTGTCTGTAAATAGGATGATCGAACGGCAATTCGACAAATTCCAGCTCAGGAAACACCTGCTTCATTGCAGGTCGAATAAACGGATCCATGCCGTAGTTGTCGTCGATGTGCAAGAAACCGCCTCCAATCAAGTAGTTACGAAGGTTCTCCGCCTCAGCGGCACTGAACACAACATTACCATGCCCCGTCAAGTGCACAAAGGCATGAGAGAACAATGCGGCTGACCCAACCTCTACCGTTGCGTAATCTTCCTTCAGGTCAAAACCAAGCTGCTCGTTACAAAAACGAGCGAGATTAGGAAGTGCCGTTGGGTCTGAATACCAATCTCCTCCGCCATTGTACTTCAACAAACCGAGTTGGAGTTGTTGAGCGCTTACGCCAAAACAAGACAAGAGCAGAAGACTTAGGGGGAGTAGCTTACGCATAGTGATTATTCTTTATAAGAATCGGGCCAAAGAAACTCTGGATTGAAGCAAATCCTAGTTGAACCTCAAAATTCTTGTCCTTTTTAACGATTGGAAACATAAATTGGTCTCTAAGCTTCAGGCCATCAGCCCTCTGAGTCGGACTAAAGCAGCTATCGCTGCGGTCTCTGTCCGCAATCTGGCCTTTCCAAGAGAGATAGATTGATAGCTCGTTTTTTCCGCCTGCTCAACCTCTGTAATCGTAAAATCACCTTCAGGTCCGATAAATAGGCAAGCACTTTTTCCGTGTTCAACAAGAGCCCATTCGTCATTTCGCTTCAAGTCCGCATAGCAATGGGCTATCAGACGTTCATCAAAGTCTTTGCAATGACTTAGCGCTTCCGCAAAACTTACTTCACGCAATTGGGGCACCCATGCCCTACCCGACTGCTTTACTGCAGAGACGATCTTTGCTTCAAGCCGTGACATCTTGTAACGCGTCCGCTCAACGCGACTTGTAGCCATGAGCATGATCTCTGTGACTCCAAGTTCGGTCGCTTTCTCAACCAACCATTCGAGTCGACTCGCATCATGCAGCTGTCCAACGGCCAATACCGTTGCTGAAAGTAGCGCTTCTGTCGTTGAGGAAAGCACCTCTGCAACGAGTGATCGCTTATCGATAGAGGATATTCTACCAAGAAATCGACCGCCCTTACCATCTAGCCATTGAATGCCATCATCGACCTGAAGTCGAAGGACCTTGGCTGCATGCACAGCTTCTTCGGCAGGGAAAGAGACAGTTTTAGAAGAGGAATCTGGTACGTAGAACCAGTGATCAGCGTGTTTCAAGGCCGATAGTTACAGCCTTTCCTTGACATGTCGAAGTCATGCTATGAAAACGCTACTTTCGCGCTGCCTTTCAAAAGGATTCGACAGACCTTTTTGACACTTGTTCCGTTTGTAAGGCAGATTCTTTGTTTTGGCGAAAGCCGCTATGACACTCTTGAATACACACAAATAAATTCTATGCAGATTCTCGTGATGATTGGACAGCTCATATTGAGCCTTTCGATCCTAGTCGTCCTCCACGAGTTTGGGCACTTTCTTCCTGCACGCTGGTTTGGCTGTCGCGTAGAAAAGTTCTACCTCTTCTTCGATCCTTACTTCTCTCTTTTCAAAAAGAAGATTGGGGATACAGAATGGGGAATCGGATGGCTTCCACTAGGTGGCTATGTGAAGATCAGTGGCATGGTCGACGAGAGCATGGACATGGAGGCGCTTGCGGAAGAGCCTAAGGAATGGGAATTTAGAAGTAAGCCAGCTTGGCAGCGACTCATCATCATGCTTGGTGGTGTAACCGTCAACTTCATCCTAGGCTTCCTGATTTTCGCTGGAATGCTTTGGTACTGGGGTACTGAAAGACTCCCTACTGAGAATGCGATCTACGGTATCTATGCAGAGGAGCTTGGTGAGCAGCACGGCCTACGAACGGGTGATCATGTCCTAGCAATCGACACCGTCCAACTGAAAGACTTTGGTGACCGATACGTCAAAGAAGAGATTCTATTTAGTGCTGCAAGAACCATCACGATTCGTCGCGATGGACAGGAGATGAAAATCCAGCTTCCTGATTCTTTACAGCGTAACCTGACGAAAGAGGCCTACAAGAGCAAACGACTTTACTCATTGCCTAGACTTGCCGTTGTTGACTCCATTAAGAAAGACACACCAGCAGAATCAAGCGACCTTCAGAAAGGTGACCGTGTCTTAGCTGTGAATGATGTGCCCGTAAAGTGGCTTCAGGATATGTCTAAGGAGTTCTTGAAGTACAAAGGCGAAACTGTCCGACTTACGCTAGATAGGAGCGGTCGGACCATTTCAGCACCTGTCACACTAACAGAAGAAGGCCAAATAGGCTTTTGGACGTTTGACGACAAGTACTATGACTTCGTTCAGCAGGACTACTCAATTTCGGAAGCAATTCCAAAGGGAATTGACCAAGGTCTTACCGCATTAGCCAATCAAGGTCGCGCAGTAAAGCAAATGTTCAACAAGAACATTGACGCTAGTGATAGCATCGGTAGTTTCATCACTATCGGCCGTGCTTTCGGAGGTGTCTGGAGCTGGCCACGATTCTGGCAACTTACAGGACTACTTTCTCTCATTCTGGCTGTCATGAACTTGCTTCCGATTCCAGCATTGGACGGTGGTCATGTCATGTTCTTGCTCTATGAGGTCATCACAGGACGCACACCTAGCGACAAGTTTCTGCAGGTGGCAACGACGGTAGGTTTCGTCTTGGTTCTTAGCCTAATGGCATTTGCAATCTTTAATGACGTGTCAAAGCTGTTTTAAAGGGTAGACGGAAACGAGGTACAGCTTAAACCTTCTCGTTACCTTCGCGTTTTCGAGAATTATCGGTTCAATGCGAACGAGTCGATAAGTGAATGGCTTAGCCATTTTCAGGAAAGATCATTTGACATGAGCAAGAAAGGAAAAGTATTAGTAGCAATGAGTGGTGGAATTGATTCCACTGTAACCGCAATGATCCTACATGAGCAGGGTTATGAGGTCATTGGTATTACTATGAAGACGTGGGACTACGCCAATGTTGGAGGCTCACGTAAAGAGACTGGTTGCTGTAGTCTAGATTCTATCAATGACGCTCGATCGGTTGCGGTAGATATGGGCTTCCCGCACTATATAGTGGACATCCGTGAAGAATTTGGTGACCATGTCATCGATGACTTCGTAAGTGAATACATGGCTGGGCGTACACCCAACCCATGCGTTATGTGCAACACCCACATTAAGTGGAGTGCGCTCTTGAAGCGTGCAGATGCAATGGACTGCGAGTTTATCGCAACAGGTCACTACGCGAAAATTCACGAAGCAAACGGTCGCCGTTTTGTTCGGAAATCAGCGGATGCTAAAAAAGACCAGAGTTATGTACTCTGGGGTTTGAGTCAGGAATGCCTCGCAAGAAGTCGATTCCCACTTGGCCATATGACCAAGCCAGAGGTTCGTCAACTTGCGTATGATTTCGGCTACGAAGAACTGAGCAAGAAGGGCGAAAGCTTTGAAATTTGCTTCGTTCCAGATAATGACTATCGTGGTTTTCTAAAGCGCCGTGTAGACGGACTTGAAGACCGTTTGGCTGGTGGTCAGTTTATCGGTCAAAACGACGAAGTTCTTGGATTGCACGAAGGATACCCATTCTTCACGATCGGGCAGCGCAAAGGACTTGGTGTGGCTTTTGGCGAGCCGATGTACGTTACGGACATCTTGCCGGATACCAATCAAATTCGTCTTGGAAGACAAGAAGACCTCATCCGTAATGGAATGGGCGTTGGACAGCTCAACCTGATGAAGTACGACAAGTTGCCTGACAACTATGAGGCGACCATCAAAGTGCGCTACCAAGACAGCGGAACACTCGCTGAGATCAAGCAAATTGGCGATAACTATCTTGACGTTAACTTCCTCGCAAACGTTGGAGGAATCGCTCCTGGCCAATCTGCCGTGATTTATGAAGGTGACGACGTAATCGGTGGAGGTCTCATTACATCTAGTCGTAAATGATACATCAAATTCAAAAGTGGTCTTTATTTCTGTGCGCACTAAGTACGCTTTTGGTGTCGTGTGATCCAGAACCAGACCCTTTCGAAGCTACTGGTGATGAAAGCTATTTCAGCCCAGCAGGTACGGATCCTATTCGGTACCAAGTAGATAGTGTGATCTATGATCCAAGTCTAGCAGGTACAGATCGGATTGCCACAAGTTCAGTTTGGTCGCTTTCTCCGATAGCAGAAACTACTGATAGTAAGCCGTTTTATGTAACCGTTGACAACCTAGATAGTGCGGCAACTCCTGTTCAGCGTTACATCTGGGATTTCCAGACGAATGGTGTACTTGGTGGACGGCATATCAATCAACTGGACGGGTACAGCTACGTCTCATTGGTAACACCGTTTACTAGTCAGTCTACCTGGGATGCCCTCCAAATGAGCGACCCTAGCCTAGTCATTACGGTTGCAGGCGATCCTTTGGAAATCCACAAGGATTGGTCAATTGCTCGAATTGATAGCATTGGACCATACACCTTACCAGATGGTAGTAATGTAGATGCTGTTTTCGTCATTCTGACAGCGTCTGAAAACGCAATCGAACTCAGAGAATTCAAAGAAATCTACGGCAAAGGCTATGGACTCCTTGAACGAAGTCAGCGGATGCTCGATACACAGCAAAGTGGATCGACAGACCCTTGGGAAGAAAAAGCCGAAAACGGCTTTACGGTAGAAATGAAGAGACTATTCTAATGGAAACACTAATCGAAGTAGGAAGTATCCGCAAAACACACGGATATGGTGGTGAGGTAAAACTCGTCGTCGTTGAAGGATATGGAATCGACATTAAAAAGGCAGAATTCCTTTTCATTGGAAGAGTGCCAGAAAAAGCGATCCCTTACGAACTAGATAGATTGCGTGGTGCCGATTGGATTGCAAAATTAGTTGGACTAGACTCTAAAGAGGAAGCAGCGGACCTAAGAGGTCAAAGCCTGTATCTTCGGGAAGACGAAGTCACTCAAGAAATTATCGTGGAAAAGAAAGCAGCAGAAGAGGTATCGCAGAAATTTGCGGGCTATGCCTTGATCGATGAGCAACTCGGTGAGATTGCTGTGATCGAAGAGGTCGTCAGCTATCCTCAGCAGGAGTTAGCAAAGCTTACCTACAACGGCCAAGAGGTACTTGTACCGCTTAATCCTGCGCTAATAACGGGTGTTGATTTCACCAAGAAGATCGTATTCACGAATCTTCCAGAAGGGTTGTTAGACCTATAGAGAATTCGAACTCTAATTCTTCTCGTAAAAGAACACTTCCACCGTCCTAGGCTGGACTGTGACTTGGCGCACGAGTAATGGCCTGCGCTCTAAAACCACGGGCAGCAAGGCAGAAGGCTCGGCCTTGGCTTCATCGATTGAAACGACAGCTGTAAAATCATTTGCATTGATCGTTTCATAATCATGCAAGCCTACTGCGACCTTAATCAATACCTGCTTAGGAAAGACGCTCACGCTATCCAAGCTTGAAGCTCCACGGATTCGTATTGGGACGTAGACACTTTTCTCAGTGAACTGCTGGCTTTCGATATGAACGCTTACCGATTGAGGAACCACATTGACCGAAGGTGAGATTGCCTCTTCAACCAAGGTTGAGATCTTAAGAGTATCCTCCACTTCAGCTACAACAAGGCTGTCAGTGAGCCAAAAGGAAATTGAATCAATGATCGAGAAAGGCCCTGAGATGAAGACCGAATCAGGTTCGAGTCTAGGAACTTTACTGGATTGAAACCCTCGGGCATAACTTATCCTCGAGCGAAGCACCAAGGGAACCTGCTTGGAAGCAACGCGCTCCATTTGGATGACGATTCGCTCGTTGGTGATCGGGTTAACATCTAAGCCTTCATCTTGAAACGCACTTGCGACTTCATTTCGAATGGAAATGATACCATCTGCATTCTCGCGTAGCTCTAGGCTATCGATCGTAATCATGCGCTCACGGGTACTCAGGCTTTGATTGAACAACTCCCAACCTGTTGCACGAACCCGTGCTTCCAGTGAGTTAGGTGGCGTTTGCGCAAACGCAACACCCCTGGGCAGCTCGTAGCTAATCCCAATCGTCTCGATCGTATCGTAATCCTTCGATAGTTTTATCGCCATCCAAAATACAACCGATGCGAGTACACACATCGAGATCGTGAAGCGACGACTTCGCTCTAACTTACTCGCTTTCGGCCTCGCCATACTTTGCTACGGTGAGGTCATGACTAATTGATCCAGGAGTAAAGTCGAGGTAAGTGTTCTTACCTACTTCTAGTGTTACGCTACCTGCTTCCTTGTCGATCTTACTGACACGGCCCATGATACCAGCACTGGTAATGACGTTGTCTCCCTTCTTAACGGCATCCTGAAAAGCAGTTTGCTTTTTCTGACGCTGTGCTTGAGGTCTGATCAAAAAGAAATAGAAGATGGCGAGCATAAGACCTAGCATTACTGGTGTAGTCATGCTTGGGCTAAGTTCCAACTGGAGAAAGAGTGCTTGTAGTTCCATGTGTTAGTTTCGCTTGTCGACAATCCCAATAAGACTAATAGTAGTCTGGCTTGGGTACGTGTTCGCGGTCAAGGTTACAGGTTTTTTCTGGGGTCCAGACTTATTATCTGTGTTGAAGACCACTTTCACGCTTGAAGTGTCTCCTGGAGCAATAGGAGTCCGCGGAAATTCCGGGACAGTGCAGCCACAGGTACTGCTACCTCTTGTTATAACAAGCGGCTGTTTCCCAGTGTTTTTAAAGCTAAAACGATGAGATACAATTGCACCTTCATCGACAGCTCCAAAGTTAAATGAGCTTTCGCTAAAACGAATTTTAGGCAAATCCATCGTATCTACGGTACCGTCACCACTTACGGGGAACTTGATGATTCCACCTCCCTGAGCCTCAGCTATAGTTGATGAAGGAACGGTTGGCTCGTTGCTAGCGCCGCATGCGGCCAACAAAAACAACGAGACGTAAAAGAGAAAGCCTAGCTTTCCACCTGAAAAATTGAACTTGTTCACGATGGCAAATGTACACAATCAACCGTCCCGTATCTTCCTTGTAGGCATGATGGGTTCCGGAAAAACAACCATCGGTCGTGGGATAGCCGAAGTGCTCGGTCGGCCTTTTGTAGATCTTGACGATGCCATCGAAAAGCGAACCAATCGCACCATCAATGACATCTTCGAAAACTCTGGAGAATTCCACTTTCGAACCTGCGAGGCGCAAGTACTCCGTGATCTCCCTCGGAAATTCCCGAACGCGGTCATCGCAACAGGAGGTGGCACCCCACTCCATTTCAACAACATGGACTTCCTCAACGACAACGGGCTCACTATCTTCCTAGATATTGATATCCAGATGCTTGTAGAGCGACTTGCCGACCAACGAGAAGCTAGACCACTCTTGCGCAGAGACGATTGGGAAACCTTCCTTACCGGACTCGCAGAACAGCGTAAAACAGCTTATGAGCGCGCCCAAGTAAGCCTTGAGGTTAGCTCTAATGATCCTGGCGTTGCAATCGACAACATCATCGCACAGCTACCTCAGGTCGTTGGACATTAAGCGCGTGTTTAAGGCTTAGCGTACCCCAGTTTCTTGAAGTGCTCTACCTCGTGGTAGTCATACAAACCACTGACGACAAGACCTTCAAGCGCTTTCCAATCCACGGTGTCTTTCCCGAATTCGGCTAACGCCGGCAGTCGCAATTCCTTGACAGCTCCGACTACAAAGATGGTATCGTTGGCAGCGATGAAGTGCTCCTCTTTAAATTCAAGAAGCATGCTTATGCTCGCCTCTTTCACATATGGGGCCGCTTCGCTGCTTGCCAAAGGTGTTAAGCCAACCGCCTCGAACTCACTCGTCTCTGAAGGGTAACTCGCACTCGTTTGGTGCGCAGCTGCCAAGGTTGAGCTTGGAATGTGGTTGATCGTATAAAAGCCCGTTGCCTTCATGTTTTCATAGGTATCACGCTCCACAGTCAAGGGACGAAAGACCATTCCAACCAGTGGCGGTCGAGCGCCCACGTGTGTAATCGAGCTAAACACAGCCAGGTTATGAATGCCTTCTTTACTCTGGGTGCCCACCAAGACAGGCGAGCGTAATCCCTCGAGTTGATTAAACCAAGCTGCAAATGCCCGACGAGGATATTCCGCCCATTCGGCTGGAGAAACTAGTTTGTGGCCCATGGCGGAAAGATATGGTTTGGATACTCCAATTGTAGGCATCGATTACGGAAGTAAGCTTGCAGGAACTACAGTGTTGGCAATTGCATTCGAAGGCAAGATTCGCATTGAACAATCCCTTAAAAAGAAAGATGCCGACAAGTTTATCGTAGATACACTCTCCGCTCTTCCTCCAGGAAAGGTCGGGCTCGATGCACCGCTCACGCTACCAGGGGTTTATAGCAACTCTGAGGACTACAGCGACTACTTCTATCGGGCCTGCGACCGCGAACTGAAAGCAATGTCGCCCATGTTTCTGGGTGGGCTTACAGCTCGTGCAATGCGATTAACAAGTCAACTTAAAAAACTAGGCTGGGAGGTTGGCGAGGTCTACCCTGCCGCTCTTGCTAAGGCTCTTCCCCTTTCAGCTTACGCCAAAACCGAAGCTTCCTCCATTCCTGAAGTGCACCTAGAGCTCACTTCCTTATTGAGTCCACTAGGAAAATTACCAGAGCTTTTGAATTACCACCAAGTAGATGGCGCAGTCGCATTACTTGCAGCGTACCGAAACGCAACGGAATCAGGAAAAAGCATCGGTGACGCTGAAGGACTAATCTGGATCTAGAGTCTGTATAAAAATCCTAATACAGCCTCTACATACTAGTCTCTGCCCACCTCTTCTAAAAATGTACCTGGATCCAACACATCTGGACGATCACTCGAAACTTGAGCTTGCCCCTGGATTGATCTATTTAGCATTTGGTAAGCCTCACGGGTAGTCATTTCTGGTCGGATAGACTTCGCAACGGTAAGAATACCAGCAACCTGTGGTGCAGCCATGCTAGTTCCACTGAAGGGCGTGTATCCTCCGTTTGGAACAAGACTATGAATGTCTTTGCCAGGTGCCCAGACGCCCATTTCTAGGCCATCGACTGAATTTGAAAAGGAAGCTTGTTGAAGTGTGTTGTCCAATGCAGCTACTGCAATGACCCCAGGCGTATTTGCGGGTGCATACCGTCGCGCATCCATGCTTGAATTACCTGCAGCCACGACTACGATTGTACCTCGATCGTTTGCATACTTGACAGCATTAGAATACAAGCGCTGTTTTGCATCGTTGCTAAATCCTCCCAAAGACAGGTTGATCACTGAAGCACCAGCGTTTGCCGCATCGATGATGCCTTGAACAACTGCTTGTTGTGTTGCTGAGCCAAATGGGCCGATCACTCGAATTGAGGAGACCTTGAGCGGATGATCACCTTTCGGCCACCACCCAGCGATTCCTTCCTTGTTGTTCGCTACAGCAGCTGCAATACCTGCAACGTGCGTACCGTGCCCTAGACCATCGCGGTCGTGCTTTGAGTCGTGACTCTGGAAATTTGCCTTGATGTCTGGATGGGTCGCGTCTACCCCACTGTCTAGCACAAACAAGGTTGCTGGCTGAAGACGTTTGGACATCTTAGAACTGGTTTTGGCGAAAGCTGTATAGGGCCACGCAACCAATGACCACTGTCGAACCACCTCTGGATCGTTGAGGCCAAGATCACTTGGCTTGGCAGGCGGCTGAACGAGGATTGAGTTGGGCGAAGCAGGTCCAGAAGCTTTAAGCGGTTCGAACTCCAAGATTTCGTTCTGCTCTGCGTAGCTCCCTTCTGCTTTTTCAAAGGACGCAAGTAAAGTCTCTAGTTCTTGCTCCCTTCCGTCTGGAACATCGATGAGTATGGTTCTTCTCAATTCATCTGCAACACTCGGATCACAGTTAGGACAATTGGAATCCAAGTCAGTGAATGCTCCTGTTGCCGAAAGGCCTAAGTCTGCAATTTGATCACGGACGGCTTCCGCTGTCCCTCCGTCTTGAAACGTGACGAAAAGTTCGCCATTTGGATCAAGGTTTCCGCTTTGGCTGGTTGACAAGGAAGCTATAGAGGACACTTGCTCGCTTTGAGCGTAGCCTAAGGCTTGTATGGATTCTTCTTGTATTTCGCGGTATAAAAACCAGTAGCCGAGGAGTACTGCGGCTGCAACTGGTAGGAGCAGCTTTGGTTTTTGCGAAAGCAGACGGATCAAATACGCTATAGCAGCCTGAGTGAGTAGGTCACGCGCGACAATGAACAGTCGCTCACCTGGTGCACCTTGAAGACTAACGACACTTGTGAAGTAAAGCGTCAGGCCTGCAAAAATTACGAAAGGTGCATTTCGAGCAACGATTGACTTCTTCTCCGCAGCATTCCAAACTGCGAGGGCTAGTGCGCTCAAGGCAAAACCCATGAAGTAACCGCTCGTCCAATCTTCAAACATCATAACCTTAACCTAAGCCGGACCTATGGGTTATTAGCACAGAATCAGACGATCACGAAGGATTTATCGACCGGCGGAGAAATTTGAGTCTATCAAAGGAACTACTGTTCACCTAAAAATTCGCCTATTCATTGCTACTCGGCGTTCAAAACAGTAAGACTCACGATCCCGCGACACTGCAGGATTCTTACGTTTTTGGCCCTGAATAACCTTGATTTGATTGAATTTCGTCAGAACACAATTCCTGTGACACACTCTACCTCCTAACGACTACTTTCGCAACAAATTCAAATATGGGACAATCTGCAGACGCAGCAGCTACAGCCGCTCAAACACCAGACAGCAACAAGGGAAACAATGGCCATGTTAAGCCACTTGAAACGCTAATCATCGGAAGTGGACCTGCGGGTTACACGGCCGCGATTTATGCTGCCCGTGCAGGCCTTAAGCCTGTCATGTATACAGGTCAAGAGCCTGGAGGTCAGTTAATGATCACTACGGATGTCGAGAACTACCCAGGATATCCAGACGGAATTATGGGACCTGCAATGATGGAGCAATTCCAAAAGCAGGCTGAGCGCTTTGGTACGGATGTGCGCTATGACATGGTTGAGAAGGTTGACTTCTCAGGTCCAGTTCATAAGGTTTGGACATCAGGTGGTGACGAGGTTCACGCACATACTGTGATTGTATCTACAGGTGCATCTGCTAAGTGGCTTGGACTCGAAAGTGAGAAACGTCTAGCTAACGTAGGCGTGAGTGCTTGCGCTGTTTGTGACGGGTTCTTCTTCAAAGGTCAGAACGTTGCCGTTGTAGGTGCAGGTGATACTGCAGCAGAGGAAGCTAGCTACCTCGCTAAGCTTTGTCCTGAAGTACACATGATTGTTCGTCGTGACGAGATGCGTGCTTCTAAAATCATGCAAAAGCGCGTGATGAATACACCAAACATTACGATCCACTGGAATACGGAGACCGATGAGGTTCTCGGCGAGAAAGAGGTGACTGGTGTTCGCGTGAAGAACAACAAGACTGGCGAAAAGACAGAAATCGCGATTAGCGGATTCTTCGTTGCTATTGGGCACAAGCCGAATACCGACATTTTCAAAGGTTCGTTGGACATGCACGAAAATGGCTACTTGAAAGTTGTTCCAGGAACAAGCAACACAAATATTGAGGGTGTCTTCGTAAGTGGAGACGCCGCTGATCAAGTGTACCGTCAAGCAGTAACGGCTGCTGGTACGGGTTGTATGGCTGCACTTGATGCAGAACGCTATCTCGCAGCGAAGGAGCTGGTCTAAGTCAGCCTCCGCTAAAATCCCTGTCTAGCGCGCATTTGATACCTTGCGCTTTCAATCGCTTTTATAGTAGTCGGCCGATAAATCACCGATTACCTTAATTTTCAATCAGAACACTATGGCAACTGCCACTAAGAACAAGACACGTTTTCGTCCGGGTGTACTCTCGGGAGATGAAGTAACAGAACTCTTCAACTACGCGAACGACAACAACTTCGCGATTCCTGCAGTGAATGTGGTTGGTACGAACAGTATCAACGCGGTGATGGAAACTGCTGCGGCAGTGAACTCTCCTGTGATCATTCAGCTATCTAACGGAGGTGCAAGCTTCTACGCTGGTAAGTCTCTTCCGAATGACAAGCAGCAAGCTGCTGTAGTGGGCGCAATCAGTGCTGCAACGCACGTGCATACGCTTGCGAAGATGTACGGTGTTACCGTTATCCTTCACACGGATCACTGTGCGAAGAAGCTCCTTCCTTGGATGGACGGCATGGTTGAGGCCAATGAGAAGTTCTTTGAGCAGCGTGGATACCCACTTTTCAGCTCTCACATGATTGACTTGAGTGAAGAACCACTCGAGGAGAACATGGAGACCTGTGTTGCTTACTTCAAGCGCATGAATGCGGTTGGTATCACGCTCGAGATCGAGCTTGGTGTTACCGGTGGTGAGGAAGACGGTGTAGACAATACAGACGTTGACTCAAGCAAGCTTTACACTCAACCTGAAGAGGTTGCCTTTGCTTACGAGAAGCTCAAGGAAGTAAGTGATCGCTTTACGATTGCTGCTGCGTTTGGTAACGTACACGGTGTGTACAAGCCAGGTAACGTGTCTCTTCAGCCAAAGATCCTCAAGAACTCTCAGGAGTTCGTCAAGGAGAAGTACAAGTTGGAGAAGGACAACCCGATCAACTTCGTATTCCACGGTGGTTCAGGATCTAGCCAAGAAGATATCCGCGAGGCGATCGGTTATGGTGCAGTGAAAATGAACATCGACACGGACATGCAGTGGGCAACATGGGACGGTATTCGTGCATACGAAGCTGCGAACAAGCCTTACCTACAAGGCCAAATCGGTAATCCAGACGGCGAGGAGAAGCCAAACAAGAAGTACTACGATCCACGCAAGTGGCTCCGTGAAGGCGAGGTTGCTTTTGTGAAGCGTTTGACGCAGGCGTTTGAGGACTTGAATTGTATTGGAAGGAATAAGTAGAAAAATTGCTGTCCTGCGGATTGGCAATCCACAGGACAGCAATTTTTCTAAAAAGCCCTAGCACTTGGAAATGTGCTGGGGCTTTTTTTTTGAAGGGCTTCCTAAATAAATTCAGCTATAACCATGCTAATCTCTACTTTCTAAAAGCAATTAGAAAACAGAACAGGAAACTAACCACAATGAGAGAAGATAACTACAATGAGAGAAGATAACTACGATTTTCTGCAACACTCAAAAAGAAGTACTATCGTATGTACTTCGTTTTAATCGTGGTAACGATTGTGGAAGAAATAGTATAACGCGTTGCACGGTTGAAATTTAAGCTAGCCAGTATTTTGGTTTAAGCACCTTAGCCTATTGTGCGATCTATTATTCCTGCTAGTTAGACAAGATTAACCGTGCAACGCGTTAGTATAATTTAAACTATCAACAATAGCCTTCAAACCTTATTAAGAATGTCTATATTAGTGCAGTCATAATCAATAATTTAGCTCATTGTCAAATATGCGCAACCTTAACTAGATCAGTCTTATGAATATTCGGACATTATTCCTCCTCATCGCGTTAGGAATACTATCAGAAGCTAACTCACAAAGCAACGCAGTGTGGACTGCAACGGTAGTTCACGCTACTACCACAACAAGTAATTGCGGAGGAGGCTCTATTGATTTACATTCAAATAGCAACACAGCGGGATATACATATCGTTGGAAAAAATTTGGAGAGTCCATTCCATTCAGCTATGATCAAGACGTATACGACTTAGAGCCGGGCCTCTACAATGTGGGAATTCAAGATGAATACTGCGGGACATTGTGGCTGGCGTATCATGTATGGCTATTAGACTATGATTTCGATTTCACGAAAATTAACCCAAGTGATTGTGAGGCAGACAAGCCTCTTCCGAGTGCCATTGGAAATGGCTTAATACAGATATCATGGAACGAGAATGTAGCAGTCCCCCCCCACTGTTTTGAGCTTACCAAATAATATTCCAGTTGAAAATGGGGTATGGATTCAAGGGCTCCGACAAGGTACACACAGCTTCTCTTTTCAAGCTGGAAATTGCCAGTGGACTACCCCAATAACACTATGCTGTTGCAGCGTTACTGAAGATTACCCTTTAGACCCAGCAAGTCCTGGAATATGTGAGAATGTAAGGGATGGCATTCCTTTTGAGATAATCGTTTTCGAAGTTAAAGGAGCTTCTGATCGCACTGCACGCGATGGCTCCTTAAGAGTCAGAGTTGAAAGTCCTGGACCAGATTGGACTATAAAATGGACTGGTCCAGCTGGCTTTTCAGAATATGGAACATACCTTGAAAATTTAAGACAGGGAGAATATTGCTATATATATATGAAGATGATTGTCAACGTTACGAAGGCTGTATAACAGTAGACAACTGTTCTACCCCTGTTGTTGTAAAAGACCTAGAAAAGAAGCCGACATGTATTAATGCATCAGATGGGGAATTAGTCTTCAAAATACGAAATGAGCCATTAAGAAAATTCACTGTTCACCATGTAAATTTCAATGGTAGTACTGGATCCGAAAACAATATTACAATTGAGAACCTGCTTGAATCAGAGGTAACTATAAAAATCACAAATCTACGTGCGGGTTTAAATACTTTCCGTGTTATTACCGAGCAATTTTGCGAAAAAGATATCGAGATTACAGTACCTGAACTACTTACAGATGTAAGAAACCAAGATCGAACCGAATGCACAGAAGATGTTTATTGCGGCGGAAAACTTGTCTATACTCGTTATCCTCCAAAAGTCGAACTCGCATCAGAATACTGTTTCGTATATAGATGGAGGTGTAGCATCAAGGGCTCACTTGCGCAGTCAGAAACTGAATTTGATCGTAATATGGCACATAGCTATCTTGAAAATGTCGATGGTACATGCAGTTTCTTGTATTCCTGTCCAGATGGAGAGGATGAACGTATTTCTGGTCAAATTTCGTGGGAATATGAGGATCATAGTTGCGCCGAATCAGATGAATCAGACCTGTTTTTACCACAAGTACAACTTGGGCGCTATTGCAAAACGAACGTGGCAGGAGAAACAGTTTCGCTCAAACTCAATGGGGAAAGATATGAGGACGCAATAGAAACAGGAGAATCTGGTGAATGCTTTGACTGCACTTTAGACCCCTTAATTCCAAATAAATACGGTAGTTCTAAGGAATATTCTTGGACAAACTCTTCAGGAAACACTGAGTATTTTGATTGCTGCGTATTAAATCCTTCTTGTGTTCCAGCAAAACCAAATGAAGAGCTAAACATACAATCAGCTAATCAATTACTGGAGTGCTACAATGAATTCGGATTTAAGTCTTGTCAATTTTTGAATGTTTCATCTGGGTCCTATCTCACATTAAACGATAGAGATATAGAAATAATTCTTCAGCAAATTCGAAACTATGGCCTTGTTAATGCTGCAGACTTAGGTTACAGGTTTGCACCAGGATCATACGCACTTATTTCATCAACTTGTAATACAATCCGTGTCACAATTATATAAATACTCAAGACAGATTTGCCTAATACCAGTCTTATTGTTAGTTCTGATCAACGTCCAGGCGCAACATCTGACTTTCAGTACTACATCAGGTGACAGTTTCAATTGCCCCCTATCTGTGCGACCTGTGGTGTCTGGTTACCTGCCTGCAAACCTTAATTTGATTGGCGACAATTACGATGTTCATGATATTCGTCCCTTGACATGGATTTGTGACCCTGCAGATTCTATACTATCAGTGACTGAAAAATCAATCTTCCTCATTAGTGATAAATGGCCTTGTCGTTATTCTCCACAAATGATGGAAAAAGGTGCATTGGTATTAGTTGTAGTTGACTCTACCGAGCTACACAATGCAGGAATTCCTGTATTTGAAAACAATAGCGACCAATTCGGTCCTGCGTATGTAATCGCTACAACTGAACAGTGTGTAAACGCTTTTTACCCGCAAATAGACAACATTGAAACTGCTATTTTCAACCCTCAAGATCAACCGGTCTTTTCACATTTCTCAAACACACCGACGTATCATATATCAGATAATATAGAAGTTAAGTTACCATGTCGTTTTAATGATCCATTCACTTTGGCGATGACAATACCCCCGCAAGAAAACTTAGAGATTAAGATTTTCAAAGAGGGCTCCTCTGAATTCACGTTCGAGTGGTTAACTCTTGGTAGAAGTTTTATTGATCGACGATCAAAGAGGTACAAACCTCAACTTGATAATGATGAATACCATTATAATGTTTCAGCGGGCGTATATGGTGATTTAGTTCAAATATCGCCACGATGCGAAGGTGTGGATAGTTTTCAAGTCTCTATAAAAATGACAACAACAAACATCACCGATTCATGTACCCTACAAACAAACTACCCATTTACAATTGTTGAGTCCGTTGATACAATAACCTCCATTCAATCTGGAAGCCAATATCATCTGACAATCCCGATTAGTAACGAACCAATTACTTTCATCAGTGATATTGATGAATTAAAAGAGTTGCCCGATCAGAATCCTCAAGGGGACCACAAGCCGTACAATGTGTATGATAATTTCTTGTTTGACTTGTCCATTGCAAATCAAGGCGCATGCCTCCAACTAAATATTGACCTGAATGGAGGCTCTGTTTCGAGTACAACCAACCTACCATCAAAACAATTTGTGGATCATAACGAATGCCGCATGGTTTCAACTCAACGTGGCTACACATGCCGCACTCATCCTCATGCTGAAGTAGTTTTTTTGAGCGACTATCACGAACTTGGTATTCACCTGCCCATACAATTCGATGTCGCACATTGCTTAGAAGGAAGAGAAAGTTCAATTGTGCCAGCAAAATTTTGAGAGCTACAAACTTAAAACAACAAAAATAATGCAACATTTAATATTCGTAGTTTGCTTCAGTCTTCTTTTAATGACTATAAGCACCGTAACCTTTGCCCAACAAGAGCCCGTATATGAATCACTTCAGGTACAGTCTGTGAGTTTTGGAAACCCTTATTTTGCTGCAACCTTTCCGTTACGACCACCAGTTGAGTTCAGAGGAAATATCCCAATAATGAAGGACAATCATGACGAACAATATACTGAACCACAGTATACAGATTCAGGATCGAAACCAGTTGCATTTGTTTCAGGTTCAAGAGTTGGTATTTCTGCAACGTTTATTGCTGATTTGAATTGCTTCCCTTCAGGAACAGAATTGTATATCAAGCCTTCTATTGCTTCTGCACCTGGAGGAGTGCTATTTCCTGTAAGGAAATGTATAGTTACCCAGTCCGGAATAGTAGAATACAGGGAATCTCCCTTGTTAATACCTGGTGGCAGCCATTCGGTATTAACTCCTAAGGTTGCCTCTAGCTTACTTCTTACAGATCGTATGGTTAGCGCTAGTCAGCTTGAAGCAGTTTGGAGATATTCTTTATCACCATCAGTACTAAATTCAACCGCGGGTAGATCTACGAATAAATTCTATACTACTTACAAGACGCGAGATGCGGAATCTGGTGTATATTCAAATAGCTCTCCACTACACCAATCCCCTCTCCCCCACACGGTTATTGCTGTTGGATGTGAGGCGGCAAATAGGATTAGCTCAGAAAACCCTATTCTGTCTGCAATTACTGCAAAATTTAGTGGTTTAAGCATTCAAAGCGCTGATGATGGAAGCCCGCTCACATACTACGAAAACTGGACTACGGGTTGTTCTAATACTGAAGGACTTCTCACTACGAGTGACGGCCAGTGTGGGAGTTGGTCAAAATTCTATCTAGATGTTTTGTATGCACAGGGAATTAAATCAGTTGCCACAAACTCAGACGGTCTAGATTACAATGAAGTTAAAGTTTCATTTGTCGGCCCTCAACAAGGTTTCTTCGTCAACGATTGGGCTATAGACCACTCTTCTCTATATGCTAGACATTGGATTACATATGTAAATGATGCAGGGCCATACAACAATTCAAACGTTGCACCTTTCGGAATTCTTGCTATTCCAGTCCATTCACAACAAGCTTTAGACAACATACTATTCAACAATAACAGAGACTTATTTGAGCAAGAATTTTGGCTAGATAATAAGTATAATTTTGAAGATCCTCCTCTATATAAAATGCCTATTTCTGATGTTGATGGAATTCCAGGTCAATCAACCCCTAATCCGCTGAGTAATTTTGGAAATCATATTTTTTCTGCAACAAATCAAGGTAATTTCGACCCCTCATACGGGACAGAATACGCTAATGATCCGAATAATTTCGCTCAATATGTTACCTTTCTTTATGATACCGGTAGTATAATTTTGGATGAAAGTTTGTATGATCACGACTGGAATAGTGATGGTATGACTTCAGGTGAGGTGAGACGTATTACCATTATACTCGACCCCAATGTAAATAATTTCAATCTTGACATAATATACATGACTTATGAATAAGCTGACTGTACTTTTACTGTTTCTTTTAACTATAGCATCGGAACTAAATGCCCAATTTATTATTCACGAATCAAGTGGGATAGCTACTGTTGTCAATAAAGATCAACTTTTTGTTTGGGACAAAGAACACAATCGATTCTCTGATTCAACAACACTCTATTTTAATAATCTTTACAAAGCGAATGACAATTACACTTTTGTTAATTTCGCAGGAGTTGTCTGGTATTTTGGAGCGGATGTTGGTGGCGAGCTATCCAGCCTGTCATGGAATGCTTATGTTTTGCGAACTACTATTGAAGCCGTCCGTACATTGAAATCAAAAGGCAGATTCGTTAGTTCAAAAGTTTTCGGTTTAGGACCTATTCATACAAAATCTACATTTAGACCTAAATTCGGACTTGGTCAAGACTCTTTATTCAAAGTACTTTCGTTTACGCTTATTGATTCAGAGCTTTCCGTCTACAATGTTGCCGATAATTTAAGCAAGCAAATATATCGCGCACAAGATTCACTTGGCTTAAAGTTTACTATCTCAAATGCTGATGATTATGTAGAATTCATGAGTAGCGAAAATTGCAGCGTAGGTCATATCTTTCAAAGCAAATCTGGATACACAATCCTTTTTGGAGATCGATTTATACTTCAAACAGATTCCAATGGAGTAGCTCAATTCAAGACGTTAGATCAACCTACCTCTATAGTCAAGCGTCGCGCGACCTTTTTCTTATTAGAGCACGAATTGGTACCTAGTTCATCTATTCCGTTCCTATCGAAACTGAAATCCAAGTAACATGCTCGTGAAAGGATAAACTTCCACATAGTGTATTTGATGTTGTACGATGCAAACAAGGAGCACAAAGTGTGATTGTTCTTGCTTTGCGCTAAGATATAGTCCTCAAATTTTTGGACAGCGATTCTCGCAACGGGCTCAATAGACCGCTTCGGAGGTCGACCATTTGCAAATAAGCAATTTGCAATCAGTTAGACTCTGATTTAAAGCTGTTCGTAAATCGACGAATTACGAACAGATGCCATCTCGTCGGATTTCATACCGATACCCCAACCTTTCCTTCAATTACTTTCGCCTGCCAGTCTGTCAGTTCGTACTTTGCGGGCGTATGACGTTACAGGGAGTGAAACAACGCTTTGGGATCATTGGTACCTCGCCAGATCTTGATCGCGCTATCGATACAGCGATGCGCGTCGCAGCTACAGACTTGACCGTTTTAGTGCAAGGTGAGAGCGGCGTTGGTAAAGAGAGCTTTAGCAAGATTATTCATCAGCTATCGCCTCGAAAACATGGCCAAATCATCGCCATCAACTGTGGTGCGATCCCTTCTGGAACGATCAATTCCGAGCTCTTCGGTCACGACAAAGGTGCTTTTACCGGTGCCGTCAATGATCGCAAGGGATATTTCGAGACTGTCGATGGAGGTACCATCTTCCTCGATGAGATCGGTGAGATGCCGCTCGACACACAAGCATACTTGCTTCGAGTACTCGAGACCGGAGAGTTCTTACGTGTAGGCTCCAGTAAGCCACGTAAGACAGATGTACGCGTCGTTGCAGCTACCAATGTGGATTTGCTTTCACGCGTCCGTAAAAACAAGTTTAGAGAGGATCTCTTCTACCGTCTCAATACGGTGCCGATTCGAGTGCCTTCTTTGAGTGAACGTAGACAAGACATCTTCTTGCTCTTCCGCAAGTTTTCCCTCGACTTTTCAGAGCGTTACCGCACCGAACCAGTGCGCTTAGATGATTCAGGTCGCTTAGTCATTGAGAACTATGCCTGGCCAGGAAACATCCGTGAGCTGCGTAACATGGCTGAGCAGCTGAGCGTGATGTCTACCGATAAGATGATTGACGCTGAGAAGCTCTACAATTACGTGCCTAAGCTGCGTGAACGTCACCTTCCGGCAAAACAACACCAATTCAACGGTGGCGATTCTGAGGGGTCAAACAATGGCTCAAACATGGGCGACAGAGACATCCTCTACCGCCTACTTTTTGACATGAAGGGAGATCTCAACGAGTTAAAAGGTGTATTGAGTGAGTTGATCAGCAACAACAACCTGCGTGTCAGCCGTGCACAAATGGAACACCTCGAAGACAGCGATATGCCTAGGCTACGCGCTATAGCTTCAGAGAGTTCTACTCCAGTGATCCAGCAACGAAGCTTTGGCAATGGGCATTCACCTGCTCAGCCTGCACAGCAATCAGGATCATACGAGTCTTCAGGTGCGATCTTGATCGACAACCCTGATAATTTCCACTATGACAGCACCGCTGAAGTAGTCGAGGAGTCGCTTTCTCTTGAAGACATGGAGAAAACAATGATTAAAAAAGCACTCGACAAACACAACAATCGTCGTCGAGAAGCCGCTGAAGATCTGGGAATCTCTGAACGCACACTCTACCGAAAGATCAAGCAGTATGACATATGACCCTGGTCATGCACTAGAATTGCTACTACAATCCGGAAACACCTTCAAACACAAGCACATGCGAGATAAATCTATCCTCACCCTAGCTCTGCTAGGTCTGCGGAAAATTTCACTCACGAGCACTCGTGTTTCTTGGTTTTCCAGGATTTCGCAACGCATTCAGCACATGGCCAGAGTCTCTTCAGTTGGCGTATATGTGTTTCTGATTTTATTGATGTCAACCTTTTCTTCTTGCTACACCCTCAACGGTGTCAGCATCAGTGAAGAAACGCAGACGTACTACGTTGATCAATTTGATGTGACAGCTATATCCGCACCCGCGGAGATTGGGCAACAGTTTAGTGAGCGCCTCAAACAGAAAATCAACAACAATACTCGACTGGCTTTCAGTGACACAGATCCTGATATTGACTTCGTAGGTTCTATTGTGGGATTCTCAGTAACGCCAGAGTCTCCGAATGCAAACAACCAGGCCGACTTGAACCGTCTAACCATCCGTGTTTCAGTTGAATACAACGACTCAAAAACGGAGAAAAACAGCTATACGAACACGTTCACGGATTTCGAAGTGTTCAACCAAGACGAGAACTTACTGGACATCCAAGACGATTTACTTGAAGCGATTTTCGAGCGAATTGCGGAAGACTCGTTTAATAAGGCGTTTAGTAATTGGTAGGTTTTCCAGTGTAGCTGGAAAGCCTGCGGCGCGGCATAACTGGAGCGTGTTTAGGCCTACGGCGTTGAGAAGCCTGCGGCGCTTTTAATAGATGAGGCTACTTCTGTTGAGCTTTTAGCCTTGCAATTTCAGCTAAAATCGCTGGATCTTCTTCATGCGTGTACGACTTCTCAAAAAGATTAAGCGCCTCGTTTTCTTTCCCTTCTTGAAGTAGGTAATAGCCCTTTGCGCCATAAGCAGATGCGACATCTGGGTAGAGGGAGATACTGTAGTCGAATAGACTCAATGCCAAGTCATGTCTTTCATATTCGGCGACTCCGAAAGCCCAGGACGTTAAGTATCCCTGCATGGGCTTTACGTTGCTGTCTAGCTCTTCAGAAATCATCTCGAAGTGAGCTTTCAGCCTTTTAACTAGATCTGTATCTCTATTTGAAGGGTGGAAGTAATTCGTGATTTCTTTAAAGGGGAAATAGTCAAAGAAGTAACGCAGCCCCTCATGGGTAGCTCCATACGGGATTGAAAAATGGTCGTCGCTTTGGTAATCGACGAACTTGTAGTCGAGGTTCCAATTCTCAGTAGTGGCTATCAGTTTAAATCGCTCACCAGCGAGAGGCATCTGCATTATTCTCGAAGTATCTCCTCGGGTATCTGCATTCCTCAGGAAAAGAGGAACGTTGTTGGCTCTAGCGATAAAGAGCTTTTCGTCTTTCAGGTCTGCGTTTCTCAAGCTGTCGACAACCCGTTTGATGTAAGATCCACTATTGTACTCTACACTAGGGTCGATTACTAAGTAGTTATCGAAATACGTCCGCTTAGTCAACAGCGCTTCAAAAGCCATCAGTCCACCGTAAGAGTGCCCAATTATCGTTCGCTTTGGAATCGTAGAATATTGGCTGTCGATGTAAGGGATCAATTCCTTTGTAATGAAATCAAGAAACTGTGGACCTCCGCCTGTTGATTCAGCGAAGGTTGAGTCGTTACGTGAATAGTCCTTTTCCGGCGTCAGGTTTTTCAATCTGTCCGTATTAGGTATTCCGACGACAATCGTCCGTGGCATCAGGTCATTTCCATTCAATGCTGCACTCAAAAATTCTGAAGCGGAGGCGGTTTGTAGAAACTGAGCTTCTCCATCTAATACAATGGTAACAGGACTATTGGTCACCTCCTCATCCATACCCCAGTAGCCGTGCGGTAGGTAAATGAAGATCTCTCTTTCCTCGTCTAGGATTTTGGAATAGACGGTGTCTCGCTTGCCAATGGTGTAGTCTGTCCCACTGCCTGGTTGAGCCTCTGCTGTAAAAAGGAAAGCAACGAGTGCAAGTAGTCCGAGGGTAAACTTCATGGACACGAATTTACGTGTCGAGACAACTTCGCCTAGTTCTTTTCTTAGTCAAAAAAACCATCGCTCGACTCATTCCCCAAGGGCAAAATTAGACTTCACTTCAATTTTCAAGTCGAAGAAAAACTGACAAATCAATCGCGATGCACTTAGTAGCAGCCCGTTCGACTGGATCTGCCAGTGGGCTGCTAAACGAAGGGTTGATATAACGGGAGCCCAGCGAACTCTTTGCTCCCCACTACAAATCTCCCAAAAACTCAAGCATATGATCTGTGCTTGTAGCCTCAACTCTTACAACCTTCGTCTCTTCATCTTCCCAGCCGGAGGTTACTAATCCGACAACATGGCCTTTGATATCGACGACTGGAGATCCACTCAAACCACCTAGACTTTTCGGGCCTTTCGTCTGTATGAGGTTGAGGTAATTCCCTTCCGTTGTCTCGTATGTATACTCGTACACACGCTGCGATCCAGTCTTATCTCCATAGGACCATCCCACGATAAACAGCTGTTCTCCTTTGGCAAGAGGAGTCGTTCTGAATGGTAGTGGTTTATGCTTCGCGTTGTTCTCTTTTACAGAGAAAACAAGCCAATCATCATAGGTGTCCCAGTTGCTGTCTAAGTAGCTCCAGGTCAAAGAATCCTTTCTGTTTGGATTCAACAGTTTACCCATGGACACATAGGATGTCGAATCATCCTTAGGATGCATCCGCCATTCTTTGAGTTCACCTTCGAAATCAACGAACTTCATGTTTTCTGATTTCGATATCAGCAACACGTGCTTGGCTGTGATACCATAAGTGACATTGTCGTACTTGACTAAAAATCCATTTGATGCATTTGGATTATCGAACTCCGAATTCACGTACGAGACGTTATTGACCAATCCGATCGGCGTCTTTTGGAGCTTTTCTACTGATGCGCAACTCGCAAACACGGTTGTGAGAACTGCAAAAAGGAAGAGGAAACGTGAATTCATACGTGAGGGCTGTGTTTGGGATTGGCAAAGATTGAATTTGCTCGGTTAGGATAGACAGCGCTCCATTAGAGACGTTGCACGACGATCTTAAAATTACAGACCGCTCGGCTAGATTCTGCCAGTGGGATGCAGAATATAAGAGGTCTGGCAGGAGCCCTGCATAAATGCGAGGGTCTCGACAAGTCGAGCGCCGCAACCATGAACAACACAGCCCACTAGTTTTCACCAGCGGGCTGCGGAATTCAAATCTGTAAAAAGCGGCACTCACAGCGTGAGTCGAACGCCGTTTACACCATCGACTCTTTCCTCATCTGAGGAAAGAAGAGTACCTCTTGGATACTTACTTGATCAGTCATGAGCATCGTCAAACGATCGATACCAATGCCGATACCTGTGGTTGGCGGCATACCATACTCGAGTGCACGTAGGAAATCTTCATCTAGGACCATTGCTTCATCATCACCTTTAGCGGCGAGTTTGAGCTGATCTTCGAAACGCTCGCGCTGTACGATCGGATCGTTAAGCTCCGTGTACGCATTAGCCACTTCTTTACCCATGATGAAGAGCTCGAAACGCTCCACCAAGCCAGGCTTCGAACGGTGCTTTTTGGTGAGCGGACTCATCTCGACAGGATAATCCGTGACGAACGTTGGCTGGATCAACTTGTCTTCAGCGAGTTCGCCGAAAAGCTCATCAATCAACTTACCGTAACCCCACGTCTTGTCTGGGTGGATTCCTTTCTCCTTGCAAACGGCACGTAGACCTTCCTCGTCCATTTCACTTACGTCTACCCCACCGTGGATCTTGATCGCATCAAAGATTGGGAGGCGCTCGTATGGACCGGCGAAGTTGATTTCTGTTCCTTGGTAAGTAACCGTAGTCGAGCCAGTAACAGCCGTAGCCACCTCGCTCAGCAAGGTTTCGGTCATGCCCATCATCCAGTTGTAGTCCTGATACGCCACGTAGATTTCCATCATCGTGAACTCCGGGTTGTGCGTCCTGTCCATGCCCTCGTTACGGAACATCTTTCCGATCTCGTAGACACCATCAAACCCAGCGACGATGAGTCGTTTGAGGTAAAGCTCATTGGCAATACGCGCAAAAAGCGGCATGTCGAGCGTATTATGGTGCGTCTCGAATGGGCGTGCCGCAGCGCCACCGTGAATAGGCTGAAGGATTGGTGTTTCCACCTCCATGATTCCACGGTCATCAAGGAACCCTTGAATCGTACGGACAAGCTTGTTGCGTTTCACGAAAATCTCGCGAAATTCTGGGTTGACGGTAAGGTCAACATAGCGCATACGATAGCGAAGCTCCGGATCGGTAAACGCATCGAACACGTTACCTTCTTCATCACGCTTCACGATTGGAAGAGGACGTAAGGACTTACCTAGAAACTTGAAGTTTTTGACGTGGATTGTGGTTTCCCCTACACGTGTAACGAAGACGAAGCCTTCAACTCCAACAAAGTCACCAATGTCAAGAAGCTTCTTAACGACAGTATTGTAGAGCGCTTTGTCCTCACCGGGTGCAATGTCATCTCGACTCACGTACAGCTGAATACGGCCTGAAGAATCCTGTAGTTCTAGGAAGCTTGCCTTTCCCATCACGCGTTTATTCATGACACGGCCAGTGAGGCGAACCTCTTTGAAGTCCTCCGCATTTTCCTCGGAAAAACCCTCTTTAATGGCCGTCGCAAAGTGCGTAGGCGGAAAAGCTTCCGGTGGGAATGGATTGATGCCAGCCTCCTCAATTTTCTGGAGGTTGTCGCGGCGCACGATTTCTTGATCTGTCAGTGTCGTATCGCTCATGTGTGTGGTGTATTACGCTATCCCTCGCTTTTGAAGGAGTAGCATCGCTAAAAACATGATCAGCTTACGCCAAAACACCAAGCAAATGGGTTTTGGCGAAAGCTGAGATTGTAGACGGCGAATGTAGTTGATGTATAGCCGATGGCCTAGCAGATTCTTTACTAGAAAAATATCCACGGTATCTGCTAGAAATCCTGCTTAAACCTTGCATTTCATCCTAGAAAACAGGTATGAAATACGATTTCCCAAGATTAAAACGACCAAACTTTTGAAAAGCATTCGGCAGGGAGAACCTACCCTATTCATGGACTGCCCTAGCATACTGGTATGTTTGTACTTTGCAGGACCTCCAAAAGCCATTGCCATTCGGCGATAACGCATATGTTGAAGCGCTTACTATATAGCCTACTTATCCTTGTTGTTGCGACAACTGCTGCTTTTGCGCAGCCCTGTCCTACCATCAATACCCCTGCAATATCCACCAACCAAGCTTGCATTGGTGACGTCGTAACGCTCACCATGGGTGGAGGCACGAACCTTGTTCCCGGTGCGCAAACGGTAGATTGGTATTCAGGATCAGCACCAGGCTTTGATCCACTTACCGCAGGAACGTATGTAGGTTCAGCTCAAATCGTTGGAAGTGCGGCCCCTTGCGCAAATCCACCAATTGTACTTGGTGGCATCGTCAATCCATGCAACGGTTCAAATCCTAATAACGGTAGCGAGGAGAACGAAGCCATGTTCATTTGGAGTGGTGGTGGATTCAATGGCTCTGACCTTGGCGTAGAGGTAAATAACCTCGGCGGCGCTACTACTGAAAATATCGGAACGCTTGGTTCTTGCCCTTTACTGAGTGTTCCAACCGTTCCTGCTACGGGTGGATGTGTAGTTCTAGCAGGTCCATCGACTATTGTGCCTGCGAATGCTTTTGTGCTTGTGTTTACAAGCAGCCTTGCAGACATTAGTTATGACTTCTCAGGTCTTTGTGCCTTAGGCTTTCCAGTCTACATTTTTCAAAACAGTTGCACAAGGCTGCAAGGCCCAACCGTGCCTGGTGCATTTTCGAATAGTGGTTCTCAAAGCTACATGGCTGATTTCGGGTGTCCTGGACCAAACCAGTCACTTACCTACACCGGCAGCACAGGAAATAATTCCTCTTTAGCGGGTTGGAATATTCTGGGCATCAATTTTCCTGCGCCTTGCAATGGAACGCCTTTCATTCCAGCACCACCTACAGTACCAACGTCGACGTTTAACATCGATCCATTCAACTACACTGTTCAAGCCACCGATTGCGGTCAGCAGTATTTCAGCGCTGTAGTTGCTCCGCCAGTAGCGGGATGTCCACCTCAAACAGGTGTAGGTGATTTAAGCCTTTTCGTTGAGTGTCCAGAGGTAACGCTTTCTGGTTCAGAGACGATATGTGTGGGCACGCTCACCTCAGGAATCAGATTCGACTTCTCGGGGTTCAATCCTCCCTATACGTTCACCTTCAGCCTTGATGGGTCACCTCAAACACCTGTAACAACCTCGGACAATCCTTTTTTCTTGCCGGTTGGCGTTGGTGCTCCAGGTGTATACACTGTAGGATTAGTAAGTGTGAATGGTACGACTTGTCCTGCAACGATTAGTGGAACTGCGGTAATCACAGCGATCGCTTCTGGTCCTGCGAATCCAATTAGTGCAACGTTCTGTGCGAATGATCAACCGATCGATTTAACTACACTCGAAGACCCTGCTGTTCCAGGAGGTACTTGGTCAGGACCAAATGTCACTGGATCAAGTTTCGATGCAGGAGCTACAGCTTCAGGTCCATTTTCACTGACCTATACACCACCTGCAGGAAGTAGCTGTACTACGCCAGGAACAGCTACGATAACCATCGACCCAGCTGTGCCGATCGGGCTTGTACCTCCCCCTGTCCTGTGCGGACCAACAACGTTTGACCTCAATACTGCCTTTGGTGGTTCGCCAGCTGTGGGAGTTTGGTCTGGACCGAACTTAACCTTACCGTCAACCTTCAATGCCCCCGCTGTTGGTGGAGTAGGAGCAACTTTTGTCTTCACGTTCACACCAAGTACAGGCTGCTTTCTGCCTCCGACTTATAGTATCGTTGTTTCAGCTGGAACTCCAGCTCAACCACTCGATGCTACCGTTTGTGTAACCGATCAACCCTTAGATTTAACACCGTTGGAAGACCCAGCCGCTCCTGGCGGAACATGGTCTGGACCTAATGTTACGGGCACCTTTTTCAATGCTGGTCCTAGTGCATCAGGTAACTTCCCAATTACCTATACTCCACCTACGGGCAGTGGCTGTTCCAGTGCTGGAACAAGCACGATAACGGTTACCCCGGCAACCACTCCGTTACTTGCTACGGCGACAGCATGTGTTTCCAATTCTCCGATTGACCTATCAACCTTAGTGGTTGGTGGATTCCCGACGGGTACCTGGACAGGGCCTGGAGTTTCAGGTGGATTTTTCAATCCAGCGAGCACTCCTTTAGGCACGTACACCATTACGTTTACCCCAACTCCTGGCACGTGTTCTAGAACAGAGACGACGACGATAACAGTCGTTCCTGCTGTCTCTGCAAATTTGGGAACGGCCACCTTATGTGTGAACGACCCAGGGTTTGCCTTAGTTGGAATCGAAGACCCTTCTTGGCCAGGCGGAGTTTGGTCTGGTCCAGGCGTAAGTGGCGGATTATTTAACCCCGCAATCGTCGGAGTTGGAACAACAACCATTACCTACTCACCGCCAGCAGGTCAATGTGCCGTAGCGACGAACACAACGATCACCGTCACAAATCAGACCACGCCAATTTTAGGCACTGCGACGGTATGTGTCAATGATCCACTTTTCGACCTAACGACAATTGAAGATCCTGCATTCCCTACAGGAACATGGTCAGGGTCAGGTGTTTCTGGTTCATTTTTCAACCCTAGTAGTACGGGAGTAGGACCAGCCACGGTAACCTTCACCCCTAGTGGAGGAAGCGCTTGCGAAGGACCTGCGTCAACAACGATAACAGTCACGAATGCGGCGACTCCGTTACTTGGTACTTTCACTACGTGTCAAACAGCTCCAGTTTCTAGCCTAACCGGCATAACTGACCCTTCCTTCCCGAACGGTACGTGGTCAGGTCCGGGCGTTACTGGAAATAACTTTGACCCAAGTGCTTCAGGTACAGGTCCAATCGTACTCACCTTTACTCCTGTTGCAGGAAGCTGTGCATTGACAGTGACGACAACAGTAACCATTATCGCGTCAGGACCAGCGCAGCCTCTTGACGCAACGATCTGTGCAACTGACCAACCATTTGACCTCACAACACTCGATGATCCTTTAGAACCAGGTGGGTTCTGGTCTGGAGCTAACGTAACAGGCACAACCTTCGATGCTGGTCCTAGTGCGTCGGGTACGTTTACGGTAACCTATCAACCTCCTTTCGGTGGTTGTACAACTCCGGGTAACGCGACAATCACAATCAGCGCAGGTGGAACGCCAACGCTAAGTGCTGCTACCGTTTGTGTAAATGCAGGCCTAGTTGATCTGATCCCGTTACAAGACCCAGCATTCTCAGCAGGCTCATGGTCTGGACCAGGAGCGTCAGGTTCGTTTTTCGACCCAACATTAGTTGGAATAGGAACGCACACACTAACGTTTACACCAACGGGGGGCTGCTTGTCTCCAGCGACAACAACCATCACGGTTAGCAACGCGACGACACCTGTACTAGCTCCAGTAACCTTATGTGTAACTGACCCTGCTTTCGATTTAGTTCTACTAGAAGATCCTGCCTATACCGGAGGAACATGGACAGGCCCGAGCGTCACGTCTGGGTTCTTCAATCCAAACACTGCAGGAGTAGGCATTTATACGTTAACGTATACGGTAACTACCGGCTGTGTCAATCCTGTTACTACTACTGCTACAGTTACTATAGGAGGTCCTGCACAACCGCTTGATGCTACCATTTGTGCATCTGACCAACCGCTTAATCTAACTACACTAGAAGATCCTGCCTCACCTGGAGGAACATGGTCTGGAGCCAATGTTACGGGTAGCACCTTTGATGCTGGTCCAACAGCAAGTGGAAGTTACACGGTCACCTATACCCCACTCCCCGGTGGATGCGCTACGCCCGGCAACTCAACAATAACGATCAGCGCAGGAGGAACTCCAACGCTTGGATCCGCAACCGTTTGTATTTCTGGTGGACTGTATGACCTTTTCCTCATTCAGGATCCGTCATTTTCTTCTGGAGCTTGGTCTGGTGCAGGCGTAAGCGGTTCATTCTTCGACCCGACGCTTGTAGGAGTAGGCACACACAACGTGACGTTCACACCTACAGGAGGTTGCCTTTCTGTGGCAACGACTACGGTTACCGTGAGTAACACAGTGACACCAACGGTTTCAGATGACCAACTCTGTGTTAGTGACGCACCACTTGACCTAAGTACTCTTGAAGATCCAGCCTACACAGGTGGGATTTGGACTGGACCAAGTGTTTCAGGTGGATTCTTTGATCCGAGTACTGCCGGCGTTGGCAGTTACATTTTGACCTACACCGCGAGTGGCGCTTGCGTCGGTCCTGCAACAAGTACGATAACAGTTACCCAAGCTGGTGCACCTGTTTTGGCGACAGCTACAGTGTGTGAAACCGAAATCGTAGACCTGACGACACTTCAAGATCCCTCTTATTCTACTGGAGTTTGGAGTGGTACAAATGTGAGTGGTACGTCCTTCACTGCCGCTGGACTTCCTGCTGGCACCTATGCGCTAACGTTTACTCCTTCAGCTGCTTGCGCACAGGCAAACACAACAAACGTTACGGTATTCCTAGCCGCTCCAACCAGCGGTAGAGACACCATTATTTGTGCAGGTTCAACTGCCTTTGCGTTGGACATGATGCTGAACGGCGGTCCAATTGCTGGTACTTGGAGCGGGCCCGGAGTCGCTGCAGGCCAATTCGATGCACCGAATGTTGCTTCAGGCACTTATGGACTCACCTTTACACCAGCAACTGGAGTTTGTGCTTTACCTACGATGATCCAAGTGACGGTTCAGGTGTCAGGCACGCCGACCATTGCTGATCAAACCGTTTGTACCACTTCACCAACCGTCGACCTCAGTTCGCTCGTTCCTGCTCAATATGCAGGCGGTGTTTGGTCAGGCGCAAACGTGACAGGTAACAGTTTCGATCCATCTGCTGTTGCTCCAGGCAATTACCGCATTATCTATACACCAGGTGGAGCGTGTACGAATCCGGTTACGATTACGATTACCGTAAGCTCTAGTATCACGCTGACTTTACCTGTTTTAGCCTACTGTATAGATGCAGGAGTTGTTGATTTGACGTTGGAAGACCCAGCAGCGGCACCGGGTGGCACGTGGTCTGGACCTGGAGTCGTAGCGAATCAACTAGACCCTAGTATCCCTGGGGGAGGCAACTTTACCTTAACGTACACTCCTCCTGCAGGTGGCTGCGCTACTACTGCGGTTACAACGCAACTTGAGATTAGCCCGCTAACAACCGTGGGGATTTTCACCGATACGGTTTGTGCTGGAACGGGACCAATTGACCTAAGCGCTCAACTCGACCCAGCATTCGCAACAGGGTCATGGTCAGGCAGTAGTGTGACCAGTGCTGGCATCTACACACCGACAAATACAGCAGGCCCAGACCAAGTAACCTTTACGCCGCAAGGGGGATGTTACTCTGCAGCCCAATTCACCTTTGATGTGGTAGGGGTCTCGACTTTGTCTGCTGGACAACCTACATTCACTTGTGCCCCCAACGGACAGACGTATATCGCTACTATCAGCGTTACGACGACACCAAACAACGGCACTATTACAACATCTATAGGAACACTCGTAGGATCGATCTTAACCATCACTGGCTTGGTGAGTGGCACAACGAATAGCGTCATCATTGATGATGCAGCTACTTGTAACGCTCCGATTACCCTAGATGTATCCTTCAATTGCCCTCCAGCCAACTGCACTACAGATGCAGGAACGCTCGCTGGCGGACCTTACGAATTGTGCTTTACAGATCAATTTACCAATGCCGGCGCGATTGGATCTGTCAACGATGGTGACGATGTACTCGTCTACTTCCTCGACAACGATACCGACCCTGACAACGGGTTTATTGACCAAAGCTTAACGCCTCAATTTGCAATGCCTGCGGGCCTCGCTGGACAAACGTTCTTCTTCTATGCCTTGAGTGGCAATGATGATGGTTCGGGAGGAGTGTCAGCAGTTGACAATTGCCGCTCTCAAAGCAATGCGCTAGAAGTTACCTGGGGCCTACCGATCTCAGTAGTTGCGTCAGCGCCAATTTGTGATGCTGCTCAAGACGCTTATACCGTTGAGATTACAGTCACAGGCGGATGGCCTTCTTACCTGGAAACAGCGGGAACGGCTGGATCCTTTATTCGGACTGCAGTATTCCTTGCGGGTCCTTTCCCTACGGGGAGCGTCGTGAACTTATCTTTTGATGATGCGCAAGGCTGTGGACCGGCTACAATTACGGTAACACACGACTGCTCCAGTCCTTGTGTCATTCCTGATCCGGGCTCATTTGCAACAAGTCCTTTATTGCTTTGCGACAATTACATCACCGACGCCAACTACAACAATGACGCTGTACTAGGTGCCAACGATGTTCAGTTCTTTATTGTCTACGGTGACGCCGCAGGTACAATCGAGTTAGGAAGATTCCCGAGTTTACCGATTGACCTCGGTCCACTTGGAATCACCAACGGGATCGTTTACGTCTCTAGTTTAGCTGGAGAGAATGATGGAAGCGGTGGAGTAAGTACTACATGCTTTGACGAAAGTCCATTACGTGCTATCCAACTTGGTCAAACGCAACAAATGAGCTTTGACACGACGGTCTGTAGTGGTACTGCTGTTCTTATTTCCGGAACCACGTATACCGACACGAATAATACGGGCTCTTACATGCTATCTGGTTTTGGCGCAAGCTGTGATACGGTAGTTAACGTTACTGTGAATTTCACAACTGGTGGCGGAACAACGATTGATCGTACAGACCAGATTTGCAACAATGAAACGCTCACAATTGGTGGCCAGATATTCTCTGCTAGCAATCCTTCAGATACGTTTACGATAGGCGCAACGGCATGTGATACGACCTATCGTGTAGCCTTAGTGGTTCTTCCACCAACTGATACGCTTTTACGTGATACGCTATGTGTTGGAGATAGACTAATTGTCGGAAATGTAATTTTCGATGAGTCGAACCCAAGCGGTACATCTGTCATTCTAGCGCGAAGTGGTTGTGATAGCATCGTCAATGTCGAGCTTGAGTTTCTCAGCGCTCCTGTAGTTTCCATTCTTGGACCTCCAACGTACTGCGCAGGAGAAGACATAGAGGTTACGGTGCGTGTTGAAGGCACACGATCTGTCATGGGGGATGTGTTCGTCAATGGGAACCCTACCGGGTCGACAATTCTAGCCATTGGAGATAACACACTTACTTTCCCAGCCACAAGCGGATTCTCCTTTAGGCTGAGCAACATCATGGCTACAACTGGTAGTTGTGCCCAAGGTGCTCCTACACAAGTGAGTTACTCTCCACTTGTCTCTCAATTGAATGCTGATATACCGACCCCTCTTTCAGGAGAATTCACTGCGTGTAATGGCAATACTGTTGCTTCGATTATTGCTCAACCTGGGAATGGCATCGGCCCTTTCAGCTACGCTTGGTCGACGGGTGATACAACTAGCGCGATAAGTGATGTTGGTCAAGGAAGCTACGCTGTCACGATTACAGACGACGTTGGATGTATGTCTATGACCACCGTAGAAGTAGGAGAAGGTGACACGCTTGCTTACACACTCGCGATGATAGATCCTATCTGTCCAAATGGGCAGGGAAGCATCTCTATCTCCCTAGATGAGTTTCCGCAAAACGCTGAATTCCGCTTTGACCTTCCTGGCCTTGATCCACTAACGTCTCCTGATCTGAGTTTCGACAATTTGGATGCTGGAACGTATGTATTCCAGCTTATTCAAGAGAATGGTTGTGACCAAAGCACGTTGATCACCATTGAAGATCCGGTGTTTTATGACATCATACGCTTTGATACGATAGACATCTTACTGGGAGATTCTGCCCGAATTTTCCTTGACTTACCGAACTCGTTAGATTCGATTCGATGGATTCCAGGTGAGTACATTGACTGTGACACGTGCGAACGTGTATTGGTCTCTCCTCCTTTCGACCTCGAGTATGAAGCGATTGCGTACACCACTGAAGGCTGTGAGGTTGGCGACCGAGTTTTCATTCGCGTAGCACCTTTAACAGAGATCTACATCCCGACTGCCTTTAGCCCGAACGGCGACCGACTCAACGACCGACTGTTGCCTTATGGTGGACCAGAAGTTGAACTGATTGAGTCGTTCTTAGTATTCGACCGTTGGGGCAATGAGCTGCACAGAACGGGAGGATTTGCACCAGGTGACGATCTTTATGGCTGGGATGGAACACATCGTGGTCAGGTTATGAATCCGGCGGTCTTTGTTGCCCTTGCCACCGTTCGATTTAAGAATGGAACGGTTCGCACCTTTACTGGAGATGTGTTGTTAGTCCGCTAGCAACCGGACAACTATGCGCGTCGCATTTTCGCCTATCTACCATTATCAGCTTCCGCCAAAACATCGATTTCCGATGGCGAAGTATGACTTGCTACCCGAGCAGTTGCTGTATGAAGGCACGCTAACCGAGGCTTCTTTTTTCGAACCAGAACGACTGACAGAGAAGGAATTACTGCTGACGCATACCCAGGAGTTTTGGCGAAAGCTGCAGGCGCAAGACTTATCGAGAAAAGAGATAAGGGATATTGGTTTTCCGCTTTCGCTAAAACTCGTGGAACGTGGCCTTCACATCGCTCAAGGAACACTAAGCTGCGCTAGATATGCGCAGTCAGATGGTGTCGCACTCAATATCGCAGGTGGCACCCACCACAGCTTTGCGGATAAAGGAGAAGGGTTCTGCGTATTTAACGACATCGCGATTGCAGCCAATGTAATGCTTACTAGTGGAGAGGTCTCTAAAGTGGTCGTTATCGATCTTGATGTGCATCAAGGAAATGGTAATGCCAAGCTGTTTGAGAATGAGCCTCGTGTCTTTACGCTCAGCTTTCACGGTGCTCGCAACTACCCTACGCGTAAAATGATTAGTGATTTGGACCTTGGGTTCGAGGATAAAACAGAGGACGAGTTCTACTTAAGTGAAGTGGCTCGAATCATTCCTAGCGTGTTAGACAAACAGCAACCTGATTTCGTCTTCTACCTCTCTGGAGTAGATGTACTGGCTGCCGATAAACTGGGACGACTGAGTATTAGCCCGCAAGGTTGCCGTGAGCGAGATCGCCTTGTATTGCAAGCTTGTCACGATCGAAATTTACCTGTGGCCGTGAGCATGGGTGGAGGGTATGCAGAGCGACTCGCTACGATCATTGATGCGCACGCGAACACCTTCAGGGTTGCTAAGGAGGTTTACGGCTAGTTGGCTTGACCTACGGCGATGGTATTTCGCATGGTTCGGCCTTTAGCTACAGCTTTATAAAAATGCTCTTACGATACAAGGAGTAAGCAAATGCCCAGCAGGTAGCAACCACACTCAACGCGAACATCAACGATGCGAGTTTAGGTGGAGCGATCGACGCTGAATACACGCTCTCCCACAAAAAGCTATACAGGTTGGTTTCCTTACCTGCATCGTTTGTCCACTTCACGATTTGATACATGGTGTTGACGAACACAGATGAGAATGCGTAGACAATGAGTGGATTTGTGCCGAAATGAACGAACGGTGCGGTCCATCCTTTCCATGATTTCACATCGATGAGGTAGAGTAAGGTGCCTAGTACCATGGCAGCGATTCCTCCTGCATACATCACGTAGCTGCTCGTCCAAAGTGGCTTATTGATTGGGATGACCAGGTTGAGTAACTGACCTGCGACGATCAGTGCTGCTCCATAGACCAGCAAGACTTTAACCGCTTTGAGCTTTGTGGGTTGTTTTCGAATTTGATAGCCAGCAAATGCCCCAAGTAATGCTGTTGCACCGGTTGAAATCATTCCTATAAGTCCTTCAGGATCGAACGGCATTCCGAAGCCTCCGTACATGTGTTTTTCGCCAACGGTCAGCAGGTCTAGTGTTCGTTTAAAGTTGTCTTCGAGTGTGAACGCTACACCTGCATCTGCTCCAACGACAAGGATTCCCCAATACAATAAGGCTAAGCCGATGGCCGCACTCAACCAATGTTTTGGCGGAAGCAGCACACACAAACTTGCTGCAAGTCCGTAGGCGAGGGCTATACGTTGCAGTACTCCGTGCACCCGTAAGTCCCCGATATTGAGGTGATAGAAAGGGAACCAATTCAAGCAAAGCCCGACCAAGAAGATCATGGCGGTTCGCTTCAATATTTTAGCAAAGGCAGGCCCTTTGCTCAGGTTCTGGCCATCTGCGGTATACTTCGCTAATGAGAATGCCATGGAGACACCTACGATGAACACGAAATTGGGGAAGACGAGATCGGTGAGCGTGCAACCATGCCACTTTGCATGCAGAAATGGAGCGTAGACGTGCGACCAACTACCAGGAGTATTGACGAGCACCATGAGTGCAATGGTGAGACCGCGAAAGACATCGAGGGAAAGGAGTCGGCCTTTCAGAGGTTTGGGGAGAGCTGTGTTCACTCAGGAAAGTTAGCAGAGTCTTGCGAGACTATGACGAACTGTGGAGTTTTAAGCAATCCCTAGTTTATCCAACTCTTCCTGCTGAACTTGACCGAACAGCATAGCATTCACAGAACAAAGGCTACCCATTAATCAAACGATTTGTAGTATTTTTGTGTTCCTTCTTTGTAACTCCCCTGAATGTCTGATAAAATCCTTACTGGTTCTGTAGGTGAAGAGCACTTCATCGCATCTACGAATACGTTTGTAGAAGTCATTCTTCCAGTTGCTACACCGAAGCCTACCTATACTTACTACGTAGATAAGGCTCACCTTGAACAAGTGCAGTTTGGTATCCGAGTGGAAGTCCAGTTCGGTAAGAACAAGCTGTACAGCGGCATCGTCGCTGGCATCCATAGTGACATGCCGACCACTCACGAGCCAAAGGCTATCGTGAACGTGATGGATGATGAGCCGATCATCAACCTAACGCAGCTAAAGCTTTGGAAATGGATTGCTAGCTATTATGCGTGTACGCTTGGGGAAGTAATGAATGCAGCGCTTCCGGCCAACTTGAAGCTTAGTAGTGAGACACGTCTGCTACTCAATCCTGATTACGGGGACGATTTCTCTCAGCTCAATGATCGCGAATATTTGATTGCGGAAGCATTGACGATGCAAGCTGAGTTGAAGATCGAGGACGTTCGAAAAATCATCGGACAGTACACGGTCTATCCGTTGATTAAGCGCCTGCTTGAGGAAGGAGTGCTTTATCTCAAAGAGGAAATGCTAGAGAAGTACAAGCCTAAAACGGTAAAGTGCGTCCGACTAGCAATTCCTTATCGAAACCAGATGGAATTACTTGATGAAGCTTTTAGCAAGCTAAGTCGAAGCAATAAGCAGGTCGAAGCTTTGATGGCCTACATACAAGAGTCGCGCAAAGAAGGCGATGTCTCTAAAGTGAAAATTCAGGAAATCGCAGGCGTCGACAGCTCAGTCACGCGTGCAATTGAGCAGAAAGGCATCTTTGAGTTTTATGACCTAGAGATCAGTCGAATTTCCAAGTATGGGAAGGACCTAGATGCCATCACTACCCTATCTGAACAGCAGGTTCGAGCCTTGACGGAACTCAAGGAGCAATTTCAAGAAAAGAATGTTGTACTCCTTCATGGAGTAACGGGTTCGGGTAAAACCCGAGTCTACATTGAAGTAATTCAAGCGGCGTTAGCACGAGGAGAACAAGTACTTTACCTGCTACCCGAGATTGCGCTGACTACGCAGATCATCATGCGTCTGCAAAAGATGTTCGGCGATAAAATTGCAGTTTATCACTCTAAGCTCAACAGCAATGAGCGCGTTGAAGTATACAAGTCTGCGGCAGCTGGAGCTCCAATATTGATTGGTCCTCGATCAACCTTGTTCCTTCCATTTCGAAATTTGAAATGGGTCATTGTCGATGAAGAGCATGACGGCAGCTACAAACAGCACGACCCGAACCCTAGATATCATGGGCGGGATACAGCCATCTACTTGGCTCATTTGCACGGAGCGAAAGTCCTCCTAGGTACTGCTACGCCGGCAGTTGAGACGTTTCACCATACGAAAACCGGTAAGTACGGTTTGGTGACGATGCAAGAACGTTTTGGCGGATCTGTCCTTCCGAAGCTTCAGATCATTGACCTTAAAGAGCAAACGAAGAAGAAGCAAATGCAATCGCATTTCTCACTTCCGATGATCAAAGGAATCAAGGAAACGGTTGCCTCTGGAAGACAAGTCATCCTCTTCCAAAATAGGCGTGGATACAGTCCGACCTTGCAGTGTGAGTCTTGTGCCTGGTCTAGTGAATGTGTGCATTGTGATGTGACACTCACCTATCACAAGCACACGAACAAGCTACAATGCCACTACTGTGGTTATCAAAAAGACATACCAAAAGAGTGTCCTGCCTGTGGCAGTGCAAAGCTCCACATGAAAGGCTTTGGTACGGAAAAAGTAGAAGACGACCTAAAGGTTTATTTGCCTGAACTTAGAGTGAGCAGGTTGGATCTCGATACCGTCCGTGGTAAAAATGCGCTTCTCAATATTATTCAAGATTTCGAAGAACGAAGAGTTGATGTCTTGATTGGAACTCAAATGGTGACCAAGGGACTTGATTTTGAAAACGTCGGCCTTGTTGGTGTCTTGAACTCTGACATGACCTTGTCGTATCCAGACTTTAGATCCTCTGAACGAGGGTTTCAGCTCTTGACTCAAGTTAGTGGCCGGAGTGGTCGAGGTAAAGAGCGAGGAACGGTAATGGTACAAGCGTACGACACCAATCATCCTGTACTTGGTGACATAGGAACGGCCGATTACATCAGCTTTTTTACTCGGGAAATCGGCGAACGTCAAGCATTTAAATATCCTCCTTACTACCGCCTAATCAAGGTGACATTAAAGCACAAAAAGCCTAGCGTGCTTAATACTGCAGCCAAGATGTACGCCCACTTTCTACGCAAACACCTAGGCGACCGCGTGATTGGGCCTGCAATACCGGGTGTGAGTCGAATCCGTGGCTATTATCTGCTCGATATAATGATCAAATTAGAGCTTAATGCGAAGCTGATAAAGTTTGCAAAAGAGACGTTACACGCTGCTGCACAAGACGTTCATGGGGAGCGAGGATTTTCGACCGTTCGGATAAACGTAGATGTAGATCCGAACTAGGTAACGGGGGTTAATCCGTTGAACAAGTCTGTCACTGGCGAATCAATCAGGGCTCTTTTTGTCTAATTCATGACACTTTTGGACACCCGAAACACCCTAAATAGGTTAGAGAATTACCATTTTGATCCAGCCGCCTGATTTTAACACCACTTCGAGTAAAAATAGGCTTTTACGCCGTAGATCGGTCTAATCCTTGCATGATCATAGAGTACTGACCGAGCTCTATGCAACCACTCTACTCTATCATTCAAGGACGATTTTCTCAGCTATCCGCATGGATGGTTGTAATCTTCTTTTTGGTGAATGGGAGTGCAAGTGCTCAGATTACGTTTGACAATGCACCTCTCGATGAGGCCGTCAGTTGTCAATACATCCCAACAGCACCAACGGTTACAGCGCAGTCTACCTGTGCCGGAGCAGTTACTGTAAATGCGAGTGAGGTTAGGACTGACGGAGCATGTCTGTTCACTTTCACACTCACACGAACGTGGGAAGCGAGTGACAACTGCGGACTCGTCGTTACGCACATCCAGACGATCGCCGTTTCGGATACCCAAGCTCCTATTGTCGCGGGTGTACCGGCAAACCGGACTGTTGACCTGAGTAGTGTACCTCCTGAACCAACTCCAAGCGCAATTGATTTTTGTGATCCAGCTGCAACACTGACTACTCAACGAGATTCAATCTCCGGTCCTTGTGGCGCCTACACGATCGTGTACATCTATACTGCTCGAGACGCCTGCAACAATGAGCGTGTAGCCAGCTATGTTTTGACGGTTACAGATGATGAGCTGCCAGTTATCAGTGGTGTTCAACCAGGAAGCAGACTTGATTGTGGAGACCCATTACCTACTGCAGGTTCGACGGGAGTGACAGCAACCGACAACAGTGGGACACCAGCGCTTACAATGGTTATTGATACACTCGATAACCTTGGAGGTGACACCTGCCGCATTGTGCGTCGTGTATGGACAGCCATCGATGATTGTGGTGGTTCAGTTACAGCTGTGCAAGCGTTTAGTTACCACGATGGTGATGCTCCTGTCTTGTCGGGGATTCCTGCAGATGCGATCGTTTACTGCGAAGCACTTCCTACACCACCGGTACTTTATACAGACATCACAGCGACTGACGGATGTGACCCTACTCCAGGCATAACTTTCACAGAGGTATCAGAGCAGACCAACAATGGTACTTGTTCAGACATGATTTACAATGTCATTCGTACTTGGACAGCGGTTGATGAATGCGGAAATGAAATGAGCGCCTCACAGGTCTTAGAAATGAAGTGTGAGTGCTGCTACAATGGCATTGATGACGACGATGATGGTCTCGTTGACGATTATGACCCACAGTGCAATTGTTTTGCTGGTGTCGAGACCGAATGTGATTCAATGAAGAGGTACTTCATTCCGCCTGTTTGGCGACCGAATGATGGAAACCTCAACCAACCTTCAGAACTGGTTATCACAACGCTAGAAGCGGAGGCGAATATCCAAGTTCAAACGGGTGATGGCACGACTTACAACCAGAGCTTTGTCATCAGAAAAGGCAATCCACTGCGAATACCCCTGACTACAAGTCAATTACAGACAGATAATTACAACCAGGTCGAGAACGACAAAGGATGGGTGATCATCTCAGACAAATTGATCCAACCGATCTATCGGATTGATGCGTTTTACAACAAAGCCCTCGTCACTGTTAAAGGACCGCAGGCAATGGGTCGAGTCTTTCGAGCCGGAAGCCAGACCAGTACCTGTGGTACGAATGACCGAAATAGATATGAGGGACACTTTATAAGTGTAATGGCTACAGAAGACAATACTGAAGTGACCTTCAAATTTGACTTCCCCGCTCTTGGAGGTATAACTGGCCCGTATGTCCGCACGCTTAATGCGTATGAAACGCTTCTCATTCGAGATGACTGGGACAATACAACTGTTTCTGGATCACTGATCACTTCGACGAAACCAATTGTCGTGACTAGTGGATCGCAGCATACAAAGGCTTGCGAGTACTTAAGCGGTTCTCAAAGTACAAGAGTCGCACGTGGAATGGACGCAGGAATCGATCAACTGGTTCCGAACTGCCTCACGGGTGATGAATATGTACTCGTTCGCGGAAAAGGTCACCAGTCACAGCAGTATGCAATTCTTGTCGCTAACAAGAACAATACACGTGTGATTATTGACGGTGATCCTAACTCCGAAATCGTGTTAAATGCAGGTGAGCATGAAACGTATTACCTTTTAGGAAATCGATATGAGGCTAGGCACTTCAAGGCCAACAAGCCTTTCTACATGTTCCACGTCTCTGGTATCTCACCTAACAATGAGGTTGGAATGGCAATCGCTGCGCCAATCGGAGAATGTAAAGGAGACACGCTTATTGAATTCCCGCGATTTGATGGGAACACCAGCAAATTGGTCGACAACTCGGTCTATGTTATCCTCCCTAGAACGGGACTACCATCGCTTGAGATAAACGGAAGCAACTACTCTTCTTGCGCAAGCGTGGAACCTGTTCCTGCTAGACCCGACCTAGCTGTGGTCACTTTTGAAGTTGGATGTATCGATCAAAACAACTCAATTACCTCTGACGAATATTTCACAGCAGGCATGCTGGTAGGTATTGAAGGAGAAACAGGAACGCACGGTTATTTGACAGCCTTTAAAGATCGAATGACGGTCTACAAGCCAAATACCCTTGAGCCTACAACACAGTATTTCGTTGACACGCTTTGTGGCCTTCAAACGATAAACCACTGTATAGATGTAACCAGTTGTGCGACTACGCACACCATCGCTTCTGTGCGTCAAGGAGCAGGTACAATTACCCTTACAGGCGGAACTTGCTTTAATTATACTTCGCCAGAAAGTTTCCAAGGCTTAGATGAAGCTCTTATCACGGTTAGAAATGATCAAGGTCTTTTCCAAACCGTGTGCCTTAGCTTTTACGTCTGTGCAACTCCACCAGATGCTGTTTTCAGTTTCATGGATACGACGGTTGTTTGCGACTCAATTCCTCCGCTTGAGGTTCCTATTCTTACGGATGATTGTGACATTAGCATTGACTATAGTCACGACGACGTAATCGTAGATGGTGCATGTGATTACTCCTATGTCATCAATCGTAACTGGTATATCTGGGACGATTGTGGTGACTCTACGCTAGTAACTCAGGTTATTCGAGTAACAGACAACAGTGCTCCTCAAGTACTGAATATTCCATCTGACACCATTGTTGCTGGCTGCGTGGCCAATGTGCCGATCGTTCATCCTACGTTCGTAGAGAATTGCGACAGTGATTACGAGTGGTCGTTTGATCAACAAACGATAGACTCAACATGCATCTATAACAAGACGATTGTTCGTACGTGGGAAGCTTGGGATGGCTGTGGCAACAGAAGTACAGCCGTTCAACGGATTGAGCTTCGAGATACCGCTAGTCCAATTTTAACAGGCGTTCCTATGGATCAAATTGTTACCTGTGGTGATGGATTTCCACCACCTATCGTAACAGCTACCGACGATTGTGATCCATCGCCGCTAATCACGTTGGACAGTACAGTATTCACTTCGCTATGTGATACACTCTACCACGTTGTGCGAATTTGGACAGCTACTGATCAGTGCGGTGGCTCTACAACAGCTAGTCAACGCATCTTGGTGTTAGACCTTCAAAGTCCAATGATCATTGATGCTCCGCGTGATACAACCATCGCATGTGGAAACCCAATGCCAGCAGAGGTTCCAACCTTTGAAGATGACTGTACAGACCCTGTTCCTGTATACACTGTAGATAGCGTTGCAACAGGGGCCTGCCCGATTGTCAATGTGATTTATAGGCGATGGATTGCCACAGATGACTGTGGCCACGACACTAGTACGGAGCAAATCATCACAGTGGTCGATACCACGGGTCCGATTTTCATTCCGCTACCAGATACAATCTTCAGTTCTTGTCTCGACTCTGTTGTTGTCATTGAACCAAGCATCGTTGAAGCCTGTAACCTGGCGTTGACCTTTACTGATTCCATGGCCTCAGGAGGGAACTGTACTTCAGAGCGTTTACTCTTCCGAACGTACCTAGCTGAGGATAACTGTGGCCGAACGGCCGAGTATACACAGCTGTATTACTTCCAGGATATTGTACCACCGTTTTGGGTTCAACAACCATCGGATACCACCTTGCAGTGTGACGAGGCTATACCTGATCCAGTCAACCCGAACGTTGTAGATGCTTGTAGCGCGCTGAACCCAATTGACATGGTGACGCATGATTCATCAAGAGTCTGCCCAGCAACGAGATGGATTACCAGAACGTACCGCGTCTCTGACTGGTGTGGCAACCTTTCGACCTTCACGCAAACGATTACAATTATTGGTTGTGAGCCTGCAATTCCTGCACTGGCAACTGCACAGGCGGGCTGTATTGGAGAAGATATTCTACTCACTGCTTCGGTAGATAGTGGATACACTACCCCAGTCTACCTCTGGCAATTTAGCATTGACAGTATCTCTTGGACTGACTTAGGACTGCCGATCTCTCAGACTAGCCTCACGATACCAAATGCTACAGCTGCGGCTGATGGATACTACCGTGTAGTTGTCGCTAATAATCAAGCTGACCTTTCACTTCCGGACTGCTCTTCTACTTCTGGTCCTGTATTTCTTGAAGTTCTTCCATCTGATGCGACGACTTCACAGATAGAACTCTGCCGCGGAGACACACTCTTCTATCTTGGAGATACGCTAACAGTTAGCCTCACACGGATTGATAGTTTCACCAACTTACATGGTTGTGATAGCGTAGCTACGCTTGAATTGAACGTATATCCGTTCGTGAATTGGCAGCTCGATACGACATTGTGTTTTGGCGAAAGCATCGATATTTTCGGACAGACTTACACACAAAGTGGGACATACCGAGACACGTTGTTGACTCCATATGGCTGCGACACGACCTTAGCACTTACCCTAACCGTACTTCCAAATCTTCTGGACACGGTCTCCATGTGGCTATGCGAAGGAGCAAGTGTAACGTTTGAAGGAACATCATACAGCGATACCGGTACGTATACAATTCCGCTCATCTCTCAGATCGGCTGTGATTCTTCAAGAACCTTAGTTTTAGCGAAAGCTGATACACTACGCACCCTAATTGAAGAAGGCATTTGCCCTGGCGAGTCCGTAAACGCAGCTGGAGAGACCTTTACGAATGCCGGAAATTATATCCGAACGCTCGTTTCAAGTCAAGGGTGCGATTCGATTGTAGACCTTCGTTTAACGGTCTATGACACCAGCACGGTTATCAGAAATGCGCACGTTTGTGATGGTGAGGAATTCTGGTTTGGCGCTCAACGTCTGACGACAGCCGGCACTTACCAGCAGACCTTTACAAGTCAATATGGCTGTGACAGCAACGTCACTTTGAATCTCCGTGTCTCGCCAACTTTCGATCAAGAGATTCGCGAAGAACTCTGTGAAGGTGAGATCTACACCAACGGTGGCTATTCGATTACGCAAGCTGGTCGTTGGCCAATGCAGTTTTATACTGCCGATGGGTGTGATTCGATCGTCAATGTGACTTTGATCTATCGCCCTACGTTTAATACGGAAGTCGACATGATCATTTGTGACGGAGACACCTACACGCTAATTGATACTGTACTTACCTCGCCTGGAACGTTTGTTCGATCTGGCTTGAGCATGTTTGGTTGTGATTCCGTGGTTACGCTTCACCTTTCGGTAAAACCCCTAGGAAGTTCTCGAATCGACACGACCTTATGTTTTGGCGAAAGCTTAGAAGTAGCAGGTAGAACGTACGCCCAGTCTAGTCTAGACACCATTCTACTCAACGATCCATTGGGATGCGATTCTCTCGTGTATGTGAACGTAGAGGTTTTGAATAACCCAAGTCAGGATACGACAGCCGTTATTTGTGAGGGTGAATTCTTCGAAACCAACGGAAGGTTGTATTCAGAAACGGGCATATATCGTGACACTTCAGCAGCTACAACGGGTTGTGACTCCGTATACACGGTAATTCTAAGTGTCATTCCTGAAATCAGAGATACACTTGTTCAAACCATCTGTGCGGGCGATAGCCTTGAAGTTGGAGGAACAACAATCTTCACTTCAGGCGTCTACAATTTTGCACTGACTGGAATGGCAGGTTGCGATAGTAACCTCTTAGTAGACCTTACGGTGCTTGACACTGGCTACACCGAGGTAACCGCTCAAGTTTGTGCGGGAACCGTCTACACACATGCGGGAATCCCGTTCACTGCTCCTGGTGAATTCTCCATTAGACTGCTTACCTACGACGGCTGTGATTCGACGATTCAACTTACGGTTGTCCATTATCTGCCAACCTTAGAAACCACCGACACACTAGTTTGTGCAGGCGAAGAGATCCAATTTGCTGGTCAACGTATCACATTGGCTGGAACGTACTATGACAGTCTTACGAGTCAGTTTGGTTGTGATTCTGTTCTTGCGCTTAATGTGATGTACAGACCAGAATCGTCTACTAGAGATACGATCCATATCTGTGAAGGCCAAGGGGTTGACATTGGAAGCGACTACATCACTCAGCCGGGATCCTACCCGATTACAGCAACTAATGTCCATGGCTGCGACTCTGTCAATACAACGCAGCTAATCGTACACGGAAATACTACGATGTATGACACGCTAACGGCGTGCTTCGATCAGGAAATTGTATTTGCAGGAGAAACCATCACCGAGACGGGCACCTACGTAGGCGAATTTACTAGCGTTTATGGGTGTGATTCGACAGTGGTATTGACCTTCTACCTGGTCGATGAAATCCGCTTTGCATTGGATGACATTCGTATGTGCCGAGGCACGACAGGCCAGTTGCAGGTTCGGGGATACACAGGTCCTGTGGTTTGGAGCCCTGAAGAAGGCTTGAGCTGCACAAATTGCCTAGATCCAGAAGTCAACATTGACTACTCGACTACATATACAGCAAGCGTAGTTGACTGCAGTGGTGACACCATTCAGATTGTCGCTGAAGTGATAATCGATGAACCAGTAGATGTAAGTATCGTTAGCGCGAGAAAGATTCGACTGGGCGAGCGCACTACTTTGAAAGCAGTCGCTGATAATCCAATGGCCAATGTGTCTTGGACAGAACGCGGTGTTGTGCTCTGCGACAATTGTACAGAAGTAGAAGTCCACCCGCTAGTGACGACGACCTATGAAGTCGAAGCAACTACCGGACAAGGGTGTGACGACAGAGAACAGCTGACGCTTATCGTTGAAGACGACTGTTCCTTTGGAGAGGTGCTCGTACCTAATATCGTAACGCCGAATGGCGACGGTGCCAATGACGAGCTTGAAATTCGCTACGAAGGCATTCAAGACATCGTCTTGTTGAAGATTTTCAACCGCTGGGGTGAGATCGTATACGAGACCAAAAACATCGACACGTATTGGGACGGTACCCATCGTGGCATGCCTGTCAACCCGGGTGTATTCATGTACTACTTGGAAGGCCATTGCCTTAACAACCAGCCCTTCACAGAGCAAGGAAATGTGACGGTGGTACGATAGGGGTAAAAGCCTGCGGCGCTTATTGCCTGCGGCGCTTCCTGCGTGATGCTTTCAGCCTGCGGCGCTTCTTACTTGACGCTTTTAAGCCTGCGGCGCCTAGTGCGTGATGCTTTAAGCCTGCGGCCCTTCCTAACTAATGCTTAAGGGTATACGAAGTCTACGGATTGAAGAGTATCACTCAATATCACACTTGTTAAGGTGTGGATTGAAGCGTTACAACCAGTTTCACACGGATTTTCGGCGTAAAAGTTGCACTAGCTACCAAACATCCTGTACTATGAACACACAAACACTCATGGGATGGTACGCAGCAATGCTGTGCACGATGCTCTCGCTGAGCACCGATGCGCAAGACATTCACTACGCTCACCTAGCGGCGGTACCTACTCAAACGAACCCTGCCTATACTGGCCTCATGGAAGGTCGTGCCCGCGTCGGCATCGACTACCGTGGTCAATGGAACAATTTCACCACCGGATTTCGCACCGCGAGCTTCTCTGCCGACATGAAGGCTTGGCAGTCGCGTGAAGACATCATCGGAATCGGTGTGCACCTCAATAATGACATTGCGGGCGATTTGAACTTCACCTCACAACAAGTGAGTGTGAACAGCTCCTTTATGAAAGGGCTAGACGGAGGCAAGACTTTCCTCTCTTTCGGCATCCAAAACATCTTTAACTCCCAGCGCATTGACTGGAGTGAGGCCCGAGCCTTCTCCTACGAACCTCTTGAGTCACTCGAGAGCGGTGGACAGCGGAAGTTTTGGGACGTTGGGTTTGGAATGGCGTTTTTCAATAAGCCAAATCGCCGCCTCTCTTGGTTTGCGGGCATGGCAGGAGCGCACTTGAATAATCCTGATGTCACCTTCCTTGGAGACAATGACAACAGCCTAGGCGATCGCTTATATCGTAAGTGGACGATACACAGTGGAGCAGAGATACACTTCGGTCGATTCAACAGTATTCGTCCAAGTTTGATCTACTTAGCACAAGGCCCTAACCGCCAATTAAAAGTGGGATCGTTTTGGAGATACAAGACCGATAATGGTCTATCGTCTGACGCGCAAATCGCTGTACACTTCGGCGGATACCTAAGGTCTTACCTAACGACTGATGATGCGGGTGTTGATGCTGTCATCTTTGCTGCACGCTTCGATTATCACATGACTGTAATCACCATTTCCTTCGATACAAACATCAGTTCATTGACAACAGCAACGAATGGCTTTGGTGGACCTGAGTTCAGCCTTGTCCAATCTTTCGACTGGGGAAGCCGAAATAGAAAATCTCGCCCTGTGAAATGTCCAACCTTCCAGTACTAGCGAGGCTTTACAGGGGATTAGAGGAGGACATCGAAATTAAAAGGGAAAAAGAATTCTATTCTTGCTTGTGGTTACGAAACAACGGTGTACATTTGCGTCACCATAGCGTAAAACGCTAAAAAATACATCGCGAGGTGGAGCAGTTGGTAGCTCGTCGGGCTCATAACCCGAAGGTCGTTGGTTCGAGTCCAACCCTCGCTACATTAGAAAAGCCTCAGCAGAAATGCTGGGGCTTTTTGCGT